>JBMOIP010000074.1:0-21416 GCA_049317265.1 Bacteroidales bacterium
AAAGGATTGGAAGTAATTTGACGGTTATAGTTTGATGGCCTGCAAGGTTTCATAATGTATATCATCATGCAACCGGATCAAGTACAATCCTGTAGGGAGATTATTGAATGCCTTTAATTCCATATGCTTTGGAGAATTTGTTGCAATGCGGGATAAATGCAACAATTTTCCATTGGCAGAAAATATTTCTAATTCCAGAGGAGAATTAATTTCACCTTGGATCTTTAGAACCGGCAAATTTTCAAATGGATTTTGAACGAGACTGAAAACCGGAGCAATCAATGCTTTCGACGAGCCAGATGACAACGAGATCAAACCTGCCCGGGCTGCCATGATATTGGGGATCCCCCAACCTGAAAAGTTATCAGGAGATGCCGAATTTGATGCTGTATTTCGCACGACATTGCGGATATCCTCGGCTGAAACTGCTGGTACCGATTGCCACAGACAAGCCAGAGCGCCGGAAATAACAGGCGTGGCAAAAGAAGTTCCCGTCCCTACTGTGAGAACTCCATTTCCATAAATCATGGCTGTGTTATACCCCTGGGCAAGCACGTCTGGCTTGATCTGTCCATCAGCTGTCGGTCCTTTGCCGGAGAACGCCTGGTAAATTCCTTTCTCATCTACTGCTCCTATAGAAAAGACACTATCCCCATCCGCCGGGGCGCCCATATAATACCAGGGTTTTTCTCCGTCATTGCCTTCAGCGTTGATTACCAGCATTCCGCGACTGGCAGCCCTATCGGATGCAATGGTTATCGGTGTTGTGTTCCCATTTAGATCGGAATAAGTGTGATTATATGCCGGATCGTCAAAGGTTGTATAAACGAGGGAGGAGGAGATGATGTCAGCACCAACACTGTCGGCAAGTTCTGCTCCCGCTGCCCAGTTATACTCTTCCAAGAGACTTTCTCCCCCCCAGGCATCCTCAGTTCTTATCAGCCAATACGTTGCATCAGGTGCTGTTCCAATGATCTGTCCTGGCAAATTTGCCCCCATAATCGACAGTACACTTTCTCCATGTGTATGATTCATAAATACATTACCCCCCGGAGTAGCAAAATCACGGGTTCCGGCGATCAGGTTGTTTTGCCATAGATATGAAAAAGCCACACCCTGATCCACATCCCAGAAACCGGCATCGAGAACCGCAATCATCCTATCCTGCCCAGTGTATCCCATATCATGAAGATTGTGGAGGCCGATCATGGAAACCTGATTCCAGGCTGTTCCATAATCCAGGCTGCCTGTGCTTCTATTGTTGGAAGGGATTGTGGGAGGCCCTGTTGAATAAGGTGGGATTCCTCCGATCTGATTTATAGCCGACCTGTCTTTGCCTGACTGGTGAGGCGCCTTGTTCCCCGGACTAATATGATCAACAAATGGCAGCGTCGCAACTGCATTCAGAATACCGGCATCGGCCGCAAAAATCACTACCGCGTTGATCCACTTCAGTGGATACAGTGCAACAGCGCCTGTAGCGACAATTTGGGATATGTAAGATGGAGTAACGGGCAAGTCCTTTTCATCAAATGGAATATTGAACTTATTCCGTCGCTCTATGGCCCTCTGGGACAGGAATTCCTGCGGATTTGAAAGCGTATACGGACTGTTGTTTTTATCCTTGAGGAAAACAACATATTTATTTGCTCCCCAAACATTGATTTCTGCTGCGAGGCATGTGATAATAAAAAATAACATTAACCTTTTCATATGCGATTTTTAAATTTAACAAATGTAAGAATCAGTGATAGCGATTGATCTATGGAATTTCACCAAGTTCGACATCGCTATTGGCAAATTTAAACCAGTCGACGGAAAAAAGCTCCCCCTCCTCTCCCTGAGTCACCAGCCAAAGGGCATGTATACCTGTAATAGTTTTGGTTTTTACGGTTATTTCCTGCCAACCGGAATTGTCTTTAAATGCTTTCATATCGATAGAAGCAATGGACGACAACCATGGTTTGTCGGGGATCAACCTGATTTTCCCGGTCTTGCCATTTGACTTAACCCGGAGGGTCAATTGATTTGCTCCATTCCCGAAATCAATGTATTTATACACTGCACGATCCCTGCTGTAAATCCCGGCAAGTTCCTCCGCATTGTCAGAGAATGCCTGTACTCTGAGGTGACCATTTAAAAGGCAAGCCCGCTCTGCTTCAATAATCTGAAATGCACTGATTGGCGGACCTGCCCCCTGCGATGTCATTTCCACTTCATTGATACTGCCATCGGAATTAAAAAAAATAGGTTCAACACAGGCCTTTCTCATCATCTTTGAATTGTGGGTAGAACGATGATAAAAAACATACCATTTTTTTTTGAACTCAACAAGTGATCCATGATTATTCCAGTTTCCCGGATCACATCCGTCATTATTGATAATCACACCGCCATATTTAAAAGGGCCCCATGGAGAAGACGATGTGGCATAGGAAATACAAGTGGGCATATCCTTGATACTCAGCCCTGAATAAATAAAGTAATAGATGCCGTTTCGCTTTACCATGTAACCTCCTTCATGAAATCGGTGTTCCTTCTCTGTGACAATCTCGTCGCGGATGGTCGTAGAATCAATCTCCATCATATTTGGTTTAAGCCTGGCTATTTTAGCGCTGAATTGTCCCCAGATATAATACCCTTGTCCGTCGTCATCCATAAAAACACATGGATCAATTTCATTGAACTTTCCTGTTTTCAATATCTTTCCACCTTTGAAAGGTCCTTCAGGCTTTTCAGAAACGGCGATCCCTTCGGTTGCATCCCGGTTTGCAAGGCAGTAAAAGAGATAATATAGTCCATTTTTATACTGAACATCAGGGGCATATAGATAATCATCGCTATATAATACAGCATCCGCTTCCCCCTTGGAAGCAAAAGCATCGGGAAAAAGCGTCCAAGTTTCAAGATCAGGGGTCGACAGCACATGGTACCTGTAGGAACAAAAATAATCTGGGCTTTCATCTCGTGAGCCATAAATGTACAATTTGCCATCCTGCCATACATGTGCAGATGGATCGGCTATATAAATCCCCGGAGGAACAATTGGATTCTGGCACTGGCTTTTTCCAGGCGCAGATAAAAATAACAGCAATAATATTGGAAACACTATTTTTTCTGAATATCCACTTCCCATCTCTCTTTTCCTTTTTTGATTCTTGGTTGGAATATTGGTGTTTTCGGTATAAATTCAATATCAACAGGTTTGATGTCTCCCGTCTTTCCCACATGGATTAACAATGATTGATAGGGTTGAAATTTAAGGGTATAGTGAATCTTTTTACCCCGGTAATTGATCACTATTTTATTGACAAAATTCTGCTCGTTTAATGACTGTCCGTAATCCAGGGGAAAAGTAAGACGCCGTGATTTCGGATTTGCAAAGAAGAGATACATCCCATCCTTAGTCTCCCTGCACCAGAAATCGGATTCCATGTTACCCATGACAAGTGGTGGAACATTTTTCACCTCCTGCCAGGTAGTTTTCACATTTGGAAATGACTTCAGTTTTTTTAATAAAGTTGAATATGCTTCCGGTGACAGGTTCATCCCAGGTTCCTTTGGTATCTGAATAAGGCAGATTGCCAACCCCCGATTTGCGAGTTCCGTAATGCGTTTGAGCGTTGAAATATCGAGGTATTTAACATCCACATACAAGGTGTTGAACGACAAATCTCCGATTTTCAGAAAACCGTCCATGTAAACAGATTTTTGAAGAAATTCGCTGTTGATCCATAAAGGCCGCCAGGGTTTTAATTCTTCCGGGAGATAGGTATAACGCATTTCATATTCACCCCACGACCAGATAAATTGTTTTTCAGCCGGCAGTTCCCCTGCAACCCATGAATCCTCGGTAGGCAGATAGACCGCCACACTGGAAAAGGATTTGCCCTGCTTCATGAACACTGATATTTTCTCCATGTATTTGTTGAACGCCAGAATCTCTTTTGAAAGAGATCCGGTTTGTCCGACATGGACCGAAGCATAAAACTTCACTGTGTCCAGACCAGCAGGATTGAGGGGTTTCCCATGCCAGATAATTTGGTTCACCCCATTGGCAAACAGGGCATCGGCCAGCAGTTTCAGGTCGGCAGTCTGCTCCTGAGAATGATGGTCCCGTGGCCAGCCGTAAAGGCAGGTAAAGGTCTCTGAGGTAACCACCGGCTTGCCGGACAATCCGGCGGCAGATGCCACGATATTCGCAAACGAGGGCTCATACAGCAATGCTTCACTTTCCGGCACATCCAAAACAGCATAAGCGGAGATAATATCGCAGGGTGCTCCGGAACATTGTGCCCGTGAATAAGCTCCCAACTCATGGCACTTCAGGTTATAGGGTTTGTAAAATTCCTCAATGACAAATTCCGACAACAGTTTCATATAGTCATAACGCACCTGACTAAAAGGTTCGCGGTTAGAATAAAGACTGTCTTTATACCCTGCAATTGAATACCCGTATTTTTGCTCAAATTTGTCGGAAAATGCAGGGGTGGTCAGGTTTTTGGCATCTACCTCCCAGGAGTCGCAGAAAAGACCTGACACAGAACCTTGAAGGGCTGGTTTCAGTGCATTCCCGGTACGTTCAGCATAATTATTAAACGCATTCCGGTTTAGATGGTCAATGACCAAACCTTTTTTTGGATAATCCCACGAAGCCGTGATTTCTTGTCGCCAGGCGGTATCGGTCATGGATCTTGTGGCGTCTTCCCTCGGAACCCGGGTATCCCCGAATGGCCAAAGGGAACCAAAAGTAAAGTCGCAACCTAAACCAAGGCTATCGGCACATTTTTTTGCATATGCCACCATTTCTGTCCATTCAGGGCCGAGCCAGGCCTGCCGGGGCGTATAGTTCAATGTGTCTTTTTTCATACGGTTGAGTGGATAGACCCAGGCCACTTCAACTCCACCAAAACCATTGTTTTTCAACCAGATCAGATTATCTGCAATGTCATCCTTTTGGATTTCAGAGGCAAACCACCACCAGCGAGTCCATGGGCGAGCATCGGAGAACAGCCTGGAAGATTGAACATCCGGGAGGTCGGATTTAATACCTGGTTGGGTAAAACCTATTCCTATGAATCCGGAAAGCAGGACACTGAGTATTAATTTCTTTACCATCGGGCTACAGAGTCATTGGTTTTTAGGTTTTAAATTCTTTCCAAACAAGGTTTCCATCTGCTCGAGAGTTTTACCTTTGGTTTCAGGAACCATTTTCCACATAAATAAGGCAGCCAATATCCCCATCAAACCGTAAATCCAATAGGCAAATCCATGGTGGTAAAGATTGTTGAGGTATGAGCTTTTATCCATCATTGGAAACGTCCACGAAACAAGATAGTTGGAAAACCACTGTGCCGCAACAGCAATAGCCATGGCACGTCCACGAATACGGTTGGGAAATATTTCTGATAGCAATACCCACGTTACCGGTCCCCAGCTGATGGCAAATGAGGCGACGTAAAAAAGCATGAAAACAAGGGCAGCCAACCCAATTCTTTGAAAATAGAATGTAAATCCAAGTGCAATCATGCTGAATGCCATTCCCAGGGCTCCCGCAATCTGAAGTGGTTTGCGGCCATAGCGATCAACTGTAAAAATAGCAATGACGGTAAATATAAGGTTAATAATTCCGACAATAATGGTCTGGAGTAAGGAGATATCTTTGCTGGTACCCATGTTCCGGAAAATTTCAGGGGCATAATAAAGTACTACATTGATACCCACAAATTGTTGAAATATTGAAAGCAAAACGCCAACTCCCACAATTAAAAACCCATAAGAGAAAAGCCTGGAATTTCCAGTGTTGGAAATGGTCTCCCTGATTTCTTCAATCATTTGCCGAGCCTGTGCTTTTCCGTTGATTCTTGCAAGAATTTCCAGGGCTGGACCTTCCCGCTTTCTGATCACCAGCCATCGTGGGCTCTCTGGTATAAAAAACAGGAGTACCAGAAAGACTACACCCGGAATGGTTTCAGAAAAGAACATCCATCTCCAGCCAGATTGGTGGAGCCACGCTTCATTACCCATTCTTGCGATAGAATAGTTTACAAAATAGACCACCAGCATCCCGAAGATGATGGCGAACTGGTTCCACGAAACCAAATTGCCCCGTTTTGAGGCTGGTGCGATCTCAGCAATGTACATGGGTGAAAGCATTGAAGCCAAACCTACGCCAACACCTCCGATCACCCTGTAGATGATGAATGGTGTCAGGAACCCGGCAACATGCTCACCGGATGATTCGAAGAACAACTCCGGGAAAGCAGAACCGATTGCAGATAATATGAGTAGGATGGCAGCACAGATCATACTATTCCTTCTCCCTAACCGTAGCGCCATCCATCCCCCGATGAGTCCTCCGATGATGCAACCGATCAACGCACTGGAAACGATAAAACCCAGGAGCGAGTTGGCTGTTGTCTCGGGAAGATTCCTTGGGTCGATAAAATTAATTTTCAAAGAATTGACTGTTCCTGAGATAACAGCCGTATCATATCCGAAAAGCAGTCCACCAAGGGTGGCTACAAGTGTCAAGGACCAAACATATTTCAAATTCACTTGTGAATTTTTCATCCCGTTCATATATAGCGCGACAGCATTTGTTCCAATAGTTCCTGCCTGCCGCTTCTCATTTGCGGTTCACCTTCCATGAAAGCAATCCTTTTTAAATCCTCCAGAGAAAGTCCTCCATCTTCAAACGCTTTCCCATTTCCCTGATCAAAAGAGGCGTATCGCTGTTTCCGGAGTGAGCAGTAATCTGATTCCCGAAGAATCCGCTCTGCAATCATCAGTGCGCGTGCATAAGTGTCCATTGCGGCAATGTGGGCAATAAAGATATCCTGAGGATCGGTGGAATTGCGCCGGAGCTTGGCATCAAAATTGATCCCGCCCGTTGTGAACCCTCCCGCCTCAAGGATGACCAACATGGCTTCAGTAGTTTCATAGAGGTTGACCGGGAACTGGTCTGTATCCCATCCATTCTGGTAATCCCCGCGGTTGGCATCAATACTACCCAGCAACCCGGCGTTAACAGCCATCTGCAGTTCATGCTGAAAGGTATGGCCCGCCAACGTTGCATGGTTTACTTCAATGTTGAGTTTAAAATCCTTATCCAGCCCATAATGACGCAAAAATCCGATAACGGTTTCGGCATCGAAGTCGTATTGGTGTTTGGTTGGTTCCATTGGTTTGGGTTCAATGAGAAAAGTTCCCATAAACCCTTGTTTGCGCGCATAATCCCGGGCCATGGTCAGAAACTTTGCAAGATGCTCTTTTTCCCGCTTTGTATCGGTATTTAAAAGGGTAAGATACCCTTCCCTCCCTCCCCAGAATACATAGTTTTCGCCGCCCAGCGTCATGGTCGCATCAAGTGCGTTTTTCACCTGGCATCCGGCATGGGCCAAGACGAGAAAATCGGGATTGGTGGATGCCCCGTTCATGTACCTCGGATTGGTGAAAACATTGGCCGTGCCCCACAACAATTGTATTCCTGATTCTTTTTGTTTACCAGCAGCATAACCGACCATTTTTTGGAGTCGTTCTTCAATCTCCTTAACCGATCCATCTCCGGTAATATCGGTATCGTGAAAACACCAAAAGTGGATGCCCAGTTTGGTCATAAGTTCAAATGCAGCATCCATCCGGTCGTGGTTGCGCTGCATCAGGTCAGGTGAAGCCTCCCAGGGAAAAATCCTGGTCCCGGCGCCGAAGGGATCTGATCCTGTTCCGCACATCGTATGCCAATAGGCCATCGAAAACCGGAGATGGTCTTTTAGCTTCTTTCCTGCCACTTCGAGATCTTCATCATAGTATTGGAAGGCCAATGGATTTTTTGTCTCATTACCTTCAAATTTTATTTTTCCGATGCCAGGAAAAAATTGCTTATCGCCAATTAAAACATTCATCTTGTCAATTTTTTATTGTAATTTCCATTTCAGCCAGCATGCTGATCAAATGGTTTTTCCATCTCCAATAGTATTCCTCCATTAATTCGCGTTGACTTGATGCTTCGATGACCATGACTTTTTTAATTTTGGTGGATGCTTCTCCTATCCCCGAATAAAAGCCAGTGCCCACAGCCGCCCCCAGAGCTGCACCTATCGAACCGTTGGTACTATAAATATCAATTGTAACATTACAAACATCCGCCAGGGTTTGACGAAACAATGGACTCAGAAACATATTGGCATTTCCAGCCCGGATTGCAACAGGATTTAGCCCTGCATCTTTCATCACCTCTATTCCGTACCGAAATGCAAAAGCAAGGCCCTCCAGCCCTGCCCGATATAAGTGTGCCTGACCATGACGGTTGAAGTTTAAACCGATGATCTGGCAACCAGTTTCGCGGTTCTGTAACATGCGTTCAGCTCCATTTCCGAAAGGCAGGATCATCAGCCCTTCCGAACCGGCCGGAGTTTTCGCGGCATCTTCATTCATACGTGAATAAGCCGCACCATTTGCTACATTCTTACGGAGCCAGGAATTCAGAATTCCAGTTCCGTTGATGCATAAAAGCACTCCATACCGGGGTGTCTTTTGGGTATGATTTACATGGGCAAATGTATTGATCCGGGATAAAGGATCGGAGATCAACCTGTCTGTAACTCCATATACCACTCCCGATGTGCCGGCTGTTGCAGCTACCTCCCCCGGATTAAGAACATTAAGCGAAAAGGCGTTATTTGACTGATCGCCAGCGCGATAGGAAACCGGAATGCCTGAAGTCAGGCCAAGTTCAGAAGCAATGGCTGGCATTAACCTTCCCTGCTCTCCAAAAGTTGGAACAATATTGGGGAGAAGTTCCTCTGATATTCCGGATACCCGGAGCAACTTTTCTGATACCCGGTCTTCCCGAAAATCCCAGAAAATGCCTTCTGATAACCCACCAACGGTAGTGTTTATTTCTCCTGTGAGCCGATATCCAATATAGTCACCGGGCAACATGACATGGTGGATTTTTTCAAACAGTTCAGGTTCATGGTCCATTACCCATTGGAGTTTGGAAGCAGTAAAGTTCCCCGGGAAGTTGAGAAGGTGTTCGTGGCAATACTCTGTTCCCAATTGCCGGGCAAGTTGGTTGCCGGTTTCAACAGCGCGACTGTCGCACCATATAATCGAGTTCCTCAATGCGTTTCCATGCTTGTCAATGCACACCAAACCATGCATTTGGTAAGTGATGCCAATGGCGCCAATGGCCGTTGCGGAGGTTCCAATTTTATTAATCGCTTCACCTATGGCAAGTTTTGTATAATTCCACCACATTTCAGGCGACTGTTCTGCCCAACCGGGATTTATTGATATAATGGGCATCTCCGATTCCGGCACCTGGGAATGGGCCCTGCATGCTCCGGTCTCCAAATCATAAATGGCCACCTTTATGAAGGAACTTCCGATATCAATCCCCATGGTCATCATATCTATGCCGCCTTTTGTAAGTGATTTTGTCTTCAGGACTTATTTTACCTGGTTTTCACCAGTTTTAAAGTTCTGGTAGAGCCTTCAGCTTTCAAATGTATAAAATAGATACCAACGGGCACATTGGTTAAGTCGAATTCGTGCTTTATAAATTCAGGAAATGATTCATTAAAAACTCTTTCGCCCATCATGGAATACACTTCTACCGTAAGAGTCCCGGCTGGTAAATTTGTATATCGTTCCAGTAAAAATTTACCATAGGAAGGGTTTGGGTTGAGAGTAAACTTTTGGAGTTCACCTGCAGATGACAGATCATCTGTTCCAGTGATAACCGTAACTACAATTGTATTTGAGGTGGCCGGATTTATGGTCACACACATTTCGCCGGATGTAAAAATACAGGTAACCATATCTCCATTGAGCGGAACATAGGAATACTGAGTAGAATTGGCGCCAACGTTCACTCCGTTAACCCTCCACTGGTAGAATGGATTCGTGCCTCCGTTTATCCCAAATGCTGTAAAGGTGGCAGGGGTACCGCCGGTAACAGGATTGTTGTCAGCAACGATGGAAACAGATACCGGAAGAGTGGGGTTCACGGTCATGGCAAGGGTGTTTGAGGTGTCAGGATTACCTGATATGCAGGCCTGATTTGAGGTAAGAATACACCTCACAAGGTCTCCGTTAACAGGAAACCCGGAGTAGACAGCACTGTTGTTTCCCACATTATTGCCATTCAGTTGCCATTGGTAACCGGGAACAGGTCCTCCATTTGTCGGGTATGCAGTATAGGTTACCTGCAAACCTTCACAAACAGGGTTTGATGAGGCCAGAATATTCACATTGACGGGCAAGATGGCATTTACAGTTACATTATAAATGGTTGGAACCGGAGCAGGCAATCCGGCTGAGTTGTTGTAATTAACACTTACCGTTTGTGTGCCTGATACAGTCCATGTTACAGTAACCACATTGTCGCCGGAGGAACCGCCAGCGGTTATTATTCCTCCCGGAGAAATCAGCCATGAATAACCTGTATAGCCGGCTTCAGTGGTATATACATTTCCAATGCTTTCGTTACAAACGGATGATGGCCCTGTGATGGTCGGATAGGGGAGTGAAACGAATTCATCTGCACCGATATCAGGCATAGAAAGGTTTCGCAGATTGCTGTCATAGTCTGTGGTTACTGCGATTGGCGTGATCACTGGAGTACCGCGATCACCACAAAGTGTTTGAACATTTGAATTCAGGTGGAGGTCATAGGGGGCGACGGTATTGTTTATGAAAGGAGGGTTTTCTGTCACGGAAGCCGCATCCCGGGGAGCAACCCTGACCTTGAAGGTTTCCAGAATCTGATCCATATATTGTCCATCATAATAGATAAGGTTGTTCTGGCTGGGAGGCCCTGCATAAAAGTTATTATTGTTCGAGGTTTGTGCATAATTCGTGGCTGTTATGGGGTTGGCATAACGCAATGCGACAGTAAGAGCACCTGGCCCGCCAGGTGTTGAATTGTTGACAATGATGTTGTTCCTCAGATCAACCACCTGAGCTGTGCCGGCATAGATTCCGGCTGATCCGAAATCTGCCGAAGAGGAGGAAGCATTCAGATAAATGGTGTTGTAATAGGCTCCGATAAAAGTGCCGGCGGCAAAATACATTCCGGCTATGGCCATTTCATGGGAGGCTGCCGGAGCATTGAGCCCTGAGATAAAGTTGTTGTAATAATAAGTATTGGGGCCATCAAGGTGGTAAATGCCATACACTCTGCTGTTTGCACCCAATCCATTCAGATTGTCAATCTTGTTATTATAGTATTTACACTCACCCACGCCATAATAATTATAAATGCCATGAACAATTCCTCCGTTGCTGTTTAAAATATTGCTGATGGTATTGTTGTAAATATTCGATGCCCCCCAGTTCCGGATATACAAGCCATACTGATTCCCGGTTGACCCTGCTGATTGATTTTCAATGGTATTATTATGAACATTGATTGTTCCAAGTCCCGACCCAAGTACATAAAGATAATACCCTATGCCTGACCCCGGCGTCATTTGAATTCTACTGTTGTTCGATACTGTATTGTTGTAAACATTATATTGACCCGGATAAGCGCCATCCTGGGCACAGTCAAGGTAAATGTAATTGATCACCCCGGTAGCAGGGGTTGTTGATGACCCATAAATATTGTTGGTTACACTGTTGCCATAGAAATTCGTCGTTTTGCCTCCCTGAACCCAAAATCCATTCCAGGAATTTGAAGTTGCATTTGGAGCGGCACAATTGGCGATGGTATTATTGTAGATGTTACTGGTATTTGATGTCCCGCTGGTATTTGAAGCATGATAAATGCCATAAAAATGACCAAAACCATTGTAAGTCAAACTAATATGATTATTGTACATGTTACAATTTGCATTTTTCATATAACTCAGACTGATCCCATAGGCGGTAGCGAAGGTGTTGTTTATTATGCCGGAAAAAGTATTGTTGGCAATGGTGATGTTGTTCTGGGCGCCAGCATAGATTCCATAAGCAGATACGGATCCACCGCCATAGTCGGAAAAGGTGTTGGCGCCATCTTTGCCAACCTCTACATTCTGATCATAAAAAGAAAATGGGGAAGCATCATTGTAGAAGCCCCAAAGACATATGCCTGAATAGCAATTGACGAAATTATTGTTGAAAAACTTATTGTTTGAGTTGGATCCTGAACTGGCCGTAATTGTCAGCTCGGTGGTTGGAGCAGATGGTGTCACATTGTCCGAATAGATTCCATAGGTGCCGGTGTTGGTTTTATTCAGGGTGATATTGCTGTTTTTAATGGTTACATATTGAGATCCGTTCGAAGCAGAAGCTTTTAAAACAGCGTATCCCCATTCAATGGCACCTGTTGGGTCGGCAAGATCGATCCCGTCAAACGTAATATAATCGGTTCCCTGCAGGGCGATAATATAATCAGTTGATCCTGGTGCCGCAGTGAACCCGGAAATCACAGGATTATTTCCGGTATTAATCTTTTTGAAGATGATAGGGTTGGACGCAGTACCCGATGCGGTAATCAGACCGGCATTGAGTGATCCTAATGTTTCAGTATATCCTGCGGCAATATTGAATGTAACCCCGCCGGATCCAACTCCTTGGGTATTTAGTGCATTGATTGCAGATGCAAGGCTGGGGTAATTACCTGGAATCGTCTTCGTTCCGGTAAGTTGTGCGAAGTTATTACTGACAGTTAAGAAAATGACAAAAATAATCAAAATAATTTTTTTCATAAATTTAGTTCGTTTTGGTTAGCATGCTATTAACATCAAAACTAAAGGACTGATTGAAAAACGTCTTATAACGTCATTTCAATCAGTCCTTTAGTTGTCAATTGTAGCCTATTTGATTTTTATCAATTTGGTGGTTTCAACATAGTCTCCTGCAATCACTTTAACGAAATAAAGTCCGGCAGGGATATCAGTTAATCGGATTTCATGACTCTTCTGACAAATGCTGTTTTCGGCATAAACCAATTTGCCGCTCATGTTGTAAATCTTAATCGTCATATCATTGGCAGCCTGTTCACCCTTCCGTATCAATGTAATGTTTCCATTCGTCGGGTTGGGATAAATGCTGAAATTAGTAGTCGATTTTCCTATTGGGAATTCTGTCAAATCTGTGTTGGTTGAACTTTCTTTTGTATTGCTACAGAAAGGGCCATCAGGGGCAATATACCCATGCAAAAAACCGCCTGATAGTACCGTCGTTCCCGGAAGGAATATTATATTCAATCCGGCTATAAAGGTTGCATTGCCACTACCCGTCACAGTAAATGTTTCGTTTCCGCCAGCTACTGTGATTGTTCCTATAGCATTGTAACAATTCACACCGTTAACTATTTCTGTGCCGATCTCGAGGCTTACAGGTACTGAAGGGTTTACCGTGATATTCAGTTCCGGGGAAATTGGACCTGACCCGCAATCATTTATTCCTGTTACAGTCATTGTCCCTGACAATGCATCAGGTGCAAAATTTACGGTAATACTGTTGGTATTTGTCCCGGAAATAATGGTTGCACCGTAGGGCAAAACCCAGTTATACCCAGTCGCATCAGGTATCGGCGTCACATTATAGAGCAAGCCGGTTTCACCCTGAGCAACTGTAGTTGCCCCGTTTATGGTACCTGCAACTCCGGGAAGTGGGTTTACCTGTACATTGTAAATAGTTGGCGTGGGACCTGGAAACCCTGATGAGTTGTTGTAATTAACACTCACTGTTTGTGCCCCTGATCCTGTCCAGGTCACAGTCAAATTATTATCCAGGCTCGTACCCCCGCCGGTAATGGTTCCGCCGGAAGAAATCGCCCATGCATATCCTGTTTTACCAACTTCAGTATAATAAATATTACCTGCACTGCCTTGGCATACAAGGGCATTGCCTGTGATGGTTGGAAATTGTTGTGCAACAATATTTACCTTGTAATCTTCTGTTTCGCCATATTCATAGCTCATGCAAGGCGTTAAATTTGCACCCCAATAACTTTCAGCCACAATTATTCTCATACCGGTATGACCTAAAACGGCTCCTGCCGGCACTGTAAAATTACCATCAATCGTACGCGGACTGCTGCTGGTTGATGATTCAACAAATACCTGTTCTCCTGCATCACCGAAATCACCATCCTGGTTAAAATCAATCCAGATGGCACATCCATTGCCATAATAAGGGGGTCCGTCGCACTCATCTTCATTGATACTGAAACTGTAGGTGTTGTTTGGTTCGAGAGAGGTAAGGGGAGCCAGTGTGAAAAAGTTGGAATAGCGGTTCAGGATGGAACCGGGACCCGGTGCCGGGGTTGTACAGTTGGAGTTGTTGGTAGCTCCATTAACGGTTACCCCAAGGATCTCCTCATCACCTGCACCGGTTGGTATGGATAAACAATAGGAAGAGAACAAATCGCTGGTCCCTGATACGGAAACAATGGCCGTACCGCCTCCTCCGGTAATGTTGACATTGCCGGCATAGGCTGTATTGGCAACAGCCGGACTGAATTTTACATAAACTGGCACAGACAGGAGGGTGGGACCTGTATACGGAATTGAGACACTTGGACCAAATCCCGTTGCGCTGTTCAACGAAACCATAAAATCATCGGGTGCTGTCACTACAATCTGATCAGGATAGCCGGACAGTTCAATACCGGAAACCGTGAAGGAAAGGGCAGAAGATGTTAAGCCCGCAGGAACGTACCTGAAGTCAAGATAGGTAGGGTTTACTGTCAAGACCTTTGACGTAGTAAATGTTTTCGGACCTGTCCATGTGCTGAATGTCCCCCCGCAATTAGACCTCACATAATAGCTGTAATTAGTCTCGGGTGACAACCCGGTCAAAAAATAATTCGTGTTAATAATGTCTGTAACATTTGGCACACCGGTGGGTGTAAATGGCGAAGAACCCCATTCAATTTCCCATTGAGAGGCTGTGCCGTTTTCCGTCCAGGCCAGATCCGCTTTATACGCACCAGGGGCGGCTGTTAAAAAGGCGGGGGGAAGACACGCCGGAGCAGGGAGAACATTTACCTTGTAATCTTCGGTTTCACCATAGGAGCTAACCATACATGGGCCAATGGTGGAGGATTGCTTGCATACAATCCTCATCAGCGTGTTCCCGGTTACTGCTCCAACCGGAACAAAAATGTTTTCGGTGATTGTATGCGTCTGTTCACTGGCGTATGCCCACAAGACATATTCTTCGCCAGCATCGGTTAGCACTCCGTTCTGATTCCAATCGAAATAGACACGAACCTGATGAGCGGATGCTCCTCCATCGCACTGGCTAATTCTGACAGTTATTGAATGGGTAGTACCCTGAACAATATTGGTTGGGGCAATGGATGTGAAATTACTGTACAAATCTGCTGATCCCGTGGCGGTACCTTGTGTCCCCGTGAGGCTTCCACATGCACTTGTATTGTTGAGCGAACTGCCAAATTGAACGCGGGTGATATCCTCGTAGTCCAAAAACGAAGCCGCTGAAGGACAATAGCAGTTCCAGATTGAATTCATTGAAACCAATACCGGCGCTGAGGTTCCTGTATTTGCAGCACATGTGACCTGGCACCGATAATATTTCGCGGATGATTGAGATGTAGTATAGGTGTCGTTGTTTCCTGATGATCCTACACTGGCATAAATGGTTCCATCCGTCGAAGATTCCCACTGATAGGATACCCCTGTGCCCGACGTGCTGTTTTGTAACGATAAGGTGAACTGAATGCCAGGACAAACCGAAGTCGCAGTTGAAAGGGTATTTCCCGGATTCGGCGTACCCGTACAACCGCCTCCCGTCGTATAATCAAACCTGATGTTGGGCGGTTCATTCCTACTTGTATTGGTTGCCAGCGCACAGCTTGATGTCGTATTCTGACTGATGTAACGTGAAGCTTCCAACACAGTAAAACGCCTTAAACCTCCATTCGGAGATCCGGCTACATTAAACCCTGAACAGGTATTTACGACAATATTTGATGTGCCATCCCAGACAAAAGGGGTATCAAAGGTAATCATATCGAAATTCCCGGCAGTTTTCACAACAGGAAGATAGGTAAACGGTGCTTTGACCATAAGCAACCCTGATGAAATATAGGGATTTGCAGTCGCCTGCAATGTATGCCCCAGACTAATCTCAAAATTTGCCAGATTTCCGGGCGATTGAGTAACCGAGAAACCAAGGGCAGTGATGTTCGCACCCGCGGGCATGCCTGCGGTAACTAACTGCGCCTGGGTATAGACCACCTGATAGTGCATGAAATTCTTGTCACGGTCAAGTGGATCAGGCTGGTTGTTTGTATTGAGTGTACCTGTTCCGATGATGGCACTTTGTCCCCAGGCGCTCACTGACAGCAGGAACAGTGCAAACAAAAGTTGAATGGTTCTGTGCATAACATTGCGATTTTTTAGGTTTATAAAATTTCAGTTTGGAAAATAATTCGTGATTGAAAAATGAAGCAACTGTTTGACTTCTTTCCCGAATCAAAATTGAATTATTATGTTGCTAAAAAATCAATGGATTATTCAGAGGGTGAGTTCCACATTTAAACGTACCTGTTAAATGAGTAAACGTAAAATTAAACCCGGAAAAAGTGTTGACTTTTAATGTGCCTGAGCATTAAACAGCCAGACCGGCAAAATAATTTCAACAACAACACCTGTTTCTCCTGTATTTAACAGGCTTCTGTTGCTGACAGTTACAATATACCTGGGATTCTTGTAAAATTGCCGGAACAGGGCAATTCTGCGCTGGGTGATACTCAAAGCCCTCGACAGGCGCGTGGTTGTTTCCTCTTTCATGGCAAATGACCGCTCCAGCCCTATTCCATTATCGGTGATGACACACTTCAGTGTACCTTCATCCATCGCTCTAAAGGAAACAGTAAGCATGCCAATTCTTTCTTCCAGCGGTGAAAGTCCATGCTTGACAGCATTTTCAACCATCGGCTGGATTAGCATGGAAGGAATGTGGATACGGGTTGGTTGCAGAGAATCATCTGTGGTGATTTCAAAAAGAAATTTATCAGCAAACCTCTCCTGTTCCAGTTTCAGGTAACTTTCAAGATAGGTAACCTCCTCCTGAAGGGTAATCATTTTCTTCGATGCGAGGGTGAATGTTTGCCTGATCATGGATGAGAAGTCCGACAATAGCTGTATTCCTTTGCTGGCATTTCGCTCAAGGATGTATCGTTGCAGGGAATTCAGCACATTAAAAACAAAGTGTGGATTCATTTGTGCCTGCAACGATTGCATTTCCAGTTCGGCCATCTCGAGTTTCATCCTTGTTTTTCGTCTGATTACCTGCACCCTCTGGTAGTAAATTCCCAGAATGATTGCCAGGAGAAGCATCCCGCAAACCATAATAAACCACCAGGTTTGCCAGAATGGGGGCAGGATGGAAAACTCAAGTAGCGTTTTCGTATGCGACCTCTGGGAACTGAGATTGGTTATCCTGACGATAAACCGGTATTTTCCCACCGGGAGATTTGTATAAACAGCTTTTCTGTCGGTTCTAATTTCCCGGTACGAACCTTCAAATCCATCCAACCATACTGAAAATTGATCTTTATCAGGATTCAGCATATTGCTACTGCTGAAATAAAAAATGAGATTCCTTTCATGAAATGGAAATTGCCAACCTGCTCCTTCATTTGTTAAGTTACTGCCTTTCGGGTTGTCGGTAAACTCATAGATTCGTCCTGTAGTCTCAAGTTTATTCAGGAAAACTTCCTGTTTAGGGAGTTTCAGTTGAGAAATCTCCCGGGTATCAATTTTTATCAGGTTCTCCTGGGATGCCAGCCAGATGGTTCCATTGGCATCAATTACCGGATGGTTGACACTGTAATCAAAGTACCCTTCGGATGCTGAAAAAAAACGAATATCTTTTTCCGCACCAGAAAACAATGAAGGAGCCCGGAGCATCAGCATCCCTTTATTGGTGCCAACAAAAATGCTGCCTGTATTATTGCTGATCAGCCAGATAAAATTTCTTCCGAAAGCATTGTTCAGTGAATCTATCAGGAAATGTTGAATAAACTGATCTCCCTTCAGATATCCGGCACCAATTTCCCCTGTGTTGGTGCAGTACATGATATTTCCCGCCGGATCTTTTGACATATTCGAAATATTTACCGGTAGAGAAGGACAGGTTTTATTCAGATTGGAAAATGTCTTTCCGTTAAAATAATAAAGCCCCCCCCATAAACTTGAAAACACCATCCCTCCCTTAAAAGGAATCATGCGGGTGATCTCCTTGGGCAGGTCATAATTCTTCCGGGTATAGGTTTCAAGCGTCGGGTCCGGATTGACATTGGGTTGTCTGATCACCTGCAGGGTATCCGTCCAGTATCCCCAATTAAACAGGTCATTGTTTTTATCAAACCCAATGAATCCTTCAAATATACCGGCATATTTTGTAATGGAGACAGGACTTGCTCCCGGCTGGTCCGGAAGTCGGAAGAACCCACCGGTGGTGCTAACCCAAAGGTTTCCGTCACGATCGGCAGAAATTTCATTGAATTCAGGTCCCCCTCGCGTTCTTTGATTCTGGCCGTCATTAACCCCATTATTTCGTATGAGATAGAATGCGTTTCCAACCTTTTTAACGCTGAATGCTTCTCTCCGGCCATCAGGAAATTGCTTTATTATCAAATCTTTAAAAACCAGATAAAGAATGTTTTTTAAATGGTAGAGATTCCTGAATTCTCCACGGTTTTTAGAAAAGTCGGTCAGTGGGAATTTTTTAATGAAAGATTCTGTCACCTTGACTAACCCTTTTTTCTCTGTTGAAACCCACAGTATTCCCGAATTCTTATCAAAAAGAACATAGTTGATCATAATATCTTTCAAACCAAGCAAATCGGTCATATCCTCCAACTCGGATCCGTTGTACCGAAGCACTCCTGAAGTAAAAACACCAAACAGCGGGAACCAGATGTTGCCCTTTTGATCTTCACAGAGGGCTAAAACCAGTCCGCGCTTTGTAGGATTAAGCCGGATTGTCGCGTTTTCCCGGGTATTGATCTCAAAGCGGTTCCCCCAAACCGTGTCACCATGGGTAGTTATCATAGCAGATGTAATTCCTATCTCAGGTAGCATATCCGACATGTCTTCAATAATCGGTTCAACTTTCCCGGTTTGTGGATAAAACTTTATCCGGTAATAATGAAACGACAAAATATAGACAAACCCTCTGGCCTCAAGAAATCCGAGCACTTCATGTTCTTCATCCAACTTTCCATTGGCTTTTCCATAAAACACAAATTTGCCGTCACGGTATGTGTAAAATCCGTCATTGGCTCCGATAAATAAGGTTTTATAGGTTGCTGAATAATATAATCGCCTGATGAAATTACTATGAAATCCATCTTTTGTAGAAAAACTGGTGAAACGGACTCCATCATACCGGGTCAAACCACCATCATAACAAGCAAACCAGAAAACCCCTTGTTCATCCTGGAGAATCGCCCGGATATCATTGGATGCCAATCCATCTCTTCGATCAATCAGGCTAAAATTTAACCCGTCGAAAATACCGATTCCAGCGTCTGTGCCAATCCAGAGCCGTCCGATATTGTCCTGGTAAAGGCAATTCACCTGGTTGGAGGGAAGCCCGTCGTTTATTGTATAGGTTTGAGTATAATAATTCTGCGCCAGTCCGATAAAAGGGAGAACGAGAAATGTCAGTATGTAGCGGAGTCTCAAATAAATTCGGTTTTACCTGTTAAGCAGTCTGCCTGTGATCTCGTCGATTCGACGATGGGCCACCTCCAGTTTAGCCCCGTTGTCAAGCACCAGGGTGTTGCCTGAAGCCTTGTCAAAGGTTTTCACATGGCCAAGGTTAACCAAATGGCTTTTATGAATGCGGATAAAGAAATCTGGAGGAAGAATCTCTTCCATCCACTGCAAGGTTTTGCTGATGACAATGTCCCTTCCTGAATTGGTGATGATTCTTGAATAATTGCCATCGCCTTCAAAATAAAGAATCTCCTTTACTGAATACATTTCAACCCCGGTTGAGGTAGGAAGGGCAATTTTATTCGAATCATAATTTGATTGAAGGTTAGCCAGAAGGAGTTCAATCTGTTTCATGGGCGCTGCGTGGCCCTTTCTTTGTTCCAGCCTTTTTAATGATTCTCTTATTTCAACAGGATTCACAGGCTTGAGCAGGTAATCGAGAGCAGCGCACTTTACTGCCTGAATGCCGTAATTTGCATAGGCTGTTGTGAAAATCACATCAAATGAAACGGTCTCAAAATGCCTGAACAGTTCAAATCCACTTTCAACGGGCATCTCAATGTCAAGGAATACTATTTCGGGCTTGAACTTCCTGATCAATTCCACGCCCTCTTTAACCGAACCCGCTGATCCAATCACCTTGACTCTTTCACTCAGGTATTCCTGGATTATCAACCTAAGTGAAACAACGGCATTAGGTTCATCGTCGATGATTATGGCTGAGTACATTGTTTCTTTTTTCAGGTTCTTGTTTACGCTTAATTATATTTCAGACTTTCCCATTTATTACGGCTTGTTGTCTCCCATCCAATTCAATGCAAAAGTAGCATGTTTTACAAAAGGCTGAATAAATATCCGCTTTAAGCATTCCTTTATGCCCTGATAGGTTCTATATTGGGACTGCTGATCATATCTTAACATATAGTAAATCAGCATTTAGTGTTTTACTTACAAAGCAAATACTGCAAGGAAATATGGTACAAGGAACGAAAAAGCTTGCATCTGAAATTCCCCACATAAGTATGAGCCAACTAATGTTGTTGGATTTGAAAGTCCTTTCGCCCATTAAATTGCACAAAGGAGCTTTTTGCTTGTTTATCAGTGTTTTTTCGACCTGGGAGTGAATGATTATCTGCTTAAACCTATCCGCTTTGAACGCTTCCTGAAAGCCGTAAACCGATTGATTGAACAAAAACAAATATGATCACTGAAAATTTCTGTTTCATAAAATCAGATGGTAAATAATATAAAAATGATTTTTCAGATATTCAATTTGTTGAAGCTTATGGAAACGTTGTGAAAGTTCATTTGCAGGAAAAAGTACTAATAACTGCCGAAACCATGACCGAAATGCAAAGCCGGTTACCGGTAAATCTTTTCTTGCGTGTACATAAATCTTTTCTGATCAATAAAGAAAAAATAAGCAAAATCGATGGAAACCAGATTTTTACTGGCAACCAGGTTATCCCGATTGGCACCAGTTACCGCCAGGATGTATTGTTGAGGCTGGATATCAAATGACTATTAGAAACAATTAAAAGTTTTTTGGCTGATTGGTAAAACAATTTTAAAAAGTCTATGACCCAGAAAATAAATATGGAATTTTCAACGCCGAATCAAACTATTTAATCATTTTTTAGCAGCTTCTTCCCTTTTTCGGTCAGCCGATATTTCTGGTAGCGACTTTTAGGTTTATCCGGCAAAGTCATTTCAATAAAACCA
>JBMOIP010000075.1:0-21236 GCA_049317265.1 Bacteroidales bacterium
TGGCAATATTACCGTTCCAGAAACCTGACAAGGTAATCATGGTGGAAGCCGATGAATGCCGTGGGGTATTTGAATTTCGCCCACTTGAGCCTGGTTTTGGTGTGACCATCGGAAACTCGCTGAGAAGGATTTTGCTTTCTTCATTGGAAGGCTTTGCCATTACCTCAGTGAAAATCGAAGGGGTAGAGCAGGAGTTCTCTACCATTAAAGGTGTCATTGAAGATGTTACCGAAATTATCCTTAACCTTAAACAAATAAGGTTCAAGAGATTAATTGAGTCAGAAAATTCTGAAAAGGTTTCTGTTATTATCGCCCAGCAAAAGGATTTTAAAGCTGGTGATATCAATAAATTCCTGTCGGTATTTCAGGTGCTTAACCCTGAGATTGTTATTTGTCATATGGAGTCCAATGTCAAACTGACTATTGAACTTTCTGTTGATAAAGGTCGCGGATATGTTCCTGCAGAAGAGAATAAGTCATTAAGTTCCTCGCTTGGAAGAATTGCAATCGATTCTGTGCATACACCGATTAAAAATGTGACATTTAATATTGAGAATTTTCGCGTAGAGCAAAAAACTGACTACGAAAAGTTGGTGCTGGAAGTTGTAACGGATGGGTCCATTCAACCTAAAAATGCGTTGAAAGAGGCTGCAAAAATTCTTATTCATCATTTCATGCTTTTCTCAGATGAGAGGATTACCCTTGACTCTTCTGAAAAAGCTGTTGCTGAAGAATTCGATGAGACATCTCTCCACATCCGGCAGTTGTTGAAGACGAAATTAGTCGATATGGATCTCTCTGTAAGGGCACTCAATTGCCTCAAAGCAGCAGACGTTGAATATCTGGGTGATTTAGTGGCTTTTAACAAAAACGATTTGCTGAAATTCAGAAATTTTGGCAAAAAATCGCTGACCGAGCTTGAAGAGTTGGTTAAATCAAAAGGTCTTGAGTTTGGAATGAATACGACAAAATATAAATTAGATAAGGATTAATTGCGATGAGACACCAGAAGAAATTTAATCATTTAGGAAGAAAAAGTGCGCACCGAAAGGCAATGCTTTCAAATATGGCTGCTTCACTGATCATTCATAAAAGGATACATACAACAGTTGCCAAGGCGAAAGCGCTTCGTGTTTTTGTTGAACCTCTGCTTACCAAGTCAAAAGAGGATACCACTCATTCTCGCCGGACTGTGTTCAGTTACCTTCAGAGTAAGGAAGCTGTTACTGAACTTTTTCGCGAGATTTCCAAGAAAATCATGGATCGTCCCGGTGGCTATACAAGAATTCTGAAAACCGGAAACCGCTTTGGTGATAACGCTGAAATGTGTCTTATTGAATTGGTTGACTACAATGAAGCCATGTTATCAGTCAAAGATGACGGAAAGGCAAAAGCAACCCGCAGAAAAAGAGCCGGTGCTAAGAAAAAAGAGGGTGATGCCGAAGTGAAAGATGGAGCCAAGACAGCTACTGATGCTAAAGCAAAAAAAGCACCTGCTAAAATTGAAGAGCCGGTGGTCGAAAAAGCACCTGAAGCTGAAGTTGAGGAGGACAAAATTGAAGCTTAAAAATTGAAGACAAAATATACAGAATAATCAGAAGGATAACATAAGAGATTATGTTATCCTTTTTTGTTACATCATTTCAAATAAACTAAAAATACGACTATGAGTACCATTGTATCAACCTATGCCAGACAGATTCTGGATTCAAGGGGAAATCCCACTATCGAAGTTGATGTTGTTACCGAAAGCGGCATCTTAGGACGTGCAGCTGTGCCATCAGGAGCATCAACAGGTGTTCATGAAGCCGTTGAGTTGCGCGATGGCGACAAAAAGGTTTACCTCGGCAAAGGTGTATTGCAGGCTGTTCAAAATGTAAATACCCTGATTGCGAAAGAAGTTGAAGGGATGTTCGTCACTGATCAGATTGAAATAGATAACAGGCTGATCGCACTTGACGGAACACCTAATAAAGCTAAACTGGGTGCAAATGCTATCCTGGGAGTATCATTGGCAGCCGCCCATGCAGCCGCCCAGGTTACCGGACAGGAGTTGTATCGGTATGTTGGCGGAGTTGCCGCTCAAACACTGCCAATCCCAATGATGAACATTCTCAACGGCGGTTCTCATGCTGATAATTCCATCGATTTCCAGGAATTTATGATCATGCCTGTCGGCGCAACCTCCTTCAGCGAGGCGCTCAGGATGGGAGCTGAAGTGTTTCATAATTTGAAAGCAGTTTTGAAAAAGGGAAAATATTCTACCAACGTTGGTGATGAAGGTGGTTTTGCACCCAATCTCAAGTCGAATGAGGAAGCCCTTAAAATGATCATGAAAGCGATTGAAATTTCAGGTTATGAACCGGGAAAAGATATCTATATCGCTCTTGATCCGGCTTCATCGGAGTATTATATTCCTGAGGAAAATGTTTATCATTTGAAAAAATCAACAGGAGACAAGTTAACACCTGCCGAAATGGTTGCATTTTGGAAGGATTGGGCAAAACGTTACCCGATTATTTCAATTGAAGATGGGATGGCCGAAGATGATTGGGACGGATGGAAACTGATGACAAAGGAGATGGGTAGTAAAATCCAGCTTGTTGGAGATGATCTTTTCGTGACCAATGTTGATCGCCTGGCCCAGGGATTTAAAAAAGGTGTAGCAAATTCCATTCTGATTAAAGTGAACCAGATCGGAACACTGAGCGAAACCATCAATGCAGTGAATATGGCCTATCGTAACAGCTACACGGCTGTGATGAGCCATCGTTCCGGGGAGACAGAAGATGTTACCATCGCTGATCTCTCTGTTGCACTGAATACTGGTTTGATCAAGACAGGATCAGCCTGCCGTACCGACAGGATTGCCAAATACAACCAGTTGCTTCGTATTGAAGAGCAGTTGGGGGATACTGGAAAATACCTGGGGAAAGATTTTAAGTACGCTAAATAAGTAACAAGGTGACAAGGTAGCAGGGTAACAAGGTGATAAAGCTATCCATTCACCCTGTTACCTAGTCACCTTACTCCTCAAACTTCTCCAGAACGTGCACCAGGAGTCCGGTTACATGCCTGACATTCTCGTTGAAAACCTGAAGTACATCTTCCCAGGTAACAGGTTCTTCATCGTGTTTCCATGAATCATAATCTGTTGACAGGGCTACGGCAGCATAAGGAATTCCGGCTTCCATTGCCAGGCTGGCCTCAGGGGCAACACTCATGTTGATTACATCTGCACCCAAAAGCCGGAACATTTTAGACTCAGCCCTGGTTGAAAATCGTGGACCCTCGATCGTAACGATTGTACCAGTGGGGTGGAACTGAACCCCGGTTTGCTCACACCCCCTGATCAGCATTAACCTTAATTTTTCCGAGAATGGATCGGCCATGGCTGTATGCCCCATCTTGCCCGGTTCAAATTTGTCATAAAAAGTGTTTACCCTGAGCCTGGTGAAATCAATAAACTGGTCGGCAATTACCATGTGTCCGCGCCCGATCTCCTCCCTTAGGCTTCCGCATGCGGTGGTAGCGAAGATATACTGGCAGCCCAGCTGTTTCAATGCTTCAATATTGGCCCGGTTGTTTACCTGGGTCGGCGGGATTGCATGATCCCGCCCATGGCGGGAAAGGATAAACACTTCACACTGACCGATTGTCCCTGTAAAAAAC
Source organism: Bacteroidales bacterium (assembly GCA_049317265.1). Lineage (GTDB taxonomy): Bacteria > Bacteroidota > Bacteroidia > Bacteroidales > FEN-979 > CAIVAT01. The sequence goes on from JBMOIP010000075.1 coordinate 3,673, forward strand.
GATGAACTGGGCGATCCGTATTCCGTGGTGACGGTGATTTCTCCTGAATTTGAAAAAATGTTCAGTTTTTCAAGACCTGAACCTCCGATGAGACCAATTTTTATCATCATGTCGTTCGTTGGATTATGGGATGAAAGCAGGCGAAAGTCCTGTTATGTCCCGGTTTTATTAATGGATAGTATTTCCGTTGTTTTTGAAGTTACCCTGAAGCGATGATCAATCCGATGCCCAATAATCCATGCTATTTTGTTGCCGGTACAAAGCAGCCAGGTATCTTCTTTGTCGCTCATTGAAAATTTTTGGTCAATGAAAAAATCACTGAGTTTTTTCTTTCCCCTCATTCCCAATGGATAAAACAGATCACCCTCCTGCCATTTTCTCAGGGTTAATGGAAATTGCAGTTTCGATCGGTCCAGGCATGCGATACCCGGGGTGGCGGGGATTGTGAAACCATCTGAATTTTTGAAGATCTCAAAAACCAGGGGAAATGGTTTTGTGGTGGTTTTTTTATTTGAGAAATGGTTGACCTGAAAAGTTCTGGTCGAGTGGTCTTGTTCTTTGTCTATAATGCAAATATTCAGACTTTTACGCTCTTTAACCATGCGGTGGGTTGGGGAAAGAAAGACCTGCCGGTCTGCATGTTCAAGGTTGTCGATGAGATTTGCAATTTGTGACTGGTTGAAACCGAAAGGGGCTAACATGGCCCATGCATAGGGCTCAACCGGGGTCAAATTCAAAAAGTGGCTTATATCAAAGGTTAGATTTGTACCTTTCGGCTTAAGTTTCTCATTGCACCATGTTGTCAGCGTTTGGTTACCGACCATTTCAAAATCGCAGATTCGCCCGATTGTTTCAGTTATTCCCTGGCGGAATTCAGGATTGAGACTGCAAAGAAGAGGAATTACTTCATGACGAATTTTATTTCGCAGGTATTTTGATTCATTATTCGAAAGGTCTAACCGGAAATCAACCTGGTTTTTGGCGGCATATTGTTCAATCTCCGTTCTGCCGGCGAACATCATCGGCCTGATGACCTTGCCATTTTTGACAGGGATCCCATGTAAGCCGGCAATTCCTGTTCCGCGGATGAGGTTGATCAGGAATGTTTCCACCTGGTCGTCCAGGTGGTGGGCAGTGGCAATGTAATCATACTTGTTTTCTTTCCTGGTTTCTTCAAACCACTTGTAGCGCAATTCCCTGGCAGCCATTTGGATGGAGATACCATGCAGGCTGGCAAATTCCTGGGTATTGAATCTTTTCAGAAAAAACGGAACATTTAGCTTTTGCGCAAGTTTTTCAACAAACCTGGCATCCTTGTCGCTCTCCTTGCCTCTCAGGCTGAAATTGCAGTGTGCAATGGCGAAATCGAACTGTGCCTTCTGGAAAAGGTCAGCCATTACGGTAGAATCTATGCCGCCACTTACCGCGAGCAGTATTTTCCCATCCCTGCCAAAAAGCTTTCCGGAGTCGATAAATTGAATAAAATGATCTGGCTTCACCTCACGAAGTTAAAGGTAAAATTAATCCAATGGTGCATTTATATTGAGTCTTGAAAAAAAAAAGGCTACCATCGGGCAGCCTTTAAGAGTTCACAATGGATGTTGTCAGATTTCCCAGGTATCTCCGGAATTCAACAAATCATCCATATTCTTGATTTTGGAGTTCTCCTTTGCATATTTGATCTGCTCCTCCACGAGATCGTCGTAGGTTGGATACATTGCAGCACGGATTACGCCAAATACCATCGGGAAGTGAGGCGGCGCCAGTTTGGCAAGCATGAGTTGTATTCCAGGATCCTGACTGTACTGGTCATGAACGAGGATATCATCTACGGTGATTCCATTTTTACCGATTTCAGCAACCTCGAGCATGGTATCTTTCAAAATGAGTCCCTTTTCATTATTTTTTCCAAATAGCATTGGGGCGCCATTTTTCAGAATAAGCATGTTGTCGTCCTTGACATCCTTACCAGTGACAGGAGCATGTGCTTTGTCGGCAAAAATGATACAGTTCTCCATGATTTCGGTGACAGAAGTACCATCGTGTTTGGCAGCTTCGAACATACACTCGGTCATCAGAGCGATGTTGTTGTCGGGACAGCGTGCGAAGAATGTGCCCTGTGCTCCCATTACAAGTTCCCCGATGTTAAAGGGGTGTTCAATGGTTCCCATCGGGGAGGTTTTGGTAACCTTTCCCATCGGTGTGGTAGGTGAAAACTGCCCCTTGGTCAGTCCGTAGATCTGGTTGTTGAACAACAGGATATTGAGGTCAACATTGCGACGGATCACATGAATGAAATGGTTGCCACCGATGGCGAGTGAATCGCCGTCACCGGTAACCGTCCATACGCTGAGTTTGGGGTTTGCAATTTTAACGCCAGTTGAGATGGCTGCTGCCCTTCCATGGATGCCATGGATTCCATAGGTATTCACATAATAAGGGAACCGTGACGAACAACCGATTCCGGATACCATGCAGAAATTTTCCTTGCGGTATCCAATTTTCGGGAAGACACGTTCCACCGCGGCCAGGATTGCATGTCCACCGCAGCCGGGGCACCATTTAACCATCTGGTCACTTTCAAAATCTGCCTTGCTGAGTTGAACATTGGTACGCTCAACTGTCATATTTATGAAGTCCATCTTATTTTTCCTCCAAAAGTTGGTTAAACTTATCAGTTAACTCGTTGATCATGAATGGTAATCCCTGAACTTTGTTGAATTGGGATATGTTTGGCATGGGGAATTTCATGCGGAGATAGTTTACAAATTGTCCGCTGTTAAGTTCACACACCACAATTTTCTTAAAGCCTTTCAGCACTTGTTCGGTATTTTTGGGGAGAGGCATGATGTAATGGAAGTGGGCATGGCTGATATTTTTCCCTTCCTTCTGCATCTGGCTGACCGCTGAATGAACAGCGCCATAGGTGCCGCCCCAGCTTACCACCAGAAGGTCTCCTTCTGCAGGGCCGTCAATATCCTGTTCAGGGATGAAGTCAGCCACTTTTTCGACCTTTTGAGCACGCATGTTCGTCATTACCTGGTGATTCATCGGATCGGTGGAGACAACACCGGTAACGTTCTCTTTTTCAAGTCCGCCGACACGGTGTCGTAATCCTTCGGTTCCGGGAATGGCCCATTGCCGCACGAAAGTTTCAGGATCCCTCTTATAGGGTTTGTACTCAGGGTCATTTGCCTGTGCAATAGGAGGGTTGATTGCCGGCATATCGGCCATCTTCGGGATGCGGAACAGTGTTGATCCAAATCCCAGGTATCCATCCGTAAGCAGGATTGCCGGTGTCATGTGTTCCATTGACAGTTTAGCTGTCATGTAAGCATAATAGAAACAATTTTCGGACGAGGAGGCAGCCACAACAATAACCGGGCACTCGCCGTTGCGACCGAACAATGCCTGGTAAAGGTCGCTCTGTTCCGATTTGGTCGGCAAACCCGTTGAGGGACCACCACGCTGAACATTCACAATGACAAGCGGCAATTCAGTAATGACTGCAAGACCGATGGCTTCACTTTTCAGGGAGAGCCCCGGACCTGATGTAGTAGTACAAGCCATTGCTCCGGTGAATGATGCACCGATTGCTGAGCATATTCCTGCGATTTCATCTTCGGCCTGGAAAACTTTTGCACCAAGTGATTTATGCTTGGCAAGTTCCATTAAAATTTCGGTGGCAGGGGTGATGGGGTATGAGCCGAGGAACAGCGGACGGCCTGATTTTTCTGCGGCAGCAAGCAATCCCCATGCAGTAGCTACATTGCCGGTGATGTTGCGGTATCGCCCTTTTTCCATGTTGGCAGCTGAGACCTGTATGACAGATTCAAGTGCTTCAATGGTGTCTGCATAGTTATATCCTGATTGAAGGACGATTTTGTTAATCTCGACCAGTTCAGGTTTTTTCTTGAATTTCTGGTCGAAGTATTTAAATGATGGCTTCAGGTCCCTGTTGAAGATGTAGTAAAGCATTCCCAGGGCAAACATATTTTTACTGCGCTCGGCAGTTTTGGAATCGGTTCCAAGTTCTTTAAGGCTGGCTTTGGTTAGCGTTGTTATAGGAGCCTTGATCATGTTGAAATTTTCCAGGGATCCATCTGTAAGCGGATCCTGTTTGTACCCGGCCTTTTCGATTGATTTTTCGTCAAAGGCATCCGTATCGGTGAGGATGGTAGCACCTTTTTTTGCCCATTTAAGGTTTGCTCTGAGTGAGGCAGGATTCATTGCGACCAATACATCAACAAGGTCGCCGGTAGTGAAGATTTTTGAACTGCCCATGTGCACCTGGAAACCGGATACGCCGGCCACTGTATTCTGTGGTGCGCGGATTTCTGCAGGGAAATCGGGGAATGTAGCGAGGTCATTGCCAACAAGTGCAGCCATATCTGAAAACATGCTGCCGGTAAGTTGCATGCCGTCGCCGGAGTCGCCAACGAACTTAACCACCACATCTTCACGTTCAATAACAGGTCTTTTTTTCTTAGCCATAGCTTCATTGAGTTTAGGCTTGCAAAGTTACTTAATAAACTCAAAAGGCAAAGAGCTAAACTTAAAACTTCAATGTAAAAAACATTGATTAACCTTCATTGTCCGGGAAAATTTTTATCTTTGCCATGAAAACCACTTTATTAACTCGTCCTGAAAAATAAGGGACATAAACTCAATAGATCATGGCTTATAAAATTAATGATGACTGTACCGCTTGCGGAACTTGCATCGACGAATGTCCTGTGGAAGCTATTTCTGAAGGAGATATCTACAAAATTGATCCCGAAGTTTGCACCGATTGCGGCGCATGTGCTGATGTTTGCCCGGTTGAAGCAATCCATCCTGAGTAATCAGAACAGACTTTTCGTAAAGAGGCAGCAGTCCAAGGTTTTGGGCTGCTGTTTTTTTTATGCAAAACTCTTTAACTGACAGGAACTTCCGTCAAATACTGCGTAGGTGAAATGGGTGATCCAGTCACCTAAAACAAGCTGCCTTGACTTTGGGCTAAGCGTTGTGTCAATCGGATAGTGGTAATGACCATAGATAAGGAAGTCAAGCTCAGGATGTTGTTTGAGAAGTTCGTTGGAATGTACGGTAATACGCTGCTGGATAAGTTTAAGGGTAATGTCCTCCTGTCGTTTCTCTTTCTCAACGCTGGCGCTGCGGCTTTTTCTTGACCAATAGAGCGCCATCCTGATCCCGAAATCGGGATGGATCTGGCGAAACAACCATTGATTGACTTTGTTGGCAAATACCATTTTAATGAATTTGTAACCGTTGTCGCCCGGGCCTAGTCCGTCCCCGTGCGCCAGGTAGAAGTGTTTTCCGTTGAACTCACGGAATTCAGGATCACGGTGAAGCTGAATGTTGAGTTCCTCCGAAAGGTAGTTAAAAGCCCACATATCGTGGTTTCCCCGGAAAAGGTGCACTGGTATTCCGGAGTCGGTGATTTCTGCCAGTTTTCCTAATAGCCGGGCATATCCTCGGGGAATGGCGGTTTTATACTCAAACCAGAAGTCAAACAGATCGCCCATCAGGTATATTTCCGCTGCGTCTGCCCGGGCCATCTCAAGCCATGCAACCAATTTTTTTTCACGGATCATGCTGCTTTCATGATTTGGGATTCCCAGGTGAAAATCGGAGGCAAAATAGATCTTATCGTGCATGAGAAAAATTTGGAGCAAATTACGGAAAAATTTGGAAGATTCGGGAATGGACAACGCCCTAAGTTTTTGGAGTGGTTCGGTTTCTGTATTCCAATACCCGCTGATGATGGAGCTTTACATGTTTGTTGGTCGGGAATTTGTCAGAGAGGGCTGAATCAAGTTTAATATAATAGGCGGAATCTTCTTCAAGGCTAAGCACCGGGCTCATGCCAAATGCATAGTTCAAAACAACTAGTGAGGCCAACGATCCGGGGTTTCTTTCAATAAATGCTATTTCCAATCCCCGTTGGTTTTCCCAGATGATTTTGAAGGATGTGTCAAGTTTTTGAGTGAATTGATAATAGTCGGAGCTATCCTGCCTTTCGGACAGAAGCATCTCGAGTGAATCGACCAATCGTTCGTTGGATCTTGTTTTTTTGTAAAAGTCATTCAGCAACATCGCTTCCCGTGGGGCTTTCATGATGATATTATCCGGAAAATCTTTCAGGCTTCCTGAGAGTTCAACAGCATCTCCGGCATTCAATAACATCACCAGGACTTTCCCTGACGGGGCTTTCAAAAGCCAGAATCCGGGTTCATTTACAGCAGGAGTGAAATTGAATATTGCATCCTGGTTGACAACTACCGAATCAACCGGATGAATTTCACGGGTATCCAGCTCCTGAAGAACTAGTTTGATTCCATCGGCATCAGCAAGTGCAGCGGTGACGGTGGCGGTTGTCGCTGATTGTTGCCTGCATGAGGAAAACAGGAGGGTCAGTGAAATTCCCAGGATAAGGGAGCTTTTTATGATGAAATAATTATGCGGTGGCTGCATGTTTGATGGGATATCTGATTTGGTAACAGTCATATTATTTTTAACCACAAAGACACAAAGAGTTATACAAAGGGCACAAAGGGTTTTTCAATGTGGTAGGTGTTTTCTTTGTCCTATGGAGGCTGGTGTTTTATAAAAAGCCATTGGTGAGTTGATTTGCGAGATGCCTGTCGATGGGGAACGTAAAGTCTTCCTCGTTTAGCAGATTTATCTTTACCCACCTGAATGATTGTGCACCATCTAACGGTGGAATATCATTTTTCTTATTTGTGGTGCTAAACAGATAAGGCTTTTGAGACTGAACCTGGTAATAAATGTTTAAGAGCTGCATTTCGGATGGGAGGAGGGTTGTAGGTTGATAAAAATCGGTGGTATAGACATGTTTTACTATTTCGATGTGCATATCGAGTTCCTCCATAAATTCGCGCTTCAGGCATTCGATGGTACCTTCTCCGAATTGCAAACCACCACCGGGAAACTTGGTCATGTAAATTCCGAGCCTGAATTCATCGGTGATGAGCACACAACCGTCATCAACGAGCAGTCCATAGACCCTTATGTTGAATTGATTCACCTGCATTGTTTTTTTTACAAAATTACCCGAAAAATCCGAGTGAAAGCGTGTTAATTCGACGGTTTAGAATTCAACGGATTCAGAAAATTATCTGAACTGATGCATCTTCAATCAACGGCTTTCCCTTAAATTTCAGGAGCAGGTTTACAATGGTTGTCACATCCTTCTGGCAATAGGCCACAATGCGCGCAAGATCATGATCCTGCCAGTAAACCTTTGCCACGTCACTTCCCCTGATGTCGTCTTTCGGGGTAGGAATGTTAAAAACAGCAGCTAGTAATTCCAGGGAAGTATAGTTTTTATAGTCTCCGAATTTCCACAGTTCCATGGTATCCAGGTGGTTAACCTCCCATGGCTTTTTGCCTGCGAGGTCGAGGATTCCCGGTACGGGCAACCCGTTAATCAGCATTCTGCGGATGAGGTAAGGAAAATCAAATTCCTTGCCATTATGGGCACACAGATAACTGATACTTTTCCCGCCAGCTTTCTCCAGCATGTCAGAAAAGCTGACAAGCAGATCTTTCTCATCATCATTCCAGTAGGACTTGATCCGAAGTTGGCCATTTCGTAACACCCCGGTGGAGATGCACACGATTTTTCCGAATTCAGCATAAATGCCGGCTCTTTCATAGACCTCCTCAGGATTCCGCACATCGTCCTCGCTGAATTTGTCGAGCCGTGAAAGTTGCACGGCTTTCTTTTCCCATAAAGCAGCAAAATTCGATGGGAGCATTTGGTAACTCCGATACTGCGGGACTGTCTCAATGTCGAGAAACAGGATGTTCTCCATGTTGAAATTCTCAAGCATGTTTTTCGTTTTTACAGTTGCTTAGTCCGTTTAAATGTAAAAGATCATCCTCCTGTTGATAACTTTTATCAACAGGAGGATCTCCTTAAGTTTTTACGAAGTTAGTAAAAGCCTGTAGTAGCCGCGATTTCAAGCTATTCATTTTCATTGTTTATTCTTCCCGGGGACCTTTTGGTTTGGGTAAACCTGTCATGGGCTTGCGTAGAAAAGGCTTAGGACGGGCGTCAAAGATAACCTGCTGTTGGGTGTTTAGCAAATTTCGTAGTTCCTGATCGTGCCTGATCATCTCTTTTAACAGGGAAGTTTCAGTATTGCCCATCTCTTCGGCCACCTGGCTGGCTTGTTTGGTGTCAAACGGACTGGTGGTGAGCAATGTTTGCAAACGAGCGCTCTTCTCTCTGAGTTGGTTGTGCAGCGGGGTTGTATACTTAAGATGGTCGATATCGGCCTGGTGAATTTTTTCCTTCTGCTCATTGGTAAGCCCGGGAAAATCTAACGGAGGAGGTACCTGGATGTTTAATGCTTCCCCGGAAGGGAGTGGAGGATGTTCCGGTCTGTCAACCTGGTTTTGGGGTTGCTGGGCCAAGGCAGGTGTTATTGTTGTGGCGATGAGAATCATCATCAAGATGATACTTGTATACTTTCTGTTGGTTTTCATGGGTAATTGTTTTAGTTTGGGGTTGTTTAAACGTTTGAATTTCTGATATTAATTAATCTGATTATTTTTTATTGCCACAAAGGCACAAAGGCACAAAAGAAAAAAAATCACGGAGGAGTGTCTGGCATATTTAATGCCGGCGATGGAGAGGCGATGGTCCTTCTGTATCTGGCGGTGGCATTGCCCGTTCAAGAGCTTGGCGGAAGACTTTGTGGAATTTTACTTTCTGGGGTTCTGTAAGCAGTTGCCGGAGTTGACTGAAATGGTTATATGTGAGCATTTCCATTTGTTTTCTGGTGCCAGCAATGGAGTCGGCTAACCTGTTGACAATCTGTGTATCTGCAGGGGATTGGAAGAGCGCATTAAAAAAACGGTCGTGCAGAATCCTGTCCTTTTCTCTGATCTGCATCAATCTTTCCTGGTGTTCATCCCGCAACTTTCCAAAATCATCTTGCTGAGCTGAGGTCAGGTTAAGTTCGCGGATGAGGAATTCACCCGAACGCCCTTGAACGGGCAGCCGCTCGTGCCCGGGCCTGCCCAGCCATAGAAATGTGAGGGTTCCCAGGTTCAGCAGCATAAGGATGACAATAACAATTTGATAAAACCGGAGCTTATTCATTGGGCTATAGTTTAATAGGTTCAAGGTATGAAAGATAGTCGGTTGCTACGGAAACCGTGACCTCCGGGGCATTGATTTGCTGCCGTGAGTTGTAATATATCATCCCGAAAATATTCAGGGTGATCAGGATAGCAATTCCGGCCGCGACAGACCAATAATACGAGGTTCGGATTTTGCCTTTTTGTTGTTGAGGATAAGATACTGCTTTTGCGACAAGCATGTAAAGGTCAGGAGCAGCTTTCGCACGCTTGATCCCTTCAAATGAATTCAGGGTTTGATTGATCCAGATCTCTTTGTGGTCCATATCCTTTGGATGTTTAACTGATGAAAATCCTGCGGTCATCGTTCATTTTTTTCGTAATATGCGGATAAAAGTCTCTGCAGTTTCTTCTTTGCCCTGACAATAAGTGATTCCACTGCTGAAACAGAAGTTTCCATGATTGCGGCAATTTCTGCATGGGATAGTCCTTCCACTTTATGAAGGGTGAAGATTGTTCGTTGTTTTTCAGGCAACAAAGCGATGGCGCTGAACAGGATGGCGGCCCGTTCTTTGTTTTCCAGCAGGATTCCGGGATGATAAAAGGGAGATTCCGTCGCGACATTTAACTGTTCTTCCCGGCCAAAGAGACCGAGCAGAATTCCTGAGCGTTTATGCCGTTTTGATGCCCGGATTTGCTCAAGTGCCTTCTGAACCGTAATACGATAGATCCAGGTGGAAAGCGAACATTCGGACCTGAACCCGGCAACAGATCGGAATATCTCCACAAAAACCTCCTGGGTCAGGTCTTCAGCATTCTCATGATGTTGAAGCAATCCAAGGGCTGTATTGAATACCTTGTCACGGTACAGGTCAACGAGGTCACGGAAAGCTTTTTCATCTCCGGCCCTGAGCCTGGCTATTTCCGTTGATGTTTCCATTTCCTCTTTTAAGTTGAGATGCTGTTCAGTCAGAAAACCTGCGGAAGTGAAAGTAATTTCCCTCTGATTACAATTTTTTTGCTCTCAGGATATGTCTTTTCCCGGGAGGGCCCGGTAATTTTTCCACAGAGAATCCTGCTGCCTGCAGCGCCCTTACAACGGTACCTTTGACTGAGTAGGTGACGAGGGTTCCGCCGTGAATCATGTTATTGCTTATTTTCTGAAAGATCGCTTCAATCCATAATTCTGGCTGGACATCCGGTCCGAAGGCATCGAAATAGACAAGGCCAAAGAGAGGTGGTTCAGGTACGAACCTCTCCAGGGTACTATGGATTTTATGAAGGGTGAAATGATTGCTGATTTCCACGATTTTGTTCCATCCTGACAGGTGCAGCATAGTAAAGATTTTTGTCTGTTCAGTGGAATCGGCTAGATCGGGGTAGTTAAGCGTTCTCCAGCAATTTTCGCCGAGCGGGAATGCTTCAATGGCGGTGTAATTTACCCGGCGATTCTGCCTGGTTGCCTCATTGAATGTTAACAGTGCATTCAGCCCGGTGCCAAAGCCAACTTCGAGGATATTGATACAATCTTTCTCCTCCATGTCCCGGGTATAAGAACTTTTAAAAATCTGCCGGAGGCCATTGTCGATATAAACCGTCTCTGATTCCTGGATTGCACCGAATGTGGAGTGGTAATGCTGGTTCAAACCGCTGTGGAACAGCGTATCACTGCCATCAGCGGTTCGAACCAGTTGAAGATTTGACGTTTTGATTACCAGATTCTTGGATACTTATTCGGATTATATTCATGCATCATCTCATACACCGTTTCAAAAACATCTTCTGCATTGGGATTTGAGAAATAGTCCCCGTCGTTGGTATACGCAGGACGGTGATCGTTGGCGGTCAGCGTGCGAGGCTCGGCATCGAGATAACGATAGCCTCCCTGGTCCTCCATCACCTTTTGCATCATGAACGCTGTTGCGCCGCCGCTGCCATCTTCATCAAAGAAGAGTATTTTGTTGGTCTTCTTCAACGACTTCAGGATTTCATGGTTGATGTCGAACGGGAGCAGGGTCTGCACATCGATCAGTTCGACGGAAATGCCAAAATCTTTGATCTGTGGCAGGGCTTCTTCTGCGATCTTTACACACGATCCATAGGTGACAATGGTAATGTCGGAACCCTCCTGGAGGATTTCCGGAACGCCCAGGGGAATGCGGTAGTTGCCGATATTGGCCGGCATCTGCTCCTTGAGGCGGTAGCCATTCAAGGGTTCAATTACCAGTCCTGCATCATCGGAGGCCATCATGGTGTTGTAAAATCCTGCAGCCTGGGTCATGTTTCGCGGAACCATCACAAAGATGCCCCTGATGGAGTTGATCACCATGCTGAGCGGGGAACCCGAATGCCAGATACCCACCAGGCGGTGACCGCGGGTGCTGATGATCAGCGGGGCCTTTTGTCCGCCAACCGTACGATACTGGGTGGTGGCAAGGTCGTCGCTCATCACCTGCAAGCCATATAAAAGGTAATCAAAATACTGAATTTCTGCGATGGGTCTTAAACCGCGCAATGCCATACCAAGGCCTTGCCCGATGATGGTTGCCTCCCGGATGCCGGTATCCGACACGCGTGTTTCACCATATTTAAGCTGCATGCCTTCAAGGGTTTGATTTACACCGCCAATTTTACCGACATCTTCACCGAAGATCAATGCAAGCGGATTATTCTTGAAAAGAATGTCATAATTGGCATTCAGGACTTCTCTTCCGGTTACCACAGGAGAGTTCTCATTGAAAACTGCAGGGATTCCTTCAACTTTGAGGGTGCTGTGTACAGATTCACTATAAAGATGTGAACTATAGCGGGCCACATTTAATTTTCGCTGTTCGGCCATCCATACATCAAGGTCGGCTTTCATCGGTTTTTTCATGCTGCACGAGGTACATACATCGCGCATGATCTTCTTGGCTGCCGAAATGATGTCTTTCCTGATCGGTTCGGCAATGGCTTCAAGATCTGCAACGATCTTGTCGATCCTGGCCTGCTTTTTACAGGGGCAGTGTGTTGTTTTAACCACGCTGATAAGGTGTTCACGTTCAGCCTTGAATGGGGCAAGGAATGCCTTATAACCGCGGTCGCGGGCAGCTTTGGCAACTTTGACGGCGTCTGCTTCAATCGCATCAAGTTCTTCAATGGTGGCTATTTTTTCTTCCAGGATCCAGGTTCTCATCCTTGGAATACAATCGTGGTCTTTTTCCCAGGCCAGGCGTTCGGCCGATTTGTAGCGTTCATGCGAACCAGATGTAGAGTGTCCTTGTGGCTGGGTAAGTTCACGAACGTGAAAGACCACCGGGACCATCTCCTTACGGCAGACGGCGATGCCCTCTTCGTACATTTCGTATAGCGCGGCATAGTCCCATCCCATGCAGGAGTATAAGCGGATTCCCGGGCCTTTTTCATTGGCAACGAATCCTTTGAGCAATTCTGAAATATCCTCTTTTGTGGTTTGGTACTTCTTTGGAACAGAGATGCCATAACCATCATCCCATACAGAGAGCGCGATTGGTACTTGTAAGACTCCGGCCGCATTGATGGTTTCAAAGAAGTGCCCTTCTGAGGTAGAGGCGTCGCCGATCATTCCAAATGCGATCTCGTTACCTTTTACGGTGAATTTTTTTGCTGCATCCCACATTTCCGGACTGTTTTTAAATACCTTCGATGCAAGGGCAAGGCCGAGCAATCGAGGCATCTGGCCGGCAGTAGGTGAAATGTCACCGGAAGAGTTCTTTTGTTTGGTGAGATCTTTCCATTCACCTTGATCATCCAGGCTCCGGGTGGCGAAATGGGAGTTCATCAACCGGCCTCCGTTGTCGGGATTCCGTGTTATATCTGTATCACCATACAATTGGGCGAAAAAGATATCCAGGTTGGACAGGCCTGCAGCCATCATGAAAGTCTGGTCGCGGTAATACCCTGAACGCCAGTCGCCATCTTTAAAAAATTTGGCTTTGATGATCTGGGGTATCTCTTTCCCGTCGCCGAACAGACCGAAATTGGCTCTGCCGCCCAACACTTCACGCCGACCGAGCAGACTAACCTGGCGGCTCTCATTTGCAAGTTTATAATCTTTTAAAACCTCTTCTTTGCTGAATTTACGCTTTTGGGACATTGTTTGATTGTTTTGTTGTTTGTTTTGTTTTTGGTGAGCAGGTGAACTGGTGAACTGGTGAACTGGTGAACTGGTGAGCTGGTGAGCTGGTATTTGTGAGTTGTTAAGTTGACCCGTATACCTGTTTACCCGTTTACCTCTCCATATAATAACACCACATCCAGTTCTAATAGTTCTCCTGATATACTTCAAAATAACCCATCGGGTGATTGCAGGCAGGGCAGTTATCAAGGGCTTTGATGCCATAATGGATGTAACCGCATTTTCTGCAGACCCAATAGGTCTTTTCATCCTTTTCGAATACCCTGTTTTTCTCAAGGTTGTTCAATAATTTTCTGAACCGGTTTTCGTGATGTTGTTCAATAGTAGCAATTAACTTGAATGCCATGGCCACTTTGGGAAAGCCCTCTTCTGTTGCAATTTGGCCAAATGCAGGGTACAATTCCGACCACTCTTCGTGTTCGCCTTCGGCTGATGCCCTGAGGTTGTCGAGGGTGTTGCCAATGATTCCTGCGGGATAGGTTGCTGTAATTTCTACGGGGCCACCTTCAAGAAATCTGAAAAAGGTTTTTGCATGGCTCTCTTCATTCAGAGCGGTTTCCAAGAAAAGAAAGGCGATTTGCTCAAATCCCTCTTTTTTTGCTTGTTTGGCATAAAATGTATAACGGTTTTTTGCCTGTGATTCTCCTGCAAACGCTTTCAGCAGGTTCTTTTCAGTCCTGGTTCCTTTGATGCTGTTTTCCATATATGTTCGGTGTGATTTGGCGCATCAAAGGTAATCGAAAATTCTGATAACCTATCTTTTGTGCCTCGCACCTTTATTCCGGGTATTACCTCATTTTAACATAATCTCCCTTGCCAACGCCACAAATAGGACAAACCCAGTCATCAGGGATATCTTCAAATAAAGTTCCGGGGGCGATACCGGAATCGGGATCACCCATTAAGGGGTCATACACATGGCCGCAAACCGTGCATTTGTATTTTGGGGGATTTGCCATGAAAAAGGTGCTAAAAGTTTAAACGGTGAAATTCAGATTATTTCTTTTCAAGCCAGGAGATGATCTTTTCATCGAAAGGTTTATCACCCGGCAAGGCAAAGTCGATTACCTGGCCCTTTTCATTAATCATGAATTTCTGGAAATTCCATTTAACCGGAGCGTCAAAAACTCCGTTCTGCTCTTTTGAAGTAAGCCATTCGTAAATGGGATCAATATCTTTACCTTTCACCGATATCTTTGACATCATTGGAAAGGTAACCTGGTATTTTGAGGTGCAGAACTCTTTGATCTCAGCGTTGGTACCGGGTTCCTGGCTCATAAAGTTGTTGGCCGGAAACCCGAGGATCACGAAATTTTTGTCGCCATATTTCAAAAAAAGTTCTTCGAGTTGGGCGTATTGAGGAGTATAACCACATTTTGAGGCTACGTTGACGATCAGTACTTTTTTCCCTTCGAGGCTCGAAAAATCGAATGGTTCGCCATCAATGGTTGTGGCTTTAAAATCGTACAGTGTTTTGTTGCTCTGCGCATTCGCAAGGGTCGCCATGGTCAGGAAGGTTAAAATAAAAAGGAGTGCTTTCATCTGGGTTTGTTTTACTTTGGGTTCGTTTTTGTCAAGACTGCAAAGATACAAAAATTCTGATTTATTTGGATGAATTCTAAATAATACGCACGGCCACCTTTCATAGACCCTTTCACCCTGGTCCTATGGGTGGAATGGAAATGGAATAGATGGAAAGCTGATATTTATTCCGTTTGTTTTTCTGAAATCCCAGGAACTAAATATTGAACCTGTAGATTATATTCCTATCTTTATGGTTTCACTATAAGCGGGGAAAAGCGTAGTTTATGAAATTCAGGCCCACTTTGTACAAATGTTTTTTATTTTTTTCAGGTGGCTTATTGCTTGCCTGTAACACTGGTACCTCATCACCTTCCGGTATAAAGCCGGGATTAAAAAACAATGAAATGGCAGATAAAATTGAAATCGGCAGCAAAGCCCCTGATTTTTCCTTACCCGATCAAACGGGTAAGCGGGTGAATCTCAGTGATTTTTTCGGTAAGTCAAACCTGGTAGTCTACTTCTATCCTAAGGATGAATCCTATGGCTGCACAAAGGAAGCATGCAGCTTTCGGGATAACTATGAAGTGTTCAAGGAGGCTGGCGCTGTTGTAATTGGCATCAGTTCAGATGATGTGGCATCACACCAGGCGTTTGCCGCCAACCATAAACTGCCGTTCATTCTCCTCTCCGACAAAGACAAAACAGTTGCAGACAAGTATGGTGTGGGAAAATCCCTGGGGATATTGCCGGGAAGGGTGACTTTCGTCATCGACAAGCAGGGTGTCGTGAGAATGGCATTTTCTTCACAACTTAGCTTTGAGAAGCATATAACCGAAGCCATTGAAACATTGCACAAACTTAAATAACCAATAAGCACCGTTGGAGGGTAGACGGGAGGCCATCAGTAAATTATACGCTGACCAGTTACAACAGGAAATTTTTATCTTTCTTCAGGTCATTTTCAATACCTTCTGGTGTAAGAAGATTTTGCTTCTCCTTTGGGTAGAATGAGTCGGGAAGCAGTTGGATGTGCATGCTCAGCAGCAGGTGATCCATGATGATCAATAAAAGTGTACCGATAAAGGGAAGTGGGATCAGCATCACCGGAACAATGACCCCTGAGCTTCTCAGGATATCGATGACCTGCCGTTTGAACTTCTTCTTTTCCTCTCTCGTGATCTTCTCCTTTTTAATGTACTTTGAAAGAATCTGGAATGTCTCTTTTGTGTCAACCGCCTCTGCCTTTATCCCTGTTGAATACCTTCCCGCCTCACCCAGGAACATCCTTGCATAGCCGGCAATCAACTCCTTAACCCGTGGCAGGGTTAACAAGGCCAAGAAATAGGCTATGATTTTTTTACGGAGTCTCTTCAATTTCTGCCGGAGTTGAATACGATTGCTGCAATCACACCAGGAATCCAACCGCAGCAGGTAAGAATGATGACCAGCAAAATTGCACCGCAACCACGGTCAAGTACGGCCAGTGGCGGACATATGATGCAAATAATGGCTCGGAGAAGACCCATGGTCAATTAATTTACGATTGGACGATTTACGATTTACGATTTACGGTGCAAAGATACAGTCATTCTCTTATAAGCCAGACACACCGATCCCGAAAAGTGCAAAGTCGTACTTCAAAGGATCATCTGCATCGAGCATTCTGAGTTCATTTGTAAGTTCTATAGCAGCTTTCCAATCGTTTTGAGATCGTGTAAGGAGCCCCAGCGAACGGGCTACACGACCTGAGTGGACATCCAGCGGACAAACCAGTGTTGCCTGCGGAATGGATTTCCACAAACCAAAATCAACACCATTGTTGTCTGATCGGACCATCCATCGAAGGAACATGTTTATACGGATAATATAGGTAGTATATTTGTGATCATCATTTTTGAGTACATTTGTCGAAACTAAGGCTGGTTACAAAAATATTAATAGTGGATTTGAGCAGAGAGGAGTTGAAAGATTTTCTGGAAGCAAAGGTAAGAGAATACAATACCATTGCTTTCATTGAAGCAGACCCCATAGGCATTCCTCATCGATATACTTTAAAAGAAGATATTGAGATTGCGGGATTCCTTGCTGCCTCTATTTCTTGGGGTAATCGAAAAATGATTACAGCCAATGGGTATCGAATGATGCAGATGATGAGTGATTCACCTTATGATTTTGTTGTAAATCATGAAGATCATCATTTGGACAAATTGGCTGGTTTTGTGCACCGTACTTTTAATTCAGTTGATTTTATTCATTTCATTAAAGCACTACAGCGTATCTATACTAAAAAGCAAGGGCTTGAAGGGGTATTTGACCATTTTCAAACTAATGATTCATTACAACCAGCTATTCATCAACTTTATAACATATTTTTCGAGATACCACATTGCAAAAGAACCGTTAAGCACATATCAGACCCAAATAAAGGGTCAGCGGCTAAAAAAATTAATATGTTCTTAAGGTGGATGATTCGAAAAGATAGTACTGGTGTGGATTTTGGGTTATGGTCGTCCATTTCACCATCAAAACTTTCTTGCCCCTTAGATATCCATTCTGGAAAAGTAGCCAGAAAATTGGGGCTCCTTACAAGAAAGCAAAATGATGCCAAGGCTTTACAGGAATTGGATTCGAGTTTACGGCTGCTTGACCCTAAAGACCCTGTGAAATATGATTTTGCACTATTTGGATTAGGTGTCTTTGAAAAGTGGTGAGCGTGGTGGATAAACCATTCACTTTGACCAGTGTCTGCCGATCCAAATTGACCACCCCT
>JBMOIP010000076.1:0-20679 GCA_049317265.1 Bacteroidales bacterium
GTGTTGGTAGTAGTTGCCCGTTTTATTTATTTATTAAAATTTTTATTGTACAATTTCCTTCAGAGGTATTTACCCGAACTAAATATAGCCCCGTTGGTAGATGTGATTTTACAACTTTTACTTGATTGCCATTTACTTGCAGTTCTGTGTTCTGCTGGATTGAATTTAACAAGCTTGCATTAGTTATTTTTAAGTTACTTTTTGAAGTGATCGTTATTTCGCTTTCACTGTTACGAATGCTTAGCTGCGACTCGACCTTTAGATTATTAATATTGCTAATAATCTGACCAGCCAAAATTCCCGAACCGCCATATGCATAATCTTTCAATTTGACCCAGGAACCATCTGAGGCGACATCAATCCTTAGCCAGCCATAATAAATATTTCCATTCTTGACAATCTTTAGTCCAACGTACTTATTTGTTTGACCGCCAAACCAACCTGAATGGAGGCAATAATCTATACCCCAGAAATAAAGTCTGTAATGCTCCGGCTTCATAGTATAATTGAAATTTGTTTTGGCCACGGTGTCATTTAATTCCAGGGCTTCAATCATATAACAACTTTCAACCATATGAAAGGAGACAAAACAACTGTCATGAAGGCAGGTTATAATGTCAGATTGATACGTTGAATCGTTGCTTAATGATATTTGAAAATCAGCCAAACCATCATTATTTAAGTCAAGATTATATAAACCTCCTTTCAAAATAGTTGTATCCGGATTGATATCAACATAGTTTACTTGTGCAACTGAATGAAATGGCATTATTAAGAGCACAACTATTGATGCGATACCTAGCAGTGAATTGATGATAAATCTCAAAGACGGACAATTTTGATTTTTAGTTTTCATGGCTTTATTATTATGAATGAGGTTTACTAAGATTATTATCAATTACTACCAACACTTCTCGCTAACCGCCATATGGCGGCTATAGTTGACATAGACACCACATCGAGAACACAATGAGTAAAGATATACTAAAATTTCTTTCTCAATTGATTGTGTTATGAAAAAATTATCGGAAAGGTTTAGAGGCCAGAACTAAAGCCAGACTTTCAATCACATGAAAGGCATTCCAGTGTTGCCGGCATCACGCGATCCTTCTTCATGGTTACCTGGATGCTCTTAGCCAGGTATTTCAAACCACCAATCATGTATTTTCTGGAGAAGTCAAAGTTCCGGAATTCGAGAAAATCCATGCTTTTCTGGAATTTAACTGTCTTGGCATTGACCAGGAAGGTCAGGTACTCCTTCCAAAACCGATTGTACATGCCGGTTTCCCAGCGATAAAACAGGCTGTGATCCACGGTTTCATGTACCCCCATCATGGAAGGATGGCCGGCCCAGTTGTCTTTTGCGGCAAAAAACAGGCGGGGCGAGATAGCTTTCCAGGCGGTCATCTGGGTATTGACTGTGGCCGTATTCAGTGCAGTATCCGACCAGAGGTTTGAAAAGATCGTGGTGAGGTCTTCTTCACCAGAACGGAAATAAAACCGGGTCATGAGAATCTCCATGAGAACGGTTTGGGAATAAGAGTAGTTGGTGTTCATCTGGTAATACTGGCCCAGGTTTTCAACATAATAACAGGTGCCAACCTCCCCTATCGGAAACGGTGGCAGCTCGGCTATCGTCGGAACAGAGCCTTTATAGATGTCCATGATCATTTTCTCATATCCCTGGAGGCCTTCCAGCATCAGATCACCAGCCTCGATGGTCATGGCCAGTTTGAATCCCTTCTTTCTGCCCTCTGTTTCTATGTTACAGGAAATGATATTCTTCGAAAAATCGATGTAATCGCTGCTATTGGCAATCGCCTTCAGCGGTATGAGCCGAACGGTCCGGGAGACATTATCGACAAAGGTGCCAAAGCCAAAATAGTCCTCAAGTCCTTTGATGAAATCATTCAGCGGCACCCGGGGAATATGATTATTGAAGTAAAGGTGCGTCAATGTGTAATTTTCAGGAACGTACCCACTCCCGAACGGGCAGTTGGCATTTGTGGCATTGAACAGAACGAGCCGGCTGAAATCGGGATGGGATGAGAACATCTGGTCGTCGAGTGTGTAACCGAGACCTTCAAAGATTTTATCCAGCACATAGCGCAGATAGAGCATTGGAGTAATAATGGTTCTGACTCCCGGAACCTGTTCAGAGGTCGCTCGCAGGACCGCCGCACATCCGGTACCTGCCACCGGCCAGGTCATCCAGTGGGTGAAATTTAACCATTGGAGATCTGTGTTATCTGTGGGTGGATCAAAATAGGTCTGGTCATGAATCATCGGGCAGGCCAGAATGGACCCGGGATAATAGTTATTGGCTGCATTGGAAAGATAGATCAGCGCCTCGCATTCTGTGGCAAAGCTCATGGAGCCAAAATCAACCTGGTGCAGCCCCCGGTTCTGAAGCTGATAATAAAAGTTCCCGTTGGAGTCGAATACGATACCTTCATAGGTTTTCCGGTTAATGGATTTGAACCGGGCCGTACCTGAGAAAATTGACAGGCCATTCCATTCAAAGGTGCTCGGCATGTCGCGATACAGATCGTTTGTATTTTCAATCCTATGAGGAAAACCCAGAATCATCGCATTGCGGGGCGTGGCCGGAACCCGGAACGGGTACGAGTAGGATCCCACATCCCCGAACAGCGGAGATTTCAGGTTCATGGTGAAGGAGAAATCATCCGGAAGATCAATATACTGGCCGTCAATCTTTAGTGCAAGCATCGCAGGTAATTAGTGAATCAGGGAAGATCCCCGGATTTGGTTGATGGCAGTGACTTACCTTTGAAATATTCTGATGTGATCAGGCCATAACCGGCCAGGATGATCATCACTACGGCCCAGAACATCTCCATGTTGACCTGAGCGCCATTGGCGCTTTTCACTATCATGTATGTCAGCAAAGCGAATGCCCAGTAAAATCCGGCTCTCTTGGAGCTTGCTGCACCCTGCTGATCTTCCAGCATCCCGGCAGCCCATTTTAAAAAAGTCTTCATCTTTTGAATTGTGTTACCATGTTGATATAGGAGAGCGTTTCCAGGTGTTTGCCGCAACACATATGTAAATGTAATCGGCGCCCCAGCAGATATCGCCTACGTTACCGGTAGCGCTGGCTGATGCCGGAACTTTAGCCGAGCGAATCCGGATGATATCGGAATTCACGTCCAGTGCAGCGGTCGGGGCCGATGCCGTTAAAATTCCCAGTCCAGAGGCAGTGAACCGATGTTTCTCGGAACTTGTCACTGCACCAGGGGAGGTTAAACTGATGACAAACATTGTCCCATGGCTGGAAGTTGTCCAATTCCCGTCAGCCTTTATATTGATCCCTGCCCTGTTGGTGGTCCATGATGTGCCATCATGGCCACGGGCGCCGATTCCACCCAGACTTACCCCATCCGTTAAGGCAGTCGGATTGGACTGCGTACCCTGGGCTGTGCGTGTCGTAAAGGTCTGGGCGCCGCCTGTTGAATAGGAATCAATGAAGATCGGAGAAATGGTATTCCCGTAAACCGCTGCATCCATGGTGATCTGCAGGGGACTCGAACCAATAGAAACGGGAGTATTGATCTGCACACACCGGTTGTTTTCGAGCCTCATTACTTCTGCAGTGGAAGTAGTACCGTTTTTCGTTGTGTGAAATAAAATGTTTGTACCGTTGGCATTAGCTGACCAGTTTTCAGTGGAGTATCCGGTGATCTGCGCTTTCGAGCCGCTGAGTATGGATCCTTCATAACCGCACCAACCGATATGGCCTATTTCATTCCCCGCGACCAGTGCTGTTTTTGCCGAATAGGTTCCATTTGTCCTGCGAAATCTGAAACGCCCTTCTGCCCCATACGGTTGAATGTTGGCAGCAGCATACCCGGCCACGTTAGTAATTGCATAAAAACCGCCCGGGCCCATTTGTATCGTGGATTCATTGACCGGATTCTTTATAACCAGCATTCCAGTCACAGAGAGACCTCCCGAGGCATTTATTCCCCCTCCTACGTTCAAAGTGCTGTCCTGATTGGTCGTGCCGATTCCGACCTTTCCGGTGGTCAGTAGTGTCGTGGTTTTGATCCCGGTACTGGTAATCTTTTCGCAGAACATACTATCGGCAAAATAGGCTTTACCCCACGGATAGGCCGGGGACCCAAGTGAAGCTCTGAAGAACGTCGGGCCACCGATTTGCATACTGCAAAAAGCCTTCCGCTGTTCCGAGCCATCAAAAATGCCTACCTGATAGCTGTAATTCCTGGAACGGCTGAAGTAGTAAAAATAGGAGCCGACAAAGGGATTTACAACCACTGAATGGTTATTGATGTATCCGGTTGATTTGTCGCCGTCAAAAAGATAGCCAGGCACCTTATTTGCCGGCACTGAATCCGTTGCATTGGTCCAGATTCCTCCGATAGACGAAGTTCCTGCATTGACATTCAATTGAGTAACATAACTTTCATAGGATTTGTAGTCTGAAATTTTCGCTGTTCCGGCAACATCCAGTGTGAATTGAGGCGAGGTCGTATTTACCCCTACCCTGCCGGAAGCACGATAAACATCATAGCCGTTTTCAGACCAAAGACTTTTTGGAAAGGATGTCCAGGACCTTGTTCCATCCATTAGGGAGGACAGTACATGACCATCCGCTGACGGATATCCCAATCCGGGCTCCTTCGCGTTCCAGTCATCGGAGGTCCCGTCTTTGGTAATGAATGATTCCGAAGAACGTACATTCCCGTTTACATCGAGTGGATAGGACGGTTTAGAGGTTCTGATACCGACATAATCACCCGGAAAATAGATGCTTCCGTCACCATAATCCTCCCATTGTGATCCACGTTTATAGTAGAACATATTCCAATCCCAACCAGTAAGATACCCGTCGACATCGGAGGAAGCAGCCGGCATGCTGATAACCGGCTCCGTAGTGCCGTGGTCCACATAAACAGGCGCAATGCCGGTCACATTTGTAACGGTACCACCGCCTGTCTGAGGTATGCTAACATTACCGGTGACACTTACATTATACGGTCCCACTTGCAGGATGGTGGTTTTCAACAGACCGTTCACCTGCATCAGGGCTGTAGGATTTGTTACCCCGATGCCGACATTTCCTCCCATGAAAATGCCGGCCAGACCGGTTGTGGTTGATGCATATAACGCGGTTCCGAATGAAGAGGAAAATTCGCCACCCTTCGCTGTTCCAACACCATATATCCCAGTTGCACCACTGCCCTGGACACCCCAGGAGCCACCTTGCGAAAACACTCCTGTAACTGTTCCGTAACTGTTTAACCCATAAGTTCCACCAACAACAGTTAACTTGTGGGTGGGATTGGTTGTACCAACGCCGACATTCCCTGAATTGCTATTGTAAATATTAGTTCCGTTGGTGACCCACTGGCCATATACTCCGTGGGCGTGATCCCCAAAGGCTGCGGTGATATGTGTGGTGCCGAAGCCCGGAAAGGCTACATAATTAATGTTATTAAAAGTCAGATTTGTCGGAGCGAACGCGCATTGCTGAATCGCTCCCCCGGCGACAAAGGAGATGGAATTAAAAAGGTGAGTTTGTGACATGGCGTGCAGCCCGGTCAGCAAAAGGAAAGTAAGGATGAACTTTTTCATGGTGTGGTCATTACAGTTGTGAATTATCAAATGGCAGGGCCAGGGCGGAAAGGGATGCATCAACCAGGGTCCTGACCACCAACTTCGTGGTGGATTTGCTGATGAGAGAAATTTCAACAGGATTTCCGGATGCATCAAAACCATTGATGACCGGGGTATAAAAACTGTCGGCGAAAGCAATATTCCAAATGAGGTTACAATTAGCGCCTGCAATGGCGGAAGCATGCGCCTCCCGGAGTGAACTTCCGGAAGAAGACACCTTGAGCTGCTCGATATAATCCAGGATCATTATCTCGGTATCTTCATGATCCTGTGGCTGAATTTCGGCACCCACCGGCCGTCCGGTGAGTGTGGAAATGATTTTTGCGAATACTTCAGCGTAGGTTATCACGGGTATCGGCGTTAGCTGTAAGCGTTTGAATAGGCGTTTGAATAATTTCTGACCTCATTGACAGTAGAGATCATTCGAATCCTTGAAAAAAAAAATCATCATAGGCGCTTTCGTATTCAAAGGCCAGGCTGTAGTTGTAAACGGCATCCTTGAAAAGGTTGGTTTTCTTGGAGGTTAGCAGGCATTTCAAAAGCCGTGAGCCGTCCACTTCGTAAATGTCGCCGGACAACATGAAGTCCCGTAGAAAATTGAGAAAGTCCCTGGTGAGCCATCCGGAATTTGCCTTGAAGTTCTGGGACTCCTTGATCATAGTATAAGCGCCGGGGGCGTTGAACGAGGTTTCAATGTCATCGCTCATGAACAATACTTTCTCGCGGTCATGTTGCACGATCGCTTCAAATGCGCCCGTGCACCGCAGGGAGTCGTAGGTTCCCCAGGAGTTCCTGAACCTGAAGTACCGTGTGTTTTCATGGTACGATTTGTCCAGAACGAACTCCCTGATATCCGAAATCACCTCTCCGGTGTCTCCGCGGACTAAGTAAACCTGCCATTTCATGATCTCATCATGGGTTCGGTCTCCCAGGTCAAGTTGGTCAAACCCGACATGGTATTCGGTGACAGACCAGGGTTGGATTGTGTGTTGAATGACCGTCACCGGGACCTCAGAGCCTTGTGTTGTTACCAGTACCAGTTTCAGCCGGCAAGCGGAGTATGCCGGATTTTGAAAGGCAAAAAACAAGCTGTGTGTCTCGGTCTGATCGGTGATCCTCGATGGCGGGGACCATGTCAGGAATTTCATTTTGGTTGCTGCCAAGTTGAAATAATCGGCAAGGGACTCATTGTTAGCAACCAGATCTTCGCGGTTCAAGCCTCCGGCAATGGCGTAGCAAAAAATATAGTTCGGAGCGCCATAGGTTCTTGTCTGGAAGATCCCAGCAATCCTGTCACAAAAGCTGACCTGGTACTTGATAAAGTAATCTGTGTAAATGTGATAATTGGTGGGAATTGAGAGTCTGAACCTGGGAGGCAAGGCCTGCAAGAGTGAAGAATAAAGATATTCCTGGATTTCAAATCTGACATTACCATTGGCATCCAGCGGTTTGTAGTCCTGTCCTAAGAGGGTGGTGCCATTTTTCAGGACCGTCAACCGCACCCCTTCCACTGTTCCGGAGATGGCAGCCATTCCACTGATCACTGTTGTAATTGTTACCCCCTGGATTCCGTTATTTTCGCAGGTCCAATCATAGTCCGGAGAAGCTGTTTTGGCTGTCAGGATAATTTTTGGACCGTCGATGGCGATTTCATAATGACTCTGAAGCTGAACATCATTGATGATGTATTCGTACCAGGACTGGCACCATCTTGCGGCATCCCAGGAATCATCTGCAATCGGAAGGTGATCCCGTGTGGTGGGTTTATTTTTCAGAGTTAACGTTCTGGTTTCACCCAGAAATGTGATATCAATGGAATGATCAGGCGTTGAATCGATGTCGGAGAATTCGATTTCAATTACCGATTTCGAATCTTCGATGCCCCCGCCTCCCTCGGTGGTAGAAACCAGGTAACGCATGGGATTTCCGGAGAAGGACATTAAAAATGGATACTTTATGACAAACATGGCGGATCGGTTATGTTTCTACCCGGGGCAAACATATTGTGCCGGCCACGGAAACTAAAGGACAGTTTAACGGGTTACGCTCTTTTCAATGGCCGCAACCGTATCCATACTGCTCCGCATGTCCTCATAGACGATGTTGGAAGACAAAGGCTTTTTCAGCTGATCACGAAAGTTCTTCATCTCGTCCAGGGTGTCCTGGTCAAACTTGACGGTGATCTGCTGCGTGGCGGAACCCTTCTGCGCTGAAGGTTCCGGATAAAGCCCGACCGAGCGCTGCGGAACTTTCATGATGGCATCCACCAGGTCAGGACGGAAGCGCATTAAATTTTCGGTATGTTTTGGATTGAGGATGATCTCTCGACCAGTTTCGGCAAACAGGGTGGGTGAACTATAAATTCCGGATTCCGGACGCTCCTGATAGGGAACGCCCCGGTACATTTTATTGTCTTCCTGGCCCAGAACATCGTACCGACCCATTGCGGCCTGTGAAGCCTTCCGGAAAGCCGTGTACCTACCCCGAAACGCCTCCGGGATGGGGGTTGATGCGATATAGCCGATCTGTACGGCTCCAAGAATTCCTACCAGTGCAGCCAGGATGATCCCGATGATCGGACCAGCGCTCAGGGCGGTGACAACGGCCTGTGCGGTGCTGATGATGGCCTGGACCAGTGACAGTGCTTTCTGACGTTTGGCTTGCTTTACCTGAAGCTCCCTTTTTTTGACATCCATTTCCTGATCAAGCTTGGCAATGCCGGCATCGTATTGTTTCTGGGTGATGGTTTTCGCATCAAGCTGTCGTTTCAGGTTGAGCTTTTTCTGATCGTTTTGTTTCTGGTCTTTTGCGAGCTGTGAATTCTCATAAGCGCTCATGGCCTGATCTATTCCCATCATGCCATTCATTACGGTATTCGCATAACCCATAAAAGCTTCCGCTTTGGCACCCCAGAGGTTCACATCCAGGGCTCCGTTGTCCTGGAAAGCAGCTTCTTGTGATGCATCATCAGATTTTTTGTTGGAAGCATAATTGTCTGGAGTCCATTCTTCAATGGGTGTGCCATCCGGGAGTGTATCGGTATTTACACCTGCATCCATCCTGATTTTTTTGATGGCAGCCGCGCGTTCAATTTCACTGGCAATGGCCCAGCCATTTGTTTCCTTGAGTTTATTGATCTCATAGTAAGCAACTTCATCAGCCGTTGCTATTCCGGCATTTTTCCGGAATTGATAACTATCTTCAAAGGAGTATTTTGCGGTTGCGATGTCGGTTCCCTCTGCCAGGGCCAGGTACGATTGAAGGAGGTCTTCGATGGACTTCTTCTGTGCTTTGAGCGAGGCTATTTCTTTGGCGGTAGCAGCTGCCTTTTCAGGCTCTTTTTCAATCTGTTTCTGAAGAAGTCCAAGGTATTCTTCAATTTGCCTGTTGATCTCTTCCAGCCTTGTTTTGACTTTTTTACCCTCCCCTTTCGGCTCAGCGGAAGGATCACTATTGTCGAATTTCGCCAATTCTTTATTGGTGTCCTTGATCTTTCCCTGAATGCGGATATACTCTTCGCTGCCGGCGACTGTGTTTCGCAGGGCAGTCTGGTACTTGTTGAGTTTCTCAGTAAGTGCCTCCTGGGTCTTTGCCAGGACTTTATCCGCGGAAGCTTCTGAAAAAAGTATGCTTGTCACGCTTTGCCGTTGCCCTTCCAACTGGGCAATTTGATCCTTTAACTTGTTGATCCCTTCATTGAAAGGAGCCATCGCCTCCTGTGAATTTTCTGCAGAAGCGACAGCCAACCCCCCGATGCCGACAGGCCCGGAAAAGGCTGCTATGCCCTTTTGGAACAAGGTCGGTTTTGCAGCTTGCTCTCCGATGGCTTTTTGTCTGGCCTGTGCAGCCAACAAATCAGCCTTGGCAAGTTCGAGGGTGAGTTTTATCTTGTCGCTTAGAGCTTGTTTTTCCACTTTCGACATGATGTTCATGCTCTTGATCTGCGATTCGATTTCAGAGTATGACTGCTTCAACTTTTCATTGGCGCTGGTCAGAAAAGCCGTGGCTGCGCCTTTTGATTTTTCCAGGGCAATGGCTTCAGCATTGTATTTGTCGTAGGTTTTGACCGCGATGACCAGGGCAGTGATACCCGCGATGACCAGACCAAGGGGATTGGCGGCCATGGCTGCATTCCAAAGCCACTGGGCGGTGGCAGCAAGTTTGGTGGCTACGGTGCCATTTCCTTTCCAAATTGTGAGCATCTGCTCCTTGACGATCAAGTATTCCATGACAACGCCATCCTTTATTTTCAGCAGGATACCCTCCTTCATCGTCAGGTTGTTCATTATAGAGACCTGCATGGAACGGGTTTTGGCGGCAATCCAGGCAAGGGTTGCGCCACCAACTGCAATCAGTGCTATCCGGTATTTCTCGATGATCAGCGGAAGATCTTTGAGCCAGTTTACCAGGGAGACAACATTCATCACCTGGTCCGTAAAGAACTGAGTTACCCCCGGCATGGAGATCAACCGGTACCATTCTTTGGAAAGTTTGTCAATGACGGCGCCCAGCGTTTGATTTTTGACATTGAATTCAGCGGTGATGGAGTCGGTGTTCTGCAGTGATTTACCGGCAAGGGTGACTTTCTCGGCAAGCATTGAGGAGTTTCCACCCAGTTTTGCGAAGATTTCTGAAGCGCCGGCACCACTAATTTCCAATTCTTTGATGATCCCGCTCAGGGCAGTGGCACTTTGCCCTCCCAGTTGTGAGCCTTCCATCACTTTTTTGAAGGCGGCAAAGAGATCTTCATTGACCAGGTTAGTAAAATCTACCACTGACATCCCGGCCACTTTCGCAAAATCCGCTGTATTGCGGGTCATTTTCTGAAGGATCTTCTGAACCGCCGTACCGCCGCGTTCTGCATTGACATTCAACTCCTGCAGGGTTGCTGAAAGTCCGAGTACCTCGTCGGAAGTAAGACCGAGCGGGATCCCGATCCCAGCGATGCGAGAGGCAAAATCCACCAGCACGGGACCGGTGGCGAAGCCGGCAGCTCCCAGGGCGTTGATGGCATTTCCAACGGAAAGCATATCCATGGAAACATTGGTAGTCTTGACATCCGTGAGTACGTTTCGGAGCATCCCCATCTCTTTGGCCACCTGTTCAGCGCCGCCGGTGAATTCGTCCCCAAGGGCCACATTCAGCCGGTCGACCGATTCAACGAACGCGAAAACATCCTCCCGGGCCATTCCGAGTTGGCCGGCAACAACGGCCATTTCGCGCAGTTCCTTCCGGCTGGTGCGGGTATCTATCTTTCCCAGGGCAGTGTTTAGTTTGTTGACTTCATCGGCGGTCATTCCGGTAGTTTTCCGGATATTGGCCAGTGAATCGGAAAGTTCACCGGTGGATTTCACCAGCCCCATTACCGCCATGCCAAATCCGGTAAGAACGGCAACCCCGGCGGTAGCAATGGCAAAATATTTATTGAAGGCATCGGCCAGCTTTCCGAAAGATAATCCGGTGTTTGCAGCCCCCACCTGTAATTCAGAGACTCTTGAATTGACCGCCCTGAATTCCTTTTCTAGTTTTTCCCGATGGGCAGATCCTGGGATGGTCCGGGCCAGTTCGTTGTTGAGTTGTGTCCTGAGGGATTTCAGCTCTTTGAGTGACAAAGCCTGAAGGCCGGCTTCCTGGCGAAGCTTGGCCATATCTTGCAGATGTGCTTCATAGACCTTCTTGGCATCCTTATACTGCTGGGTCTCCGTTTTTTTCTCCCGGACAAGCTTCGCAAGTTCTGCCTCATAGCCAATCATTGTTTTCTCCATTTCAATGAGGGACCTTTTCGCCTGGTCGTTATTGATGAAAATGGAGAAGCGGTAATCGGTGATATTTGTTTTTCCCATGATCAGCGGATGAAGATTTTGGTGGAATTGACAATGGCGGTGTCTGAATAGGCTTTGATGATCGCACCCAACTCTGGGATAAAAGCGTCGATGACCGGATTGAACCAGGGTTTTGGCCTTCGGTTGAAACCAACGGATTTTGATGTTTTAACTACGGTGCCGCCCTGCATCCCATAGCCCCGGCCAACACCTTTGTGAATAAATATCCCATGCCGGGCAAAGGAGAAGCCAAGCCGGTAGATTTCCCCGTACTCATATTTATAGGTGCTGCGGATGCTTCTTGAAAGCTTCGATCCCGAGATGCTGTTGCTGCGGATGGATGGCCCCAGGGCGCTTTTCACTTTCTCGCTCCAGGCTTTAATCTGCTCGTTGAATTCCTCCATTTCTGCGGAATTGCGTGAGCGCGCGAACCGCTTCGTCGTTCCCTGCTCCTGGATGGTGATATCAAAAGGTCCTTCCCAGGCGTCGTGGAATGCTTCACGCCGGACCGAACGGTTTTCAAGGATTCGCTTCATGAGACCCATTGCAGAGGATTTCTGCAAGGGTACAACCAGGTTAATGACTAATAAAGGACAGAATATGGTCGGAAAGAGAGTTGGCTGACCTTAATGCAAATAATAGCGAATGAGTTTTCGGGTTAAGAAAAAAAAAGCCGCAATCACTTGCGGCTTTTTGTGGCAGATAAGGGAATCGAACCCTTCCCCCCATGTTGGTTATATTCTCGTCAAAGACTTATACTCATTTTTACTTGCTCAGAAATCTGCCGGTAAGAAGGGTCTGATTCAAAACCAAAACAATTACAAAATGGACGATCACATGAAATAATGAATTTATCATACTCTTAAGTTTAAATGTGTTAAAAATAATTTCTGACAGGATCACGACCAGGCATGAGTGTAAGAACAATGATATCAAAGAACAATCCCAACAAAGACGGTCAAAACAACTATCACAAATATTGTACCAATTTCAGGAAAAAGGTAATAATGTCATGAAGAACTCAGAAAAATTTTCGTTTACAGATTATAATTATTGCTCCTATAGTAATGAGAATAATAACCACCACCCAACCCGGCAAACCGGTTCGTTCTATCTTCCGGTGCGATTTCTGAATATCCGATTTCCTGATTAGCTGCTCCTTGCGGTTTGATGCGACTGTTCCCTTTTGCTGACTTGTTTGTCGCTGGTCGGTAAACTCCTTGCGATGAATGGTCCGGGTTACTTTTAGCGGAACGAAAATCGGTTTATCAGCCAAAACACCGTCTACCAAAGGCAGAATGCTTACAACTGTATCGAACGATTCAGTGACAGTTGTCTCTGCCGTAGTTTTTGTGTCGGTAGTTGCACCTGTTTCTGTGGTGGTTTTAATATTTTCAATCACTGCGGACTGAACCTGCTCGCTGATCCTTTCCTTGCTGATATCCTTTGTAGTCTTGCAACTTATGACCATCAACAATGATACAGAGATTATATAAACACTGAGCATGCCACTGAATCTGTTTGTTCTGGTTTCCATCGCTTTAAAATTGAAATTTCAATACACCATTAAAATAGAGCCAGGATTCGGCCTTGCGTCTGCGAATCAGTCCGGCAACGGGTTGTTTGCAGGCAGAAGCCAATGTCCAACGGTTGAACTGCCGGTCGATCGCGGGATCATCAGGATTGCTGTTGATTATTTTAAGCAACGTTGATGTTTTGAATGCCTTGAAGCCCAGGTTATAGATGAAACAGACCAGTGCATCAAACTGGCCCTGGTTCAGGTTCGGGATAACGAGCTTGTCCACGGCGCTTTCAGCCACGGATAGGTCGTGGGTCACGTATTCAAAAACCTGCTGCTGCGTAATCCTGTCTCCCTGCTTCACCGGATCGCCTCCGGGATAGCGGGTGGTCCCCATGCCGATGGTCCACCGTCCGGCCGGACACTGGTATGCTTTGAGAAATTTGAGGAAGTCCCCGCCGCACTCAAACTCTTCAAGAAGAGCCAGGCAATTTTTCGATACTCTTTTAATTCTTTCCATTATGCTTCGTGTTGAAATTAGGGTTCCTGTTCTGCGGCAGGTTCATCGGCGAGCCTGGCAAGGCGGCCAAACGCTTTTATTTCGGCCAGTCTGATGTTCATGGCGTTGAGCGATTGCCGTATTCCCTTTACATCATGCATGATATCCTTATGTTCCTGCTTGTTGTCGGTAAGAAATTGGTTGATCATCTCTTTCATGCCCAGCACCCATTCGTTGTGATGATCGTTGGACTCACAGATTTTCCTTTCAAGCTCCAGAAGTTTCAGTTGCATAGTGGTTTCGATCTTCTGGATCCTGACTTTTGTGCTGACCCAAACCGTGACAATTGAACCAAGGATGGCCATCAGGGCAAGGAATTCGGAGAAGGAGATGTTCATGATGTTCATGGGTCAAAGATTGAATGTTCCTTTAGTCTTCAGTTTAAATGACAGCCCCCAACCATTGCAGCCCAGCAGATTATACTCCGGGTCAGTATGCATCCCATGAATCATCAGCCGATGCAGGGTATGAGAATAAGGCGTCAGATGCTCTGTATCCCCCGACAATTCAATAAGCTTTCGTTTGACGGCCGTCATCAGTACCTGGGTTTCGTGCAGCTCGGTGATAAACTCGTCATGCATTAATGATCCCAAGTCGGTTTTTTTGACCAGGAACACATAGCAGGAGTCAATTTCTTCGACATCATCAGCACTGGTCGCTTCTATTTCCGCGCTGGGTACCACGGCAATCAGGATGATATCGTTTTGATCGATATCCCTTATGGCAGCCGCCATGTCACTCTCTTCGTGAACGGTGAAGGCGTGATGGATGCCCGGGATTACCGAGGCCATATACAGCCAGAGATTGCGATAGGTGTTAACCGGGATCATGGGAGTTGTATTTTTGTTCCATTGCTCTGGCCTGTTTTATCACCTGGAACAGCCGGATCATGATGTCGTAAAGGTTCTGGTTATCCGTCTGTTCAATGGAGCCGAATACTTTGGTTTCCGAAAGGCTGTAAAGGATTCCTACCAGACCGATATCAGGTGAATCTTCAGCATCATCTTCCTTTTGGTAAATGATGGAAAAATCAATTTCCTTCCCGTCCACCTTCACGGATCCCTTGGCCAGGAACTGTTCGCATCCGGAGAAGAACAAGAATATCCCGTAACGCACCGCCATAGGTAGTTTCGCGATTTCCTTCACCCGTGCTTCCAGGTGAAGAGGATTGTATTTTGATGTGAAGGGCACCCGGACTTGTCCATCAAATGAGGATAAAAGTTTCCGAAGCCATAACCATGGTTTGGCCGGGCGGTAGAGAACAGCAATGAGATGGTTCAGATCATCCTCGTTGTTGGATTCAAGGTAAGCGGCGTAATAGCTGTGGGCGATACGGTACTCGCAGAAAGTAATGTCTATGAGTGCATCCGAGGGGCCATAATACCTGCCCCAGATTTCCGGGATCATGTTCTTTGTGAAGTTCAGTTTGAACGTCCTTACCTTTTCGCCATCCTGGATGATCTCCTCAAAGAAGGAATCGCAGAGTTCACTGATGCGAAAAATTTCGCCCCTAGCGTTTTCTCTCTCCTCAGTGGCCATGAAAGCAAAGCCAAAATTCAATTTGACATCCAGCAACTTCATGGTGAGGCTTATTTTGAAATCACCCAGCGTAATCGAGCCGGCAAGGTATTGAAGTACCAGGCCAATAAAGAAGATGAACTGATCTTCACGCATTTCGGAGACTTCAGAGGGGAACTCCTTTACGATTCGTTTTTCGGGAATTTCGATTCGATGCATCACAGTTGAACAAAAAGTTTGGTTTCATCAATCCGTTCGGATGGATCAGCTGATACAGGAGGTAGGCCAAGCAGTGCCTGGGCCTGTTTCTGGAGGAATAACTGAAGCTTTGCAAGTTCCCTCAGACCATCTTTTTCAAGAGACAGGGAGATCTCATTGCGATCAAGTTTTGTTGTGACCCTTTTCTCCCGGATCACGTTTGAAATGGCATTGTTGAAGATTCCGTCCGGAAGCACCTCTGATGAAAGCCGTTTTACTGCGTTGCTTAGTGCAAGCAGTGCGAGTGGCTGGACCAGAAGTTCAAACAGGGGTTTATTCGCGTCGGAAAATTCACCGGCTGCATGTTGATCCTTTAATTCTGCAAATTTCTCTTCGGTGAAACATGACCGGATTTCGATTTCCTGCGTTCGTTTTATGAAGGGAGCCAGCGCAAGGAACGTCAACCGGGACCTGCCTATTGAAATCACTGAATCAAATTGCTCTGCCGTGGAGATGAATAGCCTTTTTCGCTCAACAAAGGCCTGGCTGGAACCCCAGGTTAAAAATGGAGGACCGTCTGATTCATTGGTGGCGATGTTTTCATCAAGCCATTCCAGTAGGTTGTCTGTAGCTTCGCTGGCCAGGGCAAGCAAGTTCTGGTTGTCCTTTTCGATCATCCATTCAAAAGCCGGTTTCTCCTGCTCTGAAACGAAAATCTGCCTTCCCTTATCGCTATGGGACAAGTCGGCACCGGGAACATACCGGCGGTATGCATGAATGGCAACCGGTAATTGAACCTTTTTTACCAGCTCATTCAGGAAGATGTACCTGCCCCAAGTAATTGGTGGAGCTGGTTCCGTGCCGGGATCATTGATCTGCTCAACCGGTGTAACGTCATCTCCCTCTGCAGGGGGATTGGGAGGCACAGCATTTGACCAGTAATGGGCAAACGCCTGGGCCCACACTTCAAGGCCGATGACCTTTTTGAGATCCCTTTCAGCAAAGGAGATGAAGGTAGCAAGGTTATTGAAATTGATTGATTTATAAATAAATCCGATCAACTCCTTCATTTCGGAAGCTCCTGCCCCGTTTTTATTGAAGATCATCGCTAAAGGGATTAAGGTTGTGAGGGATTTGATTGTGCAGCACCCGGCGCCGAAGACTGGTTTTTGATCCGGTCCTTCGGGTTGGTCATTTCCTCGGTAAGCATGACATCGTGGTAAAAACCCATGC
Source organism: Bacteroidales bacterium (assembly GCA_049317265.1). Taxonomy (GTDB): domain Bacteria; phylum Bacteroidota; class Bacteroidia; order Bacteroidales; family FEN-979; genus CAIVAT01. Next base: position 16,508 of record JBMOIP010000076.1, read on the forward strand.
GAAGCTTTTTTCCCGGGAAGTTGGCCGCAATGGCAAGGTTGATGTCCTTCATCACCACCGCTTCCGGAATATCCACTCCGGTGGCCAGGTACAACTTGAAGGCGTAGAGCTGTTCACTTCCGGAAGGGAGGTTTCCATCCTTCGAAAGATTGCTCAGGGCCGGGTGCAGACCGATCCCTGAGGTTACCTGGAACAGGGCTTCGTTGGCAATGCCGATCTGGGCATCGATGAAATCTTTGACTTTCTGATCCAGAGGGGTGATTTTCCAACCGACATACTGGTTTGACAATTCATCAAATACGGTTGCCGTGCTGACAAACTTACCAACCTTGTCGCCGCCGGCCAGGGCAATGGAAAACTTTTCCATCACCTTGTCCTGGGCTTTTCTTAAGAGTTCTTCAGTGAATACACTACCCTGGTCGATGCTTTTTGTCATCATTTCATTGCGCATGGATTCCCAGAAAACTGCCGGCACCTCAATGTGATATTTGATGGCCATCGAGTTGTCATTAAAGCTGGAGAGAAGCCTGGGAATGGAGGATGACAGTTTGATCCAGTTGAGTGAGCCATGGATCGGGCTTCGTGAATACTCGTAATCCAGCGCAAAGGCATAGAGGTTTGAGTACCGCATGGAGACCGGACAGGCAAATGGTGACCCGGCATCGAACACCGGGTACCGGCGAAGACCATTATGCCAGGGTTGTTTGAAATCTCCGACAATGATCCCCTGGATCAGGTTATTGGTATCCGGCCATTCCAGACGTGCGTACATCCCCGAGACATGCTCAAGCTTTGCCACTATGGCTTTCTGGCCGATCCTCGCTCCTTTGTTGCGGAAGAATTTCGAAAAATGGCCGTTGGTCGTGCGGAATTCGATGCAGGATTTCATTAAGTAATCTTCATAGTCCCAGGTATCGAGCCAGGCCTGGATGTCCGGATCAGAAACCCAGTATTTGACCCGACGCCCGTTTTCAAAGTTGACCTTATACAAGGCCGGACCCTGGCCATAGAGCAGTTGTGCCTGTTTATTCAGGATCTCCGGCGTGAGGTTGTTATCATCCAGAATCTGGCGAAGTTCATCAGGATAGTTGTTTTCCTGGCCATTGGCCACAATTTCGAACTCGCCAATCCTGACAGGCACCAACTGCCGGGTATTGGTATAGAATGGCAATACCGAAGGACTGGCAATATTGAACGAACTGACCACGTCGAATGCATAGACCCCTACAGGGGTGATCCCAAAAGCTTTGTTGCCTTCCCGGATAATTTTTACCTGTGGTTCTTTGATCTCAGTCATCGGGCGCTAGTTTAGTATGACCTTTTTACTTCCCAGGTACATGATCAAGGGTTGCCAGCAAACCCTTGGTTTCTGTATATCTTCATCGAAGTAGAAGAGTTTAAATTCGGCATGGACCAGGTCATCGCCTTTGGCTGCCGGTCTCAGCAGGGCAGATTTCACGTACCGGACCCCGTCGCAGGAATCATTGTCCCGGTTATAGGTTGCATGAACAAATGAAAAAGGCTTCCCCTCCTGGGCTGACTTTCTCATTTGACGGATTGCCTCATACAGGTCAATTGTTTCATCCTGTTCCATGAGGCAAACCTATCCCTGATGATGGCCATTTTAAAGGACACTATTTTCATTACGCTTGACGAACATTAAAAAAGGAGTTCCGCCCGCGGGCGGAACTCCCAAAATTTCAGAAGGTGATCTTCTCCTCCGTTTCGGCGATACTTGCATCGAATGAGGCCCTGAGAAACTCGATGACCTTCTTGATACCAGGGGTGAAACTGGTGGTGAATACATTTCCATCCGAGTCGTTCAGCCGCATGGAGCAGTTGAAATCATTGGAAGCCGTCTGAAACCGTTCCAGTTCGCTGCGCGTCTGAACCAGCTTTCCGCGTTTTTCGATGACCAGCTGCAGGTTCTCCACCTTAAGGATCCGTTCAACCAGGGTCATCTCTTTGCGGATTTCCGGAGCCGGAGGAACAGGAATCCTGATCGCCTCTTCTGTTACTGCAGCGGTCGGCTGAGGTTTTTCAACTGCAGGGGTCCCGTTACCATTACCGTTTCCGTTACCACTGACTGATTTTGTTAATTCTGCTGTGACTTTTGTCATGATGTTTGCCCCTGCCCTGAGGACTTTTTATGGCTTCTGGCTCGCCGGTTAATTAAAATTTATGCTACCTGCAAAACCGGAATGAAAATTCTGGAACAAAGGTTCGGGTCAGATTTACCTTCAAATCTGAATGAACCCGCAGGGCGCGGAGCAGCCTTTAGTGAGAGAGATTTTCATGAGGTTAACTTTGCCATAAATTTTGAGTAACAAGCGCTTTGATGTCCGATGGGATGCCCATTTCCAATCTTTGCGACCATAAAAAAAAGGGGGCAGGTTTCCCTGCCCCTGGATCATTTAAGCATAAACAGTTTACCGAAAATCTGGTTCCCTGAAACTATTAAAACGATCCTCATCCTCGAACGAGGCAAGCGACTGACGATAGTCGGCATCATCGCATTTCAGGTGACCGGCTTTCCGGCCGTTCGGCCAGTAGATGATCTGCTCACCTTTGTTGATTTTCTTACCACAGGTATGACATGTGCTCGGAAACTTTGCCGTGATCTGACGGGGATCCATGGCGTAACTTGTATGACTCATGACTGATACTGCTGCCCTGCAGAATTTGTTTTGGCATCTGGCGCGCCGTTAAAATTGATGCCTGGTGAATCAACCGGAATGAAAATTCCAAACAAATGTTCAGGTCAGATTTTCCTTCAAATCTGAATGAACCCGAAGGGCCATGCATTTAGTGAAGCGATATTTTCATGAGGTTACCTTTGCATCAGATTTTAAGCAACAGCGCTTTGATGACATTTTGATTTTCCAATATAGCCCTCTGCGAGTATAAAAAAAGGGGCCGGGTTTCCCCGGTCCCAAATTATTTGATCATTCTGAGGTATTCGTTCCATTCGAATTCAAGTTTTGCGGGATTACTTTTTTGTAAGTCTTCGCAATAACCTTCAAAGTAGATTGAATCCATTTCATTGACAAACATTTGATAGTAGCGTTCCATAGCGGTAGAATTTATGTGGTCGCCCACGGTTAATAATGAAATTTTTGCCGAAGGCAGCCACCGAGGAAAATAAATAATGTCAGAGGGTGTCGGTCAGATTGTACTTTGCAATCTGAAAACACTGAAAGCAACAGTTCCATCAGGAGGTTGCCCTTGACAGTTTTACCATTTTTCCGCAGGTAACTTTGCCAAAATTTCGAGTATTAAGAGGTGTGGTGGGTTTTGCTCGCTTTTTATAAAAGCTGCCCGTTGGATTTCTTTTTTCGCGCTTCTTTCTTTACCCTGGCTGTAAAGAAAAAAGCGGTGACGAGCATAAAAAAAGCCGGAAGCTTTTGCTCCCGGCTCGCTGGATGTCAGAAAGGAACATCGGCAGTCTCTTCTTCAGTCTTCACTTCTGCAAGCTGCTCATCATCGACTGAAAGTGTTGACCCCAGGATGTACTCGGCCGCTTTCTCTGCCCTGGAGGCTGCCCAAACGATCAACTTGTTATTGTCGCGTAGATGCCCTGACCAGTTCCGGATATAGGCCGACGTGTTTTGCAAATCGGAGAACCCGGCCAGGTTTGCCAGGAAGGCGCTGCCAAGTTCAGCTACCAGTTCTTCTTTGGTGTAATTTTCATCGCCAAATTTGTTCCCGCGACCTTCAGCGCGGTTGAGCCGGCTTTCGTGCATGGTCGAGTGAATTCCTTCATGGTATAAAACGCGGTAAAAAGCTTCGACCGTTGCAAATGTCCCCATGGGAGGAACATGTATCTCATCGATGGACGGGTAATAGCAAGGAGCATTATCAGACTGATCAAAGATGATTTTAGGAGCGTCCCTGAAGCCCTGCACGATCTGTTCAGCTTCCATGACCGGCTGACCCGGGGCTGTTCCGTTCATCTTTTCGATCTTCTGTTTGCCGATCTCGTCGAAATTGGCCTGATCGGTATTGAAAACGTGATAGTAGCGCAGGAGATACTTTGATTTTTCTTCCAACGTGACAGGATCGGTGCTTTGGAGTCTCTTCCAGAACACGACCAGTGTGGATTTTTCGCCCTTGCGAACACTGCCGCCGTTGGATCTGATCTGCTGAAAAGTGCCGTACACCCGGCTCTGGAA
>JBMOIP010000077.1:0-20279 GCA_049317265.1 Bacteroidales bacterium
GAAAGTTAAGCGCCACCCAGATTGCAGATCGCGCAGATATCAGCCGGCCAACGTTAGCGTCGATCGAAAAAGGATCCTCCGGGGTTGCCATAGGAGCGAATGTCCATGTACTTTTTGTTTTGGGACTTGAACAGGATTTGTTGAAAGTGGCAACGGATGATATCCTGGGCAGAAAACTCCAGGATGCAAAACTGTTGGCCTCCGGCCATTCTGCTTCAGGGATGAAGGACTTGCGTATTCACAAAAAAGTTATTAACCACTCCACCACCTTTTGAATTTTGTCCGATTAAGGCTTGCTGGTTATAGGAAAAGCCGGGCTCCCGGTCCTGGCCATACAAAAACAGATCCTCAAAAAGTGAGTCTTATGTCAAACGCTGGTTCCTTCCCTCGTGTGGTCAATCAACTCCTTAAAGAATTATCGGATGCATCGCGGTTCATTGTGGAGGTCAGTCCCCCGGAAGTTAACACCAGGCGCCGAAAAACCGGACCGATTGAGATTGTTTCGGTAAATGGCTGTACGACGGTCAACTCCTTTTCACATTATGTTCATGACCTCACCACTCGTTTATTAGAGGATAACCGGGAATATTTGTCAGCATTGCCGGAAGTGGAGCGGGGCTATTTCCTGGATCATCTGATCCCCGCTGTAAGAAGTATTTGCAAATTGGTTTTACCTGAACACTTTTGTATAGAATATCAAGGAAGAACCAGGCACAATGTACAGCGCAGAAAGGATGTAAAAAGCTCGTTGCACAGGGGGCCCCGAAGATTCCATCATCAGGGACAATTTCCGGTTCGCTGGTATTTCAGCAGTATTGCAGTGGTTATCAACGGCTCCGGGGGGATATCACGGTCAACGGGGATAAGTAAAGAGACAGAACATGCCGTGATCGATCAGGCATGGAAATTCAGTACTGCATGGCGTCAGCGCTTATGGGAGATGAAGCAGATGCTGGAGGAAATAAGAAAATTTGTTGATTGGATGCCGGTGAACAATTTACCGGTCCCGGGTGTCCCGGTTCCGAATTCAAAATTACCAGTTATGACGACCCGTGACGTATTGGCGGCATATTTCAGAATTTGGAAGGAGGCCGGTATGTTTGGAAATACGCCTTCCGGGGAGATCTGTAAAATGATAGTATCGAATTTTAGCACTAAAGGGAACAGCGATCTCAAGCTCAAACGCTTGCGAAATGTGTTTGATGTTCCTACTGAATTCGGACTTCAATGCTGCTCAGAATTTTTCAGGACTGAACTTGAACTGGTTGAGAAACTGATGTTCCGTTATCATCATTCCTGAATTGCTCCTCCATCCTTATTGGGTTAGATATTTGCGGCAGGTACCGTAAAGGGACTATAATGGTTTTATAGAGGTTTGACCGAGGTACAGGACAGGGTCAGCTGCTATAAAAAGTATAGGGCACGGATAGTTGAACCATATCCATTTTATATGGCGCGGATATAGCTTTGATACAGAACTGGTATCGCTTCAACATAAAATTTGCTCAGGGGGGTACCCCCCTTTACCCCTTGAATTGCCCCCTGCCGGTATATTACTTTTGCTTCATCAGTTTTTCACCACACGCAACAAACAAACCTATGAAAACAAAAATTTCGATTTTCGGACTTCCCCTCGCACATTTTATGAGCCTGTCGACCCTTACTGCAGGATTCGTATCGATCTGGATCCACCTGGAGATACGCATTGCCCAGATCGATGTGGACATCACCAACCTGAAACAGGAGATGACCTGGCATAAGTCGGAAAACATCAGGGATTTTGAAAATCTTCGAAACGACCTCAGAAACGATAACAGGGAGATCATCAAAAAGGTGGACGAGATTCAGATCTTTCTCAGGAAAAGATAATCCTTACCCATTCATGGCCATGATTGAGTATCCATAAACCCAAGTATTAATCATTAAATTTTCATGTGATGTCAACCTCAAAAACAAATCTATTAACCCACGGATTCCGGGGTAAAGTAGGAAATCAGTATGTGATGAAGAACCGCAATGGCAAGCAGATCATCGCCGCAAAGCCTGATTCTTCCACGAAAGTTTATTCAGAAGCCCAACTCGCGTCGCGTAAGGCGTTCGCGGAGGCAACCACCTATGCTAAAGGGGTTATGAAGAACCCCGATCTTAAGGCGGCGTATGCCGTGCGGGGAGATGGTCATATTTCAGCCTATGCGGCCGCTGTGACCGATTTCTACAAGCAGCCCTGGATTTCCGCCATCGAAACCGACCGTTATCAGGGCAAGACAGGCGACACGTTAACCGTGAGCGCCGGCGACTATTTCAGAGTTGTTGAAGTGGCTGTTACCATCACCAATGCCATGGGCCAGGAGATCGAAGCAGGCCAATGCGTGTTGAATGACGTAACCAGCAAATGGGTGTATACGGCAACGGTCGAAAATTCCGACATGGCAGGCACTACGATCAAAGCTGTTGTGCGGGACCTGCCTGATCATAAGGTCGAAGCATCGGTTGTAATGTAGGTGCATTCATGGTTCCAACCCTTTATTGGGATTATTTAGAAAACCACTCTTAGCCGGGTGGTTTTTTTTATAAGTATCGGAAGTAGTCCTTTGTGGAAAATCCGGACCATCTCACTGTCTTGCACGAATTCTGAATAACCCCCATACACTGTTAACAGCCAATGTATAAGCGTAGTCATTTACGCTGACAATAGCTGGTTCCCCTACGAGGATTTTCCAGGCATAACTCTTTGTCAACCTAAAAATAAGTTTTGACGGCAAATTCAAATTGTTCGATAAATATCTTTTTGAACACACTGATATTGTTTTGCTCATAAAATATCAGCATTGCTTTTTTGTAGTCGATCGGGTCAACGGTTCGGAAGGATAATGGGCAATATTGATAACTCATCAATACCGCATTGCTGATAATACGCGCTGTTCTTTTGTTGCCATCTTCAAAGGGCTGGATGTAGGAGATAAACACCAGTACCATCAATGCCTTTTCAAAAATATCGTTGCGCTCGTTAATTACAGCGCACATGTCTTGTAGTGATTCCCTTATTTGAAATTCATTGTCCAATGGGCGATAGTTGGTGCCCGTGATTCCGACTCTTCGTTTTCGGATATTTCGGGCAACATTCAGATCTTTGATCAGGAGGCTGTGTATATCTTCAATACAGGCAAGGGATAATGGCTGAATGTAATTGGGGTGTTCCAGAATAAAATCCAGCGCGGCCTTATGATTCAGAAGCATAATGGCCTCATCCTTTGTTTTACCTGATGCTGTTTCCTGTTCCATTAAAAGGCGTTCTGTTTCCAGCAAAGAATAGGTATTTCCCTCTATCTGCGAGGATTTCCAACTTAAATCGATGGCCAGGCGCTCAAATTCCCTTTTAAATTCCCGGGGTGCCAGGCCCTCAGTGTTTTCCTTAAACGTGTTTTGAAGTTGGTCCAGGAACGCATGTTCCTGGTCAGTAAAAAGTGAAATTCCCTTCAGTTGATCAGAGATCAGGTTAAGGTTGAAGTCTGTCTTGATCTCACGTTCATCAATTTCCTTTTGGAAGTATTTGTCTGGATTGATTGGGATCAGAAACTCATAGGACCGACTGATTTCGTACTTTGTTCCTTTGCCTTTACCAAGTGCGACAATCAGTTTTTCAGACAGCAAGATCTGGATGGATCGTTTGACGGTAGCATAACCCCATTCCTGCGCGATACCCTCATGGATTTGTTTCGATGAACAATTTGGGTGATTTTTAACATACTCTACGATAACACCACCTAATTGTGAACCCGATTTTATCATACTTGAAGTATTTATGGCTCACAAAAATACAAAATGCAGCTCAATAACAGCCATTCTTGAGCCATATATTCGTCATGATTGAGCCGTAACCCCATGGGACTCATTTGCCAAATCGAGCATTCACATGATACAAATCTCCTTAATATTGTTCAGGATAGTTGCAGTCTGATCAAAAAAGGAAATTGAAGAAGATTGAGATTTCATCGGTGGACAAACCTGGCGTGGATGGTTTCTTTTTGTTTTGGGACTTGAAAAGGATTTATTGAAAGTGGCAACGGATGATATCCTGGGCAGAAAACTTCAGGATGCTAAACTGCTGGTTAAGAAGAGAGCTCCGAAGAAACAGGTAAAAGGTAAGGAGTAACAAATGGCACAAAAGGAAATTATGGATTACGCCCACAGTAGGCAGAAAAGTATAGAATCCCTAATGTAGAACAGGCCATTATGGCCAAGGCATTCCGGGCTGAATAACCACTTATTAACCTTTGAAGCACCATCTTCAGGTTTAATCAAATCTACCGCTCCTTAATATATTAGCAGTAGATTTGGTTAAATAATTGTGAATATTACGAATTCAAAATAGAGTATAAAAAAGGTGGCAGTCAGAGATGCCTTCTGCCCTTACTTCAATCCATACCTCTTCATAATCTCCCCCTGCTCATCAAAGGCCGACGGCGGAAAAACCAACCCGAACTTCTCGTTCAGTGCGGTTATCTCCCTGTTCTTCTCCTCTGAGCCGTCAGGGAAGCCGTTCTCCTCAGTAAGTTCATGAAATATCCTTTCCAGGTACTCCTCAAAAGGCTGGTTGAAATACATGTCGACAAACCGCAGGGGTTTATCCGATGCGTTCCAGAAGGTATGTTTGATGAGCCGCGGACGCAGGTGCCAGCCACCAGCCTGCACATCCACCACATCATCGCCGATAAGGATGCTGCCGGTGCCCTCGAGTACCAGCATGAGCTCATCCAGCTCTTTATGGTAATGGGGCGGGGGACCCATCGTTTTGGGGGCAACGGCACATTCAACGCTGGAATATAGTCCGTTGGTCATGGATGACCTAACCCATGTCCGGATCGCCATGCCGCCATTATTCTCCAGTGGAGGCAATGCCGGCAGGAGAATTGGTTTCAATGGATCTGCCGGAGAGGCTGCTTGTTTTCCGCTGAAAACGTTGGGTGACATGGCAGCAAAGGCCGCCAGCATACCCGATTTGGTTATAAACTCTCTTCTTTCCATCAGACTTCTCGTAATATTGACTCATACCAGGCTAAATCGTGAATGATTTCTTTCATTTAATAAATTTATTGCGGCTCTTCTTGTTTTGCTTAACAACATCAATAATATAGACTCCTTTCGGGAAACCTGAGATGTCAATCATTGGGGCAGCGCTTTCTATAATTGACAGATGAACTACCTCCCCGGCCATATTGGTAATTTTCATTTCGCCATTGGCAAAACCGTCCTGTAAATTAACTGTCAGAATATTGGTGGCAGGATTGGGAAAAATCTTCAATTCATATTCATTGGGGGTAAATAGGTCAGATATGCCAGTAGCGGTTTGGCAATAAGGACCGGGATCCGACACACCGTTGTAAACATGAATCGGATAATTCGTTAATGATATGGGAACAGGGACTGAAGATGCTACTGGCACATTAACACTGGCAGAATCAGTTCCATTGCTGATGATCACATCAACCAGCGAATCGCAATCATTGATGGAATAGTGTGCCTGTTTTGCAAAAATGCCAAGTGAACTGGACGATTGTGAATTGGATGCGAATAAAAAATCGCCATCATCACAAAGAGTGAACGATGATGCCTTTATCAATTTGTTGGTCAGGTAATTGCCATTTTCGTCAAACGTGACCGCCAATCCATGGCCCCCTTCATCAACCAGGTGTGCGACCAGGTTCATGGATGTGTCTTCGGTCACCTCTACACCTTGCACCACATCAAAAAGTGTATAGGGTTCATGAACTGAGAAGCTGGTCCACATGGAAAGGGTTTTTGCCCAGAGCAACTCGCCAGAACTTGTTGTTCTGAAAATTCTGAACCGGCCGGTTAAAACACCTCCTGCGACAACATCGCTGAGGAAAACGTAATCGCCATTGGCCGTTACGGTATGCGTAAAATAGGGCAATGACGGATCGAGGTTGTATTTTTTATCGGTGAGTATGTTGCAGGCTGTATCCGTGGTAATAAACTCACCATGTTTAAAAGCAATGGAAACGGTGTTGTTTTTTATTTGCATGGATGTAATGGGATCCCCTGAATAAAGGGTGTTCTGAAAAGATTTAGCTGAAACACGTGTTCCATTTTTATGGAGTTTAATCACAACGGGTTTAAACGTAGTTATGGACACCGCATCAAGGGCATAGGTTGAATCGGGTAATTGAATCGTGTTCCTGGATTCGTATCCCCATCTGAAACCTGGAAATACAACCGACCACAATACAGCACCAGCCGTATCTAATTTAAACACAGTCACACCGATGGGAGGGAAGGAGTTGTCATTATCCAATATTGCTGTTACAATTATTTTATTATCAAGTGTTTTGGTAATACTTGTTGCCACGATGGATGAATCAATGCCGGCATCATACCTTTTTATCCAGATGATCGAACCGTTTGGTTGCACCTTCACAATCCTGACGTTACTGTGAAAATTCACTGCGATGTTGCTCTCAGTTTCAATCTTGTAGCAGGCATTTCCCATTGCCAGGACATCCGTTTCAGAATAAACATATTGATTTAGCGCTGACGGATAGTAATTGTAAAATTGTTGAGCCTGCATGGTGTTGAAACCAAGAAGCAGGATGAGCGTAATTAGTTGCTTCATTGTTTAACGAAGTTTTATGTTGGTTTCTGCATCTTTTTTATGAAGCGCTGCCGAAAAATCACTGGCCAATTGTGACAGTCCTTACACAGTGGTTTTCCTGTTTGTTTCATTCTGAGTGCGGCAGTCAATCATAACCGAGCTGGTTATCAGGATACCACAGGCAAAACCGTTATAATTTCATGGAGAACAGGGGCATCTTGTTTTACCAGTGGTTAACTGATGATTGCAACGGTATCAACGGCCTGGAAAAAACGAGATAGTTTTTCGTTTGAAATAGTCCAAACATGGGTTGCATTTGCTTTAAACTGATGGCCGGTGGCTTTATTCGTTCCCTGGTAATAGCCAACCATCACTACTTTATCGTCGGTTCCAAATATTTCAGTTACTGCAATATTGAATCCATCAAAATATACCGGAAGGTTCATGAAAACGTTTGTCACCACTGCCTCAACGCCTTTGTAAATGCCGTCGCCATTCACAAATGGCATACCCTTGCACTCATGCCATTCAATTGCGGGGTCAAACAAATCTAACACGCCAGCCACATTACCTGTGGCAAAATTTGAATATGCCTGCTTAACTATATCTGTATTTGTCATAAGTTTTTTGATTCAGGTTATCAATAATTTAGCTGGTTGGGCTTTTCAATTCCTCCAATCCAGGTTAGGCTAAAGGTCGCATCTCCACGGATTTGGATCTCATTCGAAATATGTATTTAGACTAAATACACACAAATATATACTATTTTTGAGGTCATTACAAGACTTTAACTTTTATTAACAAGTAGGAAGGTCAGGTTTTTGCAGTTCATTTTCCATTTTCCCCCTCCCCTTCATAATCTACTGAGTTTTCTGATGTAATGATGTTTAACCAATAACATTTATTGCATGATGGCGATGTCAATTCCAACAACAAGAGAACCAACCTAGTCACTCATTGGTGTGATTTTATCAGCGATTGCCATGATCATCTCACGTTCAAATGGCGACACAACTCGATGAGTGTTGATATTCGTTTTATATGTAATCCCCCAGGAAAAGAAAAACATATAGATTTTAACTTTTTTATCAATAGCGAACACACTTGGTATAAGTTCATGTATAAATGCTATGGTGGAGGAACCCGTGGGAAATTACCAGAATTGGTAAGTGGAAATTTTCGATTGAATTTTTCTGCAACCCCTCATTTGTTTGAAATTTTCGAGGAGCAGATTTTCGAGGATGATAACGAGGACGACCAACCTGTGAATATTCAGGATCACAGGAAGGATGTGTAGATAGCTGTTTATAATTATGACAAGCCTGGGAGGAATTACGACGGCCCAATAGAAGGCACTATCATCGTTCAATCGATAAAAAAGTCGTTCCTTCCCTTATTTCCCCTGCTCAACACCCTCTTTCCCAAACAAATCATGCGGCTTTTCACTGAACCTGTCATTCATCAAAAAGACCGTGAGCAAAATGAACGCGATAAAGGCCAGCACTACCAGCAGCTGCCCTGCCGAGGTTTTCTGAATCTCCTGTTTTTGTTTGGTATCACACACTTCGCCCGGGCAGTACTGAACTTTGTCTTTAAAAAAGAGAGGATAAAACATACACCCGAGGCAGATCCCGAAAACCGATTCAAAGAAGAGGAAGATGAGGCAGATCAGGCAGATAATCCCGGTTATCACGCTGTAGGCATTGACGATAATAAAAAAGATGAACATGGTTGCGGATAAAACGACACCAATAATCCATGCAAATTTTTTCTGGGCAGCTCCTACATATTCAGGTGTCTGGTTTCGAACGATCAGCCGTGCAATTATCAGGGTCGGCGAAAACCTGGGACTTATAAAAACCCGGATCAGGAAATCGGTGAGAAACAGGGTTATGATATATTTAATCGGAACGAAGTTCCCTTTAAAGACAATGAACATTAACGAAAGGAAGGTCGCAAAAAACAGGATCCCTGCAGCAGCCCTTATTTCCCGTTCGTTTAACACCGGGATGTCATATCCCTCTACCTCTTCACCGAATTTGATTATTTTTTTCATGTTACTTTTTTTTACAGGTACAATGTTTATTTTTTGACGTCTTTAGTGTTTTTAAAGTTACACCCGCTAAGATTTACGATTGGACGATTTACGATTTCAGATTAAAATGTTTGATTTACGATTTACGATTGAGTGCTGTTAATCGTAAATCCACAATCGATAAATTCAATCGTAAATCGTCCAATCGTAAATCAATTCCGACCGCAATCCTTGTTTGCCAGTGCAAAAATATGACATTTATCAATTTAAGGGATTTTTTCGCTTCGATTAAAAGGAATAGCATACATTTGTTTAGGCTCCTTATTCACCTATGTCTCCTGTGAATGAGTAAAGCACAGGTTCAGCTTTATAAAGGCAGAAAATGAAAAACTCCCTGTTAATTTCCATCAGGACCACGCCCTGGCCCTTCATAAAGTTGCTGTTAATCATCTTTGTCATCTCCGCGGGGTTGTTGCTGACCGATAAAATTTCCAGCATGAACAGTAGTTCCGGGAAACGGTTTTCGCTGATCCAGTTCAACGACTCTCCGCTCTCGGAGTTATCGGGGCAGGGCATCGTTGACGGACTCACCTCCCTGGGCCTTGTCAAAGGTAAAGACTACACCCTGGATGTGTCAAACGCCCAGGGCGACGTTGCTACGCTGAACCTGATGCTGGATGAAGCGGTGAACGATCATCCGGATATACTTTTCATCTCTTCCACGCCCACCCTGCAGGCCGCGGTGAAAAAGGTCAGGACGATGCCGGTCATTTTTACCGTAGTGGCCGATCCGATCATTGCAGGTGCCGGTATCTCTTTTAAAGATCATCTGCCCAATGTCACCGGAATTTCAACCCTTGGGGATTACGAGGGGATGATCAGGTGGGTTAAACTTGTCATGCCGCATACAAGGCTAATCGGGACCCTCTTCACCCCCGGAGAATCAAATTCAGTAAAAAACATGAATGTGCTGAAAAATATTATTGAACAGGCCGGCCTCACCCTGGTAACGGTTCCGGTCAACAGCAGCCAGGAGCTTACCGATGCGGCATTTTCCCTGGCATCCCGGAGGCCGGATGTTATCTGCCAGATTGTGGATAACCTCACCTCGGCGTCGGCTGCGACCATCATCAGGATCGCCCGGGATCAGAAAATTCCCCTCTTCGGGTTTGTAAGCGACCAATCCAAAGCGGGTGCGGTACTGGTTGTGTCGCGGGATTACCACCAGGCCGGGGCGGATGCTGCCAGGCTTGCAAAGAGAGTGCTCGACGGCGAATCTCCTGCAAAAATCCCTTTTGAGTTTGTGAGTAAAACCAACCTACTGATAAATCCTGCGGCGGCGGCTTATTTTAAAATTACCTTTCCAAAGGAGATATTTCAGCAAAAAGAGCTCATCATCTCAAAATAAGTTTTATGGCGGAGAGACTCGATATTACCCGTGAAGAGTGCGATGAATATTCGCTCCTGAAAATCGACGGAAGAATCGACGGATACTGGTCCAGGCAACTTGATGAGTACCTGGATGAGATGCTCAACACAGGCATTTACAGTGTCGCACTCGACCTCAGGAGTGTCCACTACATGAGCTCTCTTGGTATAAGGGTCCTGATGAAATATGCCAAACTGTATCGCCAGGTAAGCGGCGGATTTGGGATCCTGTACGCATCGAAAACCGTGGAGGATCTCCTGGTGATGGCCGGGCTAAAGGTTATCCTGCAATGGCAGGCTTCAGAGGCGACATCCCATGTTGTAGAGTTGACAGAAACAATTGAAACAGAAGGGTATAGTTATACGGTTTCTGCTTTGCCCGGGAACCAGCCGATGCAATGCAGGTTTATTGGAGATCCGGAGAAGATCCGGAGCGGTGGCTATTCCGCTGACGACTGCAAAAACCTCGATTTCGGGAGAAAACATTTTGGCATTGGGCTGGGGGCGATCGGCCTTGATTTTGAAGATTGCAGGAACCGGTTCGGTGAGTTCATCGGCCTTGGCGACACAGTTGTCTACTCCCCGGCAGGCAATTCCCAAAGCCCCGACTACATGACAAAAAGAGGGATGCTGACCCCAGCCATCAAGTTGTTATACGGCGTCACCTTCGAGGGTGACTTTGACAAAACGGTCAGCTTTTCACCGGATCAGCAGGGTGGACCGATCAGTTTCAGCAGGCTTGTCAATGACTTGTCAGGGATTACGGGATATGAGCAGTTCGTCATGGTCATGCTGGCCGAAACGTCGGGTCTGGTTGGGCTTTCCATTAGTACATCTGTCGCTGCCGGCGAAGGTTATCTGTCAAACCCTTTTGTGTTTCCCGGGGTGAAGGAGTGTGTCAATTTCACACCTGAGCCGGAGCATGATAAAACGATGACCATCACGGTGGGGGTAGTCTCTGCAAAAGGGGAGGATGCCCTGAATTTCACCCGGCCGCTCTCACCCGGCAGTGCCATCAGGCAACATTTTCACACGGCGGTATTCACCTATCTTCCTTTTAAAAAAAGCAACATCGATCTGGATGAAACCATCGCCACGCTGTTTGACCAGGATAAAATACTGGGAGTTCTTCACCTCATTAATGATACCCGCGAATTTATGGGGGCAGGGGAGAGCATGTTTAAAAACGGGGTGTGTTGGATTGGCAATATTCATTTATAAAAAGCAGGCAGGATGTCACTTCTCATCGGGGCTTATACCATAGGATTAATTCTGGCACTTTTGTCACTGGGGGTTTTTATAAGCTTCAGGATTTTCAATTTTGCCGATATCACTGCCGAAGGGTCGATCACACTTGGGGCATCGATCTCGGCATCGATGATCGTGGCCGGTTATGATCCATGGGGGGCAACCCTTGTTGCACTGGCAGGAGGGTTCATGGCCGGTGCCCTCACAGGGATCATCCACACCAGGTTTGCCGTCAACGGCCTCCTATCGGGAATACTCGTCATGACTGCACTTTACTCCGTCAACCTGCACGTGATGGGGAAAAGCAATGTACCCCTCCTGTCGGACAAGACCGTCATCACAACGATAGAGAAATTTGGAATGTCTGTGTTTCAGGTGTCAGGCAATATAACCCTCCTTGGCAGCACGGTTGCAGCAAAAGATATTTTTACGCTGGCTGCCATTTTTGTTATTGTGCTGACCCTGGGTTTTTTGTTGTACCTGTTTCTTAAATCGAACCTGGGAACGGCGATGCGTGCCACAGGGAATAACCCGCAGATGATCCGTGCACTCGGGGTCAATACCGATGTCATGATCATCCTTGGCCTCGGTATCTCCAATGCCCTGATCGCCCTGTCGGGAGCCATGCTTGCGCAGTTCCAGGGGTTTGCCGATGTCCAGATGGGCATCGGGATGCTGGTGCTCGGCCTGGCAAGCGTAATTATCGGCGAGGCACTTATCAGCGAAAAATCACTCGGGTACCTGATCTCCGGAGCAATATGCGGATCGTTGATATTCAGGTTAATGGTTGCAGTGGCACTGAGGCTTGGCATGAATCCCAACGATTTAAAACTGATCACGGCGGTTTTTGTCTTTTTAGCGCTTGTTCTTCCCTTCGTTCTGAAGAAATATAAAAAGAGGGGGGGCAGGTAAAATGTTAGAAATCAAAAATATAAGCAAAACATTCAATGTAGGTACCATCAGTGAAGTGAAATCGCTCAGCGATGTGTCCTGCATGGTCGAAACCGAGAGTTTTGTGGTAGTGGTGGGTACCAACGGTTCGGGAAAATCGACCCTGCTCAATGCCATTGCGGGGAATTTCTTCCCCGACCATGGGAAAATAGCGCTCGACGGAATTGATCTTACCAAAATGCCCGAACACAAGCGCGCAAAATATATCGGGCGGGTGTTCCAGAACCCCTTTTCCGGTACCGCTCCAGACATGACCATCGCAGAGAACCTTGCACTGGCCACGAAAAGGGGGCAAGCCAGGAACCTGGCATGGGCACTACCGCAAGCCGTTACAACTGAGTTCGTTGCACGGGTCAGGCCTCTTGGTATGGGGTTGGAGGAGCGGCTCGACGACCCCATTGGGAAATTGTCGGGGGGACAGCGGCAGGCGCTCACATTACTCATGGCCTCATGGGTTAGGCCCAAATTGCTGTTGCTCGACGAACATACGGCCGCACTCGATCCTAAAACAGCCGGCAAAGTGATCCGGATGACAGGAGAGATTGTGAACAGGGAACACCTTACAACCCTCATGGTCACACACTCCATGCAGCAGGCGGTCAGCATGGGTACCAGGATTCTTATGATGCACAAAGGTATGATCGTTTACGACTTCAGTGGCCAGGATAAGCAGCGGTTAAAGGTTGCCGACCTGCTTTCGCTGTTTGATGAGATCCGTAAAAAGGAGCAGATCGATCATTCCGCCGCGGAAATGATCGATCAATTGTATGTCTGAGAGGTAAGTCTTCCCTCCCGGCTATCTCTTCAGTGAAAGCATCTCTGAATAAGAGATCTCCTCCCCGAAATAATCACACAACGATTTCCACAGAGCAGGATGCGGCATAGTGTCAGGATGAAGGATGGTCAAATCCCTCATGGCATCTGATAAACAAATATGCTCAATTTCAAATAAAGCGGCAAGTACAAATGTGGCTGAGCGGCTGATGCCGGCGCCGCATGAAATCAAGATGGTACGTCCTTGTTCCTTCCGGGTTTTAACAAAGTCAATCCCGTTTTCTAACATCGGGACCGGAAGGGGTACACCATCCGCCACAGGAAGGTATAAGGATTCGATGCCTGGCTGTTTCACCAACTCGGCAAGCTGGAGCATTGCCCCGATCTTATGTGATTCAAGCAGCAATAAATCTGTTGTGTCCCGGTATCTCCCGATGTAAAGCCAGGGCCTGATCTGGTTCATGTTCGATTTTTTAATATCCATGGAATGCCATTGCCCTTTCAATGGCTGTAAAAGGTGTATGCAAGTTATGAAAAAAAGACCTGAAACATCTGTCAGGAATAAATGCTGCATGTCAGTTATGAGTTGATTTTCAGTTTGTAGGGGAGAGCCTTACAAAAAAATCAGTCTTTCCCCTACAACGGATTTCGAATTCCCCTACAGCCAGATATGAGGATATTAGTAACCTTGTCTGTGATGTTTGAAAGAAATACTTTCTGCCTTAATTATTTAACCATGAAAACAATTTCGATTTTTAGAAAAATCCTCTCCATGGCACTTGTCCTTGCTATGATTGTGCTGATAATCGCATCCTGCAGGAAAAGCGACACAATTTATCCGGCGGTACCACCGGTTTCGCCACTGCCTGCAGCGCCTGATGCCTTCTCAGACCGGCCGCTGAAAATGCTCTCGGATTATGAAACCTCCCACCATTTAGCCTTTCCAGGTCATATGATTCATCAACTCGGGAGAGGGCTTGCCGGAGGTGAGGTTTCCACTGCCTGGGATGTTTTTAAGGGAATAGGCACTGTTATTGAAAGTGTTTATAATTATCAGCAGGGAAAACAGAAGCAGAACCAGTTTCAGCAGGTTCAGAATGGATTGAACAGCATCCAGTCGCAACTTACAAACATGCAGACTTCGAATGTTGCAATGATCAGTCAACTGGGAATCCAGATTGACAACCTGGAAAGCACGCTGTTGAATTGTTCCATGAATGGACTGATCAGCAATGTGAATACTGCAATGGGTGCTGACAATTACCGGGAACTGGGGCTCTTTGTAAATATTGCCGCAAATTGGGAGAAGGACTCGACGAACAGCAGCAATATTCGGCTGATGAACAACGCAAAGGACAGTGCGATGTCCTTTGCAAACCACATCTACAATGCCAATGATGCAACAAGTATGACACAGACCCTTACCGGATTTAACACTCAAATGACAACACCGCTTGGTAATGTTGGTACAGGCGGAGGTCCGGCAAACCCATTGAAGGCCTATGCAAAAACAGTGATTGATGCTTTAAAGGTTAACAGCGTGGCAAGGGTGCTGGACGAAAAACAGGCCAAGGCGGCTTATTTGCTTGTAGAACAATATTTTATGTCAATAATGAATTATGAGTTTCAGGCAGCAACGGTTTATGTGAATGCAGCCAACATGCTCGATCCGACCGGGATAAACAAGCTGGACTCCATTTTCATGGCCAGTTTTGCAAAAAAGATCTTTGCCCAGGTACATGTCTTTCTGCCGGTGGTTGACTTCCTGGTGGTTAATGCCAACGAGTACCGGGACGAAGCCCGGTTTGAAAGAGATATGCAGTATGAAGACCAGGGGCTTGCACCTGATACCGTATTTGGTCCTATACTTGCCCGGGCACAATTTATGGCAAACATATTGTGTGCTGCAGTTGGCCAGCCATACCCTGTTATGTGCGGGAGTGTTATTACCCCTGAAACTTATGGGGCGACTGCAGCGGGGCCGATGCAGTTTTTAATTGGTGGCAATTCGGTTACGACTACCTATGATACCGCCATTGCAAGCCAGCTGGCTTACACAAAATGGGTAAATGGGACTTGTTCACCCGATAATTCATGGTACATCAACAGGTTGGGCACCATCGGCATCTCCGATCCGGGATGGAGTGCGCAAACCTATTCCATTTCTATTCCGTCAGCCAGGTGGTCTCCCATCCAGGTTCCGTCGGGGCATGTAACCCCGCAGTATTTTAACCCGGCAAACCTTACCTATTCGCCGGTGAAAGACTCAGTACACACCATGTTATTTGGCTATTTTGCAGCAAACTGGCAATGGGGTGAAATGTTCATCGACCATTGGCCAACCAACCCTGCATCCGGGCCTTCCAATTTCGATTTTAAACCCTTCAACTCAAAATTTTCACCCGGAATCAACAATCAAATGTATACTCCGTTTGAGGTTTATGCTTCCGGCGTCCAGCTCAATTGGTTCATGGAGGGGAAATTTTCCAATTTGTCATCCACAAACCGGAAACTGGGATGGAGCGGAACCATGGCTCAAACAAAGGACGAGTACATCATCGTTGACGGCAATTATGTTGACATTCAAACCGGTCCGAATGTGCCCCCTGGCGGAACTATTCAAGCCTGGGCCTGCTATGATGTGGCATATACCATGAAAGGCAGCGGCGCCACATTTATTACGGTGAACATCGGCACCTCCGATGTGAAAAGAACAGCCAACGGGATGTCATGGTACCACATCGGGAGTGAATTAACGCAAACGCAATGGTCAGGTCCGGTAAATGTGGTTAACAGTGACTTCAAGGGGCCTCCATTGTTAATAAACACAGCATACCAGATGGGTAGACAGTATTATTACCAGACCCAGAACGTTACTGCAAAAACCCCGGGGACAATCTCTTTAAGTAGCAGCTACCAGGTGGTCTATTCCGGTTATTATAACGTGCCCATATAAGTTTATGATTGCCCCTTTCCGTGATGATAAAAAACCCCTGGCAGTTTCACTGTCGGGGGTTTTTAACTCATTTTTTTTCCTAATTTTATGCGCTCCAACGAAACTCCGTTTCATCTAAAATCATCCTCATGAAGAAATGTTATTTTTCAATGTATCCCATGACTGTTTTCATCGGGATCGTTGCTTTATTGTCATCATTCCAGGTTTTTTCCCAGGAAAAAATTGATCCGAATCTCGACCAGGTACCCCGGTATCTTCGTGAAGTTGAGCCGAAAAACACCGATCTTCCACTTTCTACGGTTATTACCGTCAACAATTTTGACAATTTCAACCTCGGGGTTGATTTTGGAGAGAGTAACATCGCGGAGAACCCGCTTAATCCGCCCTGGTTTTTTACGGCCTATAACACCAACACAGCCCATTCCACCGAAAATGGAATTGACTGGGGAACCACCACTCCGTCCTTTGGTGCATCCATGGCGGGCGACCCTGTGGTGGCTTACGACAGTCTTGGCAACCTGTTTTACGAGAACATGTATGGTTCCATTTCCGGCTGCAAGGTTCTCTCATCCACCAACAACGGTGCCACCTGGGGCCCCTCCGTTACGGCAATAGCAGGAAACGACAAGAACTGGATTGCCTGTGACCAAACCGCCGGCCCCTATGCGAACTACATTTATACAACCATGACCAACAATGGCGCCGGTAACTTCGCACGGAGCATCGATCATGGGGCGACCTTTACCTCCACTTTTGCCCCGACAACGCAGGCAATTCCCGGCATGATGGTATGTGTCGGTCCACAGGCAAACATCCAGGGCGGATCCGTTTATGTGGTTACCAACAGCGGAAATTCATTCACTTCCACCTATACTTTTTACCAGTCGAATAATGGAGGATCCACCTTTACCTTAAAATCGACCCAGCAGTTTTGCAATACCGTCGGGACACAGGTAGGGGGCAGGAACTCTGTTCAGAACATGCGTACCAGGCCTTATCCGATGATTGCTGCCGACAATAGCTACGGTTTATACCGTGGGCGGCTTTATTGTGTTTACGCTTCCAATGACCCCCCGGGGGATGGGAACAAACCCGATATCTGGTCCCGTTCCTCCGACGATGGCGGAACCACATGGTCCTCACCGGTCCTGGTAAATGATGATGCCAGCCCGCAGAGCCATCACCAGTGGCATCCGGGCATCTGGTGTGACAAGCAGACCGGCCGGCTGTATGCCACATGGATGGATACCCGGAACTGCCCTACCAACGACAGTGCACTTATCTATGCCTCTTACTCCGACAATGGCGGAGTTACCTGGGCACAAAACCAGGCCCTCTCCAACCAGAAGATGAAAATTGACTGCCCTACCTGCGGAGGCGGCGGAACACCTCGCTACCAGGGAGACTACAACGGGGTTGTTTCCAATAAAAAAGTCGGCATGGCTGGCTGGACAGATTTCCGCCAGGGAACCTTTATGAGCGTAACCTCCTATTTTCCCGATTTTGCCATGTCACTGAACAACACAACGGGTAACCTTTATGTTCCCAACGACAGCATCGATTTCGTTGTCAGTGTCCCGGCGGTAAAGTTGTATACGGATACCGTGGTCCTGTCAGGGCTGATTTCGCCGGTACCGGCTACCGGGAGCATCACCTTTACCTATCCCCAGGGAAATAAGATCACCACCTTCCCCGGGTCAAAGATCGTTCGGCTCAAACTCACCGGAAATGTCCCGCTGTCAAATTACCAGGCGCTCTTCTTTGCCAAAGGTCCCAATGGAACACCTGCGCACCAGCGCAATGCCACCATCACGGTCATGGCTTCACTTGGACTTGCAGTGTCGGTTACTGCTACGCCGCCTTCCGTTTGTTCGGGGAGTTCCACCCAATTATCGGCCTTTGCCACCGGGGGAACCGGCCCTTACACCTACGCATGGACTTCCAACCCGGCCGGATTTAACTCCACACTGGTGAATCCAACAGCCACCCCGGCGGTCAACACCTGGTACATCTGCACGGTGCATGACAATGCCGCCCATATTAAAAAGGACAGCGCTTTTGTTACGCTCATCTCTTTGCCGGCAACCCCGGGCGCCATTTCAGGAAACCCTGCTCCGTGTGCAGGCAACGCCGAAACCTACAGCATTACCTCCGTTCCAGCTGCGACAACCTATAATTGGACCGTCCCGACAGGGGCCTCCATACTTTCAGGACAGGGCACTCAAACCATTACAGTTTCCTGGGGGACAACCTCCGGAAATGTAACTGTTACAGCAGGCAACAGTTGCGGGAATAGCGCTGCCAGCTTGTTCGCCGTGGCGCCAGCTCCCATGCCATTAATACCAGGACCTATCAGCGGGCCAGCTGTTGTGTGCATGGGAACGATCGTAAATTTCAGTGTTCCGGCAGCCGCAGGGGTGACCAACACCTGGACAGTTCCATCTGATGCAACCATTACGGCCGGACAGGGTACAAATGCCATCACCGTACAGTGGGGTGTTTCCGCCGGGTTTATCAGTGTGATCGCACAAATCGGGGCCTGTACCAGCACTGCTGCGATGATGGGCGTTAACACCGAAGTCCAACCCACACCCGCACAGGCCATAGCAGGGCCCGATACCATTTGCCAGGGGTTGGGAGGATACCAGTTCAGCACTCAGCCTATATCCAATGCCTCCTCGTATGTATGGACATTGCCCCCGGGTGCAGCTATTTCCCAGGGACAGGGTACAAGTTCCATCGTGGTTGATTTCGGCGCTTCAGCGATCTCCGGGAATATAACTGTTGCCGGAACCAACCTGTGCGGAACCGGGACAGAGAGCACAAAGCTTGTCAACGTGATGATTTGTACCGGAATCAGCGAAAACAAACTCCTTTCACAGGTAGGGCTCTATCCCAACCCTGTTCATGGAGTTCTCACGCTCTCTATCAAAGGGATGGAGAAACAACTCCGGGTCCGGATTACGGACGTAAACGGGAACATCCGCTATGACCGGCTCCTCGAGAATTTGTCTGCTGAATGCACGAGGAAAATTGATGTCAGCGGATTTTCCAAAGGCATCTACCTCATTAAACTCTCTGCCAATTCACGCGTCTTTGTCAGTAAACTAGAGGTTGACTAAAAGATCCCGGATTGACATTCATTAAGGAAGATCTCTTCCCGTTGAGGCATTGTAGATTTTATACCAGTGCTCGAGCGTCATGTCAACAGATGCAGCCTCTGCAGCGATTCTGATACGTTCAATGTGGCGGGTGCCGGCAATGGGAATGATGGAGGCGGGGTGGTTTAACAGCCAGCTGTAAATGAGTTTGTCGTAAGCGTCGATTTGCAGCTCTTCGGCCACCTCCGACAGTGCCTGCCGGATCCTGTATCCTTTGTCATCCTGTGGGTTCATCAGCCGGCCGCCAGCCAGGGGTGACCAGGCCATCGGTTTAATTTTCCCCTTTATAAAAAGATCGATGTTCCCATTGTCAAAATGTTCGAGGCAGTAGGGTGAAAGTTCCACCTGGTTGGTGACAAGCGGTTCATCGGTATATGAATTCAGCATTTCAAACTGCCCCGGATTGAAGTTGGAAACCCCGAAATGGAGGACTTTCCCCTGTTTTTTCAAGACTGAAAATGCCTTTGCCACTGTTTCCGGGTGGAAAAACGGAGCCGGACGGTGCAGAAGGAGTAAATCGATGTAATCGGTTCTGAGATTATTAAGGGAGTTTTCCACCGAAGAGACGATATGTTCAAAACCATAATCATAAATTTTGAGTTTCCGCTCAGGATATTGCCCGGAGACCAGTTTTATCCCGCATTTGGTGACGATTTCGATCTCCTTGCGGATTCCTCTCTTCAGGGCAATCGCATTACCGAATAGTTTTTCACAGGTATAATTACCATAGATGTCGGCATGATCAAAAGTTGTTACACCCGATTCAATAGCCTGTTCGGTTAATGTAAGCAACTCCTGGTCTGTAAACCTCCATTCAGCCAGCCTCCAGTGCCCGTGAACAATCCTGGATAATTCTAGATCTTTCGAGAGTTTTATTCTTTCCATCCTTTTGATTGTGTTGATATTTATGCTTCCACCGAAAATGTTTTTTGCCATCAAGGAACAAAGGCACGAAGTTTCACAAAGGCATATTCTTGAATCATAGTTCTTTGTGTAACCTAGTGTCGTCTTGTCTTCGTGGCAAAATTTACCTGTTTTTCGGAATGGAATCCTGTCTGGAACAAAAGTACATGTTTTGGAAATTGCAGTGAAAGGAAAAGGATGATAAAAAATTAT
>JBMOIP010000078.1:0-19921 GCA_049317265.1 Bacteroidales bacterium
GGGTCGTCGTAGACCACGACGTTGATAGGCTACAGGTCTAAAGGCAGTAATGTCATAGCCGAGTAGTACTAATTACCCGTAAGCTTTCTTCTATGACAAGCTTTTAATTAATTGTTGTATTTTCTTTCTCTATATGTCTTTAAGATATTGTGAAGACGCGGCATGCCGCGTCTTTACAGAAGATCTTACGGTGACTATAGCAGTGGTGTTCACCTCTTCCCTTTCCGAACAGAGTCGTTAAGCCCACTTGCGCAGATGGTACTGCAGTTTTTGTGGGAGAGTATGTCGTCGCCGATCTTTTTTAAACCCAGCCTAACCGCTGGGTTTTTTTTTGCCCCCCTCCTTCCCTCCGACTTCTATTTTTCCGTACCTTTATCCACCAATTCTTACCATCTGAATGCCGCATAAACTCAGCCACTTTCTCCCGGTAACCGCTCTCTTCCTCCTGGGATTTGCTATAACTGCCATCGCCCAGCAACCTGATTCAACGAAAACCAGGAGACAGGCTATCTCATCCGGCGAATCTACAGAAGAACACCGTACCACACTGAATGATAACAGGATTCTCATCGATTCCATAAAAAAACACCGGGATTCCACCCGGGTGCTTTTCTTCTACAATGACCTTGAGAAACTTGGCGCCCTCAACCTTCATCAGAATGATACTACCCTTGCAGGATTTCAAAATTATGACCTGCTCTATAAACACGACAGATTTTACGCTACACTGGGTAATATCGGGCAGGCCTACCGGTCACTGGTTCCTCTTTCTTCAGCCGGAAATAGCGGGTTTGACTATGGAATTCACTCCTTTGACCAATACCTGTACCAGAATGACAGTGTTAAGTATTACAAAGTATATAAAACCTATTCAGAACTCTCTTATATCCAGGGCGCCAAGAAGGAACAAAACTTCCACGCAATCTTCAGCAGAAATATATACCGCAGCATCAACCTGGGCTTCGAATTTCGTGTAATGAGCGCACCAGGCGCCTATTACAGGCAAAAAACAAACCATATCAATTTTGTACTGACTGCCCAGTACTTCACTAAAAACCAACGCTATGGCGTCATTACAAACTTCACGCTTAACAGGCTTAAAAATTACGAAAACGGTGGCTTGACAAACGACAGTTCTTTCGTGAAGAACCTTGAATCAAACCGGATGGTTATTCCGGTAAACCTGGCATCTGCTCAAACAAGGATCAGAGAATCAGGATTTTTCATGAAACACTATTTTAATTTGAGCAGCCACCCGAAAAATGAACATGATTCGATAATAACTTCCAGGCACAGACTTGACCTTGGACGGTTAAGCTACTCTTTCCAGTATAACCGGCAAATCCAAAACTTCATCAATAATCAGCCAGACAGCGCATTCTTCCCTCCACCTGTCCTGGATACCCTGGTTACCATCGATTCTGTGACAGTAATAAAAATCATTAACGACGTTGTATGGTCTAATCCCAGCTTTAAACCAGACCAAAAACCCAGGATTTTTCATCTCGAGGCAGGTATAAGACAGCAATACTCAGAAGTTTCACTCCATGGATCAAAACATTTCATCCGGCAGGTAATCCCTCATGCTGAAATAGATTTCACTCCTTTTCAGAGTATCAGACTCGAAGCAAGGGGCGACTATGTATTAGGCGACTATAACCAAAATGATAAAAGCCTGAGAATAAAACTCTCAACCTGGCTTGGGAGTCAGTCGAAGAACGGCGGGATCATCTCTATTACAGCCCATTATAGCCTTCAACAGCCAGGTTGGTTTTATTCGCATTATCTCGGCAATAATTACCAGTGGGATACTACGTGGCATAAACAGAGCACCATTTCAACCGGGTTTAACTATTCTTTCAGATTTTTCGAGACCGGCGTGAATTTTAAACGTATCAAGAATTTCATCTACCTCGACTCGGTCAGTCAACCTCACCAGTTTCAGCCGGAATTCGGCTATTTTAACTTATATCTTAATACCAATGCCAACCTGTGGCGGTTTAAATTCAGGGCTCAGCTTATCTACCAGACTGTCCAGGGTACTACGGTGTTAAAAATTCCTGCTTTCATGGGGAATCTCGCAATATATTATACACAACCACTCTTTTCCGGGGCAGCAATTCTCCAGCCGGGGCTCAACTTTTTTTACAATACCTCCTATTACGCCGATAATTACAATCCGGCAACGAGGTCATTTTACCTGCAGGATAGACAGGAGATCGGAAATTACGTCTATATGGATGTCTTTATTAACCTGAAAATTCAACGGGCGAGATTTTTCGTAACCTACACCCACTTAAATGCCAGTTTTATGGGGCGAAGTTACTATACCACACCTGGTTACCCCATGCAGGACGGTGCATTTAAATTTGGGATTGCCTGGCGATTTCATGACTAACGGAACCGTTACTCTCGATTATTCATGTTGATTTTAAAAATCCACGCATGCTGGCAGGGAGGGGCATCCCTAAATTTCCTGGGAATTTCAATCATAAACCCTGAATCCTGCTCCTTTCTCCACATCAGCCGGCCCTTTCTTCCCAATAGCTCAATGGTCGACCCTTGTGAAGGCTGAAATCCCTTTACCTCAATGCTGGAAGGCATTTTAACCTCATCCTGTCGTACAAGATAAATAAGGTAGATCGAACCATCAGGGTTTGCGGTAAAACAAATGTTCCCGGATTTAAAGGGATCGATTGGCCTCGAGTTATAGATCGCTTCCCCGTTAACCTTCATCCAGTCGCCGATTTCCCGCAACCTGGCATAAGCGGTATCAGCCCATTCACCCTCAGGCGACGGACCGATATTAAGCAGGTAATTTCCTCCCTTGCAAACAATATCCACCAGATTATGAATGATCTTGTTGGCAGGCTTGTAAATATCACCCGGAACATACGACCAGGAGGAGGCCATGGTCATACAAGTTTCCCATGGATAGGTAAGCAATTTCTCTGGAATCTCCTGCTCCGGCGTGCGATAGTTCTCGTATTTCCCAGTCACTGTGCGATCAACGATCAACAGATCATTCTGGTACCCCCTGGCCATGGTGGCAATTTTAGGCATATTCACATCCTGACCGTTTTTGGGATCCACCCATCCCCCATCCAGCCAGAGAATATCAACTTTTCCGTATTGACTCATCAGCTCCCTGATCTGGTTATAAGTGAAATCACAGTATTTCTGCCAGCGTTCAGGATACTTTTTTATGCTGTAATTCACATTTCTTGTTGGAGTTGCCCACTCTTCCGCCCAGTAATCGTTGCAATGCCAGTCGGGTTTCGAAAAATAGGCACCTGTCCAGAATCCCTGGGCCCTGAAAGCCTTGAAAATCTCTCCCGTCACATTCGCCTTAGGATTTTCATGAAACGGACAACCTGAATCGGTAATGGAATAGTCGGTCAACCTGGTATCGAACATGCAGAACCCATCATGATGCTTGGTCGTGAAGATGACATATTTCATTCCTGCGTATCTTGCTGCCGAGGCCCATTTTTCAGGTGCAAACCGGATTGGATTAAAAGTTGATTTAAGGTTGGTATATTCCCGGCAATAGTCCATATAGTTTTTGGTTTTCCTGCGACACCAATCTTCGTCCTCGGAACAGAGTGACCATGATTCCACAATCCCCCACTGACTATAGGTACCCCAATGCATGAGCAACCCGAATTTCAGATCTTTCCACTCCTCCAGTTTGTGAAGAATTGCAGGATCCTTTTCTGTTTCAACTACTTCTTTAACAGTAACCTGCGGTAAACCCTGAAATCCGGTGATAAGCGAAAAAACTACTAAAATGAGTTTAATTTTCATAACGAACTTATTTTGACAGGCTCCAGCCCGGGATAAATACTTTACTTCCAATTCAAGAACCTCCTTGCCCAGAAGTTACACTACGAATATAATAAACATTCCGGTCCATGAAATGTTGAAAAAAAAAATCATTTCTCTTGACATTTAATTAAAATTCGTTGTATATTTGTATTTATTTAGTCTAAATTATATTAATCTAAACACCAATGAAAAAATCTACTCTTTATACCATCATATTCCTCATTTTTGCTACATTTTCAATTCATGTTTCCACCTATGCAACAAAACATGTAGTATCGGTCGGGAACTTCTTTTTTAGTCCTGTCAATCTTAATGTCACTGTTGGTGATACAATTCGGTGGGTATGGAGTGCAGGTACGCATACCACCAC
Organism: Bacteroidales bacterium; assembly: GCA_049317265.1. Lineage (GTDB taxonomy): Bacteria > Bacteroidota > Bacteroidia > Bacteroidales > FEN-979 > CAIVAT01. The sequence goes on from JBMOIP010000078.1 coordinate 4,199, forward strand.
ATCAACACCCGGGGCAATTCCTGCAGGAGCTTCATCCTGGGATGCACTGATTACAAGCACTATCACATCATTTGAATACAAAGTAACCGTTGCTGGCTCCTATGCGTACGTTTGTACCCCTCATGCGCCGGGTATGGCTGGTACTTTTACCGCTGCTCCATTTATTCCCACACTTGCTGTTTCTCCTTCGAACAGGAATGTGACGTCGGCTGCAGGATCAACCACTTTCACCGTTGTGTCAAATTCGACCTGGAGTGCCGCCAGCAATGCAGCTTGGTGTACTGTCAATCCAACCGGCAGTGGTAATGCAACAGTTACTGTAAACTACAGTGCAAATCCAACCAATGTGATTCGCATTGCAACCATTACCTTTTCGACACCAGGCATTGCTAATCAAACTGTTACAGTTTCACAGGCAGCCTCGACCGTGGGAGTGAGCGAACGGGATTTAAGTGATCTTCAGGTCTATCCAAATCCGACCAGGGGAGTTTTCAAATTTAAAGCCGGGGGTGTTAAAGACCAGGTATTGGATGTTACCCTGCTGGATCTCAGCGGTAAAAAAGTCCTGTCCAGAATTTGTACGGGTTCTGATGAATATTCTTTTGATATTTCGCAGGAGCCTAAAGGCTGTTATTTTATCCGTATCAGCGCCGAAAGTACCACCCAGGTTAGGCGCATCATTTTGATTGACTAAAATATCAGAAAGGAACTGTTTTGTTTTGTTTTGTTTTGTTGAGTTAATTTGGTTTTGGAATTTGGGCTGTGAGGTAATCTTACAGCCCATTTTTTTTGGAAAATTTATTATTCATCTCCATGGACCCAGCCGGATCATTTTGAAAACAAACCATTTTCCCGGAATACATCCTGGCGATGCAATAGTTCGAACTTTGACATCCTGAATTACTTACCTCCCCTGATTTCAACTTATTTACAAACCGGGGATCGTGAATCAACGCACGTGCAATTTGCACAAAATCAAAACCTTCAGCCAGTACTTTTTCAATTATATCAAGTGATTTCAATCCTCCCACATAAATCAGTGGCAGTCCAACTGAATTTCTGATTTTCAAAGCATCGTTCAGGAAATAACCTTCTGAGAAGGGTTCTGGTTTCATCAGCAAATCGCCAAAATACCTTGTTCCAAACCGCATCATCGGATTCCCCATATAATGTGCCATAACCTTCACAGGCATACTTCCGCGCATGACGTACATGGGGGCTTTGGAAACAAACCCACCTGAAAGAACAAGGCCGTTTACACCCAGGCTTTCCAGTAACCTTGCCACCTGAATTGCTTCATCCAGTTCGAGTCCCCCGTGGAAACCATCCCGCATATTCATTTTAACAACGACTGCCAGTTCAGCACCTGCCGCCTCTAAAACTGCATTCATCACTTCTGTCATGAACCTGCTCCTGTTCCCAAAGGAGCCACCATATTGGTCTTTGCGCCTGTTGGTATAGCCGGAAAGGAATTGGCTGATGAGATAGCCATGGCCGGCGTGAACTTCCACTGCATCAAATCCGGCTTCCCTTACTATTTTCACAGCTGAGGAGAAGTCTGCGACAATCTCACCAATCTCCTTGATAGTCATTGTTTCAGGCCATGTAGGCCCATACAGATTGAAACCGCCAGTTGGCGCAAGGCATTTACCGGAAAGTGATTTTTTCGCCATCAATCCACAATGCCCGATCTGAATGGCAGAAGCGGCGCCTTCATTGTGAATGGCGGTTACCAGTTTCTTCAGGGATGGAATTTCTTCCCTGGAAATCAGCAACTGATGTGGAAATGACAACCCGCTCCTGGAAACCGCTGCATAGGCGATGGTGGTCATTCCTATTCCCCCGGCTGCAACTGAAACGTGATAGTTTATCAGATCATCTGAAACATGATGTCCGGGGCACATTCCTTCGAACGCAGCAGACCGGATCGCTCGGTTGCGCAACAGAACGGGTCCGAGTTTTTTCTCTGTAAAAAGCATTGACAGCAACTAATTAAGACCTCTCTGTTTTTTAATCTCGTCGTATGCTGCGCTGATTTTCTGGAATTTCTCGGTGGCCGATTTCCTGATATCCTCACCGAGGTGGGCCACTTTGTCTGGATGGTGCTTTTTAGCCATTTCACGGTAGGCTTTTTTCACCTCTTCATCCGTTGCATTTGAGGTAATTTCAAGTACATCATAAGCCCAGCCGGTATTCTTCACAAACATTGCCTTCGTGGAGGTAAAATCTCCTGAGGAGACCCCCATAAACCCGGCGATGGTTGCAATCATGTCCACTTCATCGGGATGATAAAGTCCGTCTGCTGCCGCAATCCCGAACAGGTAGTTCAGAAGCTGGAGTTTGACAGCATAATCAGTAAACTGTCCAACTTGCACACTAACCTCCTGAATGTTAATATCCTGCTTGAGTATCTCCTGTAACATACTTACCAACCGGTTTCCCTCCTCCTCGCCAAACTGGTTGACAAAGAAACTCCGCACGAATTCAAGTTCCGATTTAACAACCTTCTGATCTGCCTTCATGACAGCAGCGGATAAAACCAGTAAACTCATGGCAAAATCGCCACGTTGGGTTCCCCTGTAGGAACTTTGCCCGGTGTTCATACCATCTAACATGGAGCCCAAAGCCACTCCAAGGATGGCCCCAATGGGACCTAAAAAAACCCAGCCGAGGCCCCCTCCTACCCATTTGGCATACCCGGCTTTACGGGGAGTGTCAGCACCTGGTTGTTTTGACGTACTGTTTCCTGATGACCCTGTACCGGATGAGTTGCCCTGGTCGGGCTGAGATTCGGTTGCACCAGGTTTTTTTCGCATGCTGAATACCGCATACAACACAATTCCAACAATCAGAACTACAATGATTTCGCCAATACCCATAGGATGATAGAGAATTAAGTGTTAAGTGTTAAGTATTAAATGTTAAGGGCATTACCTGGTTTCATTTTTAGTGGCCGGAGATCATTTCAGTGAGTGGCAGGCCAAATTCTTCAACCATTTTAATGCCCAGCTTTTCGAGTTGGTCTAAGACCGGGTTATATATTTCAGGTATTACCGGGACATGTACTCCCTTGATTTCAATTTTCCCGTCAAGGATCATTTCTACCGCGATGGCGGCAGGTAATGCAACTGTACGAGCAATGGAGGTATCTGTTGCAAGTGTACCAAAATCGAGCATCCTCGAACGGATCACCTCCTTGCGTCCGTCGGAATAGGCAGCCAGGAATGTATGCTGCATCGCAACCATGTCACGCTCATGCGTTTCAAGGCTCATCTTTGCGATCATCAGATCGGAGGTAACCTCAAAAGTAGAGTCAAAACTGCGATTCATCTGCGCATTTTCAAACAATCCCAACCAGTTCATTGCGACAATGGCATGGGCATCTACCGGAATTCCAAGAAACCCGGCAACTTGCTCGCGTATATCAAAAGTTTGGGGTAAATGGTGATCCCCGGTGATCTGACGTGCCACCATCCCGCTAAAAGTCATCCCGTCCATATCAAATTTCTCGGGGGAGATCAGGTTCATCTTTTTAATTGCATCGAGTGTTTCGCACCATCCCCTGTACCGGAAAGTACCACGGAACATCGTTTGCGCTTCGGGGATTCCATATATTTCCTTGTATGCCAGGGAGTCGCGGTTTGGATAAACTTCAAGATCACCGACCTCAGGGAATTGCACATGGAATGGGTTTTTAAACAGGTCACGGGTGGGTAATTCGACCACCTTGCCATGATGCAGGTACATTGCATCGTTGTTCCCGGCCAGTACCACCCCTTTCGGGCTCCACGAAAATTTGTATCTGAAAGGATTATTGGCCGCTTCCGGAGCAGGCAATGCGCCGCAAATAGAGTAAAATTCGAGGATTGCTCCCTCTCTGTTGTGCACCGTGTCAATGATCCGCATGGCCGACATGTGGTCAATCCCCGGATCGAGCCCCATCTCATTTAACAGGATAATACCAGCCTCCCTGGCGGCAGCATCCAGTGCATACATCTCCGGTTTTACATAAGAAGTGGTTACCATATTCTTTTTATGCGCCACGCAGTGTTTAGCAACCATCACATGGAAGACATAAGGCAGCAGGCTAACCGTAATATCATGTCTTTCAATCATCTGGCCGAGTGCGATCTCATCACCGGCATCCCAGAAAAGTGAGACACCATTGCTGTTTCCGCCGATCATCATGTCCGAGCGGTCAGGTGTGTTCGAGGCCACAGTTACCATATGGTCTTTGGAAAGTAAATATTGGATGATCGGTTTTGCTACGAGTCCGGAGCCGAGGATCAGTATTTTTTTCATGGATTGAGTAGGGTTTAGTTGATAAATATAGGGTGAACGGGTGAACGGGTATACGGGTAAACGGGTGAGCGGGTGAACGGGTGGGTTGTATTCCTGTTTACCTGTTTACCTGTTTACCTGTTTACCCATATATTCACCCTTTCAAAAATTCTTCCAAATATTTAAAATCGGGTGTCAATTCTCCATTATGCAGGATCAGCGCCTTCTTGATCGCTTTAGGAAGATCAAGGTCATCGAAGTGTTCATTAAAATCTGCATCGGCAATCGCTTTTACAAAATTTACAAGTACATCTCCAAAGCCATCTGATGAATCGCGAGGCAATTCCGCCGGAAGAATATCAACGGCCATTACCAGCATGCCATTGCCTTTATGACCCATCGTGATCTGTTCAGAATCAGGATTATAGACAAAAATCGGATCATCAATCTCTGTAGGCTGCAGGGTACATTCAACAGATCCTTCCACATCGCAGCTGATATCTCCTATTACGGTAAGCCTTGGCTGTCCTTTTGCATACAGTTTTTTAAGGTACTGTTTGGTGACCAGCCTCGGATAACGTTTATCCCAGTATACACAATTGATCAGCATGGAGAGATAAGGGATGTACTTTTCAAATTTACTGCGGTAATGATGGGGATTTGCATAATAATCATGAAGGTCAAACGGATCACCATCAACATGTTCAAACATATCCTCTTCTTTAAATATCACTTTATAGACGATGTTGTCAGGCAGTTTTTTCCGGCGATGAAGTTCCAGGAGTTTTTCGGGTGATATCTCTTTAACAGGCAGCAAACCAACAATTTCCTGGGCACCTTGTGCAACGTTGCCATATCCTGTAAACCCGATCACAAACGGGCGAAGTTCATGGGGTATCCCGTTTTCAGCTATCAATTGCCCGATGGCAGAGACGTCGTTCCTTGCTTCATTGAGCGAATGATAGTGGTGAGCCTGCTTCAATTTTACAAGGTTGGAAGTATAGCCCTCCTCCTTCAGCCGTAATCCCAATGCCCACAGGGAGTTGATCATACCGGCCATTCCTGCATATCTGCCAAAAAAAATGAGTCGTTTACCCTGTTCATCCACCACCTTTTCATATTCAATGAGGTTGCATTTCAACTCCATCATCCTCCGCAACATCGCCATATTATATGACTGCCCTTTTACCACATGGGAAAAAAACACATACGTTTTTTCAGACTCAAAAAAGGATTCCGGCATCTCCTTAACACCAAAAATAACAGAACATTTCTTCAGGTCATTTGCGATTTCAGCGCCGGCAAGAATATACTCTTCATCGGTAAAGACTCTCTTTTCCGAAGTCTGAACAATGATGTCCAGTTTCTTCTGTTTAACCAGCCGGGCAACATGTTTGGGAGTAAGCGGTGCCCTCCGCTCCAGTTTATATTTATCCTCGTGCCGGATACCGATAAAATTGCTCATAGTTCTGTTAGTTTAGGAACAGCAAAGGTAGGAAAAGTGATTGTTTTTTCTCTATATTTGACGTTAATTTACCATCTATCGCTTTGCGCAACATCCAATTTAGACTGCTTCTTGCTCTGTTACTCTATGTCGGTGCAGTTACACCACCTGACCTCTTTGGGCAGATTAAAACGCCCTTTCTTCTGCGCTACCAGACCTCGATCAGTGGGAACATGACCCTGATTGCCAACAATGTGCTGTCGGTAAATCGTACGGAAAACTACAACGGAACCATAGACAATCATGACACGACATCCGTGTTCGTGGATGTTGACAACGATACTTCAACCTTTAATTCCACCAATGCAACCCTGGCATTGCCATCTCCGCTGGTATGCCCGGTCATTAATAAGGTATTTCTTTATTGGTCAGCGGCAGACAAGGAAGATGCGAGCGGGGAACCGGACTGGAACTTTAACACCGTAAAGCTGAAAATCCCTGGGGATACGTCCTATCGGTTGATAACTGCCGACGATGTCATTTACCAGGGACGGGCTGAGCATTTTTATAACGACCCCTATACCTGCTTTAAGGACATCACCAACCTGGTAAACGGTGATCCAAACGGGACATACTGGGTGTCGAATGTGAAAGCCAAAACCGGAACCCTGTCAAGCCATGGTGGAGGAAATACCGGGACTTCGGGAGGCTGGATCATCGTGTTTATCTATGAAAGCAGCTCATTACCTCAAAAGAACATTGCCATTTTTGACGGTTATGTCCACGTAGCCGTCGGCATGCATCCAAATCCGCTTCCGTTTACATTCAGCGGGTTTCAAACAGTTCCTGTCGGGGATGTGAATGTCGATTTTCTGATGGGTTCACTGGAAGGAGACTGGAGCCTTTCTGGCGATTACTGTGAAATACAGCAAGTAAATGGTTCGTGGTTGCGCATGAGTTCAGCACTCAGACAAAGTAGTAACTTTTTCCACAGCATCATCGGCCGGGATGGGGCACAGTTTCTTAACCGTACACCGGCCAGCCAGAACACCCTGGGTTTTGATGCGGATAAATTCCCATTACCCAACGGCGGCAATAGCATTATCGGGAACAACCAGACCTCCGCCACAATCAGGATGGGAACAGACCAGGAGATTTACGGACTTTTTCTTATAGGGCTGGTAGTAGATGTCTGGTATCCAAACATTCTCGCACTTTACTCCATTCCCGGCATGCCGGGTGGAACAGGTGGAAATGTGAATGCCGGCGACACCGTGACATTTTCGCTGACCACCCGGAACCTTGGAAACGACGCCACCAATAGCCTGACACAAACAACTTCAATTCCTCCCGGCCTCGATTATCTAAGTGTTTTATCTCCGCTACCGCCAGGTGTAACCTCTCACTATGATACTGTTACGAGAATGCTTCAATTCAACATTCCCAATAACCTGGTTGAGGTAGGCGATACATCCTACACCATTAAGTACCGGGTAAAGGCCATCAGGGATTGTGCTTTGCTGCTGGACAGTGCCACCAGGCATCCCACCTGCCAGGTTACCTCCACTTATCATGGCGCTTTTAATATTACCCCTCTGACTAACCTCAGTTCCACCGGGCTGACTTTGTGCGGAGCCGGAAACCTTGAACCTGTCAAAATTAATATCATTCCGGCCCCTTCCATCCCGGTTGCCATCAATGATTCAGCCTCAACCATTGAGGATATTCCCATATCGATCGCCATCCTGGCCAATGATACCGATTGTGACAGCAATATCAACATTAACAGTATCTGGATTATCAGGGATCCCTCTCACGGCACTTATCAAACTATTTATAATTCAGGCTCAATTGTTTACACGCCGGATTTGAACTATGCCGGCCTCGATACACTCAAATACCGCATTTGTGACTTTGATGGATTGTGCGATACCGCCTGGGTTTTTCTCAATATCCTGCCTGTTAATGATCCTCCTTTGATAGAAAATGAACATATCACACTGTGCATCAATACAATTATAACCGGAAATACACTAATCAATGATGCAGATACCGCAGATCATACTTCCATGATTTGTTCTGTGGTCCCATTATCAGGACCGTCTCATGGAGTTTTCAACATCAGTGCAGAAGGAGAGTTCTCTTATGAGCCCGATATAGGGTTTACCGGTGAGGATCAAGTGATCCTGGTTGTTTGCGACTCAGGTATTCCATTGCCTCCTTTGTGTTCAAACGACACCCTCTTTATTTATGTAACAGAACATATCGAAGCAGTTGCCGGGGCCGACCAGCGGCTTTGCATGGATTCAACCGTTACCCTGACAGGAAACACGCCAGCCCCGGGAAATTGCAACTGGACACAAATTTCAGGACCGGTTGGTGCGGCGATCTTCCCCCAAAACTCATTTATAACCACAGCAACCGGGTTAATTCAGGGAAGTTACCTCTTTGTTTACACAGTAACCAATGGATTGTGCCTGTCATCGGATACCATGTCGGTCATCATCGAATCGGCTCCAACACCCTCCAATGCCGGACCGGACCAGTACCTGTGTGTTGAAAATGGTTCTTTTACATCCACCTTCATGGCTGCAAATACCCCTTTAACCGGGACCGGTAAATGGGCCCAGGTTCAGGGGCCCGGAACTGCTGTCATTCAGGACACAACTTCGGCCAATGTATTGATTAACAACCTGATTGACGGAAATTACCTATTCACATGGACCATCAGCAACAGTATCTGTCCCTCCTCCACAGATAGTGTCACCATCTCTGTAAACCAAAAGGCGGAAGCCGATGCAGGACCCGACAAGCAGATTTGCGAAAATGATTTCTTTACCGTCACAGGATCATCAGCAGGAACTTACCAGTCAATTCGCTGGAGCTCCTCCGGAACGGGAATTTTTGACGATCCGGGGAACCTCCATCCCACATACACACCCGGAACATCGGATATCTCCAGCGGGTGGGTAAAGCTGTTCCTGACAGTTCAATCCATGCCACCATGCACTGACATATCTGACACGGTATTGCTGACATTTTCACCCGGACCATCCGCTTTTGCCGGTCCTGACCAGGCAACATGTGTGACTAAACCCATTCCGATCACCGGAGCAGCGATTCAACATTCCGACAGCATCACCTGGTCACATAACGGGCAGGGGAAACTTACCGGGACCGGGACCCTTTCTCCCGTTTACACACCGATAAAGGATGAAACAGGCATCATCACACTTACCTTAACCGCCATGGGAAGGGGGCCATGTTCCGGCCAGGATTCCGTTGATGAGATGCAAGTAACTATTTATCTGCAAGTAACCGCTCAGGCCGGAATTGATCAGTCTGTTCAACGTGGATCAACCACACGTTTGGCCGGAGCTGGCGCTGAAGGGTCAGGGAGTTACACCTTTTCCTGGGAACCGGAAAACCTTGTTGAAAATAGTTTCTCGCCAGCCCCTTTAACAAAACCGATGTTCAGGGATACGACCTTTTATCTTACGGTGGTTGACGATCTTACAGGTTGCAGTCATAGCGACAGCATGCGGGTTACCATCATCGATAAACCAATCAATCCCGGAGAGGATTGTATTAGAATTTATAACGTCCTGACCCCGAATGGTGACGGCCAGAACGACCGGTGGATCATCGACTGCATCGAAAATTTCCCGGTAAACAAAGTTACCCTGTTCGACAGGTGGGGAGACCAGATCAATGAATTTGAGAACTACAATAATGGAACCATTGTATGGAAAGGAACAAACTCAAAGGATGAATATGTGCCTGATGGCACCTACTATTATATTCTCTCGGTTAAAAACGGAGGAACATATTCAGGGTGGGTGTACGTAAGAGGTGGAAGTCAATAACCAGATCATGAGGAACCTTGGACTAAATATGAAATTTATTCTCATACTCCTCATTTTCAGGGTTTCCTGCACCTATGCACAACAGGATCCATTGTTTACCCAATATGCATACAACAAACTGGCATTCAACCCGGCATATGCAGGAAGTGGCGGGAGGTTGTCACTTGACCTGATCACCCGGATTCAATGGGTGGGGATGAAAGGAGCGCCCAGGACCATCTCATTCAATGCGCACACTCCCTTGCGTAATCCGGCGATCGGCCTGGGATTGAATGCCTACCTTGATGAGCTTGGACCTGCTATTGATTATGGCGCCATGGCCGCGTTCGCCTACCGGATACTTTTCCCATCGGCAACCTTATGTTTTGGATTACAGGCAGGATTCAAGTATATGGATATCAACTGGTCATTACTCAACCCCAGGGACCAGAACGATCTTTTATTAACAAGCCCGGTTACCAACCGTGCTGTCCCGGATGTTGATTTCGGCCTCTATTTTTACGGGAATCGTTTCTATGCAGGATTATCAGCCAAACACCTTCTCCAGAATGAGATGCTGGTTTCCAGCACATCACCGGACAATAAAACCAGCTTCACCAGGCTTCGCCGTAACTTCTATGGAATGGCGGGGGGTGCCATCCCGGTAAGTACCAACCTCGAATTCATCCCCTCCATCCTGGTTAAATATCTCCCTAACACTCCGTTGCAGGCCGATTTCAATGCTAGTTTCCTGATCAGCAACCTGCTTACACTAGGCGCAGCTTATCGAACAGAGGAAGCACTTGCTTTCATGATCCAGGTGAATGTCGGAAAAGGTTTTGCCATCGGGTACTCTTATGACATCTGGTTTAATGTATTGAAGTCATATAACTCAGGATCACATGAAATCAGGCTTGGGTATGAATTTGAACTATTCCATAAAGAGAGAATGCTGACACCACGATATTTTTAATCCATAGTTTAACCATGCGAAAACGCATACTCATCGTATTTTCATTTCTGCTTACCAGCCTTGCAGGCTCTGCACAGGGTTATTTTCAGCGTGCAACCAATGAGGTGTCGGTCTTTAATTATTCCAAGGCGATAGAAATTTTACAGCATGAGGTTTCAAAGGAAAATTATCGTGATAATTTCGAGACTGCGCTGCTCCTGGCTGATTGTTACCGTTTGCTTAATGATGTTTCCAATTCGAAAATATGGTATGCAAAGGCCATCGATTTGCAACAGGATGTCCGGTCCGCTATAAGTCTTACCCCTGGCGTATATTATCATTATGCCCAAATGTTGCGATCGTCAGGAGATTACGATAAAGCAAAATTCCTGTTTCTGAAGTACGACTCCCTTGCAGGTGGGCAGTTCCAGGGAGCCTTGTACGCACAATTCTGTGACAGTGCCGTTAGCTGGAGATCAAGAAAAGCTGAATTCGAGATCTGGAACATTCAGTCACTCAACACCCCGGAATCGGAATTTGGTTTAGTCTGTTTCAAAGATGGTGTTGTTTTCACCAGCGACAGGATCTCCGGCAAAGTTCAACAGAAAACGTATGGATGGACAGGGAACTCCTTCCTTAACCTGTACGTTGCTTCACCAGTCCAACACGACAGTTTCTTTGCAGTATATCCGGCTCCTGTTTTGTTTGCCGAAGCCGGAAGCATGGAATGGCATGACGGCCCTTTAACCTTCAACAGCGATTTCACCAGGGTTTTCATTAATTGCACCCGATTGAAAAAGGACAAAGGGAAGTCAGATCCGGGGAATATTAAGACTCATCTGCTGAAAATTTATACGGCCGCAGCCGACAATGGAAGTTGGTCGGCTACAACTCCATTTTTCCTGAACAGCGATGCCTATTCCATTGGTCATCCTGCACTTACTCCTGACGGGATGAGGCTCTATTTTGTTTCTGACATGCCGGGAGGATTGGGTGAAACTGATATTTGGTATTGTGACTCAGTGGGCGGCAAGTGGAGCGAACCTGTCAACCCTGGTCCGATGGTGAACTCGCCGGGGAAAGAGATGTTCCCGTTTGCTGCCGCCGGTGGGGAACTCTATTTTGCCTCTGACGGGCGGCCCGGGTTTGGCGGCCTTGATTTATATAAAACCAAAAATTCCTTAAACTTTTGGAGTGCCCCTCAAAATATGGGATCTCCCATAAATTCATCCTTTGATGACTTCTCACTGGCCATTTCTGATAAAGCCGCAGTTGGTTATTTCAGTTCCAACAGGCCGGGAGGAAAAGGAGGAGATGACATCTATGCCTTCCGGAAAGTTCAGTCGGTGTATGAAAAACCAACTGATTCCATGATTCGTGTTACCTCTTCCACCACCCGGTTGGTGGCAGACAAGCCTGATCCCTGTTGGCCGGACACCCTTAAAATCAATAAAAGTTACCGGTTGGAAAATATTTTATACGACTTCGATCTATGGAATATCCGCGCCGATGCGAGGCCATCAGTTGACAAACTGATCAGCCTTATGAAGGAGTATCCTATCTTGATAGAACTTGGATCGCACACCGATTGCCGCGGCTCAGAACAGTATAACCTGGATCTTTCACAGAAAAGGGCAGAATCGGCTGTCGGATATATCATTTCAGGTGGAATTAGCGCTGACAGGATAACTGCAAAAGGATATGGTAAAACAAGGTTGCTCAATAACTGCAACTGCAAGCCAGGAAATAAATGTTCAGAAGAAGATCACCAGTTTAACCGCCGGACCGAATTCAAAATTACCGGTTTGAATGCAAAACAGCACTGATAAGTGCGCCTTTTAGGTGTAATAGACTCCTTTTATTTATATTTGCCTGTTTTTTAAATACGCATTATGAAATCACATGTAAAAATCTTTTTCGTCATCTTTCTTTCGGCTTTCAGCCTGGGTGTGATGGCACAATTCGGTAACGTGGTTGTATTTGCCCCCAAAGGAGAACAATTCACGCTCTATCTCGGCAGTAAATCCAAAAATTCCGAACCTGCATCGAGAGTGGAGGCTGACAATCCGGGTGGTCCAAGTTTTAAGATTAAAGTGGTCTTTGCCGACCCATCCATGAAGGAGTTGAGTAAAATGGTCTTCAACAAACCCGGCAGCACAATGTTCTACAAGGTGGAGAAAAATGCCAAAGGCGTTTTCACCCTTGAATCGACATCTTCAGAATGGATGGACAAGGTTGAATCATCTGCTCCGCAAAATCCGCCTCCGACGACATCTGTAGCGCCATCTGAGGAAAAGAAGGCCGCGAAGAGTGAAAGTCCGGCGAAAAGTGAAGCTGTAACACCCACAAAATCCACAGGTTGTGCCAATCCCGTTTCAGATGCCGATTTCACTGCAAACCTTGTTGATATCAGCGCCCGTCCTTTTGAGCCCATGCAGCTCAGCGCAGCAAAAAAAGTTGCAGAGACCCACTGTCTGACGGCTGCTCAGGTTAAACTTGTCATCCTTGTGTTTGACAGTGAATCTTCAAGAATCAGTTTTGCCAAGTTTGCTTATGACCATGTATATGACAGGGATAATTACGGTGAGGTTAAAGACGCCCTGCATTCCGAAAAGTCAAAGAATGACCTTGACCGTTATATCTCGGGAAAATCGAAATAATTAACTCAAATACTTTTTCGTTCATGAGATCCATCAAACAAATTACCCTTATTTTATTTATTACAATGCTGGCCATTTCGTCCAGGGCACAATTCTCAAACCTTGTCATCTTTACCCAGGAAAAAGAACCATTTACCGTTATCATGAATGGCATTCAGCAATCACCAACTCCTGAAACCAACGTTAAAATCACAGGCCTGAATGCACTCAATTACAAGGTCAAGGTTATTTTTAAAAACAAGGATCTAAAGGAGATCGATAAAACCATCTATCTTCAGCCCGAAGTGGAAGCGACCTACCAGGCACTCAAAAACAATAAAGGATTGTGGGTGTTGCGCATGATGAACAGCACGCCATTGGATGAAGCTCCTGAACCCCAACAGGGTCAGAACATTTATATTTTTTCAACAACTCCGAGGATTAGCACGACCACTGTAAGCCAAACCACCACAGTGAGCACGGGCAGCATGTTTGGAGGTGCGAGTGTTACGACAACCACAACCCAAACTACTTCGGGCGCTGAGCCCCGTGAAGATTATGAAGGTGACCACAACCATCATGACGATTATGCAGGCCCCCGCGGGTGCCCAAGGCCCATGGACAACCGCTCCTTTGACCAGGCCGTGGAGTCGATCTCTTCAAAATCATTCGAATCCAGCAAACTGACCATTGCAAAACAGATCGTTGCGGCCAACTGCCTTCGCTGTCAGCAAGTAAAGGAGATCATGAAACTCTTCTCTTTTGAGTCGAACCGGCTTGAGTTTGCCAAGTTTGCCTATAAATACACCTGGGATATAAAAAACTATTATTTATTGAACGATGCTTTTGATTTTGAATCTTCCATTGATGAGTTGAACAAACATATCAACGGACGTAAGTGATCATTCATTTTCACAACCATTTTACATCTGTCAGACAATCCGAACCGTTGAAAAAACTGCTACTCCGAACCCTCCGTTTTCTAAAGTACTTTATCATCATCTACTTTGCCTCATCCATTTTTTTCGTCGTGCTTTATAAGTTCGTCAATCCCCCGGTCACACCCTTGATGATAATCAGGATTGGAGAACAATCGTGGAATGGTGATGCGATCAAGCTGAAAAAAGATTGGGTGGGCATCGATCAAATGTCAGCGAACCTTCCGCTGGCAGTGGTTGCTTCGGAAGATAACCGTTTCTTTGAACACTCCGGGTTCGATTTTGAATCTATTGAAAAGGCGAAAGAGTACAATGCCAGAAAACAGGGTAAAAAAATGAGGGGAGCAAGCACCATCTCCCAGCAAACGGCTAAGAATGTGTTTCTCTGGCCACAGAGGTCGTGGGTTCGCAAAGGAGTGGAAGTTTATTTCACTGTTTTAATTGAATTTGTATGGGGGAAGAAGCGTATCCTGGAAGTCTACCTGAATGTCATTGAAATGGGGAAAGGCATTTACGGTGCAGAGGCCGCCTCCCGGCAATTCTTCGGGAAACCGGCATCCGGTTTATCAAGAGGTGAATCTGCCCTGGTTGCGGCGGTACTTCCCAATCCGTTGAAATGGAATCCGGCCTCTCCTACTCCCTACATTCGGGGCCGGCAGCAATGGATTCTATGGAATATGAGCAATATCGGTAAACTTAACTACTGATTTTTCCAGTTTCCGGCTGCAATTTCATACCTGCCCACGGGTAGATTTCAACACATCCTGTTTATAAATTTCCTGCCTGAATTTCACGGTTATAAGCGTATTATTTTGTACTTTTGCCGCTTAAAATTTTTCACTAACCTAAATGATGTCAATTATGGCAAAACAAGCTAAAGAAAACAAGTACGTCTACTATTTTGGTGGTAAAAAAGCTGAAGGTACGGCCGAAATGAAGAATCTGCTGGGCGGTAAAGGTGCGAACCTCGCTGAGATGGTTAACATTGGACTTCCAGTACCTGCCGGTTTCACCATTACCACAGAAGTTTGTACTTACTACCAACAGAATAAAAAATCCTATCCTAAGGAATTGAAGAAACAGGTTGCCGACAGCCTGAAAGCCACAGAAAAAGAGATGGGCGCGATTTTTGGCGACAAAACCAACCCGCTGCTTGTTTCCGTCCGCTCCGGTGCCCGTGCCTCTATGCCAGGCATGATGGAGACTGTTTTAAACGTCGGATTGAACGACATCACGCGTGAAGGTCTCATCAAAAAGACCAAAAACCCACGTTTTGTATATGATTCACAGCGTCGTCTCATCCAGATGTACTCTGACGTAGTGATGGAAAAAGCTGCCGGCATCGAACCCAAAGAGGGACAGGGTGTTCGCGTTCAGCTTGAGAAGGAACTCCATAAGATGAAAGAAAAAAGAGGAGCGAAAAGTGACACTGACCTTACGGCAGAAGACCTGAAAGCACTCATTGACATCTATAAGAAAAAGGTAAAGGAAGTTCTTGGCAAGCCTTTCCCCGAAGATCCGATGGAGCAGCTCTGGGGTGCAGTAGGAGCAGTATTCTCCAGCTGGAATGGCAAGCGTGCCATCTCCTATCGTCGTTTCGAAGGCATTCCCGATGAATGGGGAA
>JBMOIP010000079.1:0-19507 GCA_049317265.1 Bacteroidales bacterium
TGCTAACAACCCGTTGTTAATAGGTCTGACAGAAGATGTGTATAAAGAGTAGCCCTTGAAGGGGAGGGAGAACGTTTGTCGAGGATTTCCACTTAATTCTGCGTATTGAGTGGAGCTAAATATCCCTCTGGGAAAAGTTTTCAACTATTCAACCTTCGTTCCTCACTTTTTATAAATTCTCCGATAAAGCTGTAAATGAGTTTCATAAAGATTAAAATATTATGGCTTACATTGGAAAAACCCGCGAACCAGCATTTCTGTTTTATTCAGATCAAACTACCATTAACCTGGCCAAAGAACTCCGGCGAAAACTGACACCTTGTGAAAAAATTCTATGGCAGCATTTAAGAACCAACAAATTAGCCGGACTTAGATTTAGACGACAACATCCGATCCGATTTTATATTGCCGATTTTTATTGTCATGCGGTTAGATTAGTGATTGAGGTGGATGGTCCGATCCACAACAGAACTGACCGTCGTGAGCATGATCAGCAACGGGATGGCGTAATTGAGGATTTTGGAATAATGATTCTTCGATTCTCCAATGATGAAATCAGGTACCACTTAAAACAAGTACTAAAAAAAATAGAGGAAGTTTCAATCATGCGCACCGCAAACAAAGCATTTCCAGCATCATCTTCTGGTAAAGGGTCTCCCTCCCCTTCAAGGGGAGGGCAGGGGAAGGGTCATTACCATACCGACTGAGGTTTATATGTGTTAACTGGTATGATTGCGCCTAATCAATTTTCTTAACTTTGTGCGAAAATCCAGAATAATGGCTGTTGTAAGAAATTCAAAAATTGCCGACTATTTTTCCCTTGTCAAAATTAATCATACCATCTTTTCCTTGCCCTTTGCATTTATTGGCCTGTTCCTTGCACTGAATTCAGATCACCAGGTTATTAACGCACGATTGTTATTGCTGGTATTGCTGTGTGTTCTTTTTGCCCGCAATGCCGCGATGGGGTTCAACCGTTATGTCGACCGGGAGTTTGACAAAAAGAACCCGCGTACTGCCACCCGTGAAATTCCGAGTAATCTGATCAGTCCGCGGTCTGCCCTGCTTTTTGTTGTCGTCAACGCTTTGCTTTTTATGGCGGCAAGCTATATGCTTAACTTTCTCTGTTTCTTACTCTCACCTGTTGCATTGATCGTCGTTCTTGGGTACAGTCTTACCAAACGTTTTACCTCCCTTTCACACCTCTTCCTCGGGATTGGTCTTGCCCTCGCTCCCATAGGCGCCTACCTGGCCGTTACCGCCCGGTTTGATCCGTTACCATTGGTTTATTCCTTTATCGTTATTTTCTGGGTTGCCGGCTTTGATATTTTATACTCCCTCCAGGATATGGAGTTCGACCGGATGGAACAACTGAAATCGCTTCCCGCCAAACTCGGCCGGACAAATTCACTGATTCTTTCAGCGCTTTTCCACCTGCTCGCCATCCTTCTTGTGGTCACTGGTGGAATCCTTGGCAATTTCCACCTGCTCTACTGGATTGGTGCAGCCATCTTTACCGGTTTGCTTTGCTACGAGCACCTCATCGTCAAACCCACCGATATCTCGAGAGTCAACCTTGCTTTTGCCACCATGAACGGCATGGCTTCGGTCATCTTTGCCTGTTTTCTCATTGCCGACCTGCTTCTTCGATAGCCACCTTCATTGGATATTGATTATTTCCCCCGGGTTTCCCTATCAGGCAACCACTGGTTGATCGTCTCTGCTGGTGCTCTTTTCTGATTACTTGTTCAAATCCTTTTTACAGATATAAGCGTAGAATGATGTTGTAAGATACACGAGGGAAATTGTAAGTCAATGAACCACAAAGGACGCAAAGTGTTGCACCAAGGACACGAAGAGGAAATAATCAGAGTATCACTCGTCTGATGCCATTTTTCAGTGAACTAACGTAGAAATTTACCATTAACCCCAGGTGGAGCTTTGACAGTTTCAGGTATGTCAGGATTTGTGCAAGATGAACATTGTTGTGAGCCTCAACTGATTTTATTTCCACAATGATCCGGTTTTCAACCATAAGCTCTGTTCTGTATCCGACCTCCAGAATTTCTCCTTCATAAGACAAAGGCATAGCCTTTTGCTTTTCCACGAGCAGGCCTGCTTTATTAATTTCATAGACAAGGCATATTGCATAGGCACTTTCCAGTAATACGGCCCGAGGTTAATGTGTATCTTGTTTGTGGTTAATCTTTTTACCTTCCCCAGGAATCCCTGTCCAGCGACCGGTAATTAATTGCCTCCGCCAGGTGCTCGGTCCTGATATCGGGTGACTGGTCCAGGTCGGCAATCGTGCGTGAAACCTTTAAAATCCTGTCATAAGCACGGGCTGAAAGTCCCAGTTTTTCCATGGCAGTTTTCAACAACAGGTTGCCGCTTTCACTAATCCTGCATACCTGTCTCAACATTTTTGGAGGAATCTGGGCATTGCTGTGAATCCCATCCAACCCCTCAAATCTTTTCTGCTGAATCAACCGGGCGGAGATCACCCTTTCACGAATCACTTCACTGCGCTCTGAAACCCTGGAATCACTCAACTTCTTAAAATCCACCGGAACCACCTCAATGTGAATATCGATGCGGTCAAATAAAGGTCCCGAAATCCGGTTTATATATTTCTGTACCTCCCCCGATTTGCACTGGCATGCAAAGGATGGATGGTTGTAATACCCGCACGGACAAGGGTTCATGGCCGCAATCAGCATGAAGCTGGCTGGAAACTCCAGGGTCATTTTAGCCCTTGAAACGGAGACCACACGATCCTCCATCGGTTGCCTTAGCACCTCCAGCACCGTACGTTTAAACTCCGGCAACTCATCGAGGAACAACACCCCGTTGTGTGCCAGTGAAATTTCCCCAGGCTGGGGAATGCTGCCCCCGCCTACAAGGGCCATATTTGAGATGGTATGATGGGGAGCCCGGAATGGCCGGAGCAGGATGAGCGAACGGTGACTTCCCAGCTTTCCTGCCACAGAATGGATCTTTGTCGTCTCCAGCGCCTCCTTCAGATTCAAAGGTGGTAAAATGGATGGAATGCGCTTCGCCAGCATGGTTTTGCCGGCTCCCGGAGGCCCGATCAGGATCACATTATGCCCGCCCGCCGCACCGATTTCAAGCGCCCTTTTAATGTTCTCCTGGCCGCGAACGTCGGAGAAGTCGTGCTCGTAGTGTGACACATGACGCGAAAATTCGTCAATGGCCTCCATCCTGGTTGGCTTCAACACCGTTTCATCATTGAAAAACCCGATCACCTCGCGGATCGAGGTAATGCCGTAAACCTCAATTTCCTGCACGATAGAGGCCTCCCTCGCATTCTGCAGGGGCAACAGTATTCCTTTAAAACCCTTATCCCGGGCTTCGATGGCAATGGGAAGCGCCCCCTTGATCGGCATCAGGCCTCCGTCGAGGGAGAGTTCCCCCATGATCATGAATTGGTCCAGCTTTTTTGTCTTCACAATCTCACTGGCTGCCAGGATCCCGATTGCAATGGTCAGGTCATACGACGATCCCTCTTTCCGGATATCGGCGGGCGCCATGTTGATGATGATCTTTTTCCCGGGAATTCGCTGACCGTTGTTGCGCAAGGCTGATTCAATCCGCTGGTGACTCTCCTTTACGGCATTGTCGGGCAGTCCAACCATAAAAAACTGGATCCCCTGATCCATATATACTTCCACCGTCACTGTGGTGGCTTTGATGCCATAGACAGCACTCCCAAATGTTTTTACCAGCATAAACAGGTGTTTTACCTGCTTAATCGGTAAAAGATGAAAAAGTGAAGGGGAAATCAGGAAAAGTTATCAACAGGAAACCGGGATTACTTCTCCGGCTTATATTCAGATAGGCGAAGGATCTTCTGCGCATCCTTCTCCTTCATTACTTCCTGCAATGTAACATCCGGCTGGTTATTGTAATATTTCCTGACGATCTGCCAGCCAAGCCATTCGCCAAGCCTCGACGGGGCATCCTTTGAGAATTCAGCCGTAAAGGGGCCATCGGCCATGAATGAACGGATCAGTGCACCATCTGTACTGTAAAGCATCCTGTTCTCAATGATGGCGGTCCATACATGCACCTCATTTTTCACAACCCAGTCATACTGCACGCTTGAATATCCTATTTTACTGCGATCATCTCCCTGCGGGATCATGGCCTCCACAAAAAGCAACCGTTTCCCGGCATCGATCATCTGTTCCAGCAACGTATTTCCAGGAAACTGTTCAGGAAAGGTAATTTTTTCCAGCACTTTCATACAGTCGGGAACCACATGTGCTGAAGTCATCCGGGTTGTCCGGTATGCAGGCAATCCATCCAGGGCATAAGGTTTAAAACCCGCCCCGAGATAGTTATCCAGCCCGATGAGTAGCACAGTATCGGCAAACTGTACCGGGAAATCGTAATCTCCGCCGGAAATATAGCTGTACACCCTTGGTGCCCTGAATCCGGGAAAATAAAATTTATAGTGCCTGAATGCCAGCGTCAAATCCCTTTCAATGTCAGGAACCTGGTGGTACTGGCTGTCGACGGCAGCCTGAAACCCGACATTTCGCGGGTTTTCAAGGTAGGCTTTCATGTCGGCGAGCTTTTCCGGGTCACCCAGATCGGTGTCCAGGAAAAAACGGTATCCGGGTTTCAGCCTTTCAAGTCCTTGCTGCAGCATCTCCGGGTTTACTTTAAACAGGTCAATATCGTACCTGTGAATGATCACATCGGGCTGACTGACCCTGGAGACATCAGGATTCATCCTTCCGCTGCTGCCGCCGCATCCTGACAGGATAAGGATCAAAAACGCAAAACTGGCAAAAGAGATTCTCACTTTCAACAAATTAAAGATGGTATTTCGATTGTTTGATTTGTTACCTGATCAAACGCCAGGACACTCCTTTTATTTCAAATGCAGGTTTGCTGACTGACGTTTTATGAGCACTGATTTACCTGGCACACTTCGCTGAAAATGGAAAGCCTGCTGAAACAAAGTGTTCCAACAGGCTTTCCCGACCAGGTATGAACCGTAACCTAGTTTGCGGTTACCCAATCAATTGAATTCTGCAATACCTGCAGTGCGTATGTAGGATTGTGAACACCTTTTGAAAGTTCACTGTTGATATAAGCATAGTTGTAAGCTGCTCCCATTTCACCATATTTCCATGTGCGTCCAATTCTGATGGCAAAGTCGGCATCCTTGGCATATTTTAACATGTTACCATAAATAACCAGACCTGTTGTAGGGCTCACCGTATTGTTGCTTGAACTTGTTGCAAAAAGATCGCCTAACGTTTGGGTGGTCGGGTAGAGTTTGCCATTGAAATCGTGGGTGGCCAATGCACTGTAGGAGATAGCGCCGGTAGTTCCATTCACGGTTTTCTTGAAGATTTTTTTTGTGGTAAGAAGTTCGGCAAGTTCGGTCAGTTTGGCACTGATCAGGTTCTGGATCGGGGTCAGTTTATCTGTACCGTGGCAGGCTGTACATTCTGCTTTGTTAACGATCAAAGAGTGTCCGCCTTCGCCTGTGGCAGCGTCAAACTTGTTCATATGGCAATCAGTACATGAAAAGGCGGAGTGTTTCCAGGTCCTGGTATAGGTTTTACCTTTATATTCATAGGCATTGATCCCTGCAAAAAGGTTTGACTGGTTGCCATCATGAACTGAGAAACTTCTGCCGGCACGGTACTGAACAGTGTCATTATCATTGGCATTGGCAAACGGGAAATAAGGAAGCTGGTCAAATGCTTTGTTCAACACATCGGGGGTGAGGGTTGTATCAGAGTAAACCAACGCTGTTGCACCACGAATCTGGTGACAGGAAACACAAAGGTTGTTGATGCTTCCGAAATCGGTTGCTGTAAGGTTTTTGTTATAATTAAGGTATACAGGCGAATTGTTGGTTAAAACCTGGGAAACAGTGTCGCCTGAAAAATTAAATCCGTTATGTTTGTGACAAGTGGTGCAGTTGATCCTGTTGGCTGCCGGCATATCATTGGCAACAACATACTGGCCGCTGCCAAGGATCTGCTGAAAACCTTCACTGGTATGGCATCTTGCACAAAACTTCGTATTTCTGCTGCTGGAGGTGCCTAAATAGTGCTTTGAAAGATGGTACTCAGCAATTTTTGCATCGAAATTAGCCACGGTATGGCATACAAGACAGGAAGAATTTGCATCCTGGCCGTTTAATCCATTGGTTCCATTAACTCCGTTAATTCCATTCACTCCGTTTGTACCTGCAGGACCCTGTGGGCCTTCTTTGGAACAGCCTGAAAAAATTGTAGCCCCGAGAAGGAGGAAGCCAACTCCGATTGCAAATAGATTTCTTTTCATAATTAATTGATTTTGTTTTGTTTATTTTGTGTTAGTAGGATTTCAAGTCAGAATTTTTTCGTCGCACCTTTGTGAAACATTTAGCATTACAAATATGTAAAATATAGGTATATCACCATGCTTGTCAACAATGACATATATCAAGGTTCGTCAGAACATATTACATGATTTCATTGACATATGTCAACCATGCCATCCTTACAGACACAGAAAGCGCTTCGCTAATCATTGACAAAAAAAAGGACTATAGACCAGATCTTCAGATTAATTCACCGGCAACGTGTCGATTTCCTTCAGAAAGGCTGACAACTTTGTGCCTTCCCGGGTGCCAATCAGGATCGTCGCCCCTGAATTCAGGCGTAATTGAAGGCCCATGTCGCCCGAGACATTATAAACCCTCCTCCGCTTGTCTCCTTTGATGCCCCATCCGCCAAAATCGAGAATGGGATTGTATTTTACAACCTTACAACTATCTATCATCTCCCAGCCGATCTTCCGGTATTTAAACTGAAACGGGAAAAAACGGAAGGAGACTCCCTGCCGGTCAACAATGGTGTGCAACCTGGCAACACCGAACATGATGCCAATCAACAGAAGCAGCAGGATAACCAGCACAGCCACGATGATCAATCCCTGGTCGCTCATGGGATGATTGCCGAATTTTTTCCCTTGAATGACCTGCCGGTTGATCGCAAAACTGAATACCCCGAACATCACCAGCGCCGGCAATCCGCTTCCGATCCAGATCCATATTGCCGGGAACCGTTGGACCTCCTTATAAACATTGTCGTCACTGTTTTTCATAATTAATTATTGGTTGAGGGTGATTATACCTGTATATTGCCATGGCCTTCAGGCGGGGACAATGGCAAAAATTTGATATAATGGGCTTTGTCTCCAATCATGGTTGCTGTTGATTATTTTTGGATAAAATTATAAAATAACACTCAACGACAGGAGGATTAATGGCTACATTTGTTACGGAGTTCTCTCCTGATCAAAAATAACAATCCATATGAAAAAACTTACGCTCATTTTTTCACTCTTACTCCTCCTCTGTTTCCAGGGAAATAGTTTCGGCCAGTCGAAATTCCCGATGAAACTGGGGCTTAAAGTCTCCCCGAACATCGGCTGGATGAGCCCGGGAACAAAAGGCTATTCCAGTGATGGCGCCAGACTTGGCGCTACCGTCGGATTTATCAGTGATTTCTATTTTTCAGAAAATTATGCAATTTCTACGGGCATCAATTTTCAGTTCATCAATGGGAAAGTAAACTATATGGATTCCTTGGATGCCGCCAATAATAATACTAAGATTTTCAGAAAGTACAACTTCTTGTATTTGGAAATTCCATTGATGATCAAGATGAAAACTAAAACCTTTGGAAAGATGGCCTATTACGGTCAGATTGGTTTTGGTACCGCTTTCCGTCTTAAAGCAAAAGTGAATGACCATTATGATTTGACAACTGGCACTGTAGATGGTACTCCAATCGATTACAATGAAGGTGTTACCCTTATCCGGGAATCTGTTCTTATTGGTGTCGGGCTTGAATACCATGTGGATGAATCGTCGAGGATCATGATCGGTCTCTCCTATTCCAATGCCTTGAACAACATTTTAACCGGCACGAATGCCAAAACGGGGCTTGTTGAAAAGAGTCAGCTGAATTTTGCCGAACTCAATATCGGTTTTCTCTTCTAACCCGCCACGATGAAGATTGCCCTTGCCCAGCTGAACTACCGGATCGGTGACTTTGAGAACAATGTTTCACGGATTACGGAAGCCATCGAACGTGCCAAATCGAAGCAGGCCGACCTGGTGGTTTTTGCCGAACTATCCGTGTGTGGCTATCCGCCAAGGGATTTCCTCGAATTCAACGACTTCATCCAGCGTTGTGACGATGCGGTTGCCGCCATTGCCCGGCACTGCACAGGCATCGCCGCCATCGTGGGGGCTCCTTCACGCAATCCTGCTCCAAAGGGGAAACCGCTCTACAACACCGCCTACTTTTTAGCCGGGGGGAAAATCGCTGGGCAAGCTCATAAAACCCTCCTGCCTAACTACGACGTGTTTGATGAGTACCGCTATTTTGAACCGAACCGGCTGCCTTACCCGGTTATTGAATACCAGGGAACCCGTTTTGCAGTAACGGTTTGCGAAGATCTCTGGAACATTGCCGACGATCCGCTCTATATCCGTAACCCGATGGATGAGCTGATAAAACTTAATCCCGATGTCATCCTGAACATTGCAGCATCGCCCTTCAGCTACGATCAGCCGGGGATCAGGCGCAACATCCTTATAAAAAATGCCGTTGCTTACCATTTGCCTGTCATCTATGTCAACCAGGTAGGCGGTCAGACAGAGCTGATTTTCGACGGAGGTTCCATGGTAGTTGACCGGGCCGGAGAGACCATTGCAATGTTGAAGGAGTTTGAAGAGGATTTTGTGATCTTTGAATTTCAGAAATCAAAATCCACAAATCAAAAATCAGTAACCGGGAACACGCAACCCCACGGCGAAACTCCGGTTCACAGGAATACGTTTAAATCCGGCAACCTTCCGGAAACACCCGCCCAGACCCGTTTGATCCATTCGGCCCTTATCATGGGGATTCGCGACTATTTCGGAAAGATGGGTTTTTCGAGGGCGATTCTCGGGCTTTCCGGGGGAATTGATTCAGCTGTTACGCTGGTTCTGGCGGCAAAAGCCCTTGGCAGCGAAAATGTGCGGGCGGTCTTGCTGCCTTCGCAATTCTCATCAGACCACAGCATTAATGATGCCGTTGCACTGGCCGATAACCTGGGGGTTCCATACGACATCATCCCGATTGAAGATGCATTTCAGTCGATCGAAAACACGTTGAAGCCCCAGTTTGCCGGACTGCCATTTAACATTGCGGAGGAGAACATCCAGGCGAGGGTGCGGGCCATCATTCTCATGGCCCTCTCCAATAAATTCAGCTATATCCTTTTAAATACCTCCAACAAGAGCGAAGCTGCCGTGGGGTATGGAACATTGTATGGCGATATGTGCGGAGGACTTTCGGTGCTGGGGGATGTTTATAAAACACAGGTGTACAACCTTGCACGGTATATCAACCAGGATCGGGAAATTATCCCGGTCAACTCCATCATTAAACCACCCTCAGCCGAATTAAGGCCTGATCAGAAAGATTCCGATTCGCTGCCCGACTACCAGGTTCTCGACAACATTCTGTATAATTATATTGAGCTCCGAATCGGTTCAGAGGAGTTGATTGCACTGGGATTTGAAGGGAATACGGTTCACCGTGTGCTGAAACTTGTCAACACCAATGAATACAAGCGGCACCAGACACCGCCCATTCTCCGCGTCTCACCGAAGGCGTTCGGCACGGGGCGGAGGATGCCCATTGTGGGGAAATATTAATCCCTAATGGGGCGCCCGTGAAGGGCGCCCGTACGGGATTAGGCCGATACGGATTCCACCGATTTAATTTCAGGAATGGCGCGCAGCACCGCTGCTTCGATGCCATTCTTCAGGGTCATCTGGCTGTGGGGGCAATTTCCGCACATACCAAGCAGCCTGACATTCACCGTATTATCTTCGGTAAGGTTAATATATTCAATGTCGCCGCCATCTGCCTGGAGGTATGGGCGGATCTGTTCAAGAACGTTTTTTACTTTCGATTCGAGTTCTTCGTTTACAACCATTGGAAATTAATTTGAGTTGATGAATAAGTTGTGTGCAAAATTACATAAAAACCGTCATAACGGGAAATGATAATTTCCGCTACAGCTCCGGTATGAAAACAAAAAAACAATATAATGCCACAAATTATCCGTATCTTGCACCAATACCTCATAATTTACGGGTATTCTAACGAAACCAACCATGAAAAAAGATACACTGGAATACAGGATGATGCAGGAGCACAACCGCTTGAAAATTCCCGATTCAAAACTCCTGACAGGGTCGGTGATCGGTAAATATCCGGTGATCCTTGATGGCGGCAAGACCACCATTTTCATTTCAGACAAGAGTAAAGAAGCTGAAACGCGAAAAAATTACGAAATGAGGATGGGGAACAGGTTTATGCTCATGGCGAAAAAGCCCAAAACCTGATGGAACCAAATCATGAAGTTGTTCCGGTGGAAATCTTTTCCGGAACAGTATGGCAGGCCGAAATGGTGAAAAGTATTTTGGAAAATGTTGAGATTGAAGCATTCTTACAAAACGAGACCATCGGGTCGCTCGCACCATGGTATACCGCCTCTGGCGGAGCGGGTTCTGTAACGGTAGTTGTTTCAAGTGCAGATTATGAGAAAGCAAAACCTTTCGTGGAGGAATTCGAACAGAACATAAGGGAATTTGATTAATCACAATCATACCAGAAAGCTAACTTTTGTCCATGAGAATGTATCAGCCGCGAAGCGGCTAAATCTCAATAACCACGGGTGAAACCCGTGGATAGACCAACCCGGTACTCTCAGCTCTAAAGGAGCTGAATATCAAAAAAGTTCAGCCCTTGCAAGGCTGGGGTCCAGGGAGACATCCTTGCCACGGGTTTCACCCGTGGTTATTCACATTGAGCCCATTCAGGGCTCAGACCATGCACCATCCCGGAGGACAGCAATAAACGATCACGGGTATGATTGTGATCAATCGGTAAGGGAATAGTCATAACTTAAAGATAGTACCATGCTCAAAGCACTGCATGAAAAATTAACTTTCACCAAAGTTGATTACACAAACACCAAACTTTCGGACGTTGAATTTGATTCCTGCATTTTTGTGAACTGCAACTTCACAAAAACCGACCTCTCGAACATCGATTTTCTCGATTGCAAATTCCAGGATTGTATCTTCAGCATGGTTAAACTCAACAATACCGGGTTGAAAAGCGCCTCGTTTGCTGGTTGCAAACTGATGGGGATCGATTTCACAAAATGTAAAGACTTCCTCCTCTCTTTCCGCTTTGATCGCTGTTCGCTTGATTACTCAAACTTCTATAAAAAGAAGATCAGGAGTACCGTATTTAACGAATGTTCCATCAGGGAGGTTGAATTTTCGGAAGCGGATCTCACCTCCTCATCATTTTTACTGTGCGACCTCACGAGAACCGTATTTCAGCATACGGTTCTGGAGAAAGCCGACTTCCGCAGCGCCCGTAATTTCTCAATTGATCTTGAAACCAACAGGGTGAAAGGCGCGAAATTCTCCTCCGCCGGGGTGATCGGGTTGCTGGATAAATACCAGGTTATCGTGGAGGATTGAACCATGATGGACATGTCATGGCATGTCTTCCTACAATAAATTTCGAAACTTGTTCATGTTTTTTATCTTTGTAAAGGTAAAACCCTTGGCATGAACAATCTGCAGCAATCAATCGACAAACTCAAACGCGAGAATACCAGTCTTAAAAACAGGCTGGATAAATTAACCACTGAGTTAAGTAAGGAGTTGACCGATAATGTTGAACAGACCGAACAGCTCAGACGGAAAAACACTGTACTTTCCAAAACGGTCAGGAGGAATAACAACCTGATTAGCCAAAATAGTCTGCTGGAGAACCGCTACCGGATCATGGCAGAAAACATCAATGAACCGATTTCAATTGTCGACAGGAACAGAATTTTTGTATATGCCAATGAAAAAATGGCCAAGTTGTTCCAAAAGAGTGTTTCTGAGATGATCAATAAGCCATTGATTGATATCCTGGGAAAAGACCTGACCGACAAATTCGACTCACTTATTTTCTATCCTGTGCTCGAATCAGGTACGATGGTTTCCGGAAATACAACCCTGGCAAATGGGGACGAAAATTACTATTTCAATTTCACGGGACACCCAATCCTGGATGATAACGGTGAAATAATCGGCTTCCTGAACGTTGCAAGCGACATTACCGATGAGGTTCATAAGCAGATATTTTCTGAGATCGAGGAGCAGATAAAGGTTCAAAGTTTAATGTCGATGGACCTTGCAAATATTCTTAAAGATATTTTTGCAAAGCTTTGTCGTCTCGACTATATTAATTTTGGCGGGGGTTACATTTTAAATGAGGAGAAACAAACCCTGGACCTGATATTTCATCACAATTTGCCTGACGATTTTGTTGAAAGGGTTAAAACCTTTAACCGGGATTCACGACAATTTCAACTTGTCAAACTGGGCACTCCCCGCTACGATTACCTCGATGAACAGCCTGCCCAAATTAAAGATGATTTTCTCAAGATGGGCATTAAATCATTGGCATTTATCCCTTTTTACCATAGTGATAAAGTTCTTGGGTGCATCAACGTGGCTTCAGCAATGGCTAACCCGTTTACCAAATCCCGGAGGGTTTTTATTGAGAACATCGCGTGGCGTATCTCATCCATTATCAGCATGAATAACGCCCAGGAAAAATTAAAAACAACAGTAGATGAGCTGCATGAAACGATCAGCGAACTCCGGATCAAGCAGCAGATTTTAATTCAAAAGTCAAAAATGGAATCCCTGGGTGAATTATCCGCCGGGATGGCCCATGAAATAAACCAGCCGCTGGTTATCATCTCACTTTCCATAGAAAATATTCAGCAAAAGATTCAGTCACAACCAAATGAGATTTCACCCTCCTATCTCAATACAAAATTCGAATCCATTCAGCTGAATATCAAACGAATTCAGCAAATTATTGACAACATGAGGATTTTTGCCCGCGATCAGTCGGGAATTCTTTTTGAAAAGGTCAGCATCCGGGAGGTTATTTGCAGATCGCTCGAAATGTTGGCTCCCAGGCTAAAACCTGAAGAAATTGAGATGGTGTGTAAAAACGAATCGGCAACCATTTATGTCCTTGGAAATATCTATAAACTGGAACAGGTATTTCTGAATATAATATCCAATTCCATTTATGCAGTTAATGAAAAAATGTTGAATTTAGGAAAGGACAATTATAAAAAGCGTATTGAAATAAATGTCTCTTCCGACGAGAACCAGGTGATTATTGAAATTACCGACAATGGGATAGGCATCCGCGAGGAGAACCTGGACAAGCTCTTCACGCCTTTTTTCACCACCAAGATGGAAGGACACGGAACAGGTCTCGGATTGCCGATTGTATATGGTATCATCAAAGAGATGAATGGGGAGATCCGGGTTAAAAGTAGCGTTAATGAGTTTACCAGTGTCCTCCTGGTAATTCCTGTCGTTTAATATTCTATTCTGTTTTTTTTATGTTATTGTTTGGCAGATATAAAAAAAACAGTTTACTTTGCAGAGGATGATTAACCACCATTCCTTGTTTTTTCCATGGAAAAACTCCAGGTACTTATTGTTGATGACGAAATCGGTATCAGGAACGAAATTGAAGAGTTCTTGCTGGAAAAGGGGTTTGGCGTATTTCAAGCCGGATTGCCCTCTGAGGCGTTCGATATTCTGAGCAGGGAAACGATTCACCTTTGCATTCTTGATTTCCGGTTGCCCGAGATGAACGGCATCGAGGTGCTGACTAAAATCAAAGCGCAATTCTCTTCTGTTGAAGTTATTATGATTACCGCCCATGGTGAGATGGAAACCGTGATCAGCGCCATGCGTCAGGGTGCGATCGATTTTTTCAACAAACCATTTCATCTGAAAGACGTTGACCGTGCAATACGTAAAACCAGCGCATATATTCAGTTCCAGCGGGACAAGTTAAAGGGTGGAAAGGATCTGCTTCTTTTACCTCCGGAAGTTCATAAGCTGATCGGTCAACAAATCGTTGCAGAGAGCCGGCAGATGAAAGATCTGATCAGGCTGATACACAGCATCGCTCCTGCCGACAACTCCAACGTACTCATCACAGGGGAGAGTGGCACTGGGAAAGAATTAATTGCCAAAGCCATACACTTCCTGAGTCCGCGAAAAAAGAAGTCGTTTTTCCCGATCAATTGCGCCTCCATCCCGGAAGAGCTTTTTGAAAGCGAATTTTTCGGACACACCAAAGGAGCGTTCACCGGCGCTATCCATGAAAAAGCAGGATGGTTTGAAACTGCCCACGAGAGCACTCTTTTTCTGGATGAGATCGGAGAAATGAAACTCACCACCCAGCCCAAATTGCTGAGGATCCTGGATGACATGCTGGTAGTCAGGCTGGGAAGCACAAAAAAAATCCCCATCGATGTACGGGTGGTCGCCGCAACAAATCAAAAGCTGGAAGACCTTGTCGAGCAACGGTTGTTCAGAACAGACCTGTATTATCGCATGAATTCCATCACATTACATATTCCTCCGCTGCGAGAGCGGAAAGAGGATATCGCCCCGTTGTTTTATCATTTCCTGAATAGTTATTCCGCATCCATCGCCAAACCGATTAATAGTGTTGACTCCCGGGTAATTGAATGGCTGGTTGGTTATCATTTCCCCGGAAATGTACGTGAACTGAAACACCTGGTTGAACGTGCAATTATCCTGAGCAGCGACAATACCCTTAAATTGAGTCATTTTATTTTTACTGGAAAAATGTTTCCCAAGACCAGTCAAAACGAAGTGACTGAATTAACAACCAGTTTGCAGGAACTTGAAAAACAGACCATTATCACAGCACTGAAAAAAGCGAAGTACGTAAAAGCAGAAGCTGCACGTTCGCTGAATATCTCACGCCAGTCTCTCGACCGGAAAATTGAGAAGTACAATATTCCTGTCACTTCGAAGTAAATCTCCCGCCAAACATATCATTTTACATACGCCCAACCGGGCATGCCCGATTTCGGGCATGTTTCCGTATTGCCATATTTATTAACACTTCCATAACATAATGCCCGATTTCGGGCACACACGCCCTGCAGCCTGCATATAAAAACTCACATATAACGCTGTATTTCAACGCAATAAAAGGCATGGCATGGAATTTGACCTTTAGTCGCCGACCAACCTTAATGCACATATATTGTGAATATCTTATTCATACACTACAATCCTGAAATGGAGGTGGAGATCCAGGAGTATTTGAGTTTCCATAAGCGTACCGGCTTTTTTGCCCGGAATACAGAGCAGTCGATCCGTATTCTGAACAACTATGTGATATCCCTCGTCGTATTGCAGATCAACAACCTGCGCGACGCGGCGATACTTAAATACATCAATGAGAATTACAAACACCTGGAGGTGCTGATCATGGCCAGCAAGGAGTACGACGACATTATCTCCATATTCAGCAAAGGGAGGTATAAACTGTCACGCCAGACCCAGCACCTGTCGGAACTGAAGGAAAACATAGATAATTTGTGTCATATCGAATTGTAAAACCAACCACATTATATACTCCTGCCGGCCATGGCGCATGCAGGACCTTAACCTTAATCCGTAAAGAAACACAAAAACCACACATCATGAAAAAATTTTTACTTTTAACTATTTCGCTTCTTTTCGTGGCGATGGGTAGCTGGGCACAAAACAGCTATCTTAATGAAACGTTCAACACAACTCCAACTCTTTCTATATCGCAAACGAGTGGGGCGTGGTATGTTGACCGTTATGCTCCTGCTGCATTTGTATCTGATAATTCTTTAGGAGTTAATGCTCTTAAAATTTCAATCGACGGTACGGCTGGTGGTGCAGCAAACCGGCCTAATGGACAAGGCGGGCAATTTTACAACACCCAGGGACGGAAATTTGATCAGAATGGATTAAACGCAAACGTTCTGAAAGGCTCCCTTTATTTGCCAGCAGATTGGGCTACTAAGCACAGAAGAAGTGATATGTGGGCAACCACATTTAACGCTTCAAATAATGTAGCTTCATACCCGATTATTGGTTTCCGCAATATTGATGGTGCCACTCCTAGTTTTAGTTATTGGAATGAGACGGCTGGTGGATGGGTAAGTTTTGCTACTCCTTCCATTTATGATGTTTGGTACAATTTCGAAATACGGTTAGCAGGAGGCAATGTCGAATATTATATGAATGGCAACCTGGTTGGTACTGTAAATTCAAATGGCTCTATAAGCATTGGTAATGTAATAATGCAAGCCTATAATTTTAATGATGCTACTTTGGCATCTGCCTATTATGATGGTAATTCTTCTACTAATTCTTATGATGCTTATTGGGATAATATCGTTTGCCAATCGAATATTAAAAATATTACCCAATCAACCTACTATCCTACTGTACAGACTGCCGTCATCGCTTCAATTGCAGGCGATGTGATTGAAGTGGCAGCAGGGACATACGAATTCACTTCTCAAATGAATGTTGATAAGCCTGGCATCTCAATCAATGGACTAGGCAATGTAATCTTCCAGGCAAACAATGCTGCGTGGAGTACAACTAATGGGTATAAACATCTTATTGGTATTTATGCTGGAACGGTTGTTAATCCTGTTACAATTTCCAATATTACCATGAATTGCAACAGTCAATGTTACGGACTAAATACTTATAATAATGCTAACAGTGTTTTAAATGGTGTAACCATTAATGGAAGTAAAGGTGCCGGATTAACAGTTAATGGTTCTACTGTTAGCGCAACTAATTTAAATACAGGCACCAATGCCTGGGGTGCAGTAAATGTGGATCCGGGTTCAGGAGTTACAACCCCTTCTGTTTTTACATTAAACAGTGGAACTTTAGCTGAAAACACTCAAATCTGGTCTGATGGAAATAATGTCACAGGCCCGGCAACAGTAACTGTAAATGCCACCGGATATAATAAATACAATGTTGGTACTACTAAAATCTGGACAAACAGAGCCTTAGCCAATTGTGCAACTATTACAAATAGTGGAGAAACAACAATTTATTCTACTATACAAGCCGCCATTGATGGTGCTACTGCAGGAGATGTGATCGATGTTTATCCTGGCAATTATTACGAAACTGCCAGTAACAAACCCATATTTGGCGTTGCATCATATCAATTTGGTTTGTATATTGATAAAAACAATTTAACTATTAGAGGTGTAAAAGCAGATGGTTCTGTAATTACTAGCTATTCAGATGTTGCTACTCTAATTACAACTAATTCTATTGCTGATTTTGGGCCTTCAGGTATTTTTGTTCAAGCTAATAATGTAACCTTACAAGGTTTAGGTATAGGAGATAACATTGTAAACAATGTAGTATCCAGTAATAAAACAATTGAAATTGTTGGTGATGCATTTACTATGAAAAAATGCGTTGTAAATACATCTACTGATGAAGGCGCCTTTTATATGGGTAGGTGGGATGCAAGCCACCCTATAGATTCTTATAGTATCACTGACAATCTATTTAACAATACTGTAGTATCTATTAATAATGGTGTCGGTATTACAGGATTAAATAGTGGACGATTAATTACGGGAAATACATTTACTGGAGTTGCTACTCCCTATTTAATAGGATTCCGTGGATGGAATGGAGCTAATCCTGTACAACCTTGGATAGTTGACCCTGTTGGTGGAGCTATTGTTACAGGTAATACATTTAATAATACGGGTGTTGTTAATTATATTATAGCACGTGGAAACACAGGTGGATATGATAACAGCCAAATCAACTGGAATGAAATCTGGACATCGAATTTATTTGGAAACCATGTAGTTACTTTGGCAAATCAACCATCCTTTGATGTTCGTTCCTACACTGATGCTGCCGGTTATACTGAAACACGCAGAATATCCCCGGCTATACAAGAAAATACCACATTTGCTCAGCCAGGTGATGTTGTTTTGGTTGCCCCCGGCACATACACCGAACAACTCCACATAACAACAAATAATCTTACAATCAACGGCGCTGGAAAAGCCAGCACCACCATTAAATCACCTGCAACTTTACCACTTTTCTTCACAACTGGAAGCAATTCCAATAAACCAGTTGTATTTGTTGATGGAGTTAACACATTTACATTAAAAGATGTTAAAGTAGATGGAGATCATAAAGGCAGCGCAAACTACAGATTTGATGGAATTGCTTTCTGGAATGCAGGTGGTACAGTAAACAATGCAGATGTAGTTAATGTTATGGATAATGCATTTAGTGGCGCTCAGCATGGTGTTGGAGTATATGCTTATAATAATACTCCTTCATTAAATTACACGATTGCACTTAATAATATTAACGTTAATAATTTCCAAAAAAACGGTATTGCACTTAATGGCAGTGATGGAGTAAGCAATTTAACGGTAGATCTTGATCATGTAACCGTGGTAGGCATGGGAAATACGCCGGTGACCGCGCAAAACGGCATCCAGACCTCCAGCGCAAACGGTACAATCAATGATTGCAGCATCAGCCAGATCGCTTATTCCGGCGCTAACTGGACAGCCACCGCTCTTCTGGTTTACGGACCCGGCACGATCACTGCCGACCATGTTGACATCGATAACAGCCAAACTTCTGTTTATTGGATTGATGCCAATGGAACATACAAAAACTCAGCTATCACCAATCCTTTAATGGATGGTATTTATGGCTTAAGTACAAGCGGAACCATGAATTTCACTGTCGACAATGTATCGTTAACCGGTGCAAATGTTACCGATAGCTGGGGTATCAACCCTTTGGCTGATGGCGGAACCATCAATATGAACATCGCCAACTGTAACGTCACTAATTTTGATTATGGGATGTATGCTTATCGGTATAACACATCAGGTGGAATTATCAATACGACAGCACATCATAATTCAATTGTTGGTAATACCCATGGTTTTGCGACAAATACATCCAATTTACAGGATGCCACCTGCAACTGGTGGGGCACGACCAATGCATATACCGTGGCTTCTTCTGTTTCAGGAAATGTAGAATTCCTGCCGTTCTCGAATGTTGCAAGCCCTATGAATTGCTTAGGCGTTGGCCCGGTAACAGTTTCCGATCCTGTTGCTTCATTTATGACCATTCAGGCTGGTATCAATGCAGCGAACCCGGGGGCAACGGTTACGGTTGCTGCGGGAACATTTAACGAAAACGTAACTGTAAACAAACGTATAACTTTAAATGGAGCAGGTGCTACTACTTTTATTAGTTCGGCTGCAGCCACTACTCCGGTTATGACTATTACTGCTTCAGGGGCTAATGCAACTGATCGCTTAGTAATAAGTAACTTAAAAGTTACCGGTGCAACAGGTTTAGAAAACCCTGGTGCTGGTATCTTGGTACAAAGTGCTATTCCTACCGGATATTATACATTTTCAGGTGTTGAAGCTTCAGGTAATCAAGGATCAGGAATTGCAT
>JBMOIP010000080.1:0-19215 GCA_049317265.1 Bacteroidales bacterium
TATCAGAAAAAAAACTGTCTCATATTTGTCTCATAAACCGGGTAATTCAGGGTTATTCCGGGTAGTACGAAAAGGAGTGGTGGTTAAATGACGCCAGGTATAACCAGATGTAATTCAATAATATAACATGATAAAAAGGTTAAAGAATGTGTAACTGATTGATGCCCTGACCATACTGGCGAGGAGACAGCAGTAGCAAGGGTTTCAGAAGGTCCAAAATCTGAAACCCTTTTTTTGTGCAAACAATTTGCATAACAAGCGGCAAGGGAATTATTTTTTTCAGTTGGCAATTTTTGATTTTGAAGATCCTTTAACTAAATTTGTATCAGATTTAATATTTTCGTTCAAGCTGGAAAAAGGTTGTATGAACTTTTATGATAGGGTGCCACTGTTATTGAACCACTAATTTTTTAATCTCAATCCCCGCCTTCGTCTGTATTTTCACCAGGTAAACACCTTTGGCCAGTGTGCTGACATCTAATTCAACCGGGTTTCGATCTCTGATCTTATAATACATAACCAAAGATCCGGTAATATTGTAGATGCTTATTGTTGTCGCCCCGGGCAATTTTTTCTTATCCAGAATTGTGATTTTATTATTTGCCGGATTGGGATAAATGATGATTGTTTGCTCCGGTGATACGGCTTCTTCAACAAAAGTACCACCATTGGTAGTTTTTAAAATAGTTTCCCCTTCACCCACCACATAACCGGTATTGGCATCGGTAAAGAAAACTGACACGAAAAAATGAGTTGTGCCGGTCGACAGTTTAGTCCATGTTGTGCCTCCATTCGTGGTTTTTAATATGGTTCCTGAATCGCCAACGGCATAACCGTTATTGGCATCGGGAAAGAAAACTGAATACAAATAGTTAGGGGTTCCGCATGATAATTCAGTCCAGGTCATGCCTCCGTCGGTGGTTTTCAGGATGATTCCATCACCTCCGGGTAAATGCTGACCTCCAACAATATAGCCTGTATTGGCATTGAGAAAGTAAACTGAACTAAAAAAATGAGTTGTACCGGTCGACAGTTTAGTCCATGTAGTGCCTCCATTTGCGGTTTTTATAATGGTTCCTGAATCGCCAATGGCATAACCGTTATTGGCATCGGGAAAGAAAACAGAATAGAAATAGTTGGTGGTTCCGGATGATAATTCAGTCCAGGTTGTGCCTCCGTCGGTGGTTTTTATGATGGTTCCGCTTAACCCCGTTACATAGCCGGTATTGCTATCGGTAAAGTAAACTGAAATGTATATATCCTGGTTTGGGGTCGATAAATAAGTCCAGGTTTTACCTCCATTTGTTGTTTTTAAAATGTATCTAATACCTGGAGGTTGTATCCCATAAGCACCTATGGCATAACCTGTAAGCGTATCTGTAAAGCAAGCTGATGAAAAATTATAAGTTGTTCCGGGACTTGTTCCGGTAAATAGAGCAATCCAGGTTGCACCTCCATTGCTGGTTTTTAAGACGGTTCCACCAGTACCAACAGCATAGCCTGTATTCGCGTTGACAAAGTTTACAGAAAATAAATACCTTTCTTCCTTCCCACTCGAAAAAGCACTCCAGGTTGTACCTCCATTACTGGATTTATAGATGGCTCCGTTTTCACCCACCGCATATCCCGCAGCGGTATCGGAAAAGCAAACTGAGTATAAAGCTGTTCCAAACTGAAAAGATGACCAGGTTATGCCGCCATCTATGGTTTTTATCAAGCCTGAGTATGAACTTGTTGCAGCATACCCTGTTTTGTTATCGGAGAAGTAAACGGAATACAAGTCTGGAGAATATCCGGTCGATAAAGTAGTCCAGGTTGTGCCAGCATCAATGGTTTTTAAGATGCGTCCGACCCTCCCTGTCGCATAACCTGTATTTGCATCGGGAAAGTATACCGAAAAGAAGGTATTAAATGATGCTCCGATATATTGAGAAGTCCAGGTTGTGCCTCCATCAGTAGTTTTTAGGATAGTGCTGCCATCACCCACTGCATACCCGGTACTGGCATCGGTAAAGAAGATTGAATACAGATTATTTATGGTGCCGCTTGATAAAGCAGTCCAGATTGAGCCACTATTGATGGTTTTTAAAATAGTTCCCGAATCACCCACAGTATAGCCTGTATCAGCATCGGAAAAGTAAACAGACCTTAACAAATTGGTTGTTCCGCCCGACAGATCAGTCCAGGTTGCACCTCCATTGATGGTTTTCAGGATGACTCCGCCATTACCCACGGCATAACCTTTATCGACATCGGTAAAGAAAACTGAATGTAAGTCGGTGGTTATTCCACTAGATAAAAGAGTCCAGGATATACCTCCATCGCCGGATTTTATGATGGTTCCATAATCACCCGTCGCATACCCGGTATTGGCATCGGGAAAGTAAACTGAATTAAGCGTATTGCCTTGCGGTAAGGGATGTTGCCATGTCCATTGCGAAAAGGCACATGCTGAAATCAGCGATAAACCAATTAATACGGAAATTTTTTTCATGGGATTGAGGGATTAAGTTACAACCACATCTTTTTGTTTGAAATGAAGGGTTGAATTTCGCAAGATGCAATATACACTGTATCCCCCGGCCGGAAGTTATGAAATTATTAAAATGATGTCAGTAGCGTTGCGTTGTTTTTGTTAAAAGTTCTTTGAAAGTCTTGATATATCATCGTTTGAAGAGTTTTTTGGTCGGCGACGATTAGAAATTGGTTTTCCCGTTCTTTGTTCAAAACTTCAAGGATGAACAAGGGAAAGATGGTATTTGCTCAATTGATCGAATTCGCTTCAGATGATTTGTTTAAAGTATGCGTCAAACGGTACAATGGGAACTATAAAGCCAAAGACTTTACCTGTTGGAAGCAGTTTCTCTGCATGGCATTCGGGCAACTTACTCATCGGGAAAGTTTAAGTGATACAGCACTTTGCCTAAGTCTGCACCAGGATAAGTTGTATCGGCTCGGGATAGGAAAAGCATTCGATAAATCGACCATCTCAAGAGCCAACGAGAGCAGAGACTGGAGAATCTTCCGTGATTTTGGCCTCAAACTTATTGAACAGGCAAAAATTATTTATGCAAATGAGAATCAACTGGATCTAAAGCTAAAAGGAAGAATCTTTGCTCTTGATGCGACTGTAGTGGATTTGTGTTTAGATGTCTTCTGGTGGGCCAAGTTTCGATCAAAAAAGGGTGCAGTAAAACTTCATACATTACTTGATCTGAAAACGTCTATACCAGAATATATCTTTATCACCGATGGTTCAGTGCACGAGGTCAAAACATTGGATTATTTTTCACTACCTGCAGGAAGTTACCTGGTTATGGATAAAGCGTACATCGATTTTGCACGACTGTGGCGGCTTGCACGTGAGCGGACAAACTTTGTGATCAGAGCAAAAGAGAATATGAAATACCGAGTTTTAGACCGTGGAATACCAGACAAGGAGAAAGGGGTACTTTGCGACCAAACCATTGAATTTACAGGCCCTTTAACGTCAAAAAAATATCCCGATAACCTGAGGCGAATTCGATATTTTGATGCAGAAAGTGGCAATACTTTTGTCTTTCTCACGAATAATTTCAAATTATCAGCCGTAACAATCGCAGCTTTATACAGGAATCGTTGGGGAATCGAAACATTTTTCAAATGGATAAAGCAACATCTTAAAATACTAACATTTTGGGGCCATAGCGAGAATGCAGTAAAGACGCAGGTTTGGATCGCAATATCAACTTATGTTCTTGTTGTCATCGCAAAGAAAAAACTCAATTTGCAACATTCACTTTACGAAATCCTGCAACTGGTAAGCCTTTCCGTATTTGATCGTACACCAATAAAAAAGCTCTTTTTAAACGAAAATTATCAAGATGTCAAAGAACAAAATTGTAATCAATTGATATTGTTATGACTAAGACGCAACGCTAGTGAAATGATGTATAAGATTTTATGAAAATGATGCCGTTGCCATAATTCAGATCCGGACTATTCCCTTCCGTTCCTGAAATGGGTTGGTCTTGTAATCTGTCAATGAAATGCCGGTCACCGATCTGAATTGTGTGGAGAGATATTGTACACTGCAGTACGACCTACGACCCGGTCGTTGAAAATCACGAGCAATACCTCCCCTGCAGCCTTATCCCTGAAAAATCGCAGGAAAACATCTTCGGGGATCAACGGCTTCCTTACTTTTTTCCGGTAGAGGTCACTGGTTATTTTGTAAAATGCCTTCACCTCCTCATCACTTTCTGCAGGTCGGACCACCGCCCCGGATTTAATGCTGGACAGCACCTGGCACCGTTTTGAACAGGACAACCTGGAGAACAATGCTTCTGGCGGCCGGGTCGTATCAACGGGGATATTCAGGTTGTTCTGGATGAAAGAATAGGGGAGCAACTCGATCAAACCAGGATCCTTAGGGGGCTCAATGAGCCGAAATTCTGTGTAGATGCTTGATCCACCTGTCTGTTTTTTGAATTGCCAGTCGGCTCGCCGTGACAATTCTATTGTCCCTAATGGTAAAATAGATAAATCCCCGATAATGATCACCCTGGAGGTAAACAACCGCTTGATCTTGCTCCCGATATAGTGGTGTATGCCGGTTCCCAGATTCACCTTATTCCCGCCAGGTTCATGAAAATGAAAAATGAAAGTTCCCAATCCAGGAATATCGTTCAACAACCTATAATATGTTTCAGATTGGAAAAAACTCATTAAGAATTTGATTGATCGCATTTATACCAGTGAAAGGCCAAGTGTACAAAATGTGCCAGCGGCACAGGATATTTATAGCATGATGAGTCGGAGAGTAATCCCAGGCGTGCCGTCAGGTACGCAACAAGGGTCCAAACGGTTTGATGTTTGCGATAATGAATACCAATGGAATAATATTGCGTACCTAACGGCACGCTCTGGCATTGTGAACCATTCAAAAGATATAAACATGATGAGTCTGCGACTCATTTTTATTTACTGGTACAATTGTGATCAAACAATTAAGAATTTTTAAGTTATTAAGTTTTATTGTTTAATAATTTTAACCGTCTCAGATTTATTGCCGTTTATTACCCGAATGAAAAATATCCCGTTTGGTCTGTTTGAAAGCGAGAATTCATGCTTTCTTTCTCCGTTCAACACTTCTGAGAACATCCTGTCACCCATTATTCCATACACATCAACCGAAACCCTATCGGTTTCTGCCTCACCCCGTACCTCCAAAATAAACGTTCCGGTGGTGGGATTGGGATACACCTTAAACAGAGATTGTACCGAATGTATTGGGTTTTCCTCAGAATCCATGTTTACTTCCGGCATGGCGGGAGGCATACAAAACGGACCACCGGGGGCAATATATCCCCGCATGTACCCCCCTAAATTCACAGAGGTTCCGGGAAGGTATGCAATTCTCTCTCCCGCAATCATGGTTGTATTGCCACCGCTCTGAACAGTGAATGTGTTTCCGTTACCCGCTACTGTGATTGTTTGCGTGGCATTGTAACAATTCGTCATACCACCCGCAATGGTAATGTTCACCAGGTTGGCTGCAGCAATCTGTTTTAATAAGATAATTGAAGCAAATGGCTGCAATGTCAAAGATCCTGAATAGTAATTATTTTTCACATCGATGCAGGGAGTTGCAAGTGCCACCGTTTTTGGGCTTTGTGTGGCATTGTATTCAAAACGAAGGTAATCATCAGGATTTGTAGTGGTAACATTGGCCACGTAAATGCTAATGTTGTCAAACCAGACGGTGCTGTCGGGCTCTTCAATGTTAAATTGGAGGTAGGAAACAGCTTCAGAAACACTGGGGCAAAAGAGAAACTCATTTTCGGTTCGGGTTGTTAAAACTTTGCACGATTGAAAAGGTGCCAGGTTGGTGTAAGGCGATGACTGACGCCGAAGGTTTACATCAATATTCCGGTTGGTTTTGGTTCCTTTCAAACTGAATCTTACAATGTATTTTTTGGTTGAGTCGATTGCTCCTATATTGAACATCAACAGGGAACTGTTTGTCTGGCCGGAAAAAGAAGAAAAAGAAAACTTCAGGCAGGCAGTGTCGAGCACCCCGGTGTTATCCCATGCGGTGGCACAGGTGCCCAGGGGCGACCAGCACGAAGCCCCGTTGATATTCGAATTGAATGCCCCGTTGCTGTATTTGTTACTACCGATCAGGTAATTAACTACATAGGTTGGGAATTGGAGAGGGGTTATGTGAGAGTGAGCATCCTGATTGTAGGCAGCCTTCCATTCAGGAAGGGTGTAGCTTTCATTAACCGCGGCACTGTTTACCGATATGATATTTTCCTCATAGAACGGGCGGCAATAATAATTGGAATCGAACTGGCCGTATGTATTTACATTATTTATTGCATTTGCATACAAGGACGAAACCCTTTGTGCCTGTTGCTTTGAAAATAAAATATTGCTCTTGACTCCGTTGTTTACGATCGGATCTGTCTGACAGAATCCGCTCCCTTCAAAATTCAACTGTGTGGCGCAATTAAATGCCGTGTTTGATTTAACTATGTTGTTGTATGCATTGTGTAAAAACAGACCATTCAACCCGCAATTTGCAACCGTGTTACCTGTTACCTCAACATTCATGACATTGTCATCCAGGTAGATGCCATTGGCAGCTTTATAGTTGTGAGAGTCGGTGCCTTCATAAGCTCCGATTCCGTTGATTACAATGTTGCCGATAATTTTCCGGTCGAAATGATCAACTCCATAGATCCAGTTTGGTTCTGACGGGCATCCGTTCCAGGTATAAATACCACCACCATCATCCAGGGTAAAAGCATAGGTGTTGATGAAATTATTTTGGATTAATATGGAATCGCCCTGGAAACTGATCGGGATATACCCTGTACTGTCAATGCGGTTATTTAATAGCTGGTTGTTATTTCCAACGATGCTGATCCCGCCACCAGCACCCCATCCCGGGGCAATTCCCGAGTATTTGATCATATTATTTTGAACGGTGACATGGCTGCCTTCAATATTCAACGCACTGTTGTTTGTGTTTTTTATGATGTTATTTTCTATCAACAAGTTTGAAAAATCATACCCCCGAATGGTTTCTGTTCCTGAACAGTTAAAATCACAGTTTTTAATGGACAAGTGCGCAACACAAGCTGCATCAACAGCTTTAAAATTGGCTCCGTCAATCTCAAGATTATCAAAGGTTAAATAATTTTGATGGTCAATGGAAATCAGGTTATTTCGTGTTGCAACTGCAATATTTAACAATGATGGGTTTACTGAATTAGTATAAACAAGAACCTTTTTTGTAATCGGATTAAAATACCATTCGCCATCCTGATCAAGTGTTTGCGGACTGTTTTGTATGAAATATCCATTGTTGTTGGTCAATGGATAATTTGTAGCAACGTTGTAATGAATTGCAGTGCCAATGTGAGAGGTGATCCGCCTGCGGCAGAAGGTCCACCGGGAAGAGCGAACAACCAGTTCCGCACCTGTCCAGTCGGGGATGGCCTGCAGTTCGTTGTCTGTAATCTGCAATGTGCTGTTTCCTTCAAAAGTGAGGTATCCTTTATCGGGGTCGGTGATGTTGGGATAACGCCCCATCGGTTTGGGAGAACCATTGATGTTCAGCATATTCACCACGGTATCGCATTCCGGGCAATCAGATTCCCAGATGTTGGAACCCTGGGCAGTCCAGCCGGTTAATGAAGTTAACCCGGTTATTGTTGGTTTGGGTCCAAGGCCATATGCCGAAAATACAATTGGAGATGTTGCGGTACCTGATTTTGTGATCGTCAGAGAACCATAAAACACTTCCCCCCTTTTGAATAGTACAGAATCGCCCGGGAGCAGGTTGGACATAAACGAGTTTAGTTTTGCCAGCGTTTTCCATGGGGTTAATAGGTTTTGCGCCTGGATGGTTGTATAGGAATCATTTCCGGAATCAGATGAAAAATAGTAATTTGCAGAGAATGTAGTCGTGGAAAGGAGAAACAATAACATCAAAACATGATATGCCCTTATCAATATTTTATAATCCATTGTATGCTGTTATATTACTTGTAAATGTACCGCTTTTCAATTCTGGTTTCCTACTGGCCGTTCTTATTAATTGGAAAAAACCGCCCCGGTTTCCCGGGGCGGCCTAACCAAACACAAAACCTTTCACTGCTGTCTATGCGAGCAAGGACAGATTTGGGTGGGGTTCTACAATTTAATTAACTTCATCGTCTCCACATAACCATCTGCCACCACTTTTACAAAGTAAAGTCCGGTGGCCATGTCAGAGAACCTGAAGTCATGCATCTTCTCCCCGATGATCGTTTCGGTCATGACTTTTTCACCACGCATGCTGAAAACTTCAACTGTTACATTGCCGTAAAGTTTATCGCCTTTTTGCACCAGGGTGAAGTTTCCGGTAGTGGGATTCGGGTAGATGGTAAAGTTAACCTGGTTGATGTTAAACAGGTTTTCATCTGATCCGGCATCAGCCGAAATCAGTGATTTTGCCTGTCCCGGACAATAGGTACCGGTTGAGATCATGCCAAGCATATAGCCACCACTCAGAACAGTGGTTCCCGGCAGATATACGATATTCTGCCCGGCAATCATCGTGGCCGAGCCGCCAGGCTGAACCGTGAAAGTTGTAATACCTCCGGCTATATAGATGGTTTGCAACGCGCTATAGCAAGTGGTTTGTCCATCCGCAACAATGATATTCTCAAGGTTGGTCACCAAAGGAATAACCGTAAGGTTGATCACATTGGAAACAACAGGGTTACCGGTTGAACACGCTTCGCTGGATGTCAGCGTGCACGTTACAGCATCATTATTTGCCGGAATATAAGAATAAACCGCATTGCCTGTTCCAACATTGATCCCGTTCACTTTCCACTGGTATGCAGGTGTTAATCCTCCGTTCACCGGAACAGCGGTCAATGTAACCGAACTTCCTGCAGGAACCGGATTGACATCAGCGGAAATGGACACCTCTACAACAACGGGTATTGCCTCAGCAAGCACTGCGCTGCCGGTCATGGGCGTGGTGCCGGCTGCATTGGTACCACTAACAGTATAAGCGCCAAAAAGCTGATTGCCAAAGGAGATGGCAGAGCCGGTACCTGCTACCGTGGGAACCTGAGGAACACCATTTTTCAGGATGGTATACTGCACACCGGCTTCTGAATTACCAAGCCCGACCGGCAAACCACCCGAGCCCTGGCAGTAAGAACCTCCTCCTGAAACGGCAAAGGCGACTGGCGCCAATGCTCCCATTTTGTTAATAAATACATCGGTACTGCCTTGTGAAGTTAAATAGTAGGTTGCGGCACT
Organism: Bacteroidales bacterium; assembly: GCA_049317265.1. GTDB lineage: Bacteria > Bacteroidota > Bacteroidia > Bacteroidales > FEN-979 > CAIVAT01. Next base: position 9,310 of record JBMOIP010000080.1, read on the forward strand.
TGCATCAAAATCAGCAGTTCCGGCAAAGTTGCCTGTAATAATAACGCTGCCTGCATAGTCAATATTGACGGAAGTGGCTGCATCGTAACCAGGGCCTCCCATACTGTTCGCCCAGGCAAAATTGCCCGAATTATCTAATTTTAAAACGAAAATATCTGAAGCACCGGCCGAAGTCAGGGGATAATAGCCTGCACCCGGGTCAAAATCAACGGTTCCATAGTAATAACCAGCTATATATACATTGCTGGCCGGATCGGTGAAAACCGACAATCCCTGGTCATCACCGGTTCCACCGATACTTTTTGCCCAGACAAAACTGCCATTTACATCTAATTTGGAGATAAATATATCGTCCCCCCCCTTCGATTGCAACCAACAGGTATCAGCAATGCCGGTTTTCGGATTAAAATCGACCCAACCTGAAAAATAGCCGGTCGTATAAACGTTTGATGAGGCATCCAATGAAATAGATAAGCCCTTTTCATTGGCATTGCCGCTCAGGCTCTTTGCCCACACAAAAATTCCGGAAGCATTCAACTTTAGCACATAGATGTCATAGGTGTTTAATTTGGAAGACATCATAAAGCCTGGAGGGCCCGGATCAAAATCAACTGTTCCCATATAATACCCGGTAGTGTAAACATTTCCTGAGGCATCAGTCTTGATGCCATAGGTGTCGCTGATATTTCCCCCGCTTCCTCTCAATTGTTTTGCCCAAATAAAATTTCCAGAGGGATCATACTTGGCAATAAAAGCATCGCCATAAAAAGCTGCAGAGGCCATAATAAACTCATGGGCAGGACCGGGTGCCGGGTCAAAATCCACAGTTACGCCATCAAAGTAACCGGCGACACAAATGTTTCCGGAGCCATCTAGAGCTATTGATTTTCCCCAAATCTGATCCGTACTTGTACTTATCGTTGCTTCGCTGGGAAGTACACCTTTTACCCAAACAAAATTACCATCAGTATCCAATTTCAGGATAAATAGTCCGTAACTATTTCCATAATCCAAATAATATGAACCAGGACCTGGATCAAAATCTACATTTTGAGTAAAGGTGCCTACCAAATAAAGATTACCTGAACTATCAATTGCGACGGAGGTTGGATAATCGTCGTAAACTGCTCCGATAGATTTGGCCCACAAAAAATTGCCATTGGCATCCATTTTCTGGATGAAAATATCATAGTTCCCGTTCGAGCTTAAAAAGCATGTATCAGCAGGGCCGGTACCAGGATTAAAATCCATGGGGGAAAGGTATGAATTAAACCAGCCAACGGTGTATACGTTACCTGAGGCGTCTGTTACAACACTAGTTCCCGAAGCACTCCAGCCTGCTGCACCAATATCCTTTGCCCATTGAAAAGGTGGCGAAGGGGCAGGCGTAACGCTTGTAAAAATTAAAATACTCATGGTGGCAGTTGTTGCACATTGACCTGCTGATGGGGTAAATGTGTAGACTGTGGTTCCGGCAACAGCAGTGCTGATTGCAGCGTCCCATGTTCCTGTGATGCCATTCAACGAGGTGGCCGGCAATGTTCCCGGTGTTGATCCAACAGCATAAGGTCCCAATTGGGTGAAAGTTGGGGTTAGGACAGCATTGACAACAACACTCATGGTGGCAGTAGTCACACACCCGCCTGAAGTCGGTGTGAAGGTATATACAGTAGTTCCCGCAGTGGCCGTGCTGATTGGGGCATTCCAGGTTCCTGTGATACTGTTCAGAGAAGTCGTTGGCAATGTACCTGGTGTTGCACCAACACAATAGGGTCCCAACTGAGTGAAGGTAGGTGTAACGTTGGCATTGACTACAACACTCATCGTAGCAGTAGTCGCGCACTGACCCGCGGTTGGGGTAAAGGTATAGTTAGTAGTTCCAGGAGTGGCAGTGAAGACCGCTGCGTTCCATGTTCCTGTAATGCCGTTCAGCGAAGTGGTTGGCAATGTCCCCGGTGTCTCATTCTGACAATAGGGGCCTAATTGAATGAATGTTGGTGTATCTACAGCATTCACTACAATGCTCATGGTGGCAGTTGTTGCGCACCCACCAGATGAGGGCGTAAAGGTATATACGGTAGTTCCGGCAGTAGCTGTGCTGATTGTGGAAGGGTCCCATGTACCTGTGATGCTGTTCAGGGAAGTCGTAGGTAATGTTCCCGGAGTGGCTCCTACACAATATGGTCCCAATTGCGTGAATGAAGGTGTAACGGAACCGCTGACAGAAATATCCATTGTGGTTGTAGATGCACACTGCCCGGCAGTCGGAGTAAATGTATAGGTAATCGTGCTGACCGCTCCAGTGAAGATTGTTGCCGGATTCCATGTGCCGGTTATGCCGTTCAGCGAAGTGAGAGGTAATGTTCCCGGAGTTGCATTCTGGCAGTAAGGCCCTAATTGAGTGAATGTTGGCGTTATGTTATTTTGCACGGTTACGATCGCGCTTCCTGTCATTGCAGTGGTACCAGCTATTGCCGGAACGGCGCCGGTACCGGTACCTGAAGCTGTATATGTTCCAAAAAGCTGGCTGCCGAAACTGATCGCCGCACCGGTACCTGCGACAATCGTGGCAGTGGCCGTTCCATTTTTAATAAGCGTGTAATTAACACCAACCTGTGAGCCCGCTAAACCAACCGCCGCGCCGCCGGTGCAATACGAGCCGCCGCCGGTCATTGCATAAGCAGTCGGAGGCGCGCTTGTAGAAGGAACAGATGCATCAACCCACATATATGCCGGAGTGGGTGCATCAACATCCTGATTCCAACCTGCAGTTACTTCAAAAAGAATGGTTACAGAACTACCAATACACGGAGTAAGATCAAGTAAGATTGTATTGGATGTACTTGTATACCCGGTTATGTTTGAATAATCAGTACCAGTTGTTGTTTTATAAACTCTAATGTGATAATATCCTGGATACACATCAGCATAGGTGTTATTAATGTACGACTTAAACCGGTAAGTAAGATCCTTATTCCCAGAAGTAACTGTAAACGCCTGGGTTAATTTCTCGTATCCTGCCCCGCCCCAGGAATCATCCCCGCCAACAACTTTACCAACTCTGGTTCCGCCTCCTGTTGGGAAGCCTACCGGTGTGGCAACATTTGATGACCAACCATAGTTTGCGGTCGTCCATCCTGTAAGGTTGCCGGTTTCAAAGTCTAAATTTGTTTGTGCATTTGTCTTGATCATCATAAAAAGCAAGATAACAATGCCAACTATCATCCAGCTTGGCTTTTTGGGGAAATGTTTTTTCATGTAATTGGGTTTTAGGTTTATAAAATAATTATGAATCCGGAAAAGCACTTTTGTTAAACATTGCTCAATCTCCTTTTCCGGATTTTATACCATTTCCATCCGCCGAAAGCGGCCACCATGGCCAGAGACAAGGTCAGTCCTCCATCAATTGGGGCACCACCACCCGGGGCTTTGTTGGAGTTCGTGCCTTTTTCTTCGGGCGGCGGAGGAGGTGCCTGGCTATGGCCGATCCGGGCAAATGCCATGAAACTGAGGAAAATCAATGAAACGATGATTGGATTCTGCGACTTTTTCATAATATGTTGTATTGAACATTATTGATTTTCAAATTTTTACCATTTATTTTTACACTTTGCATTTTGCCGTTTTACTGGACAAACACCTTCGCCGAGTAAACTTTTTCTCCGGTGACCACTTTTACCAGATAGTACCCAGTACTGCCGCCAAGTCCGATGGTTGTCCTTGACCCATTGCTCAAAGACTTCTTCATCATCACCTGTCCGATCATGTTGTAAATGATCACTTCGCCGGTCATGTTCGATCCTGAATGATTGGCTATACAAACAGAATTCCCTGCAGAATAAATAGATACTTCCTGATTTTCACGGTTATTCACCCCGAACGAGCCGCCAAAATGGAGCACGAATCGTGCTGACGCATCATTTTTCGAGGATGCAAAGGTGTAAACAGGGTTTGTCATCAGGTTCTGTGTTCTGGCAGCCTGCAAATCTTCCAGCGTGATCACCGTCCAGGAGGTGAAAGATTCAATCTGGCTGGCCGTGAGGGTGTAGCTGCCGTCTGCGCCGGCTTTAAAACTTACTGGGATTGCCACGGTTCCGGGCTCTCCCCTGAAGTCGATGGAAAAATTGCCGGCTGGCTTTACGGTATAAAGGCTTGGAGCTGTTTCATAAAAGCTGAATATTTTTCCGGCCCCGCCACCAGCTGTTGCATGACCAAACTCAACAACGATTTCATCGGAATAGGTGTTGGCATTCCCCGAAACATTCAGGCGAAGTATGTTCGTGATGTCATCGGGTGATTTAAGGAAAGCCTGGGTATTGTGAACCCTGATGTCGTTGTTCATCCCAAGTATTCCTGAAGATGTAGCGTTTACGAAAAAGCCCTGACCGGCGGCGATGTACTGAGTGCCTCCGTTGATTCCGCTGGATCCGTTGCTGTTGTACGAGCAATAATTGCCCGCGGCATCATTCCAGATGGCCATGTCGTAACCACTGTTATCAACCAGTGAAGTTCTGTTCCAGCCACTGGCAGCTTTCCAGTCGATGGCTGAGGCATAGGGGTTTCCAACCAGGTTGTATCCGGCATAAGTGCCGGTGCCGGTTTTTGTGAGTGCGGGTGATACGGTTCCGGTGTTCAGGTTCCCGGTGAATTGTTTGGTAAGTCCGGTGCCTGTATATGCCACGAGATAGCCTCTTCCCTGTACAAAGTTGTTACTTCCGTTTGCGGTTTCCCAAGTGGTGGCAACCGTGGTGTTTTTAAAATTAACCCAGACTTCCGTTGGTTCGTACCAGGTAAAGAAGTCGTACGAGGTAGACGGACTCGCCGTGAATGCCGTACCAATGGCCTGAGCGGCAACCGGAGAAGAGAGCAGATGCCATGCAGTGGAGGCGCCCGGAAAATAGCGGTTGACTGTGGCCGGTATCGAAGGAGTAGCGTTTATCAGCGAACCGGTTCCGGTGGCATCTGACAGGATGACCAGTCCGTTGGTTCCGGTACCATTTGTAATGGTACTGCTTACAGTCAGCGAGGCGGATGCGTTAATGGTAAGAACAGCCGGACTGTTGATGGTAAGCTCGTTGATAACCACTGCCGTGGAAATCGCCGGCTGATTGGCTGCATTGTTGATAATCGCTGCATCGCTGCTGCCAGGAACTCCACCGGTCCAGTTGCCTGGTTCAGTCCAGCTGGTATTGATTGCTCCCGTCCATTGCGAAATGCCCATTTTATTTGTAAATACATCGGAACTCGCATGGGCTGTTAAATTATGAATTGCGCTACCTGCATCAAAATCGACCGTGCCGCGAAAATAACCGGTAGTCAGAATACTGCCTGCATCATCAAGGTGGATAGAAGATCCGGCATCATCACCTGTGCTGCCAAAACCGTCGGCCCAGTTAAAATTGCCCGAAGCATCAAATTTGGTGACGAAGATATCCCTAGCGCCGGCAGAATTCAACACGTAATAATTGGCGCCTGGCTCAAAGTCAACACTTCCGTTGAAAGAACCTGCAACATAAACATTGCTGGCAGGATCGGTGGTCAATGACAAGCCGTTGTCGTCGTCTGTTCCGCCTATGCTTTTAGCCCATACAAAATTGCCGGAAGCATCTAATTTGGAAATAAAGATATCATTTGATCCATTTGAGATTAAGTTGCTTACCGAACCGCTAGGGTCAAAATCGCCTGTACCATAAAAATAGCCAGTAGTATAAACATTACCTGAAGCGTCTGTAGCAATGGATAATCCTTTATCTCCACCGGTACCGCCCATGCTTTTTGCCCATACAAAAACTCCTGAAGAATTTAATTTCAAGACATATATGTCGTACGAATTTGATACGGAAGACAAATTATACGTTCCCCCCGGGTTAAAGTTGGTAGTTCCCATGTAATACCCTGTTGTATAAACATTTCCAGAACCATCCAGCGCGATCCCATAAGAATCTTCAATCGTATTTCCGCGTAATCTCTTAGCCCATACAAAGTTTCCTGAGTTGTCGTATTTGGCAATAAATCCATCGCCAAACGGCGCAGGAGAGGATAGTAAATATTCACTGGCCGCGCCGGGTGCCGGGTTAAAATCCATGGACACGGCATCAAAAAGGCCTGAGATATAAATGTTGCCGGAGCCGTCGAGTGCCATTGATTTCCCTGAAATCAGATCATTATTGGTGGGATCTTTACCCATGATTCCCTGTACCCAGACTAAAGCACCCGAGGCATCCAATTTCAGGATGAACATACCAGTACCACCTTCAGGGTTCAAAGTAGTGCCTTCAAAATCCACACTATTGGTAAATTCTCCGATTACATAAGCATTCCCTGAACCATCAACAGCAATAGATGTTGCCTTGTCACTGTAAATCCCGCCATAAGATTTGGCCCATAAGAAGTTGCCACTGGCATCTGTTTTTGTAATAAAAATATCATCACTCCCATTTGAGGTTAAGAAATAGGCGCCTGCGCCTGGATCAAAATCCATAGGGGTATTGGCAGAATTAAGGTAAGAATTGAACCTGCCAACGGTGTAAACGTTCCCCGAAGCATCGGTTGTTACGCAATTACCTGCAGAACCACCCACGCCATCCCCACCAATACCATTAGCCCACAGAAAAGGCGGTTGCGGAGATGGTGTTACGTTGGCAAAGACAAAAACACTCATGGTGGCAGTCGTTGCACACTGGCCTGCAGCCGGTGTAAAGGTGTAAACCGTGGTTCCTGCGGAAGCAGTGCTGATTGCGGCATTCCATGTACCTGTTATACTATTGGTGGAAGTAGTTGGTAATGCTCCCGGAGTCGTACCTACCAAATAGGGACCCAGCTGGGTGAAGGCAGGTGTTACGTTTGCATTGACAACAATACTCATGGTAGTAGTTTTAGCGCATTGGCCCCCAGTCGGAGTAAAGGTGTAAACTGTAGTTCCGGCTGATGCAGTGCTGATGGCAGCGTTCCATGAACCTGTGATTCCAGGGCTGTTAGTGGAGGTTGTTGGTAAAGTACCCGGAGTCGCGTTCTGGCAGTAAGGGCCTAATTGTGTGAAAGTGGGTGTAACCCTTATGTCGGTAACAGTTGCGCTTCCAGTCATTGGCGTAGTTCCCCCGGTTGATGTACCCGAAGCAGTATAGGTGCCTGCCGGCTGGCTACCGAAACTGATAGCCGAACCGGTTGTACCTGTCCTGACCGCAGCGCCTGGTGAAAGTGTATAGGTTACACCAGTCTCTGAGTTGGCTAAACCAACCTCAGCGTTGCCGGTGCAAGACGAGCCGCCCCCGGTAACTGCATAAGCAATTGGAACGCCTGCAGGAGGACCGGAAGGAAATGAAGCATCAACCTGGAGCACTGTACTAGTAGGTTCTGTAACATATTCTCCCAAATCAGGATCAAAATAAGTATTAGAGCCTGCTGTTACTTCAAAGAGAATCTTCACTTCACTGCCTACGCAGGCCGTAAGGTCGACAGGGACATTATTTGAAGTTAATGAAACCGAAGTTAATTCATAATAAATAGTACCGGGTGCAGTTGTTTTAAAAACTTTTATGTGAAAACTGCCCGAAGGAGATCCTCCTCCCGGGCTACCCCAATACCGAATTGTAAGTGCAGTGTTACCGGATGTTACTGTAAATGCCTGGTACAAATTATTAGTACTATAAGTCGATATTTGTCCAACCTTTGTTAAAGCACCGGCAGGGAAATAGCCTGGAGTATTAAGTGCAGAAGCTCCAAAGCTAGAAGACCATCCTGTGGTGTTTCCGGTTTCAAAGCCTAAATTAGTTTGTGCATTGGCTTGTATGCTTAGAAACAGCATGGCAGCCATGCCCGCTATGATACAGCATAGTTTTCTGCTAAAAAGATCTTTCATGTGATTGGTTTTTAGATTTCCCCGCAAAATAAGCTGGTTTATTTTTTTTTCACAAACCAATATACTTCAAAAGTAGGATGAGGCATGTTAAGTTTCAGTAGTTTTTTGTATATTCGCACACATGAAGACGCCTTCTGACGAAATATTTCAACTGGTAAAATCATTGGATTCGCATGAAAAGGCGTTCATAAAACTGTGTTTGCATAAAGAATTAAAAACCTCCATTAATGAAGTGTTATTTGATTATCTGTCTTCCATGTCGGAATACGATGAGAATAAACTGCTTTTAGAATTCAAGGAAATTAATAAAAACACAATTAAACATTGTAAACAAACCATCTTTGATTTCATTCTCAAATCACTGGAGTTGTATTACGCAAATTCCACCTCTGAGCAGAAATTGTATCATTCGCTCTTTCAAATAAGAATTTTAAGAAATAAGAAAATGTTTCCCAAAGCAGGGAAGCTTATTCATTTTTCGATTGAAAAAGCTGCAAAAACCGGTCATTTTCTGTTACAACTCCAGTTTATGGCCGAGCAGCAGCTGCTGGCAATTGAAAGTGATAATATTGCAGATTATGAGCAGCTGCAGTTAAAAAATTCATTTGCGAAGGAATCTTTGATAACATCTTATACAGTTGCGCAGCAAAACCAGGGAAAGATATATTTATTGCGCAAGTTGAATATTAAAGGCGGATGTTATCCCGGAAGTGAAAAACATAAGATAATAAAGGCCATTTACACCGATATCGCTGCAAAAAATAAAATAGGCTCATTCAGTGACAGGAATACTTTCATCCTCCTGCAGGAAAAATTTATTGAATATTATTGTTTACTGCTACTGAATGAATACGCCAAAGCAAACAGTTGTTTTCGAAATTACCTGACCCTGTGCGAAGGTGCCAACGAAATAGTTGATAATCCCGAAGAATATTTATGGCATATCAATACTGGAATTACCATCAGTAATTTCTCCGGCGATACGGTTTTATTATGGGTATTGGACGAAAAAGCTGATAATTTACTGAATATCCTTCCTGTCAAATATAAGAGTACTGCAGTGTGGACCAATTATTTTACAGTGAAGAACAGTGTAATTGCTTTTTTAACCCATGTTGAGGATTTCAGGGAGGCAGGTCTCAGATCGGAAAATATAAAGGCGGAAATTCTCACTAGCAAAGTAAAACCGAGTATCAGAAAAATATTTTTAGCAAATTTATGTCAGATAAATTTGTGCAATGCCGAAATCAAAAAAGCGTTGCACTGTTATAATATGTTGAATAACAACATAGAATATTACAGCGTCAGGAATGACATTGATCCGGGTATGAGTATCTTGGGCCTTGCGATTTTCTTTGAACTGGATTCATTTGAGAATGCAATGAGCTTAGTCAGAACCTGTAAAAGAAAAAGTGACTTCAAGTCCCAATGTAAAATTTATTACCCCATTGTGGATTTCTTTGTGGAAGCAACAAAAACATTTGAAAAGAAAATGCTGCTCAAGTTGTTTGAAGATATTTTGCAGAAAATCAGCAGCATCGGCCCCTATGACCCGGAGTCGGTTTTCTTTCTAAAGAATACGTTAATCGGAGCCTGGTTAAGAAAAAAGCATGATAAATTAGTTTAATGACACAACTGAAAATATATGTAATAGGGGCGACCATATTGGTCGCCCCTATTTGGTGTACGTTGCTTTTGCCGCGCTAATGAATCACCATGATTTTCACCGTTCGAATACCTGCAAAGGTAGTTTGGAAAAAACGCTCGCATTGACCAGCCTTCACAGGGATAGCTGACCATCTCATTTAATTGAGCAATAATCCTATAAGGTGATCAAGCAAAATCGGCGGCAGGTGGTCAGATGCTCCGTTTTGTCCACATGAGAGAGCTTTGCAATTTCTGACAGTTTGAAACTGAATTTTACGATTGATAAATTCGCGACCTGGGTGCCTTTTCCGATGTAATTTTTTTCAAAAGTTTTCATAATTGAGATTTTTTAGGGTTAAATTATGTGCATGAATATTAAATCTCATGGAGGGGAAGTCAAG
>JBMOIP010000081.1:0-18536 GCA_049317265.1 Bacteroidales bacterium
AACTTGTGCTTAGCTCCAAAAGATTCCTGTAACCGGGAACGCTAACGCAAAAAATCAGAAACCATGCCAAGATCAGTAAATTCAGTCGCCTCGAGAGAGAGAAGGAAAAAAATCCTGAAGCGGGCCAAAGGACAATTCGGAAGAAGAAAGAATGTCCTTACCGTTGCGAAAAATTCAGTAGAAAAAGGGTTGAGCTATGCCTATAGGGATCGCCGCACGAAGAAAAGGAATTTCCGTTCTTTGTGGATAACCCGTATCAATGCCGGAGTCCGTCTCTACGGAATGTCCTATTCTGTATTCATCGGAAAACTGGCGGAGAAAAATATAACCCTTAACAGGAAAACACTGGCCGATCTGGCCATGAACCACCCTGAAGCCTTTAAAGCAGTAGTTGACGAATTGAACAGCTAGGGTTTCAGAAAATATACCTTCGAATGCCGTTCTGGTTTCCAGTACGGCATTTTTTTTAAGGTTTATGAGGACGCTTTAGGTAATTCTCAATAAATGTACCGACTTTATCCGCAGGAAGCCGTTTTGCAATAATCTCCTTTTTATCATTTAAAAGATAAATAACCGGGGTGGAGATGATGTCATATTGTTCATGAAAATCGCCTGTAAGAGTGCGTGGACCATCGACATTGATCCAGTTCATCTTCTTCTTTTTTATCGAATTCTTCCATTTAACCATGGAGGTATCTGAGCACACTGCGAAGAATTCAAGTTTGTATTTATCCTTGTGCTGATCGTAAAACTCCTTGAGCACAGGTATCTCCTTCTCACAATGGCCACAATCCGGATCCCAGAACAATAAGAGCAAAAAGTCGGCACTAATATTATGCATCGAAACCAACTGGAGGTTGGTATCCTGCATAATCATGTTAGGGGCTCGCTGACCCAGCAGCAAGGGACGTATCTTATTCGCCTTTTTAATCACATTTTCATTCACCGTTGAGGTAAGCCACGTGGTTTGCCCAGTTACATAGTACTTGTCAACGATGTGAACAAAAACTTTATCAAACCCCATAAACTCTGGATTCTCATAACGGTAGGTGCTGAACCAGATGAGATATTTGAACATCTCGGGATTCGGCCGCGATTTTTCTACGTATATATCTACCTCTTTTATAATACTGTCAGGATTTTGCACCACAATGTTTTCAAAGTATTTTTTTAACTTATTGTGAAAAACAGGGGTTCTCAACAAGCGGTCATCCGTAAAATCTGAGCCATCCCAAAAATGTGCCTTGAAGTATCTGTATGGAAATAAGGAGTCCGGTTTGCCGTTGGCAAGTTTCGGTGCTTCCGGAACATCCGGTTCCCGCATGGCATTGATCATGAATGCGGTAAAACTGTCAGGATATTTGTCAACGATACCAAGTTTGAATGCAACCAAATCCTTGTTGATCTTAATTATCCTGTCTGAATACTTCTTCTTGCTTTTCTCATCTGTCAGGTCCTTTGAACTCTTTTCTATTTCCTGCACCTTGTCAAACTGCTCCTTATTATATTGAACATATTTGTAGAACAAGGTGTTTTCAGGTGAATTTTTGATAACCATATGATCAACAGGCCCGATTTTAGAGGTCTCAATGGAAAAAACATGGTCGTTGTTGATTACAAAATCGAAGAAGATTTTATCTGTTATAACCAGTACGTATAGCCCTTTTGGAAGATCAGCCGCCGCTTTTTTGTATACACACTGCCCGGTACCGTCTACTTTCAGGGTGTCTTTAATGTAAGTGCTGTTGCTATAATAATAGGCAACCATACAGGTCGTATCCTTTATCCCATTGATTTTAAAGTTAATAACATACTCATTTTGGCCATTTGCAGCTGATAACAAGCAAATCCAGATAGTGAAAAAGAGTGTAACCCTGAGTCTCTGCATAATTGTCATTTTTGTCTGATAAACGTGAAATGTCTGATTCTATTTTCCCGATAATTCACTTTCATAGGGTCGGAAAAAAAAGCGGACATAAAAGTAACCGATGGCCTCATTCATGGTCTCCCTGAATCCTTTGCTTGATTTCCACCACGAGTGAGGTCCGAAATAAAAATTAGGAATTGAAATGATGCCAACTTTGATTGAATCACCCAGGGCTGCCTTGAATAACAGTTGGCTGCGACCTCCGTGAACACCCATGGTCATCAGGTTAATTGCTTTAATTTCAGGATGGTTCCTTTTAATCCATTGCTTCAATTTGATGGCTGAATTATAGGTTCTGTCATTTCTGACCTCATCGGTACATACAATGACGAGTTTTGTGCTGTCGAATCCAAGCTTAAGCAATGACTTTCCTGCAACTACGGCGGTATTGTGGTATGATGCGAGTAAATTTCCGTAATCCAGCGGAGTTCCAGTTGTTATCAACAGGTTGTATTTGTTGTTGTTAAACTCCTCAATAGCTTCAAGTAACACATAATCGCTGATGAATCCCTCAAGAACCAGGATCTTTGATTTTTCAGGTTTAACTGGTGCAAGGGTGGAGTATATGGTCGTGAATTCCCAATAAGCCAATAACGATAAGATTATAAAAATGAGGATTCTTCCGTAGGACGACAAACCCCATCGTTCCTTCCGGTTGATAAGAAAATAGTCCCTGGATTTATTCTCCGCCATAATTATTTGGAAATATGCTCTTTGCGAAGCAAATCATTTACGGTTTTTACCGGATTGAATGTGATAATGGGGACCTCCACAAATAAAGTTATCCATTTTGCCATGGCCCCGTTCCAGAGACCCGGTAACTCCTGGGCTTTCAGAATTTTGCCGCCGCTTGATTTCATTGAAATGAAGCCTGTGTTTTCATCCACGAAATCGGGCAGGTTAAATGGAACACCTTGATAATCCCTGGTACTGCAAACAAGATCAACAGGATTAAAATGGGTGGCACGGTCGACGATGGATTTTTGCCCGGGATCACTGAGGTTAATCTGGGAAGATTCAACGATTTGCAGGGATAGCTTTCCTGCCTCGTCTGTTACCCAGAATGGCCCTCCGCCGGGCTCTCCCTCATTTTTCACCATCCCGCATACCCTGAGCGGCCGGTTAAACAAATGATGGAGGAAACGGGTTATTTCAGGCACTGGAGACAGGTGGAGATCTTCAGGAATATCAAGAAACAGCTTTTCCTGGGCAAAATGAATCATTTCATCTATTTGTGCCGGAGATAAATCAGAACCATCCAATTTTTGCAGATAGTCTGAAATTGTCTCCTTCAGGGTCAGGAGATAACCTCCAAGGAGTTTCTTATATTGATATGTGGTGCTTTTAAGATGATCAGGTACAATATTATCGATGTTTTTGACAAATATCAGGTCTGCGTTAATATCATTCAGGTTTTCCAGCAATGCGCCATGTCCCCCCGGCCTGAATAACAGGCTCCCGTTCTGTTCCCTGAAGGGTTGATTGGATTCATCGACTGCAATAATATCTGTGGAAGGTTTCTGGATCGAAAATGTGATGTCATATTTTACGTCAAATCCAGACTCGTACCTGCTCTTCACTTCGGTAAAAAGTTCAAGGAATTTCTCCCTGTGTTCAGCGGATATGGTGAAATGAATGCGTGCATTGTTGTCCAGATCACGGGTATAGGCTGCTGCTTCAACCAGGTGCTCTTCGGCTGCTGTTCTTGAACCTTCGGGATAACTGTGGAATTTAAGAAGTGCCTTGGGCAGGTTAGAGTAGTTAAGTCCTTCATTTCCAAGAATTTTATCAATTATTGTGGCGTATTGCCCGGCTTTCAGAACCTGATCGATGGTTTGACCCGATTTAAGAATAATTGCTGCAAGATCATTGAAAAATGCGATCTCTGACAGGTGGTTAATGAAGTAGAACGTGGAATTAAAACTACGATCTTTTAAAAAAAGTGCTTCCCCTGCATTATCTACAGTATATTGCTCCCTGAATTCGAAAAGGTTTTTAAACATCCTGCTGGCTGCGCCGGAGGCTGGAACGAATTTAACAACTTTCAGTGAGGGCAGTTCCTTATCAAAAAAGGCAGTAAGGGTATTTATTTGCTCCTCATTGAATACCAGGATCCCATCACCGGCAGTTGCAGGCCTCTTGAGCCGGATATATGGAAATCCTGAAATAAAATATGCGATCTGCTTATTGAGATGTTCCAGATCGATGCTCTTGCTGTTGATCTGATCAAGATCCTGCGGACTATACATAACCGATAATTTTTTTCATCACAAATTTAGGGTAAAATTTGAAAAGGAGTATAATATTCTCAAATTAGCCGGGATGGCAAGTTAGTGTTAGCAAAGATATCGTAGTTTATTCAGGGGGATGACAGATAAGGCCGGACCGGGTGCGGGGAACCCAGATCAGCATTGTATGAAACTGCCCATTCCTAAAAGCAGTCATATCGTTGAAACGAGTCTGGACTATAGGAAAGCAAGTTTTTGAATTAAAATTTAATAAAATACAGCAATTTTTCATCGTTCCAAATGTAAAACGAATGAAAACAAATAGATATAATATTTTTTCATAGTATTAATATTCAGAAATATAATAGATATATTTAAAGTAATAAATTAAATATGATAAATAGATCAGAATGTAGTCTGGTACATCTTATCCATGCAAGGCCAACCGACTCAAAGCCAGGTAAGCGTCTGTTCGCAACCCAATTTGACCTTGAAATATCGGTAAAACAAGTACATGAAATGGAAAAAGGGGAGGGAGCCCATCTTCCTTTCAAAAAGAAGGATAAGTTTATGAATTCAGATAGAAATAGAAACCAATTTCCAGCCGGAGGAATGGTGAAGTAACCCGAAGATCAAGGTTGCAGGGGATTATCATAGTTTACAAATGTAATTACAATTGTAAATCGTGATGATTGAATTTAATATTGTTGAATAAGAGTACTTTATGATGGAAGATGCGTGACAGGATTTACTGAAGGACGGTTTAGATCCTAGGAATAAACTATAGTCCCAGGTTAAGGAAATGGTTACTGAGCTTTTTGGTCACAGGGACAATTTTACAAATGTACAGGGACGGTAATTTTTCATATATCATTATATCAGTATTTTACCTTTATGTATTTGTCACTGGTAATAGAACAGCGACCATATTAATTTGACCATTGCCAGGTTTACGGATGAAATATTCCGGAATTAATGGTAGTTGTCAACAAAAAGATGGATATCATGCGTAAATCATGAAATATACAAATGTAAATTACATAAGTAAACAAATGAATATTGGTCAAATTGGATATGTAAATAAATATTAATCAAATAATTATATAAATTATATAATGTTATAATATAAGTTAATAAAATTGTATCCATTTGTTATCTTCACAATCGGTATATCATTATCTTTGTAAAAAGCATAGTGATGATTGAGCGGATATTGGAACTGATGAAGGAGAAAAATATGACTCCCTCAGCGTTTGCAGACGAGATTGGTATACAACGATCAGGAATGTCGCACCTTATTTCAGGACGTAATAATCCCAGCCTGGAATTCCTCATGAAGGTGATGAAGAGATTTCCCGAGGTGAAGGCGGACTATCTTCTATACGGTGTATCGCAAGATGCAGGAGACCAAAAGGAAGAGAGCAGGCACGAAAATGAGATCCAACCCAAGTTGGCCGGAACATTATTTGACCAGCCGGAAATTGCTGTTGCAAAACCGGAGAGCAAAATTTCACGCCCTGTTAAAAAGGAGAGAACTGAGCGCAGGATAGAAAAAATTGTGGTGTTTTATGATGACAGGACGTTCCGGGAGTATGACCCGGAATGACGATCAGACCATTTCAAGAAAAGAGAAGAAGAAACCGGCTTCCCTCTGGGCGCTTTCATCGCTGTCGGAACCATGAACCGCATTTTCACTGAGGTTTTTACCGTAAAGTTTCCTGATTGTTCCCTCATCAGCTTTTGCTGGGTCGGTTGCACCGATGAATTTCCTGAATGATTCAACTGCATTCTCTTTTTCCAGAACGGCAGCAACGATAGGGCCTGAGGACATGAAATCTGTTAATTCACCATAGAAAGGCCGCTCTTTATGCATTTCATAGAAGTGACCCGCCTGTTCCTTACTGAGTGAAACTTTTTTCATGGCGATTATTTTATACCCGCCCTCTTCAATTTTTGCAAGGATTTTCCCGGTATATCCAGCTGCGAAGGCAGACGGCTTAATCATTGTAAATGTAATTTTTCCAGTCATATTATGTTCTTGTTTTGAGCAAACAAAATTACGATTATTATTTCAAATATCCTTAATTTTGTGCCCTTTAAACACAGAACTATTTGGAAAATACAGACTTTACGCTTATTTCTGAAAAGATTTCACAACCTTTAAGGATACTGATTACCACCCACTCCAACCCCGACGGTGATGCGATTGGAGCCAGCCTTGCACTTGCATCCTATCTTAAAAAGAAACATCATCAGGTGGAGGTCATGGTACCTGATCCCTATCCGGAGTTTCTTGCATGGATGAAAGGACATGAAGATATACTCATCTTTTCTGAGAAGGAAAGGGAATGCCGTAAAGCAATAGATGAGGCTGAGATGATTATTTCAGCAGATTATAACAACCTGGGCAGACTCAATGAAGCTGCATCCCTTGTTCGGCAATCAACAGCAATCAAAGTGCTGATAGATCATCATTTAAATCCTTCCGATGAATTCGATTACCAGATTTCCATATCGAGGATATCTTCCACTTCCGAACTGATCTACAACTTTATAGAGAAGATGGGAGATCTTGCACTGCTTGACAAGGAGATTGCGGAATGTATCTATACAGGGATCATCACCGATACAGGATCTCTCAGTTACTCATGCAATTACATAAAAACCTACCTGATTATGGCCGAGTTGTTCAGGCTGGGAATTGACGGAGAACATATTCACCGGCTTATTTATGATACATACTCTGAAAGCAGGCTGAGGTTGCTGGGCTATTCCATCAGTGATCAGCTTGAGGTACTTCCTGAATATCACACGGCATTCATTACCCTTACAAAGGAGGATCTTCAACGATTTGATCATCAGATTGGAGATACGGAAGGAGTGGTGAATTATGCACTCTCCATTAAGGATATTAATCTTGCTGCAATGTTTATGGAACGCGATGGGATCGTGAAAGTCTCTTTTCGCTCAAAAGGTTCCTTTGCGGTAAACAAACTTGCATCAGAGTATTTCAATGGGGGAGGTCACAGAAATGCGGCCGGGGCCAATTGTACAACAACTCTTCAAGAGACAATCGCTAAATTCAGGCAAATATTGCCATTGTACCAAACAATGCTCAAATCTGTCTATTAATTTGAATAAACCCGGAACGAAATCCAGAAATACTCATTGGGTAACCATTCTGCTTCTGTCCTTTATTATATTTTCCTGCCAGGAGCAGGGCCATCCTGTTGCCCTTTCTGCAGGTGGAAAACTGACCGAAGATTCTGCAGCAGCCTTTAACCACGAGATCGTGAGGTCTGAACTTCAGGAAATTGAAGATTTTATCATTCGGTATCATTGGAACATGATCAGGACTGAAACCGGGTTGCGGTATATGATTTATAAAAAAGGTACCGGGCCGGTTCCAGGGGAAGGGGACAACGCAACTATAAAATTCAGCATCCACCTGTTAACCGGTGACCTTGTTTATTCATCCAACTCGAATTCACCCATGGTCGTCAGGATCGGGACAGGAAAAGTGGTAAATGGACTGGAGGAGGGGATCAGGCTCATGAAGAGTGGAGACCATGCAAAACTGATAGTCCCATCACATCTCGCATTTGGTTTACTTGGAGATAAGCAGGGTGTTCCTGCCAGGGCGGCATTGGTTTATGATGTGGAACTGTGTGCCGTAACACCCTCAGGCAGATAAACAGGATGAAAACAGTTGCTGTAATATGTTGAAAATTCAGGATACACCATGTAAATTGGTAAACAGGAGTTTACTATCTTTGCCGCGCATTTGAGCCCAACAGTTTTTCCAAAAGCATACCTGGCTTGTTTTTACGTAAATCAATGATATTAATGATTTTATAGCGAAAGAATAAATCTAACCAACAGTTATTAACTAAATTTTTAAAATGCAACTTATGAAAAAAACGATTGTAAATCCATTGATCATTGTAATTTTCATTGCACTGGCTATGGCTTCATGTACTTCAAAGTATCCCGGTTATGATAAAACCACCTCTGGTTTGTATTATAAGCTCTTTAAGGTAAGCAAGGATACAGTGAAGGCAAAGCTTGGTGATTGGGTTTCCTTGAACATGCGTTACAAATATAAGGATTCAACATTGTTTGAAAGCCAGAAAGCAATGCAGGCTCCTGTTCGGTTTCAGCTGCCGGCTTCTGATTTCAAAGGAGATATCTACGAAGGGATTAAAATGCTTTCACCTGGTGACAGCGCTGATTTTATCATTAATGCTGATTCCCTGTTTATTAAAACATTCCGCCAGCCAAGCCGTCCGCCTTTTATTGACAGTAATAGTGTGGTTCATTTCTATATTACCATGATTTCCATTGATTCCCCGGCATTGCTGATGAAAAAGGAACAGGAATCGCTGAAAAAATATATTGATGAAAAAAAGGTTGCAGTTGCTCCGGTTTCTTCAGGGCTGATATTTATTGAAACTCTTGCAGGTAAAGGACCAAAAATTGATTCAGGCGCCTGGGTGAAAGTTCATTTCAATGTATCTCTCATTGACGGTAAGCAGGTTTTTTCAACCAAAGAACGAGGTGAACCTATCGAATTTGAATTTGGAAAGAAATTTGATACACCCGGATTTGAAGAGGGTATCTCGAAAATGTTAAAAGGTGGTAAAGCGACATTGATCGTACCTTCTGCCATAGCTTATGGTGAAACAGGTAAAGGATCCATCATTCCTCCCTATGCAACAATTGTTTATGACGTTGAAGTTGTTGATATTCAGTCAAAAGCCGATCATGACAAGCAGCAGGATAAAAAGAAAAAGGAGGAATCTGCTAAACTCGAATCCAGCAAAAAACAAGAAGGTGCCCTGATGAAAAAGTACCTGGTTGACCATAAAATTACAGCCAAACCTACTGCAAGCGGATTGGTCTATATTGAAAAGGTAAAGGGAACCGGTGCAAAGGCTGCTGCAGGAAAAAAGGTAAAGGTTCATTATACCGGCACCTTGCTGAATGGAACCAAATTTGATTCATCGCGCGACCGCAACGAACCTTTTGAATTTGTCCTCGGACAAGGTCAGGTTATCAAGGGCTGGGATGAAGGCATTGCCATGATGAATGTTGGTGGAAAGGCCATGTTTGTCATTCCTTCTGAAATTGCCTATGGCGAACGCGAAATGGGAGCTAAAATCCCAGCATTTTCCACGCTTGTATTCGATGTCGAATTACTGGAGGTTAAATAACATCCCAACCCTGGAAACATGAAAACTGGTATTTCTTTTATAAACAAATTCATACTGTTCATTGGGACGGTACTGTTGGTGTGCACTCAGCATGTATTTGCTGTGCAAACCAACAGCACCAGCCGGATGCAGAACATGAATGATCCTGCTCCATCAAATGAGGGGGATAAGGATAAGATCAAACCTAAAATGGGAGACTGGGTCACAGTTACTTTCAAATATTCGTATAAGGACTCCATACTTTTTGACAGTAAAATTGTGATTGGAAACCCGGTTTTGTTCAGGCTGCCTCCTCCCGATTTCAAAGGCGATCTCAATGAACACATTACGGAGATAGCAGTCGGCGACAGCGCTGATTTTGATATCAACGCCGATTCCCTCTACCTCAAATCTATCCGTCAGCCTAATCGCCCTTCGTTTATTGCAGACAATAGTGTGATTCATTTCCATATGAACCTTCTTTCAGTAGATTCCAAGGAGTCGCTGACGAAAAAAGAGGAGATTGCACTTCAGAAATACATTGAGGATAATAAAATTACTTCCCCCCGTTCTGAATCCGGACTCTATTTTATTGAAAAGGTTCCTGGTGCAGGAGCTAAAATCGATTCCGGTTCCTTTCTCAAGGTAAATTTAACCTTATCACTGATTGATGGGAAAAAGGTATTTTCATCCATAGAACGAGGCGGCCCGCTTGATCTGGAATTTGGACAAATGTTTGATACTCCGGGTTTCCTGGAAGGTCTCTCCAAAATGTCCAAAGGAGGAAAAGCTGTTATTTTGGCTCCATCCGGACTTTCCTATGGTGAAATGGGGAAGGGCGGGATCGTACCTCCTTTTGCAACCCTTGTTTATGATGTGGAAGTTATTGATATTCAGTCAAAAGCAGATCACGAGAAGCAACTTGCCAATAAGAAAATGGAGGATGGCCACAAAGCTGAAACCAACAAAAAACTGGAAGCTGAGCTCTTGAAGCAGTACTTGATCGATCAAAAGATTACTGAAAAACCAACAACCAGCGGGTTGATTTATGTTGAAAAGGCAAAAGGTACCGGCACCCGGGCTACAGCCGGGAAAAAGGTGAAAGTGCACTATACCGGAACATTACTGAATGGTACCAAGTTTGACTCGTCCCGCGACCGCAATGAGCCATTTGAATTTGTCCTCGGACAAGGTCAGGTTATCGCCGGCTGGGATGAAGGTATTGCTCTCATGAATGTTGGTGGAAAAGCCATCCTGGTGATCCCTTCAAATCTTGCTTATGGTGAGCGTTCAATGGGCGCCAACCTACCCGCATTTTCAACACTTGTATTTGATGTTGAGTTACTGGATGTAAAATAAACAAGAAAGAGAAATTATGAAACAATATCTGATAGATAACAACATTACTGAACAGCCGACTGCCTCCGGGTTGATTTATGTCGAAAAGCAAAAAGGTACAGGAACCAGGGCAACTGCCGGTAAGAAAGTTAAAGTTCATTACACAGGCACCCTGTTAAACGGTACTAAATTTGACTCTTCTCGCGACCGGAATGAACCGATCGAATTTTTCCTGGGAAGAGGCCAGGTAATAAAAGGCTGGGATGAAGGAATTGCCCTGATGAGTGTTGGAACTAAAGCGACCCTTATCATTCCATCAAACCTGGGATATGGCGCACGTGCCATGGGCCGGGATCTTCCTGCAAATTCAACGCTTGTATTCGATGTTGAATTGATGGATGTTAAATAGTTTTTAGAATATTTTAATGGGAAAAGGCTGGCTTCAGAGGAAACCAGCCTTTTCTTTTAGTTTGTCGTCATGATTTTTCCAATAGTCCCTGCAATGCCTTTAATTCATCTCTCAATCGTGCAGCTTCCAGGAAATCAAGGCTCTTTACTGCTTCCTCCATTGCTTTTCTGTTCCGGCCTATAAGTTTCTGTAATTTTTCCTTCGACAGGTATTGGATCAACGGGTCTGCTGCAACATCCGTCTTCTCACTTTCAATGTATGCGACAGGGTGCATTCTGTTTCCGCCGGCTACAGCGGTTTGACCAAGGATGTCAGTGGTACTCTTTACGATCTGGGTAGGAGTAATGTTGTATTTTGTGTTGTATGCAATCTGTTTTTCACGGCGACGGTTTGTTTCATCCATCATCCTTTTCATTGAATCCGTTATTTTATCGGCATACATGATCACCTTGCTATTAATGTTCCTGGCTGCCCGTCCTGCTGTTTGTGTGAGAGAGCGTTCCGATCTTAAAAATCCCTCTTTATCTGCGTCGAGAATAGCAACCAGGGAGACCTCGGGCAGATCCAATCCTTCACGCAGGAGGTTTACTCCAACAAGGACATCAAAGACTCCGAGTCGTAAATCCCTGAGAATTTCAACCCGTTCCATCGTGTCCACATCAGAATGGATATACCTGCAGCGTATATCTATTTTGGAGAAATAATTGGTAAGTTCCTCAGCCATTCGCTTGGTAAGGGTTGTTACCAGGGTTCGTTCATGTTTAATGTTCCGCAGGTTGATCTCATCAAGCAAGTCGTCGATTTGTCGTAAACTCGGCCGGACCTCAACATATGGATCAAGCAAGCCGGTTGGCCGTATCACCTGCTCGACCATAATCCCTTCACATGCCTGGAGTTCGAAATCGGCAGGAGTTGCGCTTACATAGATGGTTTGGGCAACGATCGATTCAAACTCTTCAAATTTCAAAGGCCGGTTATCCATGGCCGACGGAAGCCTGAAACCATACTCAACAAGGGTTTGTTTCCTGGAGCGGTCGCCACCGAACATTGCCCGGATCTGGGGAATGCTCACATGGCTCTCATCTATCACCATTAAAAAATCATCCGGGAAAAAATCCAGAAGGCAGAATGGCCTTGACCCGGAAGTTCTGCCGTCAAAATATCGCGAGTAATTTTCAATGCCAGAACAGTAGCCTAATTCACGCATCATTTCAATATCATAACTCACGCGGTCTTCAAGTCGCTTAGCCTCAAGTTCTTTACCGTTTTCCCGGAAATAGGCACACTGCTTGATCAGGTCGTCCTGAATTTCGACAAGGGCTTCCCTCATTTTATCCTGGGAGGTGACGAAAATATTTGCCGGGTAGAGAGTCATCTGCTCCATAGTTTCAATTTTCCGGCCGGTGAGTGGGTCAAAGGATTCAATACTCTCTACCTCATTTCCAATGAAAATAACCCTGTAGGCAATGTCAAGGTAGGCTGGAAACACATCTACGGAATCTCCTTTTACCCGGAACCTGCCCCGGGTGAATTCTGCTTCAGTTCTGGAATAGAGGCTGTTTACCAGCGTGTTGAGCAGTTTTTTACGGCCGATCTGATCTCCCGGTAAAAGGTGAATGACATTTTCACTAAAATCATCGGGGTTGCCAATTCCATATATGCAGGAAACCGAGGATACCACAATAATATCACGGCGTCCTGAAAGCAATGCGGATGAAGCGCTAAGCCTCAATTTCTCAATCTCTTCATTGATTGAAAGGTCCTTTTCAATGTAGGTGTTGGTTACCGGAATAAATGCTTCCGGCTGATAATAATCGTAATAGGAAACGAAAAATTCGACTGCATTGTCAGGAAAAAACTGTTTGAATTCCCCATATAGTTGTGCAGCAAGTGTCTTGTTGTGGCTGAGTACAAGAGTGGGTTTTTGAACCTGTTGCACGACATTGGCGATGGTGAACGTTTTTCCCGATCCGGTAACACCAAGCAGTACTTGCCCGGGATCGCCCCGTTGAACCCCTTCTGTGAGCTGCCTGATAGCCTCGGGCTGATCTCCTGTTGGTTTGAAGTCAGATGTTAGTTTGAAATCCACAGGTATTTTTATTTAAGGTCGTTTAACCAGTGTTGTTGTAATTGGAAAATGGTCTGATAAATCGATATCAAATGTTTGGTATGAAACAGATTGAAATTTTGCAGAATGAAGTATATAGTCGATCCTGAAGGAAGGGAATTCACCTGCATAGGTACTTTGAAAAATGCCATGACCACTTTCTATAAAGGAATCAGACAATCTTTTTGTCAGTTGGTGATAAGTGTAAGAGGAAGGGGTGTCATTGAAATCGCCCGACAAAATCACCGGGTACCTGCAGGCAGCTAAATGTGCCGAAAGGTTATCTACTTCCGTCGCTCTGAGAATAAATGCTTTTCGCAGCTTCCAAAGCATGCGTTTAGAACCCTCCTTGATTGGGGTTGGTTCCTCTATATCCGGTTCCGTAAGATGGGAGTAGAAAGAGTAATCCTGCTTCCCGAACCTGATAGATTCAAGGTGAAGGTTGTATACACGAATGGTATCTGACTTTATTACCAGATCACAGAAGATTGCAAAACAGCTTTTTCCCTCAAGCCTGAGATACCCTGAATTTACGATAGGGAAGCGGGAAAATGTAGCAATGGCATTGATTTTCCGCTTGTTTGAGAACTCCTTGTAATTCTTAAAGGTGTAATAATCAAGGTGTATGGAATTTGCAAACTTTGTCAGCGTTTGGGAAAAATCCTCATCGATGGCAAAAAACTCCTGGACACAAACAAGGTCGGCATGTTGTTCGGCCAGGAAATCAGTAACCTTGCTCTTTGTACCCCTTTTGCTGTCGGCCATTTGATTACCATAAAGAGAATGCACATTGTAGCTTACGACCTTTATCTTTTCCAGGGAAGTTGCAGATGGTGTTGAAAACCTCAATGGGTAAACTGCCCGAAGACTATTGTAACCCAAGGCAATGGAGACCAGGGAGAAAAAGATAAAGCGATTCCATGTGATCAGCCACAGAATCACAAACAGGATATTGATTATCAGGAAAACAGGGTAGGCGAGGCCAAAAAATGCCAGGAACCAGGATTTGTCAGGACTGACGTAACCTGCGAGGTAAGAAGCAACCAGTCCTGCCACTGCGCATAGGTTAAAGAAATATAAAATAGTTTTCAGGACTGACCGGCTCTTTATCATCAAACCTAATGATTAATCAGCGTTTATTCGAAGAATTAAAAAGAAACTCTTTCTCCTCTTTTGTAAGACAATCATAGCCTCCCCTTGAAATTTTTTCCAGGATGGCATCGACCCTTTTCTGGGTTTCCCGTTTATTAAAATTGTATTCCTCGTCAGATACAGGTCTGGTTGAGTTAACACCTTGAGAATATCCACTGGGCTTTCTCCTGCGGAAGAGGTTAAAAAAGTTCCTGAGGAAATCCGGAGGATTCCCGGGTAGCATAGCAGCCCTGGAATACCGGAACAGCAAAATATAAATCGCACCCAAAATCGCCCCTCCTATATGTGCAATGTGCCCGCCAGCATTTCCTGATGGAATCATGAAAAAATCAAATACAAAAAGGATTACTGCAAGGTAAATTATCCTTAGTCTGCCAAACAGGAAAAGTTGAATATTATAGTTTGGAACATAAACTGCTATGGCAAATACAATGGCCATTACTGATGCAGATGCTCCCAAGGCAAAGGAAACAGGGACGATTGATTCAAAAACAGGGAATGTATTAAATGCGAGAATATAGAAGAGACCTCCGGTAAGTCCACCCAAAAAATAGATGAGAACCAACTGCCTGGATGGCAGGAATTCGAGAAATATCCTTCCAAACCAATACAACCAGAGCATGTTGAACATAATGTGCCAGATATCGATATGCAGAAACATGTAGGTAACCAGGGTCCAGGGTTTGGCCCAAAACAGTGGGATGGAAGCCGGGATCGCGAATGAGTGCATCAATAGCGCATTCAAGGCATCGCTGTCGGGGCTGTTGTAAAAGAAAAAAACCACCTTCAATGCCTGGATGAGCACCCACACAGCAACATTGATAAGGATCAGTACAGATAAAGCAGAGCCTTGCCTGAAAAACCTCCTGATTTCATCAAGCGGATTTCTGTTTTGGCCGAAGTTGTTGTAATTCATCATTGGTACAAACCGTTTTTTTTCCTCCAGTAGAGAATAAGCATGATGCCAAACACCATCCCGCCAAGATGGGCAAAATGGGCCACGTTGTCATTTGGATTATTGGAAATGCCCGAGAAAAGCTCAAGGGCGCCGTAAAGGATCACAATCCACTTTGCTTTGACGGGGAAGAGAAAATAGACATAAACCAGCATGTTTGGAAACATCATCCCAAAGGCGAGGAGGATCCCATAAACAGCACCTGAAGCACCAACCGTTGGGACATCCATCTGCAAATTCAGTAATTGCTTAATATAGTCGAGTGACTGGCTCGCATATCCGGGACTGTTTTTTGCCATGGACCATTCTCCGATAAAAGTCTTCACCGTTCCTTCTGCCTCATAATAGGTTGGATAATTGTGTCGTACAAAAGCAATGAAACCGTCCAGCGTCGGGTTCGCTGCATAGGTACTTGCGGCTGCCTGGACTGAAGATATATCGATCCAGTGAACCAATGTCTGGATGATGGCTGCACCAATGCCAGTGACCACATAGTAAGTGAGAAACCTTTTCGAACCCCAAACGTTTTCCAGCAAATACCCGAACATCCAAAGTGCAAACATATTCCATACAACATGGGGAATGGTACCATGAATAAACATATAGGTAACAAACTGGTAGGGACGGAATAAATCTGATTGAAAATAATGAAGCCCGAGCAGATTAACCAGGTCAATACCGAAGGCTGTTTCGAGCGAAACAGTCGCAAGATAGAACAACGCATTGATAATCAGAAGATTTTTAACAACGGGTGGTAGAAGGTTAAACCCGGCAGGGCTATATTGTTGCGACATATCTATATTAACCGTTAAATTTTAAATTTGGTATGCAATTCATCATATGACAAAACGACCATTGTCGGTTTGCCATCCGGTGAAACACCCGGGACATTACAGGCAAAAAGGGTTTCAATCAGTGAATCCATCTCTTCCTGGTGCAGTTTTCTCCCCCTTCTGATGCTGGATTTTTTGGCCAGGGCTTTTGCCAGTTGCTGCGCCTGGTCAGATTTATTTCCCAATCCCGGAGATTTAAGTGATTCAAGGACAGATTCGATGAACATCCTGATATCTTTTGATTCCAGGTTGACAGGAATTGCGTGAACCACAAAACTGCCGTTTCCGAATTCGCTGATGTCGAAACCCAGTTTACGGAAATGGCTTTGCCATTCCTTAAAAAATGCAGCATCATCAGGGCTTAGGGTGATCGTCTGGGGAATGAGCTGGTGCTGTCCATGACTGCCGTCTGCCTGATTTTCCTCCATAAACTTCTCATAAAGAATCCGTTCATGAGCATGCTGCTGGTCGATGATAACGATGCCTGATTTGGTATGTGTAATAATAAAGGAATCTTCAACCTGTGTTCCCCGGTTCCTCGTCACCCGGATTTCATTTGGCTGGGAAGTGGTAGGGTCCCCGATTTTCAGATTATCAGACACCGGAAAATCCATTTTCTCCTCTCTCCCGGGTTGTATTTCATACAGTTCACGCCAACCCTGGATGGATGGTTGAGGTTTCTGGGGGAATGTAAAACTAGTCTGAGGCTGGATCTTCTTTTCAAACGGGTTATAGTCGGGATTTACCTTTATTTCAGGTTGCCTGATGGGATGGTTTTCCGGAATCGGGGGAAAGTTCATGCTTTGTTCCGTTTCAAAATCCAGTGACGGAGAGAGCGAAAATTTACCTATGGACTGCTTGACAGCTGCATGAAGAATCGCATAGATACTTTTGATATCCAGGAAGTTAATTTCTGTTTTGGTTGGGTGGATGTTTACATCGATTGTTTGGGGATCGACCTCCATGAAAATAAAATAAGAGGGGATCGAGTCATCGGGAATCAGTTCCTTAAAGGCGCTGTCAACAGCATGATGAAGGTAGGAACTTTTAATAAACCTTCCATTGGCAAAGAAATACTGTTCACCCCTGGTCTTTTTTGCAAACTCAGGTTTTCCGATATATCCGGAGATATTCACCAGCGCAGTTTGCTGTTCAACAGGGATCAGCCTTTGAGCATAGGAGGAACCATAAAGATTTACGATTCGTTGCTTGAGGTTGGATGAAGGGAGTTGAAACAGTGTTTTATCCTGGTTGAAAAACGTAAAGGCAAGATCGGGGTTGACAAGGGCTACCCTGAAAAACTCTTCAATGATGTATTTTAACTCCAGGGTGTTTGATTTCAGAAAATTCCTGCGAGCCGGTACATTGAAAAAGAGGTTTTTAACACTAATGGTTGTTCCATTCTGACAACTTACCGGAGACTGGCTTTTAAATTCAGTACCCTCAATTAATAGGGAGGTGCCAACCTCATCTTCGTGCCGTTTGGTTTTCAGTTCCACCTGGGCAATGGAGGCTATCGATGCAAGCGCCTCTCCACGAAACCCGAGGGTGCGTATTGCCAGGAGGTCATCCGCCTTTTGAATTTTAGAGGTTGCATGTCGTTCGAAGCACATCCGGGCATCCCGTTCAGACATTCCGCACCCGTTATCGGTCACCTGGATAAGCATTTTTCCTGATTCCCTGATAATCAGTTTAATGTCGGTGGCTCCTGCATCAATTGTATTTTCCAACAGTTCCTTTACGGCAGAAGCCGGACGCTGTACGACTTCACCAGCTGCAATTTGATTCGCAACGGAATCAGGTAATAGGCGGATAATATCAGTCATACCGGCAAAAGTACCTATAATTTTCTAATGTTCAGCGGAAGCCAACGTTGGGTTGGATCTATAGTATCTAGCTATATAAAATAAAGCACCATTGAATAATTCTTCAATGGTGCAAAACGATTAGAGTGTTTCTCAGAAATTTCTTTCTTTTACCGGAAACGGAACAATGTCATTCAATCAGAATCTGGATTTATCCAGAACCGGGAACCTCATCTGAACAAGATAGAAGGCTCCGTAGAATGCCGCACTGAAAAAAGTGGTTCCAAGAAGATCATTCATGAAGAATGACAATCCATTGGTGGCATCCTGAAAAAACATCAGGCCGGCAATATAGCATTCAGCAAGGCCTGCTGCAGTTTGTGGGTAGTAGGGACTGGCGACCCATGAGAAAAAGTTTGTTATCAGGAAAAAGATAACAGCTGATGAAAATGAAGCCAGTAAAACAGATCCCACATTCACTTTTTTTCGGATCGCGATACCAATAAGAACCGTGATGGCAAAACTCATGTAAACCGCAGGCATATTGGCATGCAGACCAATAACGAGATCGCTTATGAACATCGCGGCGA
>JBMOIP010000082.1:0-14677 GCA_049317265.1 Bacteroidales bacterium
ATTATAAACATACAGATGTTAATTCCATTATCAATTCCTTAACCTGACGGCTATGACCCCTTAGGAGGGGTAGGGAAATTTAATAGAATGCATGAAAATCATATTCGTGTCCATGTTCGAGGGAGGCAACAGAGTATATATTAATTGTTAAACCCTGTTTTTTTTCAAGGTACCCCCCTCCTCTACAGTGAATACGATAAAACGAATATGCCATTGTCACAAAGAAATCTTTGGCGGTAAATGCCGAAATGTCAAAGTGATTTTTTTTTTGGTAAATAAAATGAGTATTTCTATCACATCTTTTCAAAGTCAACTAATTGCGACCCTATAGGTCGAATCTTTTACAGTCTAAATATTTTTTATATAATTCCTTCGATATTTTTAAAAATACTGTGGTGTTCTGCAAGAAATGAGTAACATAATCATCGTCCGTCATTCTCAATTCCATTGTTCCGTATTTGACCACCATCAAGTTACCCTCACGAAACACATGATAACATTCGTTAATTGTAAATGGGAATGACCCGTTGGATGTATAACAGACAACCGACTCGCTACATTGATAATATTCCATGAATCTAAAAATAAATTTAACCTTCAGAATACTCCCAGCGTAAAAGTGATATGTGGAAATTCTTATATTTTGAGTCCTGATTGGTCATCGCCTTAAAATCAATTTTCCC
Organism: Bacteroidales bacterium; assembly: GCA_049317265.1. Classification (GTDB taxonomy): domain Bacteria; phylum Bacteroidota; class Bacteroidia; order Bacteroidales; family FEN-979; genus CAIVAT01. The sequence goes on from JBMOIP010000082.1 coordinate 684, forward strand.
AAATATTTTTTCGTTGAAGCAAATCAGTTCTGAGATAATCTTCGGACTCTATTGAATTAGTAAGGGTTTGACAGAGACCATCCAAAATTTTCAATATGGAGATATTTCGGCCCTTATACGATTGGAATTCTTCGAAATAAAGACAGTTACCCTTTTGTACGACATATTGATGAAACTCCATACGAAGAATGTCAAAGACAAACTCGTGGTTGGGAAGTCTGGGGTATATGTTAATAATCCCTAAATTCAGGTCAACTATTGTTGTAGTTAATTCAACGACAAGTACCAATTTGAAGCCTCTTTTAGTATTGATACTTCTTACACCGACCAACAAGTATTTTGGTTTTGGAGTGTACCATTCAACATTTTTAATCTTGGTATGTGAATTTCCTTCCAGCCTTTGGGTCAGTTCGTCATTCAGAACCTCGTTGTCATCTATTTCGATTAGTCGTGGCAAGTCCTTGTCATTCCCATCCCATTCAATTTTCACACACTTCATATTAAAACTGGATTATTTTGTGACTTTGCATCTATTATGAATGTCTTTTCCGATTTCGGAACCAGATAAGGGTCAGTAGAGAAAACAAAGAAATAGAAAGATAGAAGCGTTGATGCATTTGAAATGACCGAACCAAACCTTCTTTTTCAATATCTGATTGGATCAGGTCATATAGCGATGTAGTTGCCGCAGCAAGGCTATCCCAATTATTCTGAATTTCCTGAACCGTGGTTGCGGGCGGAGCTGGTGGATATGTTAAAGTATCCCCACGAACCACCAACGGGCCTCCAAAGAACAGGCAAAATATCGGCAGAAAGAAGTTGGATTTTTTTTTGTTCGTCCGCATCCGTTAATTTTGGAACTACAAAAATACAAGCGGCCCCCGCTAAAAAAAAATTGCATAATGGAACGGTATGAAATACCAAGACACTACCAACGAGGAAGAGTCTTCATGTTTATTCTTTTTGTAACCATTCCCTTAGTTTGTATCGTGATTTACTTTGATTGTCTGGTGAGTCTGCTGATCATTGAGGAGCATGCTTTTCACGGTATTGGCTCAGTTCTGGAGCAACCACTGTGGAGATTGATATTGCTTGCACTCGTTCAGTATTGTGCCAACACAATTATCATCTCGTATTTTTTGGGGCTGGGTAAGGTTTTGCTTCGAAACCGTCAGTTTCTTTTTGGTTCAGGGGCCGAATGATCTTGATGCCCTGAAAGGTAACCCCCAACTGTCCTATGGCTAATTCGTAATTGTCTGCCGATCTGCCGCATTGAAATTCCCTGTTCATGAAGCTCTTCAATTTGAAGGACGATTTGCGATGAAACCTTGGGCCGACCTCCGACCTTACCGTTTAATTTACGGGTTCTTTCCAAGCCCGCTTTAACCCGTTCCGACATGCGAATCCTCTCCTGACTTGCCATCATGGCGAGCAAACTAATGACGACATCCTTAAATGCCCCAGAAGTATCAAGATAGGGTTCACTGTAGGATCGATAGAGAACATGGTAGTCTTCGAGTTGCTGTAAGTAAAAAATAGTCTTTCGCACGCCTTCTCTGGTGAACCTATCGAGTGACCAGAACAGTACCATGTCGAATTTTCTCTTTGAAGCCTCGATGAACATTCGTTGAAATTGCGGACGGGTTGACGAAGCTCCAGATTCATGATCAACGTACTCTTCGTATATCGAGTGGTTCAACTTGTTACAGAATTCCCGAAGAACCACCAACTGGTTCTCGGTCTCCTGTTTACTTGTTGTGCTGACCCTTGCATATATCGCTACTTCCATATTTAGAATTTGTGGGTATAAAACGGATGATTTCTGCCCAATGCGGCCCATTAAAAAATGGCTCATTGGATCAGGCAGTTACTCCATCGAAAATCGATAGGTTATTCGCCCAGTGTTCTCGTCACGAAAATATACGGAAAAATCGAATAAAAAAAACCACTTTATAGTCTGGTTTTTGGATAAAGTTTAACTTTTTTTCTTTGGACATTTTGTCTATACTCATAAAAACATGCAGGGACATTCCTCATACATCATTTGAAAAAGAAACCAAAAGTAACAATCAATACTTTGCTTATATTGAACTGTCCATTTGAACTTCTAAAAAACTTCTTTACTTTACTTCATTTATTCGTATATTTATACCTGTATCTCAACCTTACTTCTTATGAAAAAATATCTCATATTATTTCTGGCATTTCTTATAGTCCCTAATGTAAATGCCCAAAATTGGAAATGGCAAAATCCCCTACCCCAAGGAAACATGTTAACATCAGTTTATTTCACCAATAGCCTTACAGGTTATGCCGTTGGCGAATATGGAACTACTATTAAGACAATAAATGGAGGTACAGACTGGACTCTTTCTTCAAGCGGAACCACAAATACATTAAATTCAGTATTCTTTACCGATGCCAATACTGGGTATGCCGTAGGTACAAGTGGCACCATTTTAAAAACAAGTGATGGCGGTATGAATTGGTCAATTTTATCAAGCGGGACATCTTATGATTTAAATTCTGTTTACTTCCCAGATGCCAATACAGGATATGTAGTTGGTTGTACTTTTTATAGTGGTATCATTCTGAAAACAATCAATGGAGGCACAAACTGGACTATTTTATCGACTTTTTCACTAAATTCTTTATATTCAGTGTTCTTTACTGATACCAGCACAGGTTATGCGGTCGGAGAGGACAATGTTAACTATGGGACTAAAATTTTAAAGACAATTGATGGTGGCACCACATGGACCGCTTCCCCGATTATAACATTTCAAGAGGTTAGATCAATATACTTTACTAATGCCAATACGGGTTATGCAGTGGGTAATGGAGGAACTATTTTTAAAACCACCGATGCTGGAGCCAATTGGATTGCTCATTCGAGTGGAACAACACTTTGGTTATCATCCGTGAACTTTGCTGATAGCCTCACAGGCTATGTGGTTGGCGAATCGAATATATTGAAGACCATCAATGGAGGCGAATCTTGGACTGTTTTTTCAACGGGTACAACAAGAATGATATCAACTGTTTTTTTTACTGATGCGAATACAGGATATGCTGTGGGGCAGTATGGAACAATTTTAAAGACCATTAATGGTGACACAACATGGACCGCTGAATCAAGCGGTACAGCAAATCCTATATTTTCGGTTCACTTTCCCGAAAACGATACAGGTTATGCAGTTGGTGGGGGTGGGACTATCTTAAAAACCAACAATGGAGGTACAACTTGGATTACTCAAATGAGCGGAACAAGTGATAATCTTCAATCAGTTTATTTTACTGATGTTAATACTGGTTATACGGTGAGTAATGGAGGACACATCTTTAAAACTATCGATGGGGGCATTACTTGGACGCTATTATCAAGTGGAGCAACTGTATGGCTATATGCTATCTACTTCCCTGATGCCAATACTGGTTACGCTATTGGCATGTATGGAACAATTTTAAAAACCACAAATGCTGGCACAACTTGGACTGTATTAGCGCATTCGAAACCATATGATTTATATTCAGTTTACTTTCTCGATGCTGATACTGGCTATGTGTCAGGACAATATGGTACAATACTGAAGACCATCGATGGAGGAATAACTTGGTCTGCCGAATCGAGTGGTACTTTAGAAATATTAAATTCAATCTACTTTCCCGATTATTCTTCTGGCTATGCAGTGGGTAATAGTGGAACCATATTAAAAACGAACAATGGAGGTACAACATGGATTTCTGAAACAAGCGGTACAAATACTGATCTACATTGTACTTACTTCACCGATGCCAACACAGGATATGCTGTGGGTGGTGAATATGGCTATGGTGTTATTTTAAAAACCATCAATGGCGGAACAAATTGGTTTTTGTTACCAACAATAACTAACAATCCTTTTCTTTCGATTTACTTTAGTAGTTCGAATACAGGTTATATTACAGGTGGATACGGAACAATTCTAACCACCAACAATGGAGGGACAACTTTTGTTGAACAAACCTTTTCCCCGAATAAAGTATTCAGTATTTATCCGAACCCAGCTAAAGATAAAATTACAGTTGACCTGTTATCCTCAGCAGACAAAAATACTGGATCAATCACTATTTTCGGACTGGTTGGTGTGCCATTGATCCAACAGAAAATACATGACACCAAATCAGAAGTTAATATCAGTTCACTACCCAATGGAACTTATTTTGTTAAATATGTTTCTGAGGGTCATACCGAACTCGGAAAATTTGTTAAAAATTAAAAAATTGGAAAAGGAGTTTAGACTAAGATTTCTTGACAAACTCAGTAAAATCAATTATTTTCAGGATATCTTCGATCAAATCGAAGTTAGATAATTCAAACATCTTCGCTACAAAGCCGAAAGGCAAAACGTAAAATGCGAAATGTGATATCACGTTTCGCATTTTGCATTTCAGATATTACATTTTACCAACCTGGGGGCATTCTCACATCTCAAGGTTTCCATGATCACCATCATAAAATGCCTCTCTGTGTGGTTTCTCCGTGGTACTCGGTGAAACAAAATTACACAGAGTCCGCGGAGAATTCATTGAGAACCACAGAGGGAAACTGCACGTACAATAGGTTGGGAACTGACCAGATGAAATATCCCTTTTGATCCCATATTACCCCAATGGGAATTCATAAAAAAGATTGGACACCTTGTAAATATACCGTTAAAGAAATGTGTATTTTTGATTCTATTCTACAACTCACTACAAGTGTACCCACTATGATGCTTATGCAGGGCACACAAGGGTTGTGATTAAAATAAGCAGGATGAGAACCGTTTTCAGGAAGCTGTTGCAAACGCGACTATATTACAACCAAATGATAATCCATAACATAAGATGAAAGCACTCCGGTTATTGTTATTATCGGCCCTGCTATTGACATCCCCGATCGCCTCTCCTGCTCAGCCGGATACATGTAAGATCGGGATATTTATCAACTCGGTCTACGATATTAATATTGGCGAAAAATGCTTCACGTCAAATTTCTGGATATGGATGCTTTCTAAAGACAGTACCCTGGATTTTAATGATGACATAGAGTTCCGGTCGACAAAAACAACAGAACTGTTGCAATCTACGTTGGAAAAAAAGAAGGGACTTTACTGGAATACGCAAAAATGGAGAAATGTAGTCACGAAAGATTGGGATGTCAGCAATTTTCCATTCGATAAGCAATCTCTCACCATGTACCTTGAATCAGCGAGCAGGGATACCAGCAAGCTGATCTTTTTACCTGACAGGAAAAATTCCACAATTGATCCCGCTTTTTATAATGATGAATGGAGAATAACAAGATTCGAAATATCTTCATACTTCAAGAATTATCCTACCACATTTGGTGATCCGACATTAAAAAAAGGCAGCTCTTTTTCGGCCATCCGGATAGATATTACCATAGAAAGGAGCCATCACTGGTTACTGTTCTTCAAAATATTTGGCGGGGTAATCCTTTCCTTTTTGGTCGGGATGTCCTGTTTCCTGATCGATGTGAGGCAGACCAGTGCACGGTTCTCCATCGCAGTTGGAGCAATCTGGGCGGCAGTTGCCAGTAAGTTCACAATCGATTTGAGGGTGCCTGACCGTACCTCTTTCGACCTTATCGACAGCATACACAACGTTACATTCTTTATGATCTTACTTGCCATTACGCTTTCGGCATTTTTTTTAAAGCAGCAGATAGTGGTACAGGCAAATCTTTTATCTACAGCCGCAAAGCAGACCTCACCGCATGGGGTTCATTCCTTGTCATCTATTTTATGGTCGTTTCCCTGCTTGTAAGTTTCGCCATTCTGGGAGTCTGACAAATACAATCCACCGGCGCAGTTTGCGGTTTTCCCCTTTTTTAATGAACCGACCTCAAGATGGCGGCATCTATTACCTGCTTATTCCTGTAATCACCCCGGAGATTCAGTGCCAATTCCGCCTCGTTCCCCATCTCCTTGTCTTTCTGCATCGCTTTGGCTTTGGCGATGAAGGCTTTGTCGATCTTGCCGGGCGTGGCACTTCGTAGAATTCACACCCCCCGAACAGTATGTTTCCCATTTCGGTCTCCTATAGCTTCGCGTCGGAACAACCGGACGAGCAATCCCGGTAAACCGGGGACACGGAAACCTGCATGGGCGGCCGTTCGGTGTTCAGCGTGAAGGCATGGTAACGCTGCCGTGCGGTCGATGCCCGCAGGAAAGATGATTGTCTGGCCCCAACTGACTGCTTTTCCCGGAGAATTGAACTTTCGTATACTCCCTGTCTTGAGAATATCGCTCAAAGCCAGGTTATAGGCCGTCTGGCCCGGGCGAACCAGGGCACGATAAGCCTTCAATGTTTCCGGGTCTTTCAGGCAGTTTGTGGCATGCCTGGAGGCAAACCGGAACCGCATGCGATAGTCCGTTTGTTTCGCCGTCGGTGTGGGTACATTTCTTTTATGCGGGAAGGTCATGATGATTTTTCCTCCCCGGTTCTCCAGGGTAACCTGTTGACCGAATATTCCGCTGTAAGCGTTTGCAATTGAATTCATTTTTCGTGACATGATCGATGTGTTTTAAGCGGAGGCCACCCGGTCCCGCGATGAATTGTTTATGCTTAATCACGAAAATGGCAAAAAGGTAATACGGTAAATGGGGTTTTTTTTCAATTTTTTTTCAACTATCACGGATGATGTTGAGTTTAGCAGCAAAAATGCAGCGCAGACCATATGTTTATGCTGGTTTCATGATGGTTTCATGCTGATTCCATGAATACCTTCATGCTGATTTCATGCGACGTTGTATATGCTTTTGTATATGCTCTTGTATAAGCTAAGCATAGGTTGTCTGTTTTGCCAGGGTGCAGTTAACATATCAGGAGGAATTTCTGGGGGGATGCAGCAAAGCATAAATTTCAGATTTCAGATTACAGATTTCAGATTTTTTACCCCTGATTTTTATCTTTGATATGTTGAATGTGAAATCTGAAATCCGCGATTACTGTACCCCTGGTAATTCTGCTTAAAGAGAGGTGAAAAAAAAACCCCGGTCTCCCGGGGTCCATTCAAAATTCTTCACGATGTGAATTCCGCATGCTATTTGATAAATACCTTTCCTGAGAAAATCTGATCGGGGGTGACCACCTTTACCAGGTAATAACCTGTGCCGCTGTTCACGGTAATTTTTGTCAGCCCTTCATGACTCAGTGACTGTTCGATCATGGCCTGGCCGATCATGTTGTAGACGATCACATCGCCGGTGAGGATCTGGCCGGTTTTACTTGCGATGTAGATGGTATTGTTTACACCGTAGATGTTCACTGGTTGTGCTTTCGATGTTTCATTGACCAGCACCGTGGCAAAATGGAGCTGGAATCGTGCGGGGTTGTCTCCGTCTGACGAAGTGAAATTATATATGGGGAAGGTGGTAAGGTCCTGGTCCTGGTTGAGCTTCAGGTCTTTCAGGTAAACCGTGATGCCGGGGATGTTTTCAACCAGCTGGATGTTGAAGTTGGATGAACCGTTTTTAATGAACCCTACCGGAATCACCAGGTCGGACCTGAGTTCCGGTAAGGTGTTGAGAGAATAATAGTTGTCATTGGTCGAGGTATAAAAGGATGGGGCAAATCCTCCCATGAAATAGCTGTCATACTGCAGGTCGAATCCGTCGGAAGCCTCAGGGTTGAATGCGAGGATTGCCTCCTGGGCGGTCTGACCGTCGGGATCGGAGGCCTTCAGCTTGATCAATTCATTGGATGCTGTCTCCTTGTACCACCCGGTGTTGCTGTGTATGCGGGCATCGGCAGGGATTGTAAGCGAACCCCCGCCTGTTGTATAGACCATAAACCCGTTCATGGCAGGGATCACCTGGTTGCCGCTGAGAACCGTATAGCTGCCGTTGGCTTCATTCCATATCTGGGCAACGCCACCCACATTTACCCTGTTCCATGTGCCCAGGTTGAAACCGATGGCTGATGAAAACGGATTTCCCAGTAAATGCCAGCCCGCATGAAAAGAATTAGTTGCCGTGCTGTTCGTCAGTCCTGCAGTATCCAGGCTTGTAACATTCAGGATACCGGTAAATACTGGTGTGGAAGCATCAGCATTGGCCATGAGGTAGCCTCTCCTGGGGGCAAAAAGTGCTTCAAAAATTGGCGGTCCTGCCGATTTCCTGTTGACCCATTTTTGGGTGTTGGGATTGGTTTCCACCCACTTGTAAAAGTCGTTGCCTGAATTAATGTTGTGAAAAACGCTGATGGGTTCCGAAGCAACGGGCGAACTCAGAAAATGCCACCCGTGGAGGGCGGTATTGTTGTTGCCAAGCCAACCGGTGATGTAACGCTCGACCTTAGCCTCTACGCCAGTGCTGTTGTGGATAAGAGATCCGGTGCCACCGGATGTGGATTGGATGAGGAGGCCGGTAGGGGGAAGGGTCCCTTTTATTACAATATCATCAATATAAGCATCACCTGGATCATAATCGTCAAGTAAAACCCATCGTATCTGAATGCCGACCTTATTTTCAAGATTAACAGGTAAGGCAATATCAGTCTCCTGTAACCATCCCGCTGTAGTTAGCACAATATCTTTTAATGTTACCCAAGATGATAGAGCATCTGGTCTTGTTTGAATACGGACATTTAATGGGCCATTATTTGCAAGAATTTGTCGATAAGATAATGTCAGATTTACGTATCCCAAAGTTGAGGTATTGTAGATATAATAATAATCATCGGTGAGAATATTTCTGATTCTACCCACAAAATTGCCCGAACTACTAGGATATTCAGCATATCTAACCTGGTTTCCAATCACATTGAAGAGTGCTGAATTTATATTACCACTGATACCATTATCTGCGGAATATGCTGAACCAGTCACCCGTTTTGCTGCATTCTGAAAATTCCATTCAGCAAGATTAACAACACCACCACCCCCTCCACCAGTATTATCATTATAAAGATTATCCGCGGTTAACTGTGCTGCCGGACTGATCACCATATAGCTGCCCTGCATAAGGGTAACATCTTTTACGGTACGGGTATCGCTTACGGTGGTTGAACCGGCAACGATCACGTTGTTGGTTGCGCCGGGAAGGGTGTTGAAATTGGCGGTGGTTACGTTGTTCCAACGGGCTGTTGCGCTCCAGTTGCCGCTACCGGTAAAACAGTAACCGGCCAGTTTACGGTTGGAGAGGGAGTTGGTAAGTGTTTTACTGGTGATCAGTTCGAAACCAGAACCACTCCTGTAATATAACCCGCCTGAAGTTGTATAATTGCAAGTATTGACAATGACCTGATCCTGGACAAAAGCCAGGCTGTGGGCGACATCACCGAAATTGTGAAATGCCGTATTGCCGGCATTTCTGAGCTGAACCCTGAACGTTCCGATCCGTATCCAGTTGGATGTGTTGAAAAGGGTAGTCTGTGCTCCGTCTCCGAGGGATGCAGTAACCCACTGCATGACAGTTTGATTGGTGGAGAAATTTTCACTTGCCGGAATAATGGCCGTCCCGACAAGGTCCGTGGTGCCGGTCACATAGGTCAGCCAGGTATTGTTCAGGCTTCCTCCGTTCATCATGGCGGTATTGAAACTCAATTGCCATTGAATGGCTTCAATCGCAAATGGTTCCGAGGGATTCGTGTTTTTCATCCGGACATCAAACGTAAACTCAGTTTCATTCACCTGCACCAGGTTCCGAACTTCCATCTCGTATGATTTGGCGGCCCAGGTGTTTATTAAGGCCGCTATCATAAATATGAATATGACGCTTATTCTTTTCATCTTATGTTTGAGTTTAATGTTAGTTATTTATGATACGATCCGAATTTATTTATTACGGGGTGACCCGGTGTAAAATATCGATAACTCCACTGTTTACCATTGAGCGGTCTGTTGCGCTGACTGATCCGTCACCGTTAATATCCTCCGGCAGGTATCCCTTGTCAATGGAAATAACCCTGGAGTTTACCAGCGACCTGTCGGTTGCATTAACAAAACCATCCTGGTTTACATCTCCTGCATACAAACCATAAATGCCTGCCGAAATTAGTTTCTGGTTATCACCAAAGGCTTGTGCAGTTGATATGGTAAAATTATAAATAATATTTGGATTTGCAAAAGATACGGGCAGTTTACTTGTCGTTTCAACGTGGTTGCGGTGTTTAATGGTAATATAATAACTCCCATGATAGTCAGGCGGGATGATCGCCGATGCGGTTCCATCCTGGTTCAGACTTACGCCAGTGACTTTATAAATAAGCTTGGCATAGTTGGCGGCATCATGGAGTTCGATGGTCATGGTATCGGCTACGGTGCCGGGAAAGCGGTTGACAATGGCGCCGGCAACAAAGTCCTTCGCCTTGTTCATCTGTCCCAACGCGGCGCTGTACAATCCCTCCAGGTAAACTTTTACCTGCAGTCCGATGCTTCCGGTCACCGCGCCGTCGGTGTATGCTACATTGACGGTCTTTTCATCAAATTGGGTCACGGCACACAGGGTCTTGTCAAACAAGAGGCCTGAATTCCCGGCGTTATAGGAAAAATTCATGTCGAATAATTTCGCATTGTCGGTGATGTTGATACCGGTAACTTCACTGGGGTTGATGACCCAGCTGATGTATAATTTTCCCCCGGTGGCATTGTAGGTGAGCGACCCTTTGCTGGTCAGACTGGCCTGGCTGTTGATCAGGCTGGAAAAGGTGAGGGCAGCAGGGTCATAACCTACCACCAGGTCAAATGCGCCGAGATTGCTGAAGCCGGTCACATTCATAGGAACTTCCACTGAAGTAAGCGGCACACCGACTACTTGCGGAATCACTGCAGTGGCCGTAGCAACAATGGCTTCCGAGATGGCGCCATTCACATAAGTTGCCGATAGGGGAGCGAGCGTGGTGAAATCGCTGATTTCACTGTTCACCTGGTCAAAGGTGAGTGGTGTAGCGCCGGATGTATAGTTGAATTTCATTTTAAAGAGTACCTGGTCCGGCGGGATGGTGAGGGCCGTGCCTCCTGCCTGCCAGTTGATGCCAACCCCGGTGGTGGTGCTGTTGGATGAAAGATTTCCTGCGGGGATGATCAGTGTATTGACTTCAACCAACCCGGTAAAAGTGAGGATCGACTTATTGTAATTGATCAAAAAGTCGAAGGCTCCGATGTTGGTGAAGTTGTGCACGGTTACCGGGATCAGCACTTCCGTACCGGGTGTGGCTGTCAGGGTAGCGGCTGTTACAGTTACTACGAAGGGTGGCAGTTGAGTGACCAGTCCATCGGTGTACTGGGCCGGTACTTCCATCACCAGGTGATCAGCGATATGGCAGTTGGGCTTATCGAACGCCAGTGCGGAGGTTCCTCCCAGGTAGTTGAACCTCATCTTCAGCAGTTCGCCGTTCAGCGTGCTTCCCGGGCCGGAAGGATCCGACCAGTCGATGACCAGGCGGGCCGGATTGGCGAGCTGCGTTACCGTGATGCCGGTCAGTGCGGTATTCTGAATGCCCTGATATACCAGTTTTGTGGCGTCATAGGCGATAATGAAGGTAAACGAATTCACCCCGAGGGTGACATTGTGAAAATCGACATTCAGCGGGATGAGAAATCCGTTGGCCGCTGATTGGTTAAGCAGTTGCGGAATACTCACCAGCGCCGGGTTAAGGGGGCCAATGCTGCCGCTGGTATAAAAAACAGGGATGGGAACCCCGTAGATATTGGCAACTTCAGAAGCAGCCGGCAAAAATGTAAAATTGCTGGTGCCCGAGATATAGGTGAAAACCACGTTCACCATGGTTCCCGTTACATTTGGCCCTGCTCCGCCGGAACCCGACCATGCAATTCCTATCCTGCGCAGTGATCCTGACGGAGCTGCGTAGTCATTAACTTCCAGGCCCGGCAGCGAGGCGTTCACCGTATTATAGGTCACATAGGTTAACACCGCAGGATCGTATTCAAAAACAACCGTGATGGCGCCAACATTGTTGAAATTGGTCACCATTACCGGGATGTTTACCGATCCCGGCGGTTTCAGGTAATTCCCGATGGTTGCGGTAGCGCCCTGGCTGAAAACCATGCTTGAAAACAGCACTGAGATCAGAAATAACAGAATTTTTTTCATATCTACATTGAGTTAACAGTACGTAAACTAAAACAGTGAGCGCCGGAGGTTTCCCGGCACTCACTGTTTCAATAACTACCTGATGTAAACCAGTTTAACCAACTTCTGGAAATTGCCAGACTGGCCCTGCACCTGGATCCTGCAGAAATAGACTCCGTTGGAGAGGCTGTAGCTGGCAGGAGTGAACTTAACGGTGTAGTTCCCGGTCTCCTCGGTTTGGTTTTTCAGTGTGGTGATGGTTTTTCCGTACTGGTCGAGGATGGTGAGGGTAACCTTGCCCGTTGACGGTAAGGTATACTGGATAGTGGTTTCCGTTTTCAACGGGTTCGGGTAAACATTGAGTCCGTATTCAGAGGTATTGTCGAGTCGGTCGATCTTCAGGTTCACACCATCAATCGGGTCGCCGTATTCATCGGCAAATTCCGAAATACTGCTCAAACCAAACAAGTCCTCGTTTCCATTCAATGTTCCAACCGTTTCAAGTACCAGGGTGATAAGTGTGCCGTTGGCTGCAATGTATGTCGGTTGCGGTTCAGACCAGGCAATATTGATCCTGCCATCAGCAACTGTATATAACATGCCCGGTAATTCTGAGCGGACCTCCTTAACACGGACTTTGTTCTCCGGGTAATTGAGATAGAGGGTAAGCGCCGACATATCCATTCCAGCATCAACTCTTACAGGTAATTCAAAGGTTAATCCCGGCTGAACTCCGATAACATTGTTGCCGGTAATTAAAACTTCGCTCTTTGCACCCGATGGGTTGAAGCTTCCGTTTACATCGCCGTAGCACATGGCCTTGATATCTCTTGTTATCCCTCCGGTTGTGCAGGCAGCATATGCCGTATTCGCAGACGTATTGGTAAACAAGAGGTCGTTGCCAGGTGCATAAAAACTCCAGTCGCCTGCTCCAAAACTTGTCACCAGTTGAATGGCACGTTGTTTAACAAGCAATGCATCTGTAGCATTCACATTGGTTGAGTTATTTACGTCGCCAACCTTGTCGATGTAATTGGCTGGATTCCAGAACGAAGGTGTGTTGTTGATGGCCCTGCGCTGAATGCCCAGTGCATCGGTGGAATTGCCGCCGCCCCAGGCTTTTACCGTGGAGACTTCAATTGTGTTTACAGTTGCACCAGATGGTACTGTTGCAAATTCGTAGTAGCCTGTCGGGCTTGTCGTGGTCGTAACAGGTAGTCCGGTACCCGTACCTTTCAGGGTTACAATGACATTGTTCATCGGGGTACCCGCAACATTGTTGTAGGTGATCGTGCCTTTGAGTGCAATGGCGGTAATGGTGACCGGAACTGATACGGTTTTATTACAACCAGTTGCAGTAATGGTTTCCGTAACCTGCACATTGCCAGATGGACCTGATCCCCAGGTTACCTCACATATGTATGGAGTCAATGGAGCCACAACTTTAGTTCCACCTGTAACAACCCATGCATAACTGTGTCCTGAAACATTTGCTGTTTGATAGATTACAGTAGCGCCTTCGGTAACTGTGTTGGAACCGGAGATTGAGGGGGTGGGGAGGGGGTTGATGTTGATGTTCACCTCATTTGTGTTCACCACGTCATCGGGAGTACAATATGTGTCTGTCTGCTGGAGGCGATACTTGGTGTCAACAAGCAATGCACTTGGCTGGTAAGTGAGGGCAACAGCACTGGCAATGTTATCCCAAGCCGATGTTGTTGTGTTGTATACCTGCCACTGATATGTGAAGGTATTGCTACCGCCTGTTGGAGCATTAGCGCTCAGTTGAGCAGGAATTTCTCCGTAACAGATGACCTGGTCTGCACCGGCAGTACCGGCAGTCAATTCACCGTGAACGGTGATGTTCACCTCATTTGTGTTCACCACGTCATCGGGAGTACAATATGTGTCTGT
>JBMOIP010000083.1:0-13492 GCA_049317265.1 Bacteroidales bacterium
GCTTTTGGTTTATTTCGTTGCAGGCTCAAAATTCTGTTGCAGTCGACAGTCTTTTAAATGCCTTGTCTGTTGCGAAAGATTCAAAGGCGAAAACTGATGCTTTACTTGGTTTGGCTTCTGAAATTGCCGGTTCCGACCAGAACAGGGCACTGAACTATGCAAGGCAGGCATACCAGCTTGCCAGGTCGTCGGGCGACATCAATGGGGAAATTACCTCCCTGAGGCGGCAGGGAAATTGCTATTTTCGAATGAGTGATTACCACCGTGCTATGGTATGCGCAGAAAGCGCATACATGAGGGCCACAGAGTTAAACATGGAGAAGGAAACCGGACTTTCCCTGAATTTTATTGGCAGTATCTATTGTGAGATGGGTGAATATGAAAAGGGTTCAGAGCAGTTTTTTAAAAGTTTGAGAATTTTTGAAAAAATAACTGATAAGAAAGGAATGTCACAATCGATGGGACTTTTGGGTAATGTGTATATGACTCAAAAAAAATACAACAGAGCCCTTGAATATTTAAATAAGTCCTTATTAGTTGCCAGAGAGTTGAAAAACAATAAGTTAACGGCAAGCCAGTTGAGCAATTTGGCATGTGTTTACATCCTGATAAAACAATATGATACTGCAATGGTATATCTCGATGATGCGATCAGGATAAATACTCTTTTACATGACAAACTGGATATCGGGATCAATTATCTTAATATCGGGATAGTCCAGACAAAGCAGCGCAAATATGAAGATGCATTGAACAGCTACTCAAAGGCGCTTCAATTACATAAGGAAATAAACAACCGCTATCATGCTGCCAATTGTTATTTCAATATTGGCGAATATTATTCTGAAACCGGCGATAAATCAGCCAGCATCGATGCTTTTAAAACCGCCCTCAGCGTAGCTCAGCAATATGGATATAACAACCTCGTGTACACCGCTGCAGGAAAACTGGGAGACCTTTACCTGGAGCGGAAAGATACAATTGGTGCGTTTAAATATAAAATGATTGAAAATCAAAGCAAAGACAGCCTTAACCAGTCACAGAAAAGTAAAACCCTTTCGATACTCGAATTTCAATATCAAACAGATAAAAAGGAGTTCGAGAAAACAATAGCCCGGCAGAGAAGAGAAAACATGCTGGTGCTTATCATCATAGGACTGATCACAGGGTTAATTATTACAATTTTATTTTTATCGAGGCACCGGATCAAGGCAAAACATGCTGCCCTCGAAAAACAAACGATACAGAAAGAGCTGAGTTTTAAAAACAAGGAGCTGACAATCAACCTGATGGCCCTGATGAAAAAAAATGAAATGCTGTCCGACATTTCTAGCAGGTTGATTCAAATTGAAAAAGAAGCTGTGAAAGAGGAAACCAAAGATGCCATCACAAAAATCAGCCTCGAACTTAGAAAAGGCGCCGATGAAAAAATATGGAAAGAGTTTTCGGTACGTTTCCAGGAGGTACACAGCGGATTCTATGAAACATTACTGGAAAGGTTCCCCGATCTGACACAAAATGAATTGAAACTTTGTGCTTTTCTTCGGTTAAACATGTCAACCAAGGATATTGCAGAGTTAACCGGGCAAAGCCGGCTTGCCCTTGAAACTGCAAGATACCGGTTAAGGAAAAAGCTTGTAATCACGAACTCAGAAACCAACCTTGTAACCTTCCTGTTGCAACTTTAAAGAATTATTGGATCGATCCACTTGCTTCATACTGTTTTCCTGCTGCATTCTATCAGCTATCACAGGAAACCATCATTTATTTTGTACAAAGTATTGCATTACAGCTATATGCCTTAAAAACAGGCTGACAGGCAATGGTTGAACATCGGGTATAAAGCCATGTTTCTGCCATTTGACGAGTTAATGTCGTAGTGTGTTAATTCCGGAAACGAGTTTTTGTATGGGCGTTTTTTTTGGTATTTGTCAATTCCCCATTGATATTTGCCAATTCAAGTTTGACAGACATTACAGCATGAAAAACTCAAAAGAAGATAAAGTTCGCAGAGAAAAAGAACCGGTAACGGAACCAGATGAAAATGAAAAACAGCTGAGAAGGCTGGAAATCCAGAAAGATGTTTTACAAAGAATTATTGATCCGCTGAAGAAGGAGATCGAGGAAGAAACATTGAAAGACGCAAATGTCAAATCCTGCAGGAGAAAGAGTTAATTCCAAACAAGATCAAATACAAATCACAAACCAAAATAATCATGAAAAAGTTTTTACTGTTATTATTGGCGGTATCCATGTCACCGTTCATGATGGGGCAACCGCTTGCCGGGATCAAGACGATAGATCCGGCAGGAAGTGGCGCAGACAACTATGTGTCATTTGCGCTCGCTATTGCTGATTTAAACCTGAACGGAGTCGGCACTGGCGGTGTTATTTTCAATGTCGCCTCAGGAGCAGTTTTTTCTGAGGCGCCTTTAACCATAAGTACGACAGGAACTTTGGGAAATCCGGTCATTTTCCAGAAATCGGGAGTAGAAAGACCAGTTATTAAGTTTACGGGTACAGCTGCCACAAATGAGGCTTGTTTTCAACTCAGTGCATGTGATTTTATGACCATTGATGGTCTTGATATCCGTGATGCCGGGACTGCTTCCTCGAATTACATGGAGTATGGCTTTTATCTGATCGGGACTTCCGGCAATGGCTGCAAGAACAATATAATTCAGAATTGCGTGATTGATATGACCAAGACCAATGTGAATGCCCGCGGGATCTATCTCTCTTCGCTTGCAACCAGCATAGCTGGCACCAACTCGTTGAATTTGCTTTATAATAATGACGTGAAGGATTGTAATTCAGGATATTATTTGAATGGCAATGCAACCTATCCGGATGACGGCAATGAAATTGGAACTTCAGGTATTGGAACCAGTTCAATAACAAATGTCTTTATTTATGGTACCTACTGCAATTTTCAAGCAAACCTGAAAATATTCAACACCAGTATTTCCAATTTCACCGGATCAGGAGCGCTTTATGGTCTTTACTTTTTAGGTAACGGATCGACAGCCGACATTTTTAACAACAATATTTACGCAATCAGTTCTTCAGGCGGGACAGTGAATGGCATTTTTGTCAGCAATACAGCCACCTTTAATATATACAGGAACAAGGTCTATGATTTGAGTTATACCGGAGTGTCCAATCTTATCGTATCCGGCATTCACAGCAATGCGGGACCGGCTCTGAAAATCTACAATAATTTCGTTTACGATATTAAAAACACGAAAGGTACCGGGGTACCGGGTGCCCGTGGTTTGTCACTGGCAGGTGGCACGACACTCAGCATTTTTAATAATACGGTTTACCTGGACTATGTTTCCACATTTGCAACCAATAAAAGCGCTGCACTTTATACCGCCTTCACCGTTACTTCCGTTGATTTAAGGAATAATATCTTTGTCAATAATGTAACCGGCGTGGCAGGTGCCAAGGCTTACTGCATATATAAAAATGGCACGAGTGCATTCGCTAATTTAGCTGCAGCCAGCAACAATAACCTGTATTATGCAGGTACACCCGGTCCGGACCACCTTATTTATTCAGACAATGGTACTGTCAATTTTGACACGACACTTGCTCAATATCAGGCAAGAGTCACCCCACGGGAGAATCATTCGGTCACTGAGCTGCCACCGTTTGTAAGCAGTGTGTCGCCTTATGATCTTCATTTGAATATGACCAAGACGCAGTGCGAAAGCGGTGGGATCGTTGTCTCAACGCCATTTCCCATCACTGCCGACTTTGATGAAAACCCGAGATATCCCAATGCGGGGTTTCCCGATAACCCTGGTTATCATCCTACTGCTCCTGACATTGGCGCCGATGAATTCGCAGGGTTGTTTAAAGATGTCAACCCCCCGCTTGTTTCTTATATCCCTGTTGCGAACACCAACCTTTTAACAAGCCGTTTAATCACGGCAACCATGACCGATTTCAGCGGTATTCCCACTACCGGCAACGGCGTTCCGCAACTCTATTATAATGTTAACAGCGGCGCATATAGCGGGATTGCCGGTAACTATATCGGTGACAATCAATTTTCCTTCCAGATCAATGCAACCGTAGTGATCGGGGATGTGGTTTCCTACTATTTTGTTGCACGCGACAGTTCGACAAACGTAGGAGTTACGCCCGGTATTGGTGCAACAGGATTATCGTTCGATCCACCGGCTTGTTCAACCCCTCCCACAGCACCTTATTCCTATATGATTCTTGGGGATATTTCTGGAGTTTTTCATGTTGGTATCGGCAAAGATTATGAAAATCTTCAATTTGCTGTTTATGATCTGAATTCAAAGTTCATGACCGGTCCGGTCACGTTCATCCTCGACGATAACACCTACCCTCCGTTAGGGGAACAACTTACCATAAAAAACAACCCGGGAAGCAGCATTGCAAATATCCTAACCATTAAACCGAACACAGGGATAACACCAACCATTTGGGGAGCTTTTAATTATGGCTCTTTGGTCAGGGTATTAAACAGCAATACGATTATTGACGGATCCAACAACGGTGGAACCAGCAGGGATTTGACCATCACAAATACAGGAGATTTCAGCCCGTCAGGTATCTTGTTCGGATCCAGCGGTACTACCCCGATCACAAACAGCTCAATCATGAATACTGTTGTCACTTTTACACCCGGGTTACTGACTTTCACCCCTGAAAAAGCAATCAGTGTCTCTGATTCAACAGCGGGAATTGCCGGATATTTCAACAATATCACAATTCAGAACAATGACCTGAAAACATGTGGTAACGGTGTTACCTGCACTGCAGTAGCGGCAACGGGGAATGGAACCGGGCTGGCTGTTAAAAACAACAAATTGGACAATACAGGGGATAATGCCATTGCCAATTATGCTATCTCCATTCAAGGTGTTGACGGGGCAACGGTTGCAAACAATAACATCGGTCAGATGGGTACCGGAATCTATTTATTAACGGTAAAAAACAGCATCATCTCAGACAATACAATTACCAATTTGGGAAGCACGACCGGAGCGGCAATGGGAATCTACTACACAGCGAGTATCCCCAATGCCAATGTCAACATAACAGGAAACACAATCGCTCATTTAACAAGCGGTGGCTCCCCATCATATGGATGTCTTGTTTCAGGCTCTGGAGTCATAATACAAAAAAATAACATTTTCGATATCAAGGATATAAGTCCAAATGTTTTTATTTCTGCAGCCGGGATTGGTTTAAGTTCAAGTTTAAGCAATGCCGGTAATATTGTTGTAAATAATCTGATATCTGATGTAACCACATTTGGACATCCATCCCTCACGGATTGGAATGGTTACGGTATAAAGATCATGGGTGGAGGAGGCTATGGCATTTATTTTAATACCGTTAGTTTGCCAACCAACCAAACCTATACTGATGGCGACCCGGCCTGCTTGTTTATTAGTTCATCGGTAACAGCGCCGGGAAGTATTGATGTTCGGAATAACATTTTCTCCATCAGCGCCACGTCCGGAACAAACCGGTATGCTGTGCTTTGCAATGCGGCAAATACGGTGTTCTCATCCTTGGACTATAACGACTATTATACTTCAGGCCCGAGTTTGGGCTATATCGGAGGCGCTGACCGTTCTGACCTTGCTGCCTGGAAAACCGGAACCGGCCTGGATGTGAATTCTCAAAGCATTGATCCTGCATTTGTTTCCACGACAGACTTGCACCCCACTGCTGCAATGCTGAACAATCTCGGCACCTGGATGACAGCGTACCCGGCAGATTATGCAGGAGTAAGCCATACGAATCCCCCCGATATGGGCGCATACACGTTTGGAGCCAGCCCGGAAGTCATAACAACTGGAGCAACCAATGTTAACGGTACTTCAGCATCGGTTAACGGAACGATAAATCCGGGTAATGAGACTGTAAATATTTATTTTGATTACGGTTTATCTTCTGCTTATGGAACTACAGTTTCTGGAACACCCCCAACTGTGTCGGGAATTTCAGCCTACCCGGTCACTGCTGCGATAACCGGACTGGCTGAAAGCACGACCTATCATTTCCGGCTACGCGGTGTTGCAAATCCAAGTGGGACATTCTATGGCAACGACATGACCTTTACAACAGGGGCTGGACTTCCGGGAAACCTGGCGGTTATCAATACCATTTCCAGCGACACCTGTTTCAACGCCACCAACACCATCACCGTGGCAGGAACTCCAAACACTTTTGTGGTAACACCTGCAGGAAGTGTGACCATGATCGCAGGGGTGAATATCCTTTATTTGCCCGGCACAACAGTTCAGCCGGGCGGGTACCTGCACGGGTATATCTCAACGGGTTCTTATTGTGGTGCTGCTGCATCGCCAGCGATGGCGAATATTACCGGGCAGGACGAAACCCTGTTCAACACCGATCAGGCCAACTTTACCATCTACCCGAACCCCACTACAGGGAACTTCACCCTGGTGCAAAAAGGCGACAACCTTTACGGCAATGTAACAGTTGAAGTATTCAGCATGCGTGGTGAAAAAGTAATGACCGAAATGATCATCGGGGAGAAGATGCATGATTTCAGGTTTTCTGAAATGGCAACGGGGCTTTACTTTGTGAAAGTTGTTGCGGATGGGTATGTGGAGACGATGAAGTTGATTAAACAATGATGTAAACCAGGAAAGAAAAGACAACTTCAATAAAAAGAGGGGGCGTAAGCTCCCTTTTTTGTTGTCAACTAATTCATTACTTTTGTCTGATGCTTTGTCATTCACAGGCTTAGATTTCCGTAATTCGACCGCCTGAATTCGTGAATATAAAAACTATCCTTTACCTGATTCAACTTTCCAATGAAATCAAGGCTGGCCATGTTTCTTGCTTTCCTGAGTATTATCTGTTCACAGGTAATTGTTGCACAGGACATGATAAGAACTCACAACCTGGATTCATTGCTGAGAACCATAAAAAGTCCGAGAGAAAAAGTTGATGCAATCCTGAAATTTCTGAAGCTGCCTGAAAATCAGCATTTGAGTGACACTGTTACCATTGAATTGGCCAAAAGGGCCTTGCAGATAGCGCAGCAAGCCAGTTATGCTGCCGGAAAGGTCAACGCCATGCTAAAGCTTGGAAACTGTTATTTCAGGACCAGCGATTATAAGAGGGCGATGGAGTTTGCCCAGAAGTCGAAGGAAATGGCTGAAGACCTGAACCTTGAGAAAGAGCTGGCAGACGCATTGAGCCTTATCGGTAAAATATTTACCGACCTTGACGACTATGACAGAAGTTCCCAGTATTTCTTTAAAGGTTTAAAATTATATGAAAAACTTGATGACAAGGAAGGGATATCCCATGCGCTGGGTGACATAGGGATGGTCTTTTATGATCAGCAGGATTATAAAAAAGCCCTTGAATATTACAACAATGCACTATCCATCGCCGAAAAAATAAACAATCCATCTGCAATAAAACGGCAGTATAACAACATTGCTGTTGTTTATGGCGACTTGCAGAAATATGACACGGCCATTTTGTTTCTCAGAAAGGCATTGGCCATCAACATCAAACTGGGGGATAAGCTCAGGCAGGGAACCAATATCATGAATATTGGCTATGGTCAGATGAATACAGGAAATTTCAAAGACGCCTTGTCCAGTTTTCAGCAATCTCTTGCCATTTTCCAGGAATTGAACAATCATATCAACATGGCCATCTGCTATATTAATTTTGGTTTTTGTTATCGTAGTATAAACAAGACTGAAGAGAGCATTGAATATTTCAAGCTGGCATTGGCGGAAGGACAAAAACATGGTTTCTTCAGGACTATTGAAAGTGGTTCGAAAATGCTTAACCAAATATATGCCGAAAAGAAAGACACCTTAAATGCATACAAATATGTGATGCTTGAAAAATTTGCGGTGGACAGCCTCTTTGCTTCCCAGAAACATAAACTTTTATCTAAACTTGAACTTCAATACCTGTACGAGAAGAAAGAATTTGCCAGGCAACTGGCCCAGCAAACCAAAAACACGGTAATGCTCATTGTCATTTTCAGCCTGCTTTCAGGTCTCATAATTTTAGGATTGGTATTTTCAAGACACCGGCTCAAGTCCAGATTGGTCGTTTTCGAAAAAGAGAAAATTGAATCCGAATTGGATATGAAAAACAGGGAGTTGACAGTCAACCTGATTTCACTGATCAAAAAGAATGAAATGCTGTCTGATATTTCAGCCAAATTGGTGCAGCTTGACCGGCATGCCAAAGGAATTGAGGCAAAAGAGGTGATCACCGTGATCAGCCAGGAACTCAGAAACAGGACCGATGACAAAATGCTGAATGAATTTACGCTCCGCTTCCAGGAAGTGCATGCCGGTTTTTATGAAAAATTGTTGCAGACTCATCCCGATCTGTCGCAGAGTGACCTGAAATTATGTGCTTTTCTCCGGTTAAACATGTCAACCAAAGACATTTCGGAACTTAACGGTCAGCAACTTGCTTCTATTGACCAGGCAAGATACCGGCTTAGAAAAAAACTTGGCCTTTCCAATTCAGACACCAATCTGGTGACGTTCCTGTCACAGGTATAAAATTCCTTCCGTTAACCTTTTTTCATTTACGGATTATTTACCCGGGTGCAAATCCGTCTGGTAAAGCATTTTTTTCAATAGAATTCTCCGAATCAGCAGGGCAGGTTTCATTTTCGGAATCAGCAGGATCTTCGTTTTTGTCAGGCATGGTGGAGGAGTGGATTTAGACCGCAAATATCATCCACCACAATACCATAAAAAAATAATCCACCCCGACAAAATAGCTATGTTAGCTTAGAAACACCTCTACTTATTCTCTACACAATTACGTATATAACTCATCAGAAACAACTTGGACTATTTTGATGGTACGGAAATTTGGGCGGGAGTAGCCCGCAAGGGCCTTTATCGTTCAAACGACAATTTTGCAACATGGACGCTCGCCAGCCATGGCATGACAGCCCTCAGCACCAAAATGCTCACCCATGGCACCGGATCAAAAATATGGGCCGCAACCTACGAAGGTGGTGTTTTCAGTTCGGAGGATGCAGGGGCCAACTGGTTCGATGAATACCAAAAATTACAGCTATGGTGATCTGAATAAAGCCATGAACATCAATACCGGCAATCTCTATACAACCCTCAGGACCTACTCCGAAAACCTTGATGACAATAAGCTTATACCTAAGTTTGCTGTCGTTTCATCGGTCATGAGCGATAAGCTTGGCAAGGCATTTGAACTTACTTCTGAGATCATCGGCAAAACTGATTTCTCTGATACGTCCCGATTGAAAACATTGCTTACACGCCATCAGTCCCAGCTCGAAGCCTCGAAAAAACAGGAAGGGGCCCAGGTGGCAGCAACCCGATTGCCATCGTACTATAGCAATTCCGGTATGTTTAATGAACTGACTTCGGGCATGGACTATTACTGGTTTGTAAACGACCTTACCAAAGGGTTCGACAAGAATTTCGAAATGATCATTACCAACCTGAAAAAAGTTTCAGCCCTGCTCTTCTCAAAAGATAACCTGGTTGCAGCAACAACAAGCGACTCAAAAGAACTGGAAACCTTTAAAAAGGAATTTGGAACT
This sequence comes from Bacteroidales bacterium, assembly GCA_049317265.1. Taxonomy (GTDB): domain Bacteria; phylum Bacteroidota; class Bacteroidia; order Bacteroidales; family FEN-979; genus CAIVAT01. Next base: position 9,605 of record JBMOIP010000083.1, read on the forward strand.
TTCACAAACACCTTACCCCAGGCAAAGAACCCACTTCAAACCTGGACTTTCAATTTTGAAAAGAAGAACGAAGGGATTTTAACCGCTTCAAAGGTTCAGTATGTTTACGAGGGGTACAATTTTAAGAAACTGGGCTATTCATGGGACGGTAAAATGAGGGTGCTTAACCTGATTTTGTCGAGGGACTGGCTGAGGCAGAGAATTCGTGTCATGGGCGGAGCATATGGAGCGTCTGCTAGTATCTCACCTTCCGGACTAGTTTCGTTTTCGTCTTACCGTGATCCAAACCTGAAAGAAACCTTCGATGTTTTTAATGCTACCGTTGATTTTCTGAATAAATTTGATGCTGATGAAACGGCTATGACAAGGTATATTATCGGTACAATCTCAACTCTTGACATTCCCCAGACCAACAGCCAGAGGGGAGAAACAGCTGTTAATTATTATTTCGCCAAAAGAACAGCCGGTGAAATCCAGAAGGACAGAGATGCAATTTTAACTACTAAAGCTGCCGACATCAAAAGCTTTTCAAAGATGATCAATGATATTTTACAGCAGAAAGCAGTCTGTGTTTACGGAAATTCCGACAAGATCAATGCTTCAAAGGATCTGTTCAGGAATCTTGTGAAATTTGATTGACGGGCGTGTTTAAATTTCAATCAGGATGTTTATATGTAAATAATTTGTTTTCAGGTCAACTTTCAGCGACTATTCAACAGGCATCCGGAATGAATTGGGATCAACCGGGTTGTTCAGTTGTATCGTATCAAATTGTAGTGTATTGTAAGGCTGGCCACCAAAATAAGTCTCCTGGGTAAAAGCAAACAAAATGCCCTGAACCATGCGGTAATCGCGATAATAGTTCTCCACGGCAACTTCCTGCCCTCTCACCATGCGGGTGCACGCTCTTTTCAGAATGGTGAATTTTGTTGCATCCAGGTAATAAAATTCAATACCCCCGTCTTTTTTGGTAATCTTCAGCTTAAATGCCAGCGCTTTTTCAACGCTATCATGGCCAACCAATTCTACTGAATGCCCCTTTTCCTTCCAGTTATATAACAATCCATCAAAATCCGCTCTGCTCCTCAGGTCTATTGCCCGGTCATCGGGCATTACCTGTGGTTTGGGATTCCCCGACCAGGGGGCAATGCTCCAGGCCGTCTGCCCGTCATAACCCTGGAAACCGGTGATGTCCTGGATATCGAACTCCATTAAATATTTATCAGGCCGCATTTTGATAATTTTCACGGGCATTGCGTCCTGCTGAATAATGGTCCCGGTCATGGTAATCGTGTTAATCTTTCCAAAGTTCCCCATCCCTATGGCTTTGTAATGATTTGTAAGGATGCTGTCGAGGTTAAAAACTTGTGCACCGGCCATGCTGCAGATCATCAGGAATGCAATTGTCACATAGAATTGATTTTTCATAAGTCAAATTTTATTCCGTACCATGTTTCCACCATTTCGACATTTCGACATTTCACCATTTCGCTATTTCGCTATTTCGCTATTTAACCTTATACGCCAGGAGCGATTTCCCATGCCTGATGTACATGATCCCGTTGCAGATAACAGGATGTGAAAAATGTGCTTTGGTTCCCCTGGTTATTTTGAAGGAACTTATTTGTTCCATTTCAGGTCCATTGGGTTTAAACAATCCAACCTGGCCCTTTTCATTATAGAGATACAGCATACTGTCAGCAAAGTTGATTGTCCCCCGGTCGAATTTTGCTGAATCCACAATCTTTCCCCCGGAGGTTTCCACCGTGTAAAACTGGCGTATTTCATATCCGGAGGTATAAATGTAATCGTTCACTTTGATAAATCCCCCCATCAGGTTGTCACACCTCCCGTTTTTCCAGATTTCTGTGATCTTTGTTCCCTCATTTGAAAGTTGCAGTTTGAAGGCGCCATTTCCGTTTCCGGCAACAGAATAGATGAACCCGTTTTCATAAATGGGTGTGTTGACCTGGCAGTCGACACCTTCTCCTTCCTGTTTGTATGACCAGAGCAGATTGCCATCCTTTGTATCGATGCCGAGCATGGTTGTTTTCGAAAAAGTAACGAGAATATTGCGTTGGGGCAAGCTGATGATCATTGGTGAACAGTAAGAGGTAATCTCTCCTGCCCCTTTGCTGATCCAGTTGATCTTTCCCGTAAAACGATCGAGAGCGACAACATTGGTATCAGGGCTGCCGGGCGAACAGTACAGGGTATTCCCGCTGACCAGCACCGATTCGGCAAAGCCAAACCTTGGGGCTGTTCCGTGAAAGTCGGTGATCAGATTCACCGACCACCGTTCTTTTCCCGACCCTGTCCCCATCCGGAGGGCAAGCAACCTTGACATAAACAAGGTCATCCACCACGGTTGGGGTACTTCTTGACCCCGGGTAATTCAGCACCCATTCCTTTCCGTATCTCGCTTTCCACAGGTATTTCCCGGAAAGGTCAAGGGCAAAAAGATAACTGATCGTATCAACTTCCCCATTGATGAAGATTTTTGTTTTTGTGATCACCGGGCTGCCGTAACCGTTCCCCAGTCCGTCGAATTCCCATATCAGTTCAGGGCCCATGGCAGGCCATGCCTTCAGTAACCCGGTTTCATTGTATATACCGTCGCGATTGATGCCCCGCCACTGAAGGATTTCCTGACTGGAACCGGTACCGGGCATCAGCAGCACGAAGGCTGCAAAAATGCTGAAGAAAATATGTTTCATGGCTGATTATTGCTGTAGACAGTTCAAAAATATACCATCAGAGAGGATTGTGAAATAATTATCTATGTATTCCTTTCATTTCTTGATGAACGGGCTGAATAAAGGACATTCTCCTATTTACTGCAGATCACCCTTTGATGGAACTCAACGCCGCCATTCCCCAAAGTCGACCATGATCTAAGGGATTTCTGCGCCATTGATCTAGCGGATGCCAAGTTCCTTAGTTCTTCGTTCGAGATTAATTAATTCCTTCGAGATCTCCTCCAGCAAAAACCCCCCATCGTTTCGCTGACGAGTACGCTGCGGAAATTTTTCGTTAAAGAGAACCATCCCGTAACCCCGGATATGATCGATAACGAAACCATTGAAAATGTAATCGAGGGTCTTGTCACCATTGAGGAAAGTGGAAACGGACTTGTGAATTTTGCAGACAGTTACTGTAAACTGACCCGGATCCCCAAACTGGATTTTGTATCATTTCACATACAGGAATGGCTTGAACAGATTCAATTGCTTCTAAAGGAAAAGATGGAGTGCCGCCATATCAACTTTGAACTCAAAACAGATTCCAGGGTCAATGAATTAAACGGTGATAAAAAACTACTCACACAGGTCATCATCAACATCCTGAACAATGCCATGGAGGCGCAAAACAAAACAACACAATAATCCGCATCGCCAACAATGGTCCGCCCATTCCGGAGGAGACCATTGAAAAGATATTTATTCCATTTTTCACAACGAAAGAACAGGGTTCGGGAATCGGCTTAAGTCTCTCACGTCAAATTTTAAGACTTCACAGGGGTTATATTCATGCTGAATCTTCGGACATTGTAACGAATTTAATTATTATACTTTATAAATCCAACATAATCCCCTGAAGTCAACTCTCCGAGGAGAACTCAGCGTATCATCGTGATGAAATACCCCCACACCTTGATCAATTGTCCCAAAAGTTTGATCAGACACAAATCACACCAATCTATACCCCAGTTTTGTTCGTTGATCCTGGATGAGGTTTTACCTATTTCACCTTAACCAAGAATGGTAAATGACATTGTGATGATATTCAATCTATTAACTCAAAAGGTAAAACATCATGATATACCCTATTACTGGTGTATCCCAGGAAAAGCCGGTTATGGTTTGACCCGAAGGTTTATGAAACAGA
>JBMOIP010000084.1:0-13310 GCA_049317265.1 Bacteroidales bacterium
GCCTCCTGCATATGGTACCCGCTGATGGAGATCGAATTGAACTTGGGCATGTTCTTCGAAGTGTACTCAAAGATATCCGCAATGATCTTCATCGATGGACTGGGTGGATAGATGTAGGTATTCCGCACCATGAACTCCTTCAGAATGTCATTCTGGATGGTGCCGGTGAGTTTGGCCATCGGAACTCCCTGTTCTTCAGCGGCAACAATATAAAAGGCCAGGATGGGAAGGACGGCACCGTTCATGGTCATCGACACCGACATGATGTCGAGGGGTATCTGGTCAAAAAGAATTTTCATATCCAGGATCGAATCGATGGCAACACCGGCTTTGCCAACATCCCCAACCACCCGTTCATGATCGGAATCATATCCCCGGTGGGTGGCGAGGTCAAAGGCTACGGATAATCCCTTTTGCCCTGCTTTCAGGTTGCGGCGATAAAAGGCATTAGACTCTTCAGCGGTCGAAAAACCGGCATACTGTCGAATGGTCCAAGGACTCATTACATACATGGTGGAATAGGGTCCCCGCAGAAATGGAGGCAAACCTGCTGCATAGTTGAGATGCTCCATCCCCTGCAAGTCGCTGTCGCCGAATACCGGCTTAACCGGGATCTGCTCAGGTGTTTTCCAGCTTTTTTCGATCCCTGCCTTTTTCTCCCATTCGGCAAAAGACTCTTTGCTTTGTGTTCCCTTCAGATCAACATTTTTAAAATCTGGTCTCATCGTTGTTAGTATAGTTGTAGTAAGTTGCTAAAATGAAATTCCAAAAATAAAAAACACACTTTGTGCCTGTGGATTTGTGACAAGCGAAACCTGCACCGGCAATGAATAGCCGGTGGTTACCGCAATCTCCTTTTTGGCGGTCAGCCCCAGGTTGGTAATGCCTGCAGAAGGTCCGTACCACGAACTCTTAAACGGGATACCGCCTATGAAAGGCCTAAGTTCCACCCCAATTTTTTTCAGGTTGATTTTATAGGCAAGTTCAATATAGGTGGAGTAGTTGTTCTTCGAATTGTCGTCTTTGTCTGCTCCGTAAAACAGTGTGCTTGCCAGCACCTGGAGTGGAAACTTTTCCGGACCATCAAAGGCAAGTGAGCCTTCAAGTGTATGCCCTGTGGTGGAGTTACTGTAATCGAAATAGCGGTTCCCGGTATTAGGGCTGAGTCCGTCTTCGGTAAAATAGTCGAAGACCATCAGCGTAAACCATTGATAGGTGTAGGAGATAAACAGGTCTGTTTCAGCATACGTCCCGGCATCCGATACCGTAGTATCATTAACACGTATGCTGTGACTCGAAAAGGCATAGGAACCCCAGGCACCAATATTCAATCCGTTCCATGCAAAAGAGAGATTTGGCTGAATAGCCGGAGAGTTTCCATAATCAATACCCCGCCAAACAAAGCGGCTCATCAGGTCAGCGCCAAAACTAAAGGTCGCTCCTTTGTTGCCCTTTTCTGCTTCGATATCCTCACGAACCTTCTCATCCTGGGCTTGGAGCGTTCCTATTGCCATGAAACAGGCAGCAAAAAACGCAAGGCAGGCAAACGGTCGGGAAAATGTGGACAACTCCATCGGGTAGGGTTATAAACTTAAAAGCCGCTGTAATTCAATGATGTCAATTGGTTTGGTCATGTAATGATCCATGCCGGCTTCAAACAACTTCGACCGGTCATCGTCGAAGGCATTTGCAGTGATGGCAATTATTTTTACCCGCTGATCGGGAGTGGTTTGCCGTTCCGATTCAATCCTCCTGATTTCCCGTGTGGCGGTGATTCCGTCCATGACAGGCATCATGATATCCATTAATATTGCATCATAATGATTTTCAGTGAATTTCGCCACCGCAACTGTGCCATCATCTGCAGAATCCACCATGTGCCCCTGTCTTGTCAAGGCAGCGGCCATCAGGCGGATATTAATTGTATTATCATCAACTACGAGAAGATGAAGCGGTCCCGCATGGGTTTGAACACTGTTTCCTGTCATATGGTTTGGTTATCAAAAATGCAATATTCAACCCTTTATTCCCAGTTTTCCCTGAAAATCGCGAAGTGTTTCAAGGAGGTTGGTTCTGACATGAATAAAATCATCAACCCCGGCTGATTTAAAAGCTTCGATCATATCTTTCGGATACCCGGCCACCACAATCTTTACCTGTGGAACAGCCAGTTTTATTTTTTTGGCAATCTCCGGAACGATCTGGGAATACTCCTCATCAGAACTGCAAATAACGACGATCTCAGCGCCGGATTTCAGGGCTGCATCAACGCCTTCTTCCACCGATTCAAAGCCCTGGTTATCGAAGATCTCATAACCGGCACATCCAAAGAAGTTGGTGGCAAAGCCAGCACGTGCACGAAGCATCGCAAGGTTCCCCATGGTCAGGAGGAAAACACCCGGACGTTTATTTCCCTCTTTCACAAACCGCTCTGTGGCCAGCCTGATCTCCTCAAAACCTGTTGCCACGCGGAACTGTGTCAGTTTCTTATAGGCAGATGGTCCCTCATCAGCTCCCACGGAAGCTAGTTGAACAGCGTCGCTCATGGTTTCGAGCAGGTTGGGATACTGGTTGGTACCGAGCATCACTGTTTTTCGCTGTGCGATATCCATAACCTTTCGTTCGCGGCTCTTTTCAACTTCATCCTGGATAAAGCCCGACTTGATGCATTCCAACATCCCTCCCCTGCTTTCAACATCCCTGAAAAGTTCCCAGGCGTGATGCGCGATGGAATGTGTGAGGTTTTCGATGTAATAAGACCCGGCCGCCGGATCGATGATCTTGTCGAGATACGACTCTTCCTTCATCACCAGTTGCTGATTCCGTGCAATTCTCCTTGAAATCTCATCAGAAGGCTTAAATGAAGTGTCAAATGGGTTGATTGTTACAGAGTCGGCATTCCCAAGAGCTGCCGACATGCCTTCGGTTGTGGTTCGAAGCATGTTCACATACGGATCGTAAACCGACTTGTTCCACAGCGAAGTGGTGGCGTGTATGAACAACCTGAAGGATTCGCTGCGCTCCGCCTTGTATTGTTCAACCATGCGGGTCCATAAAAGCCGGGCAGCCCTCAGCTTGGCAATCTCCATAAAATAGTTCGGTCCGATACCTAAGGAAAATTGAATATAGGGGGCAACCTCATCAACCTTTAATCCGCGGTTTGTAAGCGCTGCAAGGTATTCGCTGGCAGAGGCAAGGCTGTAGGCAAGCTCCTGTACCAGTGTAGAACCGGCGTTCTGGAAATAGTGCCCGTTAATGGTTATGACTTTAAAACCCGGAATCCTCTCACGTACAATTCCAAGCAGGTATTCTGTTTCCTCCAGGTCGTGTTCCCAACCGATGTAAAACTCGCCATGCAGCAACAGGTAGCTGATCGGGTCAAAATTGATGGAGCCCGTCACCTTCTCTCCGGAAATCTTGCGATGACTCAATTCATAAATCAAAAATTCAAGAGCGAGCGGGTAGGATTTCGCTGAGGTAAAATTAATGGCAGTTTTTTGGATATCAATTCCTTCCAGCAGATCTCCCAGCTGTTTGTGGGTAGTTACTTCCGTTGCCTTTAGTCCAACTCCCCCGGCGCCCTTGGATATGGCGTCCCTTGCCAGCTGGTTGCTCTCTGAAATATCGGATGAGTCTATGTTCTGCCTGATAATCCATTCATTATTCTCTTTCCTTAACCCGCGAACATACGGGGAATTCCCTGGCAGGGTATCCAGGTACGCAAGTCCTTCGAGGTCCTCTGAACGATAATACGGTTTTACATCAAATCCTTCATCTGTTTTCCAGATAAGCTTTTTTGCATAATCGCCTCCCTTGAGGTCGGCAATAATTTTTTCCTCCCAGGCAGAGGTGGAGACTGGCGGAAATTCTGAAAATAATTTTGTCTGCTCGTTGTTATCCATGACTAGTTGGTTGATAGCGTGCTGTTAATGAACGATTTCACCTGCAAAAACGATGCAAGTGAAATCAGTCAGAGTATCTGATTTTTAGTACAGGTCAAAAATGTTATTATCGCCCATAAAAGTACAGCAAAATTAAAGAATTCCATAACTTTACACAAAAAATCATATGATCGTTGCAATAAGCGGATCAACAGGATTTATCGGCCAGGCGCTGGGCAGGAAAATGCGGGAAATCGGATGGACTGTTAAAGAGATAAACCGTGACTCCTTTTCATTGTCCGACCGGGAATTTCTTGATCAGAAGATCGAGGGAACCGATGCTGTTATCAACCTTGCAGGAACTCCTGTTTCGAAAAAATGGACAGCCGCATACAAGAAGGAGATCCTCGACAGCAGGGTGAATACCACGGGCAAAATCGTTGACGCCATCAACAATGCTGTCCGGAAACCTTCAGTGTTGATATCTGCTTCAGCGATAGGAATATATGACACAACCACTGCCCACACTGAATTGAGCACCGCCTATGATGATTCTTTTCTAGCCATGGTTTGTCAACAATGGGAACGGGAAGCGATGAAAGCAGAAAAGTCAACCCGTGTCGTTATTTTTCGCCTGGGGGTTGTACTGGGTGAGGATGGCGGCGCTTTGAAAAAGATGCATTTTCCATTCAGCATCGGTTTGGGTGGAAAGTTGGGTAGCGGCAAACAGGTGGTTTCATTTATACATGTTATCGACCTTGTTAACGCCATGATCTTTGCCCTCGAAAACCGCTCCATCAGCGGAGCTGTCAATGCAGTATCACCCTATCCATCTACAAATGAAGAATTTACCGACAAATTGGGGAAGGTCCTTGACCAGCCAACCTGGGTTACTGTTCCTGCGTTTGCACTGAAAATGGCTTTTGGCGAAGGGGCCCGGGTGATGCTCGAGGGCCAAAAGGTGTTCCCTGAAAAACTTACGCAGGCCGGGTTCAGATTCAGTTACCCGACCATTCAGAATGCACTGGTTCAAATCTATGGTTGAATGACCTTCATCTCGCTGATCAACCGCTGGCTTCCTGCTACCTTATCGATCACGAACAGGCAATAGCGGATATCCAGTGAAATGTTGCGGCACTGCGAGGGATCATACATCAGGTCGCTGAGTGTACCTTCCCAGTTGCGGTCAAAATTAATCCCGATCAACTGGCCTTCTGCGTTCAGTACAGGACTTCCCGAATTTCCGCCGGTCGTATGGTTGCTGGCCGTGAAAGCCACATGCATGGTTCCGTCACGATCGGCATAAGCGCCGTAATCCTTCGCCAGGTATAGTTTTTTCAACCGGGCATCAACATGATAGTCATACACCGATGAATCCTCCTTCTGCATCACCCCTGCCAGGGTGGTAAAATAGCCGTATTTTACAGCATCAACCGGTTCATAATCATCCACCTTTCCATATGCAATGCGCAAGGTGGAATTTGCATCGGGATAAAAAACCTTATGCTGCTGCATCTCCATAACCGCGGCCATATAGACCCGTTGAAGACTGTCAATCCTTCCCGCAATTTTCGTCATCTTCGGAACAAGGTCACGTTCGTTGCGCTCATAAATACTCCTCATCAGTCGAAAAGCAGGATCCGCTTCCAGTTTTTTGACCCTCGAAGCTTTGTAACCATCCAAAAACTGTAAAATCCTTGCCGAATCAGTCAGCATGGAGGTTGCAAACAGCCCGGATGCATAGGCATCAAAGCCTGGTTGTCCGGATTTATCGATCTCTGCAAAAATATCCGGAAGATAGGCCTTGTCCATCTTCTCCCCCATGGCACCGAGCATGGCAACCATGATTTTCTGATCAATGGAGGGTTGATAGTTTTTATAAAATTCGCGGGTATTCTTTTTCAGGCTTTCCGTTGCACTCAGAATTTCATCCGAAGTAGCGGCCTTTTTATGGCTTAATTTCACCAGGTCCCTGAATCCATTTGCAAAACGTACAATTTCAATTCCCAGGCCGGCTTCCGTTATAAAGATCGATGAAAGATCGAGCGGAAGGTATTGCATGTAAGCCGTTTTAAAGGCAGGGAGCAAATTTCCGTAACGATCTTTACGTTCAGGAACAGAATCTGTCCAGGAGGTGAATTTCAATTCAAACTGCTCTTTTTTGGAAACGGCATCCATTCTTCTGATTCCCTTTGTTTCTCCGATCATCTTTTTCCAGTAATTCGCAATACCATTGGCCTTTGCTGTATATTGAATGCGAACAAGACGGCTTTCGTTCATGCCGGTATTTATAATGTCAAGGCGCTGCTGACGAAGACCAACCTTCAGTGGATTTTCACGGAAAGCCGTTAACTCCACGCCGTAGGAAGTCAGGTATTCGCGGGTGCTCCCAGGGTAGCCAAATACAAAGGTGAAGTCGTCTTTCTGATATCCTTTCAGGGAAATGGGAAGGTAGTTTTTGGGTTTGTAGGGTAAGTTCTCCCTTGCATAGGCCGCCGGCTGATTTTCCTTGTTGGCATATATCCTGAAGATGGAGAAATCCCCGGTGTGCCTCGGCCACATCCAGTTGTCGGTATCACCTCCGAATTTCCCGATGTTCGTGGGTGGCGCTCCTACCAGCCTGATGTCTTTAAAAACCTCGTTGACAAGGAGATAATATTGATTTCCATAATAGAACGGCCTGATTCGCGCCTCATAGCGTGTTCCCTGCATGGCGGCCCGTTCAAGCTTTTCCGAGTTTTGCTTGATCACCTGTGCCCGCTGCAGCTGGTTCATTTTTTCATTTACGCCTTCCAGAACTTTGCCGGTCACATCCTCCATTCTAACCAGCATGGTTACCGTAACGCCAGGGCACGGGAGCTCCTCTTCAAATGATCCGGCCCAGAAGCCATCATTCAGGTAGTCGTGCTGCATGGAACTATGCCGCTGAATCGCACTAAGTCCGCAATGGTGATTGGTAAGGATGAGCCCCTGGGGAGAGACGATTTCTGCTGTACATCCTCCGCCAAACTGCACAATCGCATCTTTCAGGCTCGAGTGGTTGACACTGTAAATATCCTCTGCCGTCAACTTCAGCCCAAGATCCTGCATTCGCTTGAAATTCAATTGCTCCAGCAACATTGGAATCCACATCCCCTCCTCTGCCACCGCAAAACAGCGGACCATGACCATCAAAACCGAAAAGGCTATGAACTTCTTCATATTGTGCTGAGTTTAAACCGCAAATAACAAATTTTCTTCCCCATTCCAAGCCATCTTGTTTCATAGTATGTTTGAATGGAGATCACATCTTCGGTAGTGCCTGACTGATACAGATCATCGGTGGTCCATAAAAGGGTATGACCCTCTTCCCTGATCACGTCGAGGGTGTACTGATAGAAAAAAGGATCGTCTGTTTTCAGATGTACGACACCGTCGGGAGCCAGGATGTTCCTGTATTTGGCGATAAAAACCGGTGAAGTCAGTCTTAGCCTCTCCTTTTTAACCTGTGGATCGGGGAAGGTGATCCATATTTCGGCGATTTCCGAAGGTGCAAAGATCTGTTCCACATGGTCAACCATCGCCCGTATGAATCCCACATTTTTCATGCTCCGCTCCGAAACGGTTTTACTTCCTCTCCAGAGCCTGGCTCCTTTCCAGTCGATGCCAATATAGTTCTTCTCCGGATGCTTTTCGGCCAGGCCAACGGTATACTCTCCTTTGCCGCAGCCAAACTCGGCAATGATGGGATGATCATTGCCAAAAAAGTCATCATGCCACCGCGACCTGAGTGAAAACCCGGTAAACAGATCCTGATAGGTAGGTTGAATAAGGTGGGGAAACGAGAGATTTTCCTGAAAGTGGATCAGTTTCTTCTTTGCCACAGACAAACCTATTTTGCAAGTATCCAGGCACCGCTGAATTCGGTTGCCTTCACGGATGCAAGAAGTTGTGCAGCATCATTACGGTCGGTACTTGTGCCGACAGTCACGCGGAAAAGGCCTGTTCGCGACTGGTCAAAAATGGAGGCCTCCATCCCTTTTTCATGTAACTCAGCCACAAGTTTTTCAGCATTCTCTTTCATTCTGAATGCTCCAACAATCACTGCATAGGGATCATCATGACGGATTGACTCCCTGGATACCAATGTTTTGATCTCAACAACAGGAACTACGGCAACAGGTTTGATTACCCGGGTTTTTACCAATACCGGAGCCGCCTTTTTCTCAACCAGGGATGTTGATGAAAACCTTGAAAAAACTGAAGTCAGGAGCCCGGCATTGTTTGACAGGTTGGCCGACAGTTTATCATACTGTGTAACTCCGATTACGGCAGCAATACCAATGGGCAGGGCTATTACCGCGGCCCATTTGAGGGCTTTCGGCAGGATGAATTTCTTTCCGGGCTGCCTGATCTCCCGGCTGGAAAGATTCCAGTCATGGTTCAGCACCAGCGAAGGCCTGATTACCGGGGGAGAGATAAAAGGGGTTAGTCCAAAGGCCTCAGGAAGCAGGTTTGCTGTCTGGTCCTGCTCAAAATAGATGATCCCCTCGTTTCCGGAATATAGCTGCCCAACCTCTGGTAAAATAAAAGGCCGCCCGGTTCTTAGGTTGAAGCGGCACTCTTCGGTAAATTCATCTATCAGCTTGCACGAATCGGAGTATGAAACGCCGAAAGCAGCTGCAATTTCGTTTGCAAGAAGCCCGTCATTCTGCTTCAGGTTGATATTGAAAAGCAATTTTTTGGCAGGGGGCTGGAAAGTATGATGTACCGGATCAATCCTTGCCGGTGAATAGTTGCCAATAAAGCCGCCAAACCCCGGGATGATTACGCAGTCGTGCAATGACAATAATTCAGCGATGCAATTACGGATGTCCATTTCCAACAATTTTTCAGGCTGCTAAGATACGGGTTTATTGGTAAAAGGTTCCCGTTCTGTTAGTAATTTTTAACAAATCGGCCGGGGTGTCTACGGCAAAACTGTCATATTCCGTCTCACGGGTCATGATTTTGTAGCCATGATCAAGCCACCTCAGCTGTTCAAGCGACTCAGCCTTCTCAAGTACCGACATGGGTAAAGCGACGATCTGTTCAAGTACTGCGGTTCTATATGCGTAGATTCCAACATGTTTGAAGAAACTGGCTGCTGACAACCACTCCCCGGTACCTTTTCCCCTGACAAAAGGAATTGCCGACCGGCTGAACAGCAAGGCATACCCCTGGCGGTCGATCACTGCCTTTACCACATTAGGGCTGGATAACTCCTCCGGTGAAGAAATTCTTTTAACAAGTGTGGCCAGGTGGATGGCAGGGTCGTTAAGGCAATCAGCCAGCTGGCTGATCTGGGCAGGTTCTATATAGGGCTCATCTCCCTGGACGTTGATGACGTAATCATACTCCTCTCCCAATTTTCGAAGGATTTCAGCAACCTCACAACAGCGCTCGGTTCCGCTTACATGATGTTCACCGGTCATCAGAACATTTCCGCCGAACAGTTCCACATGGTTAAAAATGGCAGGGGAGTCGGTGGCAACAACCACTTTATTTAACCTGTTGCATCGAAGTGCCTGCTCATACACCCGTTGGATCATGGTTTTACCATCGATAACCACCAGCGGTTTCCCGGGAAACCGTGTAGATGCATACCTTGCAGGAATTACACCCAGGATTTTCATCATGTTATGTTTACCGATGTTCTTAGAACAACCCGTGCAGCTGGGCGTTAATATTGTCAATTACCAGTCCAAGGTCCTCAGGGTTTTCATTTACCTTCAGATTATCCACATCGATGATCAGGAGTTTGCCGAATTTATATCCGTCTACCCACTCTTCATACATCTCATTGAGGTTCTTAAGGTAATCCAGCCTGATCGCATTTTCATAGTCTCTTCCCCGTTTCTGGATCTGGTTCACCAGTGTCGGTACACTGGCTTTCAGGTAAATAAGAAGATCAGGAGGCAAAATAAAGGTACTCATCAGGTCAAACAACGACCGGTAATTCTCAAAATCGCGCGTACTCATGAGGTTCATGGTATGCAGGTTCGGAGCGAAAATGAACGCATCCTCGTATATAGTGCGATCCTGGATGACCGTTTTACCGGAATTCCGGATATCGACCACCTGGCGGAACCTGCTGTTTAAAAAGTAGACCTGCAGGTTAAACGACCATCGCTGCATGTCTTCATAAAAACTGTTCAGGTATGGGTTTGTGTCAACATCCTCATAATGCGGCTCCCAGCCAAAATGTTTGGCGAGCAATCCTGTCAGTGTGGTTTTTCCGGAGCCGATGTTCCCGGCGATTGCAATATGCATAGGTTTGAATTTTAATCAAAATTAAAAAAATGGATTAATCCGGCGCTATCAAATTCAGGATTTCTTCAATATATTTTCGGTCGTTCGACAACCGTGGGACTTTATGTTGTCCGCCAAGTTTTCCTTTTGATTTTAGCCAATTGTAGAATGTCAGGGGTGGAACGGTCCTGATCCTTGGCTCTTCAAGCATCATATCATGATATCGCTTGGCTTCATAATCGGAATTGAGCGACTTCAATGCCGTATCCAGCGCAGCTGTGAAGAACGAAATATCGCCAGGCAGACGTTCAAATTCAATGAGCCACTCATGTGCGCCTTTTTGCGATCCCGAAATGTAAACCGGGCCTGCCGTATACTCAGTTACAACTGCATTGCTCCGTTCACAGGCGATGGCCATGGCTTTTTCAGCATTGTCAATGATCAACTCCTCTCCAAATGCATTTATGAAATTCCTGGTACGCCCCGAAATACGTATCCTGTAAGGGCGCAATGAGGTAAATTGTATGGTATCTCCGATCATATATCGCCATAAACCGGCATTGGTTGTAATAATCATGGCATAATTTACATTCACCCTAACCTGGTCAAGGCTATATGCCTCAGGATGTTCATTTTCAATCTGCTCAACGGGAACAAATTCATAATAGATGCCATAATCTAACATCAGCAGCATGTCCTCAGCCATACTCCGGTCCTGTATCCCGAAAAATCCTTCGGAAGCATTATAAGTTTCAAGATAGTTGACTTTTGATGATGGAAGGATCTGCCTGAACTGTTCACGGTAAGGTGCAAAATTAACCCCGCCATGGATAAACAACTCGAAGTTGGGCCATACTTCAAGAATGTTTGACTTTCCTGTAATCTCCAAAATCCGCTTAAACAGAAGCAGCGTCCATGAAGGAACCCCGGAAATACTGGTGACATCATGCTGAATCGTGGCAGCAGCCATCATCTCGATTTTACTCTCCCACTCATCCATCAGTGCGATGGATAAATTGGGTGTCCGCATGAACTCAATCCAGCCGGGTAGATTCTGAATCAGAATCGCAGAAAGATCACCCTGGATATAGGATTCATTGTTAACCTCCATGATCTGGTGCGACCCTCCCATGGCAATCGATTTTCCGTCGAAAAGTTTTGTTTCTAGGTGGGTGTTGAAATAGATGGATAACAGGTCCTTGCCCCCTTTGAAGTGACACTCTTCTAGCGCTTCCTGGCTTACAGGGATAAACTTGCTTTTATCATTGGTCGTTCCCGACGACTTGGCAAACCATTTGATCTCAGAAGGCCAAAGGATATTCTGTTCTCCCTGGCGCAGCCTGTCAATCGCACTCTTCATGGAGTCATAATCCTGTATCGGGATGCGGTTTCTGAACTGTTCAGGGGTGGAAATGGATTTAAAGTCATAGTAACGCCCCCATTCGGTACTCCGGGCAGTCGACAGCAATTTCCGCAACCACTCCAGTTGTACTTCATTCGGGTATTGCATGAACAACTCAATCTGATGAATGCGTTTTTTCATCAGCCACGAAATAACAGAATTGATCAGCGCCATGTCTTGTATAATTGGTTAGGGTGACCAAAAATACTATTTAAACAAATATGTCGTTTATGCTATTATTGTAAAATCAGCTATTATTTAAAAAAAAAGCATTTGTTACGTTTTTTTTACTGTTTTCAGTTGTAAAAAGATTTTTTTGTTGTAATTTTGTGCACCCTAACATGTGCTCCTGAAAAAACCGGGTTACTGACGTCAAGATAAACCTTCAGCACTAAACACTTCCAACTACATGAAAATCCTCGTTCTAAACTGTGGCAGTTCATCCATCAAGTACCAGCTCATAGAACTTTCTGAAGAAACAGATCTCAGGGCCAAGGGATTGCTTGATCGTATCGGGTTACCTACCAGTGAACTTACTCACCAGGTTACCGGCAAAGAAAAATATAAAATTGTCCAGGAGGTTTCTGACCACCAGATCGGGATCAACCTGATCCTGAAAACACTGAAGGATCCTGTTTATGGGGTGATCAGCGACGAAAGTGAAATAGTAGCGGTTGGACACCGTGTTGCCCATGGAGGAGAAAATTTCAAAACCAGTGCGCTTATCACAGGTGCTGTAAAAAAAGATATTGAACAGTGCATCGAACTGGCGCCACTTCACAACCCTGCCAACCTCAAAGGCATACTTTCAATGGAAGCCATTCTTCCTCATGTTCCGCAGGTTGCTGTATTCGACACATCCTTCCATCAGTCGATGCCTGCCTACTCATACCTCTATGCGATCCCCTACGAATTTTACGAAAAATACAAGATTCGCCGCTATGGTTTCCACGGAACTTCGCATAAGTATGTCGCCCAGAAGGCATGCCGTTTCCTGGGTAAAGATTTCAACAATCTTAAAATCATCACATGCCACCTGGGCAATGGCTCCTCTGTCGCTGCAATTCACAACGGTAAGTCCGTTGACACCTCCATGGGCTTTACTCCACTGGAAGGATTGATGATGGGTACACGAAGCGGCGATGTGGACCTTGGGGTTCTGTTGTTCCTTGCCGAAAAAGAAAATCTCAGCATTGCCGACACCAATGCCATGTTCAATAAAAGAAGCGGGGTATGTGGAATATCGGGTATATCCTTCGATATGCGCGATGTGGAGCAGGCTGCGGGCAACGGAAATGCCCGTGCCCAGTTGTCGCTCGACATGTATGCCTACCGTGTGAAAAAATACATCGGCGCTTATGCCGCTGCGATGAGCGGCGTTGACCTGATTGTTTTTGCCGGCGGAATCGGCGAAAACGATGTCGATACACGCCAGCGCATCCTGGATGGCCTTGGCTTCCTGGGTGTCGACTTCGATACCGAACGTAACTCCATCCGGGGTCGGGAAGCCATCCTTACCCGCCCGGGATCACGCGTTGTTTCTATGGTAATGCCTACCAATGAAGAGTTGGTCATTGCCATCGATACTTATAATATTGTTACAAATTCTGAATTTAAATTTTAAATCATCAAACTATGGCACCAATAAGTCTTTATATTGTAGAAGATGAACTGCTCATTGCCCATGATCTTAAAACCAAACTGACAGAGTTTGGATATGATGTGCTGGGAATTGATACCAAGGGAGAGAGTGCGAT
>JBMOIP010000085.1:0-13078 GCA_049317265.1 Bacteroidales bacterium
CCCCCAACCAACAGAACCGGAATCTGCCATTCTATCCAATTGAACTACGGAGCCATTCCGGCTGCAAAGATACAATTTAATTATTTTCCTGCCAGAATATAATCCAGGATCAACCGCTTCTCATCATCGGTGATCTTAGCCCTGGGCTGCATTGAATTCGTGAATGACCGCCATGCCTGCTCTCCGAACTCGCCGGGGAGGTGCAGGCGGTGGCAACTTCCGCAGTGACCGGTATAGAGTTGCCTGCCCTCGTTGAGATTATTAAGGTCCATATTTTTCCGGTTCGCAACTTCCAGTGTTGGAACATAAAGCGCCGGCGAACACGCCAGCATCCCTGCCAACCCGATCAAACACCATTTTTTCATCTTTTCAGCATTCATCCTCACCCCCATCATTAAAGCCATCAACTATCACTCCGGTCTCCCGTCCACCTGTCCGCCCGTCCGCCTGTCCACTTGTCCACCTGTCCACTTGTCCACTTGTCCACTTGTCCACTTGTCCACTTGTCCACTTGTCCACCTGTCCACCTGTCCACCTGTCCGCCCGTCCACTTGTCCACTTGTCCTCACAACTCCACCGAAAACAACAACCTCGCCTCATACCGTTCAAATTCATCGAGGTTGAGTCCCTGGCCGGGAGTAACTCCACGAAGTCCGGCTACTTGCGGCATCAGGGTAAAGTTAACCCAAAAGCCACTTCCTGCAAAGGAGACCGTTGGTCCGGCATAAATTGAACTGTGTGCCCATTTTCCGTCGACATAGACATTCGGATTACGGATCTCGGCTCCTAAAACCCACACTTTACCCAGGCTGGCGCCGATTCCATAGTTGAACTCAAATTTATATTCTGTGTGTGCTGCTATTTCACCGTTACCGGGCTCCCACTCCCACTCTGGTTCAAAGGCGATGTTAAGGGCCTGGGTGAACCGGCCGATCTGTTTATCCAGGATCAGCTTGGCTTCGACTTCAAATTCTGTTGTACCAATGGTAATCTCGCCATAGATTGCCGACCCGATCATGTTGGCTGCAGGATCGCTCAGCTTGAATTTCCACTCGTTTGAAAAACTAACTTCATTTTCATGGGCAATTCCTGAAACCGAATCCACTTTAAATCCGGATGCCTTCGATGTGTAGTTCAGGTAGAAAGCGGTCTGGAGCTTCCTGCTCAACCCAATCTCAAACTCAGCCCGGGTATCTATCCTGCGATAAAAATCGGTCCGTCCGGTGCGATAGGTATTCCATATCTCCAGCTCCTTTTCTCCCTTCCCTAAAACACCGCTTTGATAGGTGTAGTTAAACACCCGGTCCTGCGCAAAAAGAGCAGAACTCAACCAAAAAGCCACCATCAAAACTACGAAAAATCTCATATTGGATTGTTTATTGTTTCACAATACAAAATTAAACATTTATTTAATCTAAGTTTAAATTAACATAAAATATTTTGCAGATCACTGGTTAATGCGTAATTTTGACTATTCATCTGAGGAACCCATAAACCAATTATATGTCAGAAAAAATAAAGGATTCAGTTGCTCCCGGCGTTGCCACAGGCGCAGCAGTTCAGGAGATATTCCGTATTGCCAAGGCCAACCGTTTCGCGTTGCCAGCCGTTAACGTTACCGGAACAGATACCGTGAATGCGGTGCTGGAGGCTGCCAAATCGGTCAATTCACCGGTCATCATTCAGTTTTCCAATGGCGGGGGTATATTCTATGCCGGAAAATCACTCAAGAACGACAATGAACGGATTGCCATCAAAGGAAGCATCTCCGGGGCACAACATGTTCATGAAATTGCCGAATTGTACGGCATTCCCGTGATCCTCCATACCGATCATGCCGCCAAAAAATTATTGCCATGGATCGACGGACTGCTCGATGCCGGGGAGAAACATTTTTCCAAATACGGCAAACCGCTCTTCAGTTCTCACATGCTCGACCTTTCGGAAGAGTCGCTGGAGGAGAACATCGAAATTTGCAAGCGTTACCTCGAACGGATGAGCAAAATCGGGATGACCCTCGAAATCGAACTTGGCGTAACCGGCGGAGAAGAGGATGGTGTGGATAACACGG
The DNA here is from genome assembly GCA_049317265.1 of Bacteroidales bacterium. Taxonomy (GTDB): domain Bacteria; phylum Bacteroidota; class Bacteroidia; order Bacteroidales; family FEN-979; genus CAIVAT01. Next base: position 2,072 of record JBMOIP010000085.1, read on the forward strand.
GCATCGACAGCTCACGCTTGTATACACAGCCTGAACACGTGGCTCATGCCTACGAAACACTTTCAGGGGTGAGCCCCAATTTCACCATCGCTGCTTCGTTTGGCAACGTTCATGGTGTGTACAAACCGGGCAATGTAAAACTGGAACCCAAGATCCTGCACAATTCACAGCTCTACATTCAGCAGAAATACAATACCGGTCCAAACCCGGTCAACTTTGTATTTCATGGCGGTTCAGGTTCAGAGCCTGAGAAGATCGCTGAAGCACTGGGCTATGGCGTGGTGAAGATGAACATCGACACCGACACCCAATGGGCTTTCTGGGAAGGTGTGTTGAACTTTTACAAAAAGAATGAAGGATATCTGCAAGGCCAGATCGGTAATCCGGATGGCGACGATAAGCCCAACAAGAAGTTTTATGATCCCCGTGTTTGGTTGAGGGAGGCTGAAAAATCGATGGTTGACCGACTGAAGGTTGCCTTCGGCGATCTGAACTGTCTCGACAGGTACTAAAATCCTGCTCCTGCTGCCAGTGTGTCCTTCGGATGGATGCTGAGCACCGGAAACGGTGAATGGTTGACCATCTGGTGGGCATACGGCCCCAGGAAAATATTCGCGGTAGTGGTCTCCTGTTCTGTCATGATGGCGATCAGGTTGGCATCAATTTTAGAGGCATATTCGATGGTGGCATCGGAGATGTTCTCACACACGGCCTCATCGACATGGTATTTGATATTTTCTTCTTCAAAATACCCGGTTACCTGTGCGGCATACATATCTACCTTTTGCCGCATCGCCTTAAGCTTAGAGGTATATAACTTCAGCACATAGACTTCAGCCCCATGGCGTTTTGCAATATACCCTGCAAAAGATGACTTTTGCCGCGTCTCTTCAGCACTGTCGATGGGCAGAACGAGCTTTTTAAGCGGGCGCTGGATGTTGATGCCTCCGCGGATGGTGATCACCGGACAGAAACTGGAGGATACAATCTTATTGGCATTGCTGCCGATCCAGAACTCTTCAAACCCCGACGCACCGTGTGTACCGGTTACGATCAGCATCGCCTTGATCGCTTTTGCCTCTTCGGTAACCTCCTTGTAAATTTTCCCTTTCCGGATCTTCCAGGATATCTTCACTCCCGGATGTTCAGGCTGGTATTTGAGAATCAGCTCCTCAAATGCTTTTTGCACATCCTTTGAAGGATCAAGGGACTTATCTTCATACTTCTCCTTTTCATTGGCTGCTTTCTGAACCCACAGCAAGATCAGTTCGCCATTGCAATTATCTGCAATGGACAGGGAATGGAGAAATGCATTGATTGAACACTCAGAAAAATCAATGGCCACAACTATCTTATTCATACGGCAGTTTGTTTTTAATCAGTTTTGGGTAATGTGATCTGGTCTGCTATAATAAAGGCATTGGGATAATCTGTCGTCAATTCAATGAGAAACCGCTGGGCATCAAGTTTCGTTCTGAAATCACCGATTCGCACTTTGTAATTCGGTGATTTGAACGAGAGGTAAACACCCATCGCGGGAAATTTGCCCTTCAGCTCATCATGCGCTGCCTGGGCCTTGTTCTTGGAGTTGGTCCCCGAATCGGAAAAAACCTGGATCCTGAAACCATCCATGGTATTCAGAACCTGGTTAATCTGTATGTGTTTGGCTACAAGCTGGTCAACTCTTGAATCCTGTATAATCTCCGTTTTTCCCTCGATTTTAACCTGTTCCTGTGCTGAAACCACATTCAGAAGGCCGAACATCAGTGATAATATGAAAGAAGACAGACCAGGCGCTTTCATGCTATTCGAGGTTAAATTTTTCCTGAGGATGAACACTTAATACAGGAACGGAAGATTGATTAATAAGTTGTTGGGCCTGGGCTCCCAGGAGAATATTTACAGGAGTCTCCTGCTCGGTCATGATCGCAATGAGGTCGGCATCCACCTTAATTGCGTAGTTTAAAACTGCTTTTGTCAGATCATTGGCCACAATGGTGTCGTCGATCACGGTAACCTTATGGCTCAGCAGGTATTCACGCGCAGTCTGGGCAATTTTATCGGTAATTCGCTGGATCGATTTCAGATGGTTGCTGTGGGTGGTTACCAGGTGAACTTCCGACTTGAACAATGTGGCCAGTTTGACTACAAAGGGGATTTTATGCAGGGTTTCCAGGGAACCATCCATGGGTACCAGTATCCTTTCCAGCCCGTTACGGATGGGAAAGTCGTGACGTACGGTAATGACCGGGGCAGTGGCATAGCTTACAATTTTATAGGCATTGCTGCCAATCCAGAACTCCTCGTAACCTGAGATTCCGTGAGCACCGGTAATGATCAGATCGGCTTCCACCAGCCTGGCCATGTTGTCGACCTCACGGTAGATCCTCCCCTTTTTCAATTTATAATCCATGGATATCCCTTTGACCAACTCCTTGCTATACAATGCAATAAGTTCATCAAACCTCTTTTTTGCCTCGTTCCTGTTCTCGTTGGAGGTGTCGGGATATACCGACTCCTGGGAAGAGATTTTATCAACCCAAATCAGGTGAATGTCCGATTTCATTTTGTTCGCCATGGAGATGGCATACTCAACCGCATGGATGGAGGTATTCGAAAAATCAACGGCTACAATGATGGGCTGCATGGGCAAAGGATTAAATTAATAGCGTAAAAATAGACAAATTTATTTACAAAATTGATTTACTTTTGTGAAGATGAACGAAAATCTTGATCCTACCGGTAAGCTTTTAAACCCCGCTGAAAAAGAGCTTGAAAGAACTTTAAGGCCTGGCGGCTTCATTGAATTTTCGGGTCAGGAGGCGATTGTGGAGAACCTGAAAATTTTCGTCCAGGCTGCTAAACAGCGAGGCGAAGCGCTCGACCATGTTCTGCTGCATGGACCCCCGGGATTAGGGAAAACTACACTTGCACACATTATTGCCAACGAACTGAATGTGAACATGCGGGTTACTTCGGGCCCGGTGCTTGACAAGCCCGGCGACCTGGCAGGTTTGCTTACCGGGCTTGAACCCAATGATGTGTTGTTTATCGACGAAATTCACCGGTTATCCCCCATCGTTGAGGAGTATCTCTATTCGGCCATGGAAGATTACAAGATCGATATCATGCTCGAAACAGGCCCCAATGCCCGGAGCATACAGATCAAACTCAACCCGTTTACCCTCGTTGGCGCCACCACTCGGTCGGGATTGCTTACGGCACCGCTCCGATCGAGGTTTGGCATCAATTCGAGGCTGAACTATTACCGGGCCGAGACCCTCGACAAGATCATCCATCGTTCGGCCGAAATTCTTGATGTGCCCATCGACAAGTCGGCTACGGCCGAAATCGCCAGGCGAAGCCGGGGAACACCCCGTATTGCCAACCTCCTCCTTCGCCGGGTGCGCGACTTCGCCCAGATCAAAGGGGATGGGACCATCGACCTTGCAATCAGCCAGTATGCACTCGGAGCGCTGAACGTGGATAAAAACGGCCTCGACGAGATGGACAACAAAATACTGGTGACCATCATCGACAAATTCAAGGGCGGCCCTGTCGGGCTTGGCACCATTGCTACCGCAGTTTCGGAAGATTCCGGCACCATCGAAGAGGTATACGAACCCTTCCTCATCCAGGAGGGCTACCTCATGCGCACGCCGCGTGGCCGGGAGGTGACCGAACTGGCATACCGCCATCTCGGGAAAATCAAGGCCGGTGAACATCCCAGGTTGTTTGATTAATCCTTTCAGGCCATGAGCCCCCTGAAACAGCTTATCAAAACGGAAGCCCTGCGACTTGGATTCGCACAATGCGGGTTTTCCAGGAGTGATTCCCTCGAATTTCTCAGGCCATTCTACACAGATTTTATCAGGAGGAAAGGGCATGCAGACATACAGTACCTTGAAACGAACCTTGAAAAACGGCTGAATCCACAGCTGGTTATGGAGGGAGCCAGGTCAGTCATTGCTTTGTTATTCAATTACTATCCTCCCGAGATCATCCCTGAAGAGGAAAATTTCATCATCTCGAAATACGCTTATGGCGCTGATTATCATGTGGTGATGAGGGAGCGTCTGAATGCCCTGATCCATTACATGAAAAGTTCGTCCGGGGACCAACGGATAAAAGGATTTGTCGACTCCGGCGTTTTACTGGAAAAAACCTGGGCTCAGAAATGCGGTGTCGGCTGGCAGGGAAAAAATACACTCCTCATCAACAAATCGTCAGGCTCCTTTTTTTTCATCGGCATCATCCTCACCAGTCTTGAAATTGAGCCTGACCAGCCAGAAACCGATCATTGCGGTAATTGCAGCAAGTGTGTAAGCGCCTGTCCTACCGGTGCGCTCAGCACCCCTTTCCAGCTCGATATCCCGCGTTGCATCTCTTACATCACGATCGAACAAAAAGAGGAGATCACTTCAGCGATGAAAGGCAAACTCAGCGACCGTATCTATGGTTGTGACATCTGCCAGGATGTTTGTCCCTACAACAATTTTGCCCGCCCGCATCAATTCCCCGGATTTTTGCCATCAGAAACCATGTTGAATTTCCGGAAAGAGGATTGGATCGGCCTGACGGAGGCGGAATTTAACCGGGTTTTTGAAAAATCGGCGGTGAAACGGGTTGGATATCGCCGGTTCATGCGCGGCATTTCGTCGTAGATACGCGGCATGCCGCGTATCCTGCCGGGTTGCCGGCGTGACGCGTGTCCATCGGGCAGGGTTGCAGGCGTGCCGCGTATCCTGCCAGTTGCCGGCGTGCCACGTATCCACCGGCAGGGTTGCCGGCATGCGCGTGTCCATCGGCAAGATACGCGGCATGCCGCGTATCTACGACGACGACGACGATCCCCATTGAAACATATCCAGGTCAAATCCCGCCAGGGATAACGCCCGGTCGACCACGGTCATCGCCAACGCCTCCACCGTGGCAGGTTTGCTGTAAAACGATGGTGAGGCCGGACAGATGATGGCGCCTGCTTCTGCAAGCAGTTTCATGTTGTTGAGATGAATCAGGTTGAATGGGGCTTCCCGGGGCACCAGGATCAGCCTTTGCCGCTCCTTCAGCATCACGTCAGCGGCACGGGTCATCAGATCGGACGACACCCCGGCGGCAATGCGACCCAGGGTTCCCATGGTACAAGGACAAATGATCATCGTATCATACCCGGCCGAGCCGGAAGCCATGGGGGCGAAAAAATTGTCTGATTTGTAAATCTTCATCCAATCGGGAAAACCGGTATTGCCAGGCTCTTCTCCCAGCTCAAATTTCCAGACCGCTTTTGCACTCTCAGAGAAGATAACGCCGCATGAATCAACCTGGTCAACGAGCCCTTTCAGGCGTTCCAGCAAGAGTTTTCCATAGATGGCTCCACTGGCGCCGGTGATTCCGATGATTATTTTCTTTTTTGTCATAATATCTCCTTTCAGAACTCTCTTAATTTAAAATCCCACGACAGCGACAAGGAGAGTACATTGTTGTATTGCCCATATTCAAAGAAAATCTTCCGGTAGTTTGCCGGATATGGAGCTGAGCTGTTCCTCAGGGAAATAAGGGAATAGTTGATCCTGAAATTCGCTTTCAGATGGCTGAACACATAGACTGAAGCGCCAAAGATCCCGCTGAGGGTAACCGGCCGCATCGGTTCAGTAGGTGGATCAGCTATCCCGTCCTGTTCTTCATAGTAACCCATCAGCACATCAAGGGCCGGCCCGGCCTCAAGCGAGAATCTCTTTCCCATAGAATATTGATAGAGTAAGGGAAGTTCGAGGTAGTGAAGCCGAAGAAGGTAAGATTGATCATAATAATTGGCCGAATCAACATTGTGCCGGCTCCCTTTTTGAATATACTCCATCTCCAGCTGAAAGGAGGAACGGGGCGACAATTCGAGCCTGACAAAGGCACCGGCCAGGTAACCCACCTTATGATAACCTTTCCAGGTATCTCCATCCACCTGGCTCATCAATCCTCCGGCGAGAATACCTCCATTGAACCTTTGCGAAAATCCTGCCAGTGAAACACACATTAATACCAGCCATATAATCCTCTTCATCACGAAATTTTTGATAAAAGTATGAAAATCTAACCTGTGTTTTTTTATTTATTTACCTTTACGCTTCATAGAAACAGAGCATGGAACACAACGCAATGACGATCCTTCTGGTTGACGATGAACCGGATATCCTTGAATTCCTGGGATACAACCTGGAGAAAGAGGGATACAGGGTCCTGAAAGCAAAGAACGGTCAGAAAGCCGTGGCAATGGCCAGGGAGCACAAACCCCAGCTCATTATCCTCGATGTGATGATGCCTGTGATGGATGGTATGGACGCCTGCAATGAGATCCGTAAGATTCCAGAACTTGCCGACACGCTCATTGCCTTTCTGACGGCCCGTGGAGAGGATTATTCCCAGATTGCAGGGTTCGATGCCGGGGCGGATGATTATATTACAAAACCCATCAAACCAAAATTATTTATCAGCCGTGTTCAGGCCCTGCTCAGAAGGTTTAAAAATTTGCCGGAAGAGAGCAACATCATCATTCTCAAAGGGTTTACCATTGACAAAAACAGGTACCTGGTTCTGAAGGACCATACTGAAGTTACCCTTGCCCGTAAAGAGTTTGAACTGCTGCAATTCCTGGTCTCCCATCCCGACAAGGTGGTAACACGTGAAGAGATCCTGAATGAAGTTTGGGGGGAAGAGGTTGTGGTAGGCGACCGGACCATCGATGTTCATATCCGCAGGATCCGGGAAAAACTTGGCATCGACAGCATCAGGACCATCAAAGGGGTTGGATATAAATTTGACGAAGGATGAAGTTCCACGAGCCTAAAAACCTGGCCCTGCTTAACGCGGGGATCATCGCCGGGGCATATGCCCTCCTCTTTTTTGTATCCGTCGGCATCATCTTTGACCAGGCTTACACCCATTTTTATACTTTCCTGGCGCTGTTCATCAGTTCAGCCCTGATTTTTCTCACCGCCTATTCCATTTTCCTCCTCACCCTCGAAAAATTCATCTACAGCAAGATCAGGTTGATTTACAAATCAATCCATTCGGTAAAGGTTGGTAAAAAGGAGCTGCCCGCCAGGCCTGTGGCAACCAACATCATCGACCATGTTCAGCAGGAGGTAGACAACTGGGAACTGGAAAAACAGCGGGAGATCGAGCAGTTCAGGCAACTTGAACAATACCGGCGTGACTTCATCGGGAATGTTTCCCACGAGCTGAAAACCCCTTTGTTCAACATCCAGGGTTATGTATCCACTTTGCTTGACGGCGGACTGGAGGATCCTTCCATCAACCGGGAATACCTGCGGCGAACCGAAAAAAGCATAGAACGCCTGGTAAAGATCCTTGAAGACCTGGATGAGATTTCACAGCTGGAATCGGGTCAGCTGAAACTGAAAATCACCCGGTTCGACCTGCCCATCCTCACCAGGGAGGTGACAGAGTTGCTTGAAATGAAAGCGCACAAGCATGGGATCCAGCTTGTTGTGAACGACCCCGGAAAGCCGGTGATCGTGGAGGGAGATAAGGACAAAATCAGGCAGGTGCTTACCAACATCATCGATAACTCGATCAGGTACGGAAACAGTGAAAACGGGAAGACCAAGATCACATTTTTCGATATGGATGAGAATATACTCACAGAGATCACTGATAACGGGATAGGCATTGGTAATGCCGACCTGGGACGCGTTTTCGAACGGTTTTACCGTACCGACCGCGGCAGGCTGGCCACAAAAAAAGGAAAAGGTCTTGGGCTGGCAATTGTAAAGCATATCATTGAGGTGCACAAGCAAACAATCAGCGTGCGAAGCGCCATAGGGGTCGGCACCACTTTCGGGTTTACCTTGAAAAAAACCTGAGGTCAGGTGTTGCGTTCGGTGGTGAAGAGGACCAGTTGTTCAAGAGATTTTCGGTATTCATTGTCGGGGAACGAAGAGAGCAGTTCCAGGGATTTTCCGCGGTATTCGATCATTTTTTCACGGGCGTAGTCAATACCGCCCCGACTGACAACTTTTTCAATCAGTTTCGAGACTTTTGCCGCATCGTCATGGTGGTTTTTTACCGTGTTAATGATCCACCGTTTTTCCATAAAATCGGAGTTATTGAGCAGGTAGATCAGGGGCAGTGTCATCTTCTGATCCCGGATATCGGTTCCGTCAGGCTTGCCGGTGGCATTGTTCCGCTCATAATCAAACAGGTCATCCTTGATCTGGAAGGCAATCCCAACATGTTCGCCAAAGCTCCACATCCTCTGAACCTGTTCTTCGGAAACTTTTACCGAAGATGCGCCGCACGCGCAACAGGAGGCGATGAGGCTCGCCGTCTTTTTCCGGATGATCTCGAAATAGACGCTTTCCCGGATGTCCAGTTTCCTCGCCTTTTCGATCTGCAGCAACTCACCCTCACTCATTTCACGTACTGCACTGGAAACGATCTTCAGCAGGCTGAATTCATCCTGTTCTAGCGCCAGCAGCAACCCCTGCGAAAGGAGGTAATCCCCGACCAGCACGGCAATCTTGTTTTTCCAGAGGGCGTTAAGGGAGAAAAAGCCGCGGCGGAGGTTCGAATCATCCACCACATCATCGTGAACAAGGGTGGCGGTATGCAACAATTCGATGAGCGATGCCGCCCTGAAAGTGCTTTCATTGATGGTTCCGCAGAGCCCTGCCGAAAGAAACACGAACATCGGGCGCATCTGTTTGCCCTTGCGTTTGATGATATACCGGGTAATGGTGTCGAGCAGCGGCACTGAACTCTTCATCGAGGCCCTGAATTTTCCTTCAAAAGCTTCGATGTGATCAGAAATGGGTGCCTTTATCTCGCTCAGTGATATCAATGGCTTCGGTGATTGAACGCGTAAAAGTAATCATTTTTATCAGAGAAAATGTGAGATATTCCATGTTCGCCAGGTTTGAAGGTTAGGATATGCAGCGGAAAATATGGAATTTTGCATGCTAAACTTACACGATGTCAGGATTTTTGTTCCATGAGGTAATTTTCGGGCCGGTTCGCAGCAGGAGACTGGGGCTGTCGCTGGGAATCAACCTGCTCCCGCTGCATTCGAAATTTTGCTCCTTCAACTGTATTTACTGTGAATGCGGGTGGACGTCGCCAAACCAGACAAGCCACCCCGAATTCCCGTCTCGTGCCGAGGTGAGCCTCTTCCTGGAACAGCGATTGCAGCAACTGGTGGCGGAGGGATACCTTCCCGAAGCCCTCACCTATGCCGGAAACGGCGAACCTACCCTGCATCCTGAATTTGCCGGAATCGTCGATGATACCATCCTGTTGCGGAATAGATATGTTCCGGATGCAAAAGTCACGGTGCTGTCAAATTCGAGCAGAATCCATGATCCCGGTGTATTTGCGGCACTCCGGAAGCTCGACAACAACATTCTCAAACTGGATGCCGGTTCCGACAGGTTGTTCAACCTTATCAACAATCCTGTCGGGCCCATGGAATATGCCACCTTGATCGAAAACCTGAAAAAATTCAACGGGGACCTCGTTATCCAGAGCATGTTCCTGCGGGGAAATTTCAAAGGAGAGGTCGTTGACAATACCACACCATCCGAGGTTGATGACTGGATCAAAAGCCTGGCGGAGATCAACCCGAAACTCGTGATGATCTACCCGATAGCCCGGGCAACGCCCCTCCATAACCTCGAAAAAATCAATCTGCCCGAACTCGAAGCGATCGCCGGCAAGGCCAGGGCGGCAGGACTCAACGTTATGGTGTATCAGTAACAATTTACGATTGGACGATTAATAATGGAAAAAACCTATTACCCCGCTAAAATCTGGCTGGCTTTTGGAGAGGTGATCACTGGAAACCAGGAGATTGCCGGCTGGCTGATCAACAATGGTTTCCCTGAAGTGGCAGCCCTTGGACATGCAGTCAGGGGCAGTGAGGAGGCGACTACGTGGCTCTTCGTCAACAAATTTTTCCACCTGGCTGCGCTGGATGCCGCCATCGATGAGAATGTAAAGGCTTACCAGTGGTTAAGGGCCAACAATCACCCGCTCCTCGTGCTGATTGCCGAGGCCTGCCATGGCCGGCAGGAAGCCATCAACTGGTTTTATGGGAATAAAATGGAAGCCTTTGTGCTCATCGCAAAAAGAATCAAGGATTTACGCGACAATACCACTTTCGATTACCACAAGAAGAAATTCTGACCTCCTGAAGCGGTACACTCTTTTCAAGGCTACTCTTTATACACATTTTTTTGTTACACTGAGAGCCACGGAGAAGTCACTGAGAACCACAGAGTTTAAGGACAATGTTTGTTTTTTCAACCATGAATAATATTGTAATCTGATTGATCAGAATACAATTTCCTCTCATCCGGTTACCATATTCATTTAATTTTTATTCTCTGTGGCCCTCTGTGTTTTCTCCGCGGCCCTCAGTGTAACTATTTGCTAATCAATACAAATATTGACAATACTTGCATCCGTAACGAATAAGTTCAAAAAATCCCACACAATCTGCATTTCGATAAATCAATACCAAATTAGCATTGCGGGAAAAAACAAGAAAAGATGTGTATTAAAGGAAGCCCATCAAGGGCCGGGGAGGGGAATATTGAATATTGAACAACGATTTCTGAAGTTTGAAGTTTGCTGCCTGCGGCAGGTTTGGTTTCCCCCAGGTTCATATTTCAAACTTCGTTGATCAATTTAATTTAACCTATCCCCAAACCGATAAAATTAAACCATACAATACTCAAACCTGTTAATAATTTAACAATTTTTTATATATTTATCCGAAATTTCAAATCTTCAGATATTCGTTTGCATAGATTTTTTGAGTTCATTTTTTTATACTCCTTAAGGCTCTTATGAAAAAAACCTCGCTGATCACCGTGTTTCTTCTATTGTGGATCTTCATTGTCTCTGCCCAGGTCAGCATCAACAATGACGGCAGCGCTCCAGACCCGTCAGCCATGGTCGATGTGAAATCCACCTCACGGGGGTTGCTCCCTCCCC
>JBMOIP010000086.1:0-12824 GCA_049317265.1 Bacteroidales bacterium
AAGACTGGCGTTTGAAAGTTGAAGCCTATTATCAGCATCTCGTCAATGTGCCTGTTAACACATACCCAAGCAGTTACTCGATGTTGAATACCGGGGCAAGTTTTAAAACCGATCTGGAGGACAGCCTGACCAACACCGGCACCGGAAGAAATTATGGCATTGAACTTACTATTGAGAAGTTCTTCAGCAGGGGGTACTATGGTTTATTTACGGCTTCGCTTTACCAGTCAAAATACACGGCCAGTGACGGAATAGAGAGAAACACAGCATTTAACGGGAGATATGTGACCAACCTCCTGGCAGGGAAAGAGTGGAAGCTTGGAAAAGGAAAAAGGAACGCCATAACGACCGATATAAAAATCACATACGCCGGCGGACGATTTTATACACCCATCGACTTACAGGCATCCAAGTCCAGGGGCAGAGAAGTTCTCAAAGGTGATGAATATGCCTTTTCAAATACCTATCCCGATTACTTCAGGCTGGATTTCAAGGTTGGGTATAACCTGAACAGCAAGGCTAAAAAAATATCGCAATCGATTTCCCTGGATTTGCAAAATGTAACGAATAATAAAAACGTATTCTCACAGAGTTATGATGACAGAAGCCAGACGATCAGCACAACTTACCAGTTGGGGTTTTTCCCGAACTTTATTTACAAAATACAATTCTAAAGAAGTTAAATAACTTTGTGAAATGAAATCACTTTCGCTAAGCAGCAGGAAAATTGAAATTCTGATTTACGTTATAATATGGGCGCTGGTATTCTCGGTACCCTATTTCAGCGAACGCGGTTCAGGACACCTCAACTGGAACAATATTGCTGGACATTGGGTAGCCCTATCGGGATATCTCATTGTTTTCCTGGTAAACGTTTTTATCCTGGTCCCCTACTTGCTTTTAAATAAGAGATACCTGTATTACTTTCTTCTGACAACAGTTTTGATCTTGCTGGTGATCACGGCTAATATACTTATTCCTCCAGCCTTTATGCAGAATGCTGGCCAGGGAATCGATGTCCACCCCGATGGATTCAGACCCCACGACCCTGACTCCCCTAATTCGAAACCGCTTTTCATGGTGTTTTTTGATACACTGATCATGTGCATTCTAACTGTGGGAACAGGTACCACAATTAAATTGATGACGAAATGGCTCAGTGAAGAGAGGCTGCGAAAAGATGCCGAGAAGGAACAACTCAAAACCAACCTGGCTTTACTGAGGCACCAGGTAAGTCCGCATTTTTTCATGAACACCCTGAACAACATTCATTCGCTTATTGAAATAGATTCTGAAAAGGCCCAGGATGCTGTCGTTCGGCTTTCCACCCTCATGCGATACCTTCTTTATGATTCGGCACAAAACACGATCGAACTGAAAAAGGAGATCGAGTTCATCAACAGTTTTATTTCGTTGATGTTGCTCAGACATTCTGATGAAGTGGACGTTCATGTAGTGATTCCTGAGCGGGTCCCTGATACAAAAATACCCCCGATGCTCTTTATCTCTTTACTGGAAAATGCCTTCAAACATGGGGTTAATTATCCGCAGAACTCTTATATTTATTTTGAACTTCGGTTCAGCGGCACTTTTCTTACCTGTATCATTAAAAACAGCAAGCATAAAATTGCGGCAAATTTTCAGGGCGAATATTCGGGAATCGGTCTCGATAACATCAAGGATAGTTTGAAGTTATTATATGAGGATAATTTCCAGTTGACCATCATGGATAAAGAAAGAGAATTTGAAGTCGACCTTAAAATTCCAATATGAAGATTCCCTGCATCGCCATTGACGATGAACCCCTGGCAGTAAAAAAAATATCAGCATATATTCAGAAAACCCCGTTCCTGGAACTGGTGGCTGAATGCAGGAGTGCATTCGAAGCGATGGAAATCATCAGCAACTGTAAGATCAAGCTCATTTTCATTGACATCAATATGCCTGACCTGAGCGGACTGGAGTTTGTAAGGTCACTTGCCGACAAACCCTATATTGTGTTTACCACAGCCTATAGTGAATATGCTGTGGAAGGTTTCCAGGTAGATGCAACAGACTATTTATTAAAACCCATCACCTACAGCAGTTTTTTAAAAGCAGCCAACAAGGTGAAAAACCTTATCGATTTAACCGCGAACAGCCAGAAAGAAAGCATCAAAGCAACAGTCAGTCAATTATTTGTAAAATCAGAATATAAACTCATTCGAATTGAACTGGATGACATCAAATACATTGAGAGCCAGCACGAGTATATCAAGATTCATTTGATCAATGGTACCCCGGTTATAACGCAATTGAGCATGAAGGCTATAGAAGAACAACTCCCTTCCGACCGTTTCATGAGGGTTCACCGTTCCTTTATCGTAAGTCTTAAAAGAATTTCAGTGATAGAGAGAAACAGAATTGTGTTCGACGGCAAAGTCCATATCCCTGTCAGCGACCAATACAAGGAAAAATTCCAGGAATATATTGATGGGAATTTTGTTTAAGATGGGTATGTCAATCGAGAATCTCCAAAAAGTCTGCTAAAAAAAAACCCGCGATTAACGCGGGTTTTGAAGTGATTTTGTGCCCGGAACAGGACTCGAACCTGCACATCCGTACGGATACTAGTCCCTGAAACTAGCGCGTCTACCAATTCCGCCATCCGGGCATTGTATGGTACTTTGTACCATTCAGGGGGTGCAAAAGTAACATTTATTTCCAGAAGTATGAAATATATTTACAGGTAGTTAAAAATTTGCATATTTGTAGCCACTTTGACTCTTAATTTTCCCCCATCATGAAAAAAACGATACTCATCCTTATAATAATCACCTCCGCCTGTTGCCAGGCGTTTTCCCAGGACAATGCAGCACTGAAAGGCGCTCATTACTGCCAGCAGAAAAAGAGCTCTTACCGCGTGGTTCCTGAATTAACGGATAATTCGGGCTATAGCGTTCCCCATACATTTGATGTGTTGAAATACACACTGAACCTCAAATTGTACCAGTGCTACTTCTCCCCCTACCCGAAAAACTTCACGGCTTCAAACATCATCCGGTTTAAAGTCGATTCCACCCTTTCTTCCATCAAACTGAATGCGGAGAACACTTCACTGGTCATTGATTCAGTCAGGATGGCTGGGGTATCATTCACCCACACCGGAAACATCCTTACAATTGTGCTGAACAGGAGCTATACACCCGGAGAGATTGCAGAAGTAAAGATATATTACCGCCATCTGAATGTCCAGGATATCGCGCTCTATGTTTCCGGTGGCATGCTCTTTACAGATTGCGAACCCGAAGGAGCCCGCTGCTGGTTTCCCTGCTGGGATAAGCCCTCCGACAAAGCGCTGCTTGACCTTACAGCCAAAGTTCCCTCCACGGTGAAGTTCGCATCAAACGGGAAACTCGCGGATTCCAGCTTTTCCGCCGACACACTTACATATCACTGGGTTAGTTCGCACAACATTGCAACCTACTTGGTGGTGATGACATCCAAGGTAAACTACAACCTCGACATCGTTTACTGGCATAAGCTCTCCAATCCGGCCGACAGCGTTCCGATGAGGTTTTACTACAACCCTGGAGAAAGTGTTGCCAGTTCGAAAGCAATGATCAAGCCACTGACAAACTGGTATTCGGAGCATTTTTGCGAACACCCCTTTGAAAAAAACGGCTTTGCCGCGCTGAACAACCAGTTCGCCTGGGGAGGAATGGAGAACCAGACCCTTACCAGCATCTGCCCCGGATGCTGGAGCGAATGGCTACTGGCACATGAATATGCCCATCAGTGGTTCGGCGACATGATCACCTGCGATACATGGGCTGATATCTGGCTGAATGAAGGCTTTGCCACCTGGTGCGAGAACTTCTGGTGGGAAAAAAGCGGGGGATACAATGCCTACAAAGCCCAGATCAATAGCGATGCATCGAGCTATCTCGGCAGCAATCCCGGCTGGGCAATCTCTGTTCCTTCGTGGGCAACCACAACACCCGGCACCGGCACCCTCTTCAATTATGCCATTACCTATGCGAAGGGTGCCTGTGTGCTCCATATGCTCCGCTACACCCTGGGTGATGCTCAGTTTTTTGCCACCATGCAGGCCTATTCAAACGACACCAACCTGCGGTTTCACTCCGCCTCTATCTCCGATTTCAAGGATAAGGTAAATGCTGTTACCGGTGCAGATTACAGCTGGTTTTTCAACCAATGGATCTATGCCCCCAACCACCCGTTATACGCCAATCAATACTATTTTGAAGCGCTCGGCGGCGGCAGTTGGGACGTCCATTTCCTCGTGAAGCAAACCCAGGCCAACGCCCCGTTTTTCCAGATGCCCATCATGGTGAAAGTTCACTTTGCAGATAATACCGACAGCCTGATCCGGGTCATGAATACCAGTAACTACCAGGAGTTCATGTGGAATTTCCCAAAACAGCCGACTGCGTTTACTTTTGATCCCGGCAATGAGATTGTGATCAAGCAGGCCACCCTTACACAGGGAGTTTTTTACACTAAAACATGGACAGGTGCTGTGAGCGATGACTGGAATGTAAGCGGTAACTGGACGCCAGCCGGGGTGCCGGTCACCGAAAGTGTTAAAATTCCATCGACCGCGGGACGCATGCCTATTGTACGGACTGCGGGAATGTCGTGCGGCCCCGTGCTTATTGAAAGCGGGGCGACCCTCTCCGTGGCGCCGGGAATCCACTTCTCGGCCCTTGGAACCGTAACAAGGCAATGACCACCATGCTTCAACACCCCTTCACTTCATGAAACAGTCCATCAACCTGCTCGACATCAACCGCTGGGATCACGCCCTGCCCTGGGGCAATATCATTAACCCGGATACAAAAAACGAGATCTGCATCAATGAGAAACTGGTAACCTATCCTTCCGGCGGATCGATGCGATTTGGCTGCTCAAATGCCACCTGTAAAGGCTGGAAAAGGGATAAAAACTGGAACATCGTGGAGACCACAACACAATGGTCGGTTGGTGCCGTCGTAGCCCATGATGCCTGCCGGACACACTTCGGAACCTACCATTTCGTCTTCAGGTTGCCCGATTTTCGCGGCTCATGGCCAGCCATCTGGCTCCTCGACCTCCATCCTAAACCACCGCATGGCGATGGGATGGGCATGCCGCCGGAAATTGACATCTTTGAACAATTCAGGAAGGATGCCATTTCGTCAAGGTTCCATATGGAGCATACCTTCCACCAGGGACCGACATACCAGAACAATAAATTGGTGAGTAAAACGTACTGGAAACTGCTGCCACTCGACCTGAGCGACATTGACCTGACCTTCACCTGGCTTCCTTCAGGGATGACATGGATCGTTAACGGGAAAGTCATCCTGACCGTACCATCCGGCACTCCCAACTACCCCATGCGTCCGATGAACCTGCTGATGAATGCAGGCCTTGGCCTGGACTGGAAGCCCAATGTCGGGAAATTTGAGGATCTTGTGGTTAAGAAAGCGGAATACCTTGCCATGTAACACTCCTGGTATAAAAAACGCTGCAGGTTAATTCTTGCAGCGTCCTTTGCCAGGATTTATACCTGGTCTGACAGTTCAGGAGTGTTTTCTTGATTTATTGAACGATCAGTTTTTTCACGATTCTGGATTTGTTTGTCACCATAGAGAGGAAATATATCCCATGCGGCAATGAGGACACATTCATGGAGGTTTCATGTTTTCCTGCGCTATAACTCATTGGAAGGTTTTTTCGAACCTCAACACCCTGTAATGTTAGAATGGAAAGCGTAACCGGGGAAACTGTGGGAATATTGAACACAATCAGAAGTTGTTCACTGGCAGGATTCGGCATAAAGTGAAAACCAAACTCAACTGGACCTTCCAATGAAATCACAGGTGTCGTGAGACATGGATTTAATATATCGGTAACATTGAAACGCTCTGAACTTAAAAACCCGGTTCCATATGGCACGAATACCCAGTAATCGCCTGTGTGGGTGATCCGGATCGAAGGAGTTGTTTCCCCGGTGGACCAACGGTACCCTGAATGACCCGGTTCAGCCAAAAGATAGAAGTTGGAACCCGTCTTCTGACACGTTATAATCGGCCGGTTAAGCTCCCATGGCAGAGTTGGATAGTTGAACGCCCTGTAACTGATAAAACCGGTTGGATAACTAAATTCAAGCACTTTTGATTTATCAGGCTTAACCACAACCATCCATGGGAAGGTATCGGGGGTAAATCCAAAGTCGACCAGGTGATTGCCATTTTCAAGATATTGGTGGTTCCCGCATGCAAGACTGAACCGCGCACTGTCATAAATATATTCCCAGGTAAGAGTGGCAACTTTATTAATCTCATCGAGCGAGTATTCCAGGGCGCGGCACACCTGTGGTGTCGTATATTGTCCGTTATCGAACAACGTGATGGAAGAGTCGTTGACACGCCGGATATCATGCTGCCCTGTAAACCGGATCGGATCATTCGGGAATGCAAATTGGTTTTGTTTGCCGCCCAACCTCCATATTATATTTCCGGTTGAATGATCGATCTTGGTAATTTCGTTAAAATGTCTCATGGAAAGCAGAATATTTCCATCATTGTCCTTCTCTACAGCATTGGCATGCGTCCAGTCAACCTTATTAGGATTTGAAAGCCACACCTGGTCCACATCACCAAACTGATAATGGTCATGACTCTTCCACTCCCAGATAAGTGCTTTATTCTCATCAAATTCCTGAATAACGACACCAAAAACCTGTGCATTGGTCCCCCCGGGCAAGTTATGGCCCACCCCGAACCAGTGATATGAAGAGAGGTTCATGAACCGGATTTCGGTACCAAAAAGAAGATAGTGGTTGTCGGGAAGAATCTGCAGGTCATGTTGATCTGTTACGAAACCGTGAACACAGTCAATGGAATCCACATCGGTGAATGTACTGTCCATGATAATATATTTATCCCGGTTGGTATTGAAATAACTCATCATGCCATTTGGCTGGAGTTTGAAATCAATGGCCGGAGTCAGGTTCAGTCCCACCGGGAATATTCGATAAAAAACAATTCTGCCAAACCGGTCCAGAATCAATTGCCCACGATCGAAATTATTCACCATGCCATTTGTGTAGGGGATCATGAAATAATACCCTGAAGTGGCAGCAGAGTCTTCAATAACGACTGCAAGAGGTGGGAAATTTTGTGAATGGCCTGGAAAGGCTAAAAACCCGGTTAATACCAAAAGAAGCAGGAAGCGGGAGTGAAATTTCAGTAGTAGAGCAGGCATGGCAGGGAAAATTGTTTGTAATATTGTAAAGGTAGGAAATAAATGCAGTGAATGCACGGGAGGGATTAAATCCATTATATTTTTCAACCATGAAGCAACGACATCTTTTTTTTCTCCTTGCACTGGCCTTCTCCATCAGATGCCATGCACAGGTCAGTATCAGCAATGATGGCTCCCTTCCCGATAATTCGGCTGTTCTGGACATCAAGTCCACGGATAAAGGCCTGCTGATCCCCAGGATGACCGCCTCGCAGATGCTTGCCATCATGAACCCGGCAACCGGGCTGATTGTCTATAACACAACTGCTGAAGGTGTTTTCCCGGATAATTATGTTCCCGGCTATTATTACCATGCAGGAACAAAGTGGCTTCCCCTCTCCCATTCACAGGGGCTGAACAATGTACCGGCGTTAACCCAGGTGCAAATTGACACGTTAAATGCAGTGGTGGGTACGGTTGTGCTGAACACTTCCACCGGTTGCCTGAACTATTTCACCGGTATTGCCTGGATGGCTGTTTGCGGCACCTTAGTGCCACAGCCTGCTCCAAATTTAACATTCGCGCCCTACGTCGACTGCTGCCTCTGGCCCAATTTCCAGATCCAGAACGTCGCCGCAACTGGAATTTACTTTTATTCATGCGCTTTTATCGTCGACAATTCATCTGCCTCAGGGGCCAACCCCTGCTGGGGCGGATTCGCCTCCCTGGGTATGGATTATTACCAAACGGAGATCAGCACATTGCGCAGTCAGGGCGGCGATGTTATCATGTCGTTCGGAGGAGCCAGCGGAGTTGAACTCTCCTATGCCGCCACAAATGAATTCCAGGCGCGGGATGCCTATAAAACGGTGATTGACTCGTATAACCTGACCAGCATCGATTTTGATATCGAAGGTTCCATGGTGGCCGAGCCGCAATCAATTCTGCGTCGTTCGAAAGCCATGAAACTGCTGCAGAATGAATACCCCATGTTGAAAATCAGCCTTACCCTGCCCGTCATGCCCGGCGGCCTCACATCAGACGGGTTAAACGTAATCCAGAATGCGTTGAACCAGGGTGTCGACATTTATTGCGTAAACCTTATGGCAATGGATTATGGCCAACCAGGGGTAGATATGGGTGCCGCGGCAATCTCCGCAGGTGAAGCCGTATTCCTCCAATTAAAGAACATCTACCTGAACGCTGGTTTTCCCCTGACTGATTCACTGGTATGGCGAAAAATAGGGATTACACCGATGATCGGCTATAACGACACCCCTGGTGAAATTTTCTATCTTGACGACGCGGCTGACCTTGCAACCTGGGCGTTGCAGAAACACATCAACAGGCTGGCCATGTGGTCGGTAAACCGCGACAAACAATGCGCCAATGTGGGAGATCCGCTGTATTCATGCAGCCATATAACACAGTCGTTGTACGAGTTTTCCGGGATCTTCGGCGGGGTTTCGGTCAATCCATCGCTCAAGCGCAGCCAGGGAGTGAAACAAAAGTAAAAAGAAAAAGCCCGTAAGCTATGAACTTACGGGCTTCTATCTGCACATCTCTGTGCCCAGGACAAGACTCGAACTTGCACATCCTAAGGACACTACCCCCTCAAAGTAGCGTGTCTACCAATTTCACCACCTGGGCATTTCCAATTGCGATATAGGAACGAAGAATTACGAATTGGGAGTGCAAAATTAGTGATATTTTTCTTTCTGACAAAGAATTCTTCAATTACAATAAAGAAATTCCGAAAGCCACTCCCAATCCGATGATTACGGTGATGAATTTATGAAGATTGTAGCGGTGATTCTCCTCGGTTTCAAATAAGATACTGGTGGAAACATGGAGAAATATCCCGATAACCACGGCGAGGATGTAGTTGAAATAGGTGTCAAGCGACGTGATGACGGAGGTATCGAGCAGGTTGCTGAACACCGAACCCAATGGAGTCATGAGGGCAAAAACAAGCAGGTATACAAAGGCTTTTAAATGCGAACATCCGTAATGCAGAAAAAGGCTCATCAGCGTGAGTGAGATCGGGATGTTGTGCACCACAATACCGATCACAAGGGTATGCTGCAACTTGAGGTCGAATCCCTGAACAATAGGCATCCCTTCCAGAAATGAATGGATGCTGAGCCCCATCAGCAGCAAAAAAGGGGATGCTTTCTCATTGTCGGCATGGGCATGACGGTGGCCATGTTCTGCCCCCTCCGTAATCAGCTCAAGCATCAGCTGTAGCAGGAAACCCAGCAGCACAAACAAACCGGTAAACATCGCGGGTTTGCCGAACACTTCGGGGACAAGTTTTAAAAATGTGATGCCGATCAGAAAAGCCCCGCTGAATGCCAGCAGAAACTTCAGTATCCGCTGATCATCATGCTTGAAAAGGAAAACCAGCGAGCCACTCCCCAACACCGTAACTATCAGAACCAGGTAAACAATGAAATTCATTTTACTATTGTTAAATTATGGCAGCCAACATGGCAATAACAAATATCGGATTTCCAAAACAGACCAACATCAATCGTTTTCTCTCTACATTACATCAATAAACCTGTAGGCTGTACTTACCGGAACTCCTTTAAAGTTCTCTATGCAACGTTCCGACAACCTCGACAGGCAGCCTGTTTCAAGCGGAAGCCCTATATTTCCAAGGTCATTGACGACCTTGGAATAGAATTTCTCGCTTAAGACGATCCTGTTCTCGATAGATTTGCCCATCAGCCTGGCCGTAAGGTCTATATCGCTGCCGTAATAGTCATCAGCCCCCTCAAAAAAGGTGATGTTGTGCACCTCGGTACAATAATGGATCGCAACCTTACAGTTCAGGTAGAGATCCTGGTCCGGATGGTTCTTGATCAGGAACAACGCAGCATAGATATCTTCCAGTAGGGCAAAACAGGTATTGTTCGACGATTTCGCACAGAGCACCTCTTCGGGAATGAACAGCATCATCTCATCACCGATCCCCTTCACCATATGCTTCTGAAAATGGTTTACATATAACAGGTTATTGAAGGTATTGTTAAGTTTCCTTCCCCAATCGCGGAGGCCTCCCTGGTATTTAATGTCGGTCGACCTGTTGATGTCCATAAAGAAACAGACACCAGGGCACCGCGGCATCTCCTCCAGCGTCCGAATCAACTCCTCAGAGTGAGGATCGGTGTAATGAATGTATGTTGCCATTAGAACACCCTCAGGGCATCCTCCCTGGTCGGGTGAATCTCAAAGATACTTGTAAACCCCGAAATTTCGAATATTTCATGGATATTCTCCTGTAAGCCGCACAAGGCGAACTTTCCCTTCATCAGGGTTATCTTTTTCAGGCCCATCAGCAAAATACGTAAACCGCTGCTGCTGATGTAGTCCATTTTCGAACACTCTACCAGTATCCGGTCATGGCGATTGTCGATCAACTCCATCAGTTTCTTCTCCAGAATGCTGTAATTGGTGGTGTCAAGCCGGCCCGTGATCCCGATAATCATACACTGCTCTGTCTTATTTTCCTCGATCTCCATAAAACTGTTCTTTAGAATTGACTTATAAGTTCTTTAATAATGTTACAACATTTTGATCTCCCAGCCGCTGATATTCCACGCTGGTCATCATCTTTCTGACAAAATGAATGCCCAGTCCGCCGATCGGCCGCTCGTCAAGCGGTTTCTCCAGTATATCCTTTACCTCCGTCTCCAGCAGGTTAAAGGGTTTCCCGTCATCTGTGAGGATAATCTCCACCTGGCGGTTGGGCAACAGTGTCAAATCGACTGTAATGTCATGCCTGTCAGTATCATCAAAGGCATAAAAAACCACATTGGTAAAGAGTTCCTCCAATACCAGGTTAATCTCCATGGCTGCCTTTGGAGGAATATCCCAGGTTTCACCCAGATCTTCAATCCTGAGCGCTATTTTCTCAAGTTCCGATACTTTGTTCTCTAATTTCATCCGGACCATGTTCGTGGAAGTTTCATCCAGGGCAGCTGCCTTGTATTGCAGCGCCAGGATGGTGATGTCATCCGCCTGCTCTGCGCCGCTCGAAAATCGTTTCAGCTCCCCGATGAGCAGCTCGGTCATTGCCCTGGTGTTTTTATTAGCCGAAGATGTCAGGGATGCCGCCAGTTGCGCCTCTCCAAAAAAATCGTTGGTGATACTGAGGGCATCTGTGATTCCGTCGGTGGTCAGAACAAGTGATTCACCCGGTTTAAACATGAATTTCTCAGAGGTATATTCAGCTGTGTCAAAAATTCCAAGCGGAAGTCCGTTCCTCACCTTTAACTGCCGGATGGGTTCTCCGGCGCCTAATATATATGGATAGTTGTGACCGGCATTGCAAAATTCCATCACTCCGGTTTTCAGATCTACGATTCCTGCAAAAAAGGTAACAAACATCTCGCTGGGATTATCCTGGCACAACTCGTGGTTGATGCTTTGGATCACCTCATTGATGGGCACGCCTGCTACGGCTTTCGCCCGAAGAAGCGTTCGGGTCACCATCATGAAAAGCGAGGCGGGTACTCCTTTTCCTGCAACATCGCCAATGGCAATGCAAAGGTGGTCGGCACCGAGGTAAAAGAAATCGTACAAATCACCCCCAACTGCCTTCGCTGGATCAAGCGTGGCAAAGAGATCCCAGTTTTCGGGGGTGGTAAAACCACGTGGCAGCATCCCCATCTGGATGTTGTGTGCCACCTTCAGTTCGCTTTCGATCTTCTCCTTCTCCGTCGTAGTCTCTTCAAGGTTCTTTATATAGTTGCGCAGCTCGTCCTGCATCACGGCAAAAGCCCTTGTAAGCTGGGCTACTTCATCACGCGACTTCCTGACAGGTAGTTTTGCATTGAAATCACCCTGGCCTATCTTATGGGTGGCGGCAACCAGGCGAACGATCGGACGGGTCATGCGCCGTGTAATGAATATGGTGGTGATCAGCAGTACAAATATGCAAACACCGGAGATCCATCCCATCAGCTTCAAAAAACCATACATGTCGTCATATAACTCCTCCTCCGGAAAAATGATACCAAAAGACCAGCCAGTCTTCCCCACAGGGGCATAACTCAGATAACTCGGAAACTTCTTCGCTTCCAAACCATCCATCGGGGTAAATCCCGACTCTCCTGCTACCATATGAACGATGGCCCTTTGAGTACTCTTTCCTTTGCCTGCCCTGGCAATGTCGAGAATATTGAGGTGGGCCATCGACAGCCGTGGGGAGGCAATGATCATCCCCTGCCTGGAGATCAGGAAACCATACCCTGATTTAAATATGTTGACACGCTTTACAATCCTAGCAAAACTGGCCAGCGATACATCCATGGTGAGTACTCCGGTAAATACCCGTTTGCCATCCACATTCCTGTAAATGGGAGCCGAATAGGTACACATCAGGGTATCCCCCGCGCCCTTATCAAAGTAAGGTTCCGTCCACACTGGTTTACCCAGCAGTTTGGGGAGCCGGTACCAATCCATTTTAAAATAATCATAACCTGCGCCGCCAAGGATGCGGGTGCTGAGTTTCCCATGTTTTTCAAATGCATAAGGTGCATACCAGAAACTGTCCTTTCTGCTCTCGTAGGGCTCGAAGGCGA
>JBMOIP010000087.1:0-12584 GCA_049317265.1 Bacteroidales bacterium
GTGTCGACAGCGGTGCGCTCACCGGTTTTATCTACGTATTCCAGGAGCGCGAAAAGGTTTACGAGATCTACGAAGAGGTTTCCGGCGCCCGGCTGACCACCAACATGGGGCGGATCGGCGGCTTCGAGCGTGATCTTTCCCCGGCTGCCATCAAGAAGATCAGGGCGTTCATTGACCATCTTCCCAAAGTCCTGCACGAGTTTGAAAAGCTCCTGATGCGCAACCGAATCTTCATGGACCGCACCATAGGGGTAGGCCCGATCACCGCCGAACGTGCCCTCAACTATGGTTTCACCGGTCCCAACCTGCGTGCGGCAGGTGTTGACTACGATGTTCGGGTGATGACCCCCTACAGCAGCTATGACGATTTTGAATTTACCATCCCCGTCGGGACCCAGGGTGATACCTACGACCGTTTCTGCGTTCGGCAGCAGGAGTTGTGGGAGAGCCTTAAACTGGTGCGTAACGCCCTTGAAAACCTGCCCGAAGGCGACTTTCATGCGGATGTCCCGCAGTTCTACCTGCCACCCAAGGAGGCGGTCTATTCAAAGATGGAAGCCCTCATCTGGCACTTCAAGATCGTGATGGGCGAGATCGACGTGCCGGTTGGCGAAGTGTACCATTCGGTGGAAGGAGGCAATGGTGAACTGGGTTTCTACCTGGTGAGCGATGGCGGCCGAACACCCTACCGGTTGCATTTTCGCCGCCCGGGATTTATCTATTACCAGGCATACCCCGAAATGATCCGAGGCGGCGTATTGTCGGACGCCATATTGACAATGAGCAGCATGAATGTGATCGCCGGGGAATTGGATGCGTAACAGGTTGAAACGACGCACGTAGAGACGGGGCATGCCCCGTCTCCAAAAATGTAAAGACGGGGCATGCCCCGTCTTTACCAAAAAACGAAACGAAAAATGAACCAAACCAATATAATATCCCACCCGAAATTCACCAGGACCGGAATCCCGGTGGCGTTCACGCCAGGGGTGCTGAAAAAGGTGCACGAGCTGATGATGCGATACCCTGAAGGGCAGCAGAAATCGGCCTTGCTGCCTGTTTTACACATTGCACAGGAGGAGTTGGGTGGTTTTCTTTCAGTTGACATCATGGATTATGTGGCATCGCTTCTCGGCATCCAGCCGATCGAAGTGTATGAAGTAGCCACCTTTTACTCCATGTTTTATCTTGACAAAATGGGTAAATATGTGATAGAAGTTTGCCGGACAGGCCCTTGCGCCATTTCCGGCGGCGAACAGATACTGGCACACCTCCAGGATGTCCTTGAGATCAAACCGGGAGAGACCACCCGCGACGGAGTTTTCTCCCTTCGCGAGGTAGAGTGCCTCGGCTCCTGTGGCACCGGGCCGGTGATGCAGGTCAATACCGAATATTATGAGAAGCTTACTCCCGGCAAGGTGGACAGGCTACTGGAAGACTTGCGGGAATATGCAAACAAAGACAAACCGGACGGATCGACATGGGTAGAAAAATTCTGCTAGCAAACATTGACATTCCGGGCATCCGGGGATTTGACGTTTACCGCGCCAACGGCGGCTATGCTGCCGTGGATAAAGCCCTGAAGGAGATGTCAGCCTCCGAAGTGGGTGCCGAGGTAACCCGATCAGGTCTCAGGGGCAGGGGAGGTGCCGGTTTCCCGACCGGGCTCAAATGGAGTTTCCTCGACCGGAAGAGCGACAAGCCGCGGTACCTTGTGTGCAACGGCGATGAGAGCGAACCGGGCACCTTCAAGGACCGTTACCTGATGCAGCATCTGCCGCATCTGCTCATCGAAGGACTGATCATTTCGAGTTACGCCCTGGGCGTCAATACCTGTTACATCTACATCCGCGGAGAGTTCAAATACCTGGTGGGTATCCTCGAAACAGCCATACGGGAGGCGCATCAGCATGGATACCTTGGAGATCAAATCCTGGGAACCGGATTTTGCCTGAAGATTCATGTCCATCCGGGTGCAGGAGCCTATATTTGCGGCGAGGAGACAGCCCTTCTCGAGTCGCTGGAAGGAAAACGGGGAAACCCAAGGATCAAGCCGCCCTTCCCGGCATTCAAAGGACTTTACGGATGCCCTACCGTGGTAAACAACGTGGAGACCCTGGCCACCGTCGCCCCCATCATCAGCATGGGTGGTGAAGCCTACGCGAAGATTGGCAGGGGTAAAAGTTCTGGTACCAAGTTGATCTCCGCCTGTGGAAATATCAACAACCCGGGTGTTTACGAGATAGAGATGGGACTGCCGGTGGAAGATTTTATTTACGCTCCCGAATACTGCGGGGGCATTGCCAACGAAAAATACCTCAAAGCCGTGATCCCCGGCGGATCATCGGTGCCCATCCTTCCGGCTGACCTGATGCTGAACACCGCCAAGGGAGAAAAACGCCTGATGACCTATGAATCCCTGGCAGACGGAGATTTCGAAACCGGCACCATGCTGGGCTCAGGCGGATTTATCGTGTTTGACGAAGACGCCTGCATCGTGCGCAACACCTGGAACCTCACCCATTTTTACCGTCACGAATCTTGCGGACAGTGCTCCCCCTGCCGTGAAGGTACCGGCTGGATGGAGAAGGTGCTCTGGCGTATTGAACACGGAGAGGGGACGATGTCGGACATCGATCTCCTGGTGAGAATTGCAAAAAATATTGAAGGTAATACCATCTGCCCGCTGGGAGATGCAGCTGCCTGGCCGGTAGCCAGCGCCATCAGGCATTTCCGAAAGGAGTTTGAATATCATGTGAAACACCCCGAAGTAGTAAGGAATATCCACCATGGGCCCCTGCAATTCGAGGAGGAATCGCTGATCCCTGATTCAGGAACCGGCGTGAAGTACTGGTGAACCCCGCGCTTTAGCGCGGGGCCATCACAGAACCCCGCACTTCAGTGCAGGGATATAACGAAAAAGCAATGAAAGTAACCATAGATAATATCCCGGTCGACGTCGAAGATGGAACCACCATCCTCCAGGCGGCACGCAAAATCGGCGGTAAAGTCGTTCCACCGGCGATGTGCTTCTATTCGAAGCTCAAAGGCTCCGGCGGAAAGTGCCGTACCTGCCTTGTGAAGGTTGCACAATCCTCCGCCAAAGATCCCCGCCCGATGCCGAAACTCGTGGCATCATGCAGCACCCCCGTGCAGGATGGCATGGTGGTTCAGAACCTCACCTCGCCCGAAGTGGTTGAAGCCCGCAAAGGGATTGTCGAATTCCTGCTGCTCAACCACCCGCTCGACTGCCCTGTGTGCGACCAGGCAGGCGAATGCGACCTCCAGGATCTCAGCTTTCACTACGGCATGGAGGAGACCGAAACCATCGAAGATCGCCGCGAATACCCCATGACCGACATCGGGGAGAATATCAAGCTCCACATGAACCGCTGCATACTTTGCTATCGCTGTGTTTATGCGGCTGACCAGCTTACCGACAAACGCCTTCACGGGGTGATGTTTCGCGGAGATGTCTCGGAAATCAGTACATTTATCGGAAATACCATTACCAATGAATTTTCAGGCAACGTGATCGACGTTTGTCCCGTGGGGGCCCTCACCGACAAGACCTTCCGCTTCAAAAGCCGCGTCTGGTTTATGAAGCCGATGAATGCCCACCGCGAATGCACGAAATGCAGCGGGAAAGTCGCCGCCTGGATGTTCGGCAACGAAATTTACCGTATAACTGGCCGCAAGGACCAGTTTGGCGAAGTGGAGGAGTTTATCTGCAACGAGTGCAGGTTTGAAAAGAAGGAGATCACCGACTGGGTGATCGAAGGGCCGCGCCACATCAAACGGCAGTCGGTCATCTCGGCCAATCATTACGAGGAGTTGAAAACCCCCTCCGTGATCCACCCGATAGAAGGAGATATGGAACCACTTGAACCGAAATAACAAATGGTAACACAGATAATATACAAGTTACTGCTTTCCAGTTTCATCCTGGTCCTCAGCCTGCTCGTGGCGATGTACTCCACGCTGATCGAGCGGAAAGTGGCCGGGTGGTTCCAGGACAGGCACGGCCCCAACCGGGCAGGTCCGTGGGGATTGCTGCAGCCCCTTGCCGACGGGCTCAAACTCTTCTTCAAGGAGGAGTTCATGCCGGCATCTGCCGATAAGTTCCTTTACATCCTGGGGCCTTCGCTCACCATGTTCGTGGCGCTCCTCACCAGCGCTGCCATTCCATGGGGCCCCGACCTGCTCATCAACGGGGTGGCCTATCCCATGCAGGTGGCCGATGTCAACATCGGGATCCTCTACGTCTTCGCCATCCTCTCCATCGGCGTGTATGGCATCATGATCGGCGGCTGGGCCTCCAACAACAAGTACGCGCTGCTTGGCGCTGTAAGAGCCTCATCGCAGATGATCAGCTATGAACTGGCCATGAGTTTGTCGCTCATTACCATCGTGATGATGACCGGCTCGCTGAGCATGCGTGAAATCGTCGCCCAGCAGCAGGGTTTCAACTGGAACATCATCTACCAGCCCCTGGGATTCCTGATCTTCCTGATCTGCGCCTTTGCAGAGACCAACCGTTCCCCGTTCGATTTGCCGGAATGTGAAACTGAACTCGTAGGCGGTTATCATACGGAATACAGCAGCATGAAACTCGGTTTCTACCTTTTTGCCGAGTACATCAACATGTTCATCTCCGGCGCCGTGATGGCCACGCTCTTCCTGGGCGGGTATCACTTCCCGGGAATCGATAAACTCGGCCTTTCACCCAATGTTTTTGCCTTTGTCAGCTTTATGGTGCTCTTTTCAAAGATCACCTTCTTCGGGTTCATCTTCATGTGGATACGCTGGACACTGCCGCGTTTCCGGTATGACCAGCTGATGAGACTCGGATGGAAGAGCCTGATACCGCTGGCCATTCTGAATGTGGTGATTACAGGTGTCGTTATTTTGTTAAACCTGAAATAAGATGATCGGTATAAGCGCAATGATAATAGCTACAGGAACTATAAACCATGACGAAACTAATTTATAACCTCTGTGGTTCTCAGTGTAACCTCCGTGGTCCTCTGTGTAACCTAATTTATAACACAGAGAACCACAGAGGATTCACAGAGGGCCACAGAGTAAAATATAGGGTGTTGTAAATTTAAAAGATATTTGCATTAAAGCCATCAGCGAGGAAAGCGGAAAACAATGAAGAACCTTACAAATAGATCCAAAGTAGTTTCGAACAAGAAGATGACCTTCCGGGAGCGGATCTATTTCCCTGCCATTCTTAACGGAATGCGCATTACCTTTGGGCACCTCTTCCTCAAAAAGACCACGGTGCAGTACCCGGAGGTAAAGCGCCCGGTATCAGACATATACCGTGGGAAACACGTTCTCAAACGCGACGAGGAGGGGCGTGAGCGGTGTACCTCCTGCGGATTGTGTGCCATAGCCTGTCCCGCCGAAGCGATCACCATGGTATCCGCCGAGCGGAAACCCGGCGAGGAACACCTTTACCGCGAAGAGAAATACTCCGTGGTGTATGAGATCAACATGCTGCGATGCATTTTTTGCGGCGACTGCGAGGAGGCCTGCCCGAAAGAGGCGATCTTCCTTACCACCGAAACGGTGAAGTCAGAATACGAACGCGACAAGTTCATCTACGGCAAGGATGTGCTGCTCGAGCCCCTCGACCCGGCAAAACGGATCGACGTTTCAAAAAGACAGACCCCGCAGGTGCTGGAGTTTAAAAAGGATAAAAGATATAAACATAACAAGTAGCATGTTTACACAATACATCTTTCACCTCCTCAGCATCATGGCCCTCTTTTCGGCTGTGATGGTGCTTGCCTCGAAGAAGCCGATCCATTCGGTGCTCTTCCTCACCCTGACATTTTTTGCCATTGCCGGTCACTATGTACTGCTGAATGCGCAGTTCCTGGCGGTGGTCCACGTAATTGTTTATGCCGGCGCCATCATGGTGCTCTTCCTCTTCACCGTGATGCTCCTGAACCTCAACAAAGACGAGCGCTCCCCGAAACCGATGTGGGTCAAATTCATCGCCTTCATCGCAGGGGGAATGCTGATGCTCACCCTGGTCGGCATCTTCCGCGGTTATGATATCCGTGTGGCCCAGGATCCCATGACCACGCAGATCGGGCTGGTGAAGAACCTTGGGAAGGTACTGTATCATGATTACCTGGTGCCGTTTGAGTTGTCGTCGGTGCTGTTTTTAACGGCGATGGTGGGGGCGGTGCTTTTGGGGAAGAAGGAACAGATCTAAAAATGAATATTGAATATTGATCAACGAATGTTGAAGTTGGAAGTGGGGGGATAAGGTTGTTGGAATTGGAAAGAAGAAGTAAAAAAATGAATATTGAATATTGATTAACGAATGCTGAAGTTGGAAGTGGGGGGATTGTGGTTGTTGGAATTGGAAAGAAGAAGTAAAAAAATGAATATTGAATATTGAATATTGATCAACGAATGTTGAATTATGATGGGGAGGAAGGTTGGTGTTTTATCTTGATATAGATGGCTGAAGGAAAGAAGTTTGACCTGGAGGAGAGGCTTGTGAGGTTTTCGGTGATGATCATTTCATTGGCGGAGTCATTGGAGGATACGTATGCAGGGAAATATGTTGCAGGTCAGATAATTCGGTCGGGAATTTCCCCGGCGTTAAATTATGGAGAGGCAAAAAGTGCAGAGTCGTCCAACGATTTTGTACACAAAATGAAAGTTGCCCTGAAAGAACTCAGAGAGACCTATATATCCCTGCTGATCATCCAGGCCAAACCATTAACCAAAAAAGACGAACTACTGGCCCAATGCCTGAAAGAAGACAACGAACTAATCTCCATATTTGTAAAAAGCATTCAAACTGCAGTAAAAAACAAAACCAAGCACTAACTTCAACATTCAAAATTCGTTAATCAATATTCAATATTCGAAAATCCTAACCCCAGATGACCGTGCTAACCTCCATCCCAATCCACTACTACCTCATCTTCTGCTCCCTGCTCTTCAGCATCGGCGTTATCGGCGTGCTCATCAAACGCAACGCCCTGGTGATCCTGATGTCGATCGAGCTGATGATCAACTCGATCAACCTGCTGCTGGCGGCATTTTCGGCCTATACCAACGACCCGGCAGGACAGATTTTCGTCTTCTTCATCATGGTTGTGGCGGCGGCGGAGGTGGCCATTGGGCTGGCCATCGTGGTGCTCATTTACCGGACAACCCATTCAATTGATATTAACGTACTTAATAAACTGAAGTGGTAGATTCACCCATGTCGATACTGGTCTTCCTCATACCCCTGTTCCCGCTGCTCGGATTCCTGGTCCTGGGCCTCGGCTTCCGTTCCATTCCGAAGCGTCTCACCTCTGTGATCGGCCCCGGCACCATCCTGCTCTCATTTCTTCTATCACTGACAATCTTCATCGCTTACCCGTTTACCGGTTCACCCATCCACCACCTCTTCACCTGGCTCCGCATCGGGCCCCTCGACCTCTCCTTCGACTTCCTCACCGATCCGCTGTCGATCCTCATGCTGCTGATCGTCACCGGCGTAGGATTTCTCATCCACCTCTACTCTGTGGGCTACATGAAAGAGGACCCGGGATACACCCGCTTCTTCGCCTACATGAACCTCTTCGTCTTCTTCATGCTGCTGCTCGTTCTCGGGGCGAACTACCCCGTCATGTTCATCGGCTGGGAAGGAGTGGGGCTCTGTTCTTACCTCCTCATCGGCTTCTGGTTCAAAAACCATGAATACAACAACGCCGCGAAGAAAGCCTTCATCATGAACCGCATCGGCGACCTTGGGTTTATCCTCGGGATGTTCCTCGTATTCACCACCTTCGGCACCATGTCGTTCGACCAGGTATTCGCCCAGGCGAAATCGATGCCGGTGGGGAGCCCGGTCATCGTGGCCATCACCCTGCTGTTATTTGTCGGCGCTGTTGGCAAGAGCGCGCAAATACCGCTCTACACCTGGCTTCCCGACGCCATGGCCGGTCCCACGCCCGTCTCCGCGCTCATCCACGCAGCCACGATGGTCACCGCCGGGGTTTACATGATCGCCCGATCGAACATCCTCTATGTACTCTCGCCGCTCACCATGACCGTTATCGGCATCACCGGGCTGGCCACCGCCCTCTTTGCCGCATCCATCGCCATTTTTCAAAACGATATCAAGAAAGTGCTGGCCTACTCCACCATCAGCCAGCTGGGCTATATGTTTGTAGGCCTGAGTGTTGGCGCCTTTACCGGGGCGATGTTCCACCTCACCACCCACGCCTTTTTTAAAGCGCTCCTCTTCCTCGGCGCCGGCAGCGTGATCCATGCCCTGGGCGGTGAACAGGATATCCGCCGGATGGGCGGACTGCGCACCAAACTGCCAAAAACCTACTGGACGTTCCTCATCGCCACCATCGCCATCGCCGGGATACCGCCGCTGTCGGGGTTCTTCTCCAAGGATGAGATCCTTTTACACCTCTATGAACATTCACTCGTCATGTGGGTGATCGCCGTGCTCGGCTCGGTGATGACCGCTTTTTACATGTTCCGCCTGCTCTTCCTCAGCTTCTTCAGGAACTTCCGCGGAACAGATGATCAGCTTCATCATCTTCACGAATCCCCGGCGGTGATGACCATCCCGCTCATTGTCCTGGCAGTTCTTGCTGCCATTGGCGGAGCGCTCAATATCCCGGAGATCTTCCACGGAGGAAGCACGCTTGCATCGTTCCTGGCCCCGGTCTTTGCCGATGCTGCCGCCATGGAGGTGCCACAGGTTCCCCTGCCACATAACACCGAATGGCTGCTGATGGGCATGACGCTTTTCGCCGTGCTTGGAATGGTCTTCCGTGCCTACCTGCTTTATGTGAAAAATCAGCCGGTACTCCCCGCGGATGGCGCGAAACTGCCCTTCCCTGTGCGGCTGGTTTCGAATAAATATTACATCGACGAACTCTACGATTTCGTCATCGTGAAACCACTTTTATGGAAGTCGAAATTTCTTCATGAAGTGGTGGAGATCAAACTGATCGACCGCATGGTGAACGGCGTGGGCAGGGTGGTGGTGTGGACCGGCAATACCGTGCGGTACATCCAGACCGGCAACGTAGGTTTTTACATGTTCATAATGATTTTAGGGATCATCATGATCCTCTTCCTTAATATCCTGATCTGACAGATGCTGACCGTTATACTCCTTTTATTCCCGCTGGGACTCTCGCTGATCCTTCTCACCATGAAGCAGGAGAAGGCGATCCGCCAACTCGCGCTGGCAGGTTCGGTGGTTGAATTCGGCGTGGCTGTGGCCGCCTTTATCCAGTACAAGACCATGTGCCACTGCAACCTGCTGGTCAATGCCGACTGGCTTGCAACGCTCGGCGTCAGCCTTAAGTTCGGCATGGATGGCATCAGCCTGCTGATGGTAATGCTCACCACCTTCTTAATCCCCGTCATCATCCTGGCATCATTCAATCATGCATATAAGAGGCCTTCCGCATTTTACGGACTCATCCTGCTGATGGAGATGGCCCTCGTGGGCGTCTTCGTGGCGTTCGACGGGCTGATTTTCTACATCTTCTGGGAGCTGGCGCTCATCCCGGCTTACTTCATCTGCGCCGTTTGGGGCGGCAACGACCGCATCAGGGTCACCTTCAAATTCTTCATTTACACCTTCGTGGGAAGTTTGTTCATGCTGGTGGCGCTGATCTACCTCTGGTTTAAAACACCCCTGCCGCACTCCTTCGACTACCAGTGGCTCTACACCGCCACCCTTACCCCCGCCGAACAGGCATGGATCTTTGCCGCTTTCTTCCTCGCTTTTGCCATCAAGATCCCCATCTTCCCGTTCCACACGTGGCAGCCCGACACCTATACCGTGGCACCTGCTGCCGGAAGCATGCTGCTGGCCGGGATCATGCTCAAGATGGGCCTCTACGGGATGATCCGGTGGATGATCCCCGTGTGCCACCAGGCTGTACAGCAATTCGCGCCGGTCGTGCTGGTGCTGGCCGTGTTCGGAATCGCCTATGCCTCGGTCATTGCCATCCGCCAGGGCGACATGAAACGGCTCGTAGCCTACTCCTCCATCGCCCACGTGGGACTGATCGCCGCCGGAGTCTTTGCCCTCACCATCCATGCCATGGAAGGCGCTGTGATCCAGATGGTTTCGCACGGGGTTAACATCGTGGGGCTCTTCATCGTGATCGACCTTATCGAACAACGCACCGGCACGCGGAACATCAGCGAACTGGGCGGCATTGCCACCAGGGCGCCGAGATTGGCCATTGTTTTTATGATCCTGCTGCTGGGAAGCATTGCACTGCCGCTCACCAATGGCTTTGTGGGAGAATTCCTGCTGTTGCTGGGGCTCTTTGAATACTCCGCCATCCTTGCGGCCGTAGCCGGGCTGGCCATCATCTTCAGCGCGGTTTACATGCTCTGGATGTACCAGCGTACCATGCTCGGAACAACCAATGGCATCACCGAAAACTTCGCCGACCTCACATGGAGTGAAATGATCGTCTTCATCCCGCTGGTCGTCATGGTCTTCTGGATCGGGATTTTCCCGGGACTTTTTATCAATGTGGCGCTGCCGGATGTAATGCAGATTTTAAATTTTATTAAATAAGTTAACCCGAACAATGCAAAATTATACCTCCGTGATCCTCTGTGCCTCCTCTGTGGAACTCTGTGTAATTATTTCACTGAGCGCCACAGAGAAGACACAGAGTGGCACAGAGAAAAAGGTAAGTTTGGTATTTTATTTTTAATTTAACTGATGACAACGATAATATCTCTGACCATCCTCGGTGTCCTGGTCCTTTTCCTGGGGATCATGAAGAAACAGTCATGGCTGCTGCCGGTGATCCTGCTGGGACTGGTTGTATCCATGGTCCTCACCGTGATGGAGTGGAACATCCCGAAGAGTTACTACCATGAGATGATCATTGTCGACAACGTCTCCGTGGCCTTCAGCCTCGTGCTGATCTTCTCCGCCTTCCTCATCTTTTCGCTGGCCGCCCGCTACTACCGCGGCGTGACCCGCCCCCTCGACGACATCTACGGCGTGATGATCTTTGCCCTCACCGGCGCAGTGATGATGACCTCCTACGGAAACCTCATCATGCTCTTCCTCGGCATCGAAACCCTGTCGATCGCGCTCTACGTGCTGGCCGGCAGCCACAAGGAGGCGATCACCTCCAACGAAGCCACCCTGAAGTATTTTCTCCTCGGATCGTTCCTTTCGGGGTTCCTGCTCTTCGGCATCGCCCTGCTTTACGGCTCCAGCGGCTCGTTCGACCTCCAGAAGATCTCCGTATTCGTTGCAGCCTGCGGGGGCACCTACCCGCCGATGTTCCTGGCCGGACTCTTCCTGCTCATCATCGGGCTCGCCTTTAAAATTGCCATCGTCCCCTTCCACTTCTGGGCGCCAGACGTTTACGAAGGCACGCCCACCCTGCTCACCGCCTTTATGGCCACCGTGGTCAAGACTGCCTCCATCGTGGCGATGTTCCGCTTTTTCACCCACACCTTCCACGGCATTCACGGCGTATGGGAGACCACCATCTGGGTGATGGCCGCCTTCACCATCCTGTTGGGGAACTTCACCGGCGTTTACCAGCCCAACCTCAAACGCATGCTCGCCTATTCGAGCATCAGTCATTCGGGCTACATGATGCTGGCGGTGGTGGCTTTCAGCGCCATGTCCGACAATGCCCTTCTGCTTTATACCTTATCTTACTCCATCGCCACCATCTCGGCCTTCGGCATCCTCATCCTCATCCGCGAAGCCCATGGCAACGACTATTTCAGCTCGCTGAATGGCATGGCGAAGACCAATCCCCTGGAGGCCTTCTGCCTCACCGTCTCCATGCTCTCGTTAGCAGGAGTTCCCCCGCTGGCAGGCTTTATGGCCAAGTACTACCTCTTCACCACCGCCCTGGAGAAGGGTTTCGTG
Source organism: Bacteroidales bacterium (assembly GCA_049317265.1). Classification (GTDB taxonomy): domain Bacteria; phylum Bacteroidota; class Bacteroidia; order Bacteroidales; family FEN-979; genus CAIVAT01. Next base: position 11,924 of record JBMOIP010000087.1, read on the forward strand.
TGGCTCGTCCTCATCGCCGTAGCGGGATCGGCTATCAGCGTAGCCTACTACTTCAAGCCCATCATCGCCATGTACCTCAAAGAATCCGACGGTGTGAAGCTCACCGTGGAAAAACCTTACAAGATCCACCTTCTCTTCATGACCCTCATGATCCTGCTGATCGGGTTGCTGCCGTTTCTGGTGATCGGGTTGGTGTAGGGCCATTTGATGCAAGTCTGTTGCAAGTCTGTTGCAAGGTTGCTTCGACTTTGTATAAGGGTTGTTTCTAGTCTGCTTCGAAGGTGGTTCGAGTGGTTGTAAATCCCCCTCCCCGGCCCTCCCCCAAAAATCAATCCCCCTCCCCAACCCTCCCCCAAAAATCAATCCCCCTCCCCAACCCTCCCCCAAGGGGGAGGGAGTTTGGTTTGGGTGCTGATTTTCTTTTCGTGTGCTATAAACTTTCAGTATTTGGTGTACGAAGCTCCCTCCCCCCTGGGGGAGGGTTGGGGAGGGGGCGCCTGTAACTTTTTATCAACATAACGACCACCTTTTCCCTCAAATCCGATTAACCAATATTTAAATCAGACCTGACTTATAAGATATTTCAGAAAACCTGTCAAGGCCCCCTCCCCGGCCCTTCTATGTTGTAAAACAAGAGGCTGGCGATTTATTTTAAATAATT
>JBMOIP010000088.1:0-11371 GCA_049317265.1 Bacteroidales bacterium
GACAGTATACGACAGACGGCTGGCTTGTTTTAACACCAAGGCACCAACCTGAAGAGAACCTGTATGCTCATCTTGTTTTTGCCTTAAAATATGAAGGGGTCAACTTGCTGTTTTTTAAAAAACTGTTTGAAAAGCTGCAACCAACTGCTATTGAAGAATGGATTGTCAGGGAACCGCAAAGCCAGTACGGTCGGAGAATCTGGTTTATTTATGAATGGCTTATGCAGAAGTCATTGCAGGTTCCCGATCTGCGGGAAGGCAATTATGTTCCGCTGTTAGATGAAAAGCAACAATACGCGAGCCCTAAAAGTATCAATTCCAACCGACACCGAATTAAGAACAATTTGGCAGGGAATGTTAACTTTTGTCCGCTCATTCACAAAACCGCCAAACTTGAGCATTATATTTCGGAAAACCTTGCAGATAAAACCAGTGTGGCAATCAGGGGCGTGCATAAAGATGTATTGTTACGTACGTCGGCATTCCTGTTATTGAAAGATTCAAAAGCATCCTTTACGATTGAAGGCGAAAATCCAACCCAAAGCAGGGCAGTTCGGTGGGGTAAAGTCATCGGTCAGGCTGGAGTTATACCTCTTAGCAAAGAAGAACTGCTCAGGTTACAACAAATAGTAATTGATGACAACCGATTTGTTCAAATGGGGTATCGCACAGAAGGTGGCTTTATCGGTGAACACGACCGTAATACTGGCGAGCCAATTCCCGAACATATCTCTGCAAGATGGCAGGATATTGAATCCCTGATGGGAGGATTGCTGGAATCTGCCAGGCAAATGGAATCTGCATCATTCAATCCGGTTCTAACGGCAGCCCTGACAGGTTTTGGTTTTGTGTTTATTCATCCGTTTGAAGACGGTAATGGAAGGTTGCATCGGTATTTGATTCATCACATATTGACAACAATGAAGTTCACCCCGCAAGGAATTATTTTTCCAGTGTCTGCTGCCATCCTGGAACGTATTTCAGATTACCGAAAAGTACTGGAATCTTATTCGCATCCCATACTTGATTTTATTCAATGGAAGAAGACCCCAAAAAATAATGTGGAGGTTTTGAACGACACCATAGACTACTATCGGTATTTTGATGCAACAGTACAAACCGAATTTTTATTTGAATGCATTGAATGTACAATCAACACCATCATTCCTGACGAAGTAGCCTATCTGCAAAAGTATGATGCAATGAAAGTATGGCTGGACGATCGTTTTCAGATGCCAGACAATACCATTGCACTTTTAATAAGATTTTTAGCTCAAAACAACGGCAAGTTCTCCCAAAGAGCCAAAGAAACAGAATTTGCTGCCATCACCGGGAAAGAGGTGAAAAACATTGAGGAAGCATATAAGGAATATTTCGGCTGACACCCTGTCAAGGCAGATCAATGCATAAGGGGCTTGTCTAAGCCGTACCTTTGTCATTATGACGAAGGATCAGCTCGTAATATTCGACGGTGTTTGCAATTTATACAACGGTACTGTTCACTTCATTATCAGGCGGTACAGGAAAAAGAAATTTTCGTTCGCAACCTGCCAGTCCATCTCCGGAACTATCATAGATGCCTCTGAAGTGGCGAAAGTACTTGCTGTGAATATTTCAACGGCAAACCGGTTAATTAAGGACTTTGAGAAACCGGGAATCCTCATCGAAAAACAGGTTTCAAGAGAAACCGCATCTTCATTTTTGAAAAGTATCTGAATTTGTTTGAGCGATATCCATCCAGGGTTTAATCATTACAGGCAAGAGGTTCCGGGGGTTGGTATTCCTGTCAGACCTGATAAATAACCCCTTCCCAATTTTGCATATACCTTGAAAGAGCAAATTAACTTCCAGGGAGTAAAATTTGGTTACAAGCCCTTCATCACTCCGTATTTTTCACCCATCAGTATATGTTGATAAGATTGGCCGCTACCCCCTCCTGCCGGTTCCAGCATAAACCCGGCTTTCTGTTGAAATATCATTACAATATCAGAGCCTCCAAACAAAAAACATCCCATCATATCCCCTTTCTTTACGACGGTGCCGGCGTGAATATTATCCTCAAATTTTACCGAACAGATCTGTGACATGCCTATGGGAAGAATGGCCACCAAACCGAAATCCTCGGTATCAATGATGACACAGCCTCTTGTTTCAATCGCCTGCCAGCTGGGAACTGTACAATCTAACATATATCTGGGAATTGACGGATCCCACGTGATAATACCACCAACTGCATCCTGTTCGGCAATGTTCCTGATTTCCTTTACAACACCACTTACCGGAAAATGGAAACGATGGTAATCCTGAATATCAAGAAAAGTATGGGTCATTATTCCATTGGCAAATTCATTTCTATATTGGCTGTCCTCTCCGATTAATGTTACAATTGATGTTAATGTTCCGGATTTAATGGCTACTTTTTTATTCAGGGCAATGTTTGAATTGGCATCGATCGTCCATACACCCTGCGGGATAGCATCTGCCGGTGAAACAACAATTGTACTGTCGCCAGGAGAAGTAATCGGGCGTTTATCCGGCGACTTAAGATATCTGGAAAAAAACTGATTAAACGTTTTCCAGTTCGAAGGATCTTCATACCAACCGGCCGATAAACCAAATTTATTATCAGTAAGCGCCAATTGATAATATGCATCTTTCCACGAATCCGGTGTGTCCAGGTACTGGCCCCATGCCTTATTAAAACTTACCAGCCAATCATTGTATGGGGCTACATATTGAAGAGAGTTATGGTACAATCCCTGGCCTTCAAGTTCTGCAAGTGGTTGGTCATTTATAAAATAGAAATAGTCTAAACTCTGATCTATTTTATCATACAATGAAGAGTATGGCGTATTGGGAAGTATTGTCCATGGCATACAGGTCTCTGCCCATGTAACAAATTGATAATATTCAGCGAGCGTTTGAGCCGGGTTAGTCATTTTATCCGGATTGACCACTTTTGCCTGGTCAATGGATTTGAGCAGCAGTGATTTAATATTCGGATTGGTTTCCACCAGGTTAATCAACTCTTTCGTTTTTGCTCCGTAATTTGGTGTACTGGGAGAATCATCGCGTTTACAGGATATCTGAATCGTTGAAACGACTAAAAAGCTTATAACAACTGCAAGGTTTAACTTTTTCATATTTGTTTTTGATTAATCACATTCTTACCCGTAAGAAAAAATATAACTCCGAATTAAAAGAGCTGATGATATAGAAATTCCAGTTTTTGAAAATGAAAATGTTCTAATTAATCCGATTGAAGTATAATATTCAACAATGTGAGAGTGTCATGTTGTTCCGGCGAAGACTGGTCACTGAGAACCTCTTTTCCAATGCATCAAGTATAATCATCAAATTCGAGTTTGAGTGTAGGGGAAATGCTTATTTTCTTGTAAGGTAATGCCCTACAGAAATAGAACTGTTACAGTATGAATAAGCCGGACCATCTGACCACCATCCGCCGGTTTTCCCTGACCCTCTTGCCCTTCTAACAATCAATGAATAAGGGTAGTCAGTTTACTTTGGCTTTTGGCGGTCATCTGCATCGGCGTGTCCAGCAACAAATCAATTTAAAAAAGGATGGAATTTGAATTCTTATTTCCCAAACAAACCGCAGTGAATCAATTGACCTTCACATTCCAGCCCTACTCCTACAAATTCATTTCCATCGCGGATAGATAACAATCCGGCCCCGGAATAACTTTTGTCCGGCGTTTTTTCGGTAGTTTCAAAACGGTCAAGCAAATCGAGTACCTTGAAAAAGGCTTCGTGCACATCCATTACTTGTTTCTCTTTGCCAGCAATTGCCTGTAGGAACGCTGAATCTCTCAGTTTTGGAAAGTAATGTTTGTAAACTTCTTCCGTGCCAAAAATATCAACGCAAGCTATTTTTCTGTCAATCAGAACTGCCAGCCCGTTACAGCCATTTTCAGGTTCAAATACCGGGTATCGGGGTTTTTGTTTTTTCTCTTTATGAAAAACCAAATCCGAATAGCTTTCAGTGGCAGAGGCATATCCTTCCTCACTCAGACTAAATGAGATATGAGACCACACCTTTTGCTGTGTTCTGAAATTGTCTTCTGGTTGGAGCATATCTTCTGACAAAGACTGAGCTTTTGTTTTCCTGAGGGTTGCATCGGCTGAAGTTGCTGGCGAAGTAAAGTTACGTGTAGTGTACTGCCACCGTCCTCTTTCCACGCAGGAGACATCGATGATTGTTTTAGAGTAGGGTGAAAGAAGTGTTGATTTGTTCAATACCCTGTTCTGCTTTGCCCCGGAAAGGACATCGGCATCGGTTAAAAGGAGAAAAGAGCCTGTGTTATTCACTGCAATAAGTTTTCCAACCACACCATTCCCGTTGGATTCTGAAATGATCAATCCTCCGGTTATTATTTCCGGCCCTCCGGGCTTGAAAGAAAATTTGGATTCCGGCCTTATTTCAAACTGAACCAGTGTGCAGTTTCCATAGGATGTCAAAGTTTTTGTTGTTGTTTCCATTGTTTCATTAATTTTGGGGGTTAAGTGTCAGAGTGGTGTTTTTCGTATTTGTAACTTTTCGAAATCAAATTATTTGATACAAATTAATAACCACTGGTTGCAGTCTATTTGCAATGGAAAAAATAATATTCAATGCCAGCCAATTTAAATGCACTTATCCGGTATAAAACCATCAACAGCTGTCTATATGGAGGAAGGCGCAAGTGGTCCATCCGGGAACTGATTGAAGCCTGCTCTGAGGCACTTGGTGAATCCCGTGGGAGATATAACCTCATATCTGAAAGGACCGTCAGGGACGATCTGCGGGTTTTGAAAAGTGATATCCTGGGTTTTAATGCCCCTATAGAACAGGAGAAAGGTTTCTATTTCTACTCAGACCCGCAGTTTTCAATTCTCACCCTGAAAATTACTGATGCAGGGCTTGCTGACAAGATCTTTACTTTTCTTATACACCTTAGAAATGATATTCAACACCCGGAACTGGAATCCATCATTGAACAATTGTGTAAACTGACTAACAAAACTTATGAGCGCCCTGTTCAGACTGACGATTTCAATTTGAATGTCAGCAGAGATATTGCGCTCAGAGTCTCCTCCACCCATGAAGACCTTTCGGAATCGTTAAACTTATTTGATAAAATATCTCCGTCAGGAAAGAGCCGGCTCAGCATACTAAAGGCCCTTTCAGGATATTTTTCAGCGGATGAGGGAACCCCTTCGTCCGGTTCTTCAAACATTCCAATTGCAGAGAAGGTCGAACTCTCCTGGGGTGATGTTTTGGCTATGATTCTGGTGTGAATCTGGAAAAACCGGGGTTCCTGACCACCCTCTGCCGATTTTCGCTGACCACCATATCTCCTTGTCAATCAACAGGGAGATGTGGTCAGATTACTCTGGCAAAGACTGGTCAAAGTGTCGGGCCAGTCGAACATACATGCGAAACAGAAACAGTTCTCAGCAAACCTGTCGCCGTTGCATGATATAGAATCCGCCGACGCCTAAAAGGAATACAGCCAACAGGATCAAAGCCCATTCAGAAAGTGTGGGAATGGCAGCGGGCGGGGCGGATACCGTGTAGGCGTAGTTGGCGCCTCCGTTTGCGTTCAATTTAATCGAGTAAAGGTCGAAATTGTCGGTGATTGCGGGCACGGTAGAGGAGAATGCATAATAGGAAACGGTGGTGCCTGTGGACATTCCCGGGATTGTGGCAGTTCCGGAGGTTAATGTCATGGTGACGGGAAGTGCGACGGAGGTGGCCCAGGCATCTGTCGTATAACGCAGGTAGAATAATTCTCCGGCAGAAGGAGCCAACGATGTGGTGATGGTGATGGTGGCAGGCACACCCTGGTTGACGGTGGCTGGCACTGAGACCGTCGCAATGCTTACCGGTTCTGCACTGGTCTCCATGAAGATGGCGCGGGTGTTGGTATAACCGGCATCCTCATAGTTCATGGTGTACCATTTCCCATTGGTCACAGTGATCGTGTTATTTGCCGGACCCTCCTTGGTATAGGTTTGCAGCGTATTGATGGTTGCGTTGGTATTCGACCATTTGTTATTCCAGGGGCTGCCGGAAGGACCGCTGGTAAAGAGCCATTCATAGGTGCCTCCAACAATGTCGCTACCAGAGGCAGCCACACTGAAGACAGTTTGCCAACGGGGGATGCCGGTTGAAATTTTCGTTACACGTCCACCGGGCAACTGCGTGTAGCTGGCCAGGGCCAGGTTGTTGGCCGGAGGGTTGGTCCATCCGTTCCAGCCGCCGGGCATGTTCAGCCCTTCAGGTTCCCAAATCTGCGCTGCAGCCTGTGGCGCGTTGAATAACTGGACAGATGCAAAGGCCAGGAGGCAAAAAAGCACAATGCGGTAATTTATACCGGAAAAACGTGTAGAGGTCACCATGGTTTTAGTTTTTTAAGGTTTATCTTCTACAAATATATTAAAATAGGCTAAGTATAAAACAAAATTTTAATACAATTCACAAGATCGGTTATTGACATAGGATTCAAGAGGGTGACTAAAAATAAAATCAGTGATTTATTCAAACGCTGAAAATCCTTAAAAAGCATAACTATTCGGGAACTCGATCCCGCAGAGTTATCTCTTTTCGGGAATAGGTTTAATTTTGTACACTTAGAATTGTATACCAATAACTGTAACATGGCATCAGATCAGAGTTTTATTGAATTTATCGCAGACCAGATTGAAAATGTTGGTCAGATCACCTATAAGAAGATGTTCGGAGAGTATGCCTTATATTGTGAAGGCAAGGTTGTTGCACTTGTTTGCGACAACAGGCTCTTTGTAAAGCCAACGGAAGGCGGAAGAGCCTTTATCGGTGACGTTGTCGAAGCTCCGGCCTATCCGGGAGCCAAACCAAGTTTTCTGATTGAAGACAGCGTGGAAGACAGAGAGTGGATCAGTGAATTGATCAGGATCACCTGCGAACAACTGCCTGAACAGAAAATAAAGAAGAAGAAAAAGTGAACATTTCAGGCCAAAGGAACTTAACCATCTTTATATATTTTGATTACTAAAAGGGTAAGGTGGTTAAGCGATCCGTTTTGTCCAGTGACGTGCATGGTTATGGGGATGTTCAAATGTTGCTGAATTATTGTTTAACAACTTTGCCGGTGTAAGTTGTTTTATCTGTTTGAATAATAATGAAATAAATTCCTGATGACTGATTTGAAACAGAAAAATCGTTGGTGAAATACGCTTGAATTAACTCTCCGTGTGAATTATAAAGTTTGATGATTCTTATTGTTTGATCGATGATGTCTACATGGACAATCCCATTAGTCGGGTTCGGATAAATATGTGCAGCGTTTACAGGACGAACTCCGTCCGGAATACCTGTTGAATGACAATTTGCAATCATTGCAGGTAAAAGTTGCAATACATCATTCTGAACGAATTGCCAATCCCATATGTGAAAATTATTTGTCTGCGAGGAAAGAGGTACACCGGAACGCAGCAAGTTAGGTAAGAATTGAGGAAAAGTATTTATCACTCTCAGGTCATTGGTAGTATGGATTGTGTCAATCATTAAGTGCGTGCTGCAAGGTACAGTCGGAACAGCGTTAACTTTGGCGCTGAACTTATTGTCAAATCCAACGTAATCAGTGCCGCTATTGCCAATCGAAATATAACGTTTTATGAGCTTCGGAGTCGCAGTATAGCCAAAATCATAATTAGCATCCTGATGGCGATGATTGATGGTATCGTAGGTTTGATAAATTAATCCTTTACTCACAAAATACGGGTTGTAAAAAAAAGAAACTTTTGTAATGCCTTCGGGTGTATAGGGCGACCTCCAGCTTCGCCAATTTATCATACATCCGCATTCCTTTGCCGAGTCTCGAGGAGGGCAGGCTTTAATATTTTGCATTGCACCACCGGTCCTGCTGCCATCTGTAGAAGCATAATTGGGTTCCCCTGCGCAAAAAGCAACTACCAGTTGCGATCGAAGAACCGGGTTATTGTCAAATCTTTTTCTTAATAAAAACATGATATGATCTGCTCCCTGTGAATGTCCCATCAGAATAATTTTATGCCCTTTATTATAATACTTAAGGTAGTTGCCAAAGGCAGAATCAATATCGTTATAGGCTTTTTCCATGCAGTTGGCCAATTCTAGCTGATGTAATGTATCTGTAACCAGAAAGACGCCGAGGTTCGCTTGCCGGTAATAAGGAACAAACATCCTGCCGAACTGGGCATAGATGCCCACCTGCTCACTATACACAAATTTCGCAGTTAGCGTATCAATCTTATCCATTGAAGTATTGGAAATCTCTGTAAATGTTGTGTCAATTGTTGGATATACATAAAAGATATCAACCAGGGTATCGGTGTATGGAGCATAATGAATTATTGTATCAATCGAAAGGTCAGGATTCCAGACGGTCAACGTTAAATTTTGCTGGCGGGCAATATCTGTAGATTTCAACACAGGATGACACATCCAATTCTGAGGCAGGTTGTAATCAACTGTTTGAGCAACTGATGTGGCGAATGTTGCAAAAACCAATAATAGAAAAAAAAGTACTTGCGAGATAAAAACTGAATTATTTTTTTTCATTTTTTTCATTTTGCCACATAAGGTTGCAGGCTTTTGGGGCTTATGTGTGTTTTTAACAATGAACGCTCACACTATAGCAGACAGCGTAAGGAGTCTATTGTTGTCTTACCACAGCTAAAGTTGTTCTTATCCATCAAATTGCCGGGAGAACCGCATGATCTCAGGAAATATCCATTGGATTCCTTCAAGTCGTTGACTTCATTCTCGAATCTCAACCGATTTGAGATCACCTCTTTTTATGGAGAAGAGTAACTCCTGACCATATACAGAGTAGAATGGTATGCTGATGTGGGTTTGGCATTTAAGAAAATATAAAACAGGTCTTAACACGGTTAATATTGTGATAACGATAAATGTCGAGTAACAAATCAGTTTAAAAAGAAACAAATGTGCTCTTCAATACCTATAGGATAAGGTGATCAGGCTTATCCGGCAATGGCTGGCCAAAGAAAGTGTCTTTTATAATGTATCAACATTAAACATAAAATATGGTCTTGATTGTAGGGGAAACACCGATTTTTTTGTAAGGTAATGCCCTACACAACATCCTTGCCACGGTTTTCACCCGTGGTTATTCACATTAAACCCATTCAGGGCTCAGACCATGCACCATCCCGGAGGACAGCAATAGGCGTTCATTGGTATGATTGTGATCGATCGGATTATTTATTGATTATTAATAGGGTAAGGAGGTTAAGCGATCCACCTGATGTGCTTTGTTTTTCTATCTTTGAAATTCGCATCAAGAACTCGCATCAAAGTTGACCAAATAAGTAGATAATCAGCAAGATAATACCTCCATGCTTTTAAAAGAAAAAGTCATATTTAACTGGAGTGGCGGCAAAGACTCGGCATTCTGTTTGCATAAAATCTTGCAAGATCAACGGTACGAAATAATGTGTTTACTGACCACGATCAGTCAGCCGTATCAAAGAATTTCAATGCATGGCGTGAGGGTAGAATTGTTGGATATCCAGGCAGACCGTATAGGTTTGCCCTTGCTGAAAATACAAATCCCCGAAATGCCTTCCATGGAAGTCTATGATAATACAATGGAAGCGGCTTTAATGGATTTGAAAGGTCAGGGAGTAACCGCTTCGGTTTTCGGGGATATTTTTTTAGAAGACCTAAGAAAATACAGAGAAGATAAATTGGCAGAATTGAATTTAACTGGTGTTTTTCCATTATGGCAGATTCCAACTGACAGGCTAATAAGGGAATTCATCGATTCAGGGTTTAAGGCTATTACAACATGTGTTAACGACCAATACCTGGACAAGAGCTTTGCTGGAAGAATAATTGACGATAATTTTTTGCATGATCTTCCCGATAATGTTGATCCGTGTGGGGAGAATGGGGAGTATCACAGCTTTGTGTTTGATGCCCCGTTCTTTTCAAAGCCAATTCAATATGAAAAAGGTGAAATTGTCTACCGAAAATATACTGCACTTAAACCAGCCGGCCAATCATCGGTTGGTTCTGATGTTGCTAATAATACAGAAAGCCCCTTTGACAATGGATTCTGGTACTGTGATCTATTGCTGGAAAAGCCGGCCCATCTGACCACTTTCCGCCGGTTTTGATTGACCACCTTAACCTTTTAACAATCAATGTATAAGAGGGGTATGTGAGCATCGGCCAGGATGGTAATATTCATTGGCCTGTCCACCAGATAAAGAAACTGACAGAAAAGAAGATGCTTGCTACTGAAAAAGCAGGTGCAAGGAAATACATGATCAGTTTTAACAACAACTTTCTTCTCCGTGGCATTATTAATTCTCTTGGCGAGAGGGGATTTTTGCCAATTAATGAATGATGCAACACCATAACATCCTCACTGATAGAGGATGTCGTTTGCAGGACGGCCATTGTGGAGAAGATCATATAAAGAACGAGAAAAGTTGCAACTCGATAACTTCCTTTCCGGAAGGAGAAAGTGTTGAAAACCTCCAACGATGTGTAAAGAGTCATCTGCAAAAATAAATTCTTATGTTTGCAGCAAATCGTTTAACTGCAAATATAAATTCTTATATTTGCAGAAGAATATATTGTTAGCTATGGAAATAACCCGTTTCAAAGCAGGAAGATACAATAAACAATATGGTTATTCAAGTTTCTCGCCTGAACTTGTGAATCACGAATGGCTGGTAAGCGATGCAAAGGTAAACCGACTGCTGAATGATGCTACAAGGAAACTAGGTGAGTTGAATGCTTTTTCGATGATGGTTCCCGATGTGGATTTTTTTATCCGGATGCATATCACAAAAGAAGCTACCCGGAGCAGCCGGATTGAGGGAACTCAAACCAGTATGGAAGAAGCCATTCAGAATGCTGAATACATCAGCCCTGAAAAGCGCGACGACTGGCAGGAAGTCCATAACTACATTGAAGCCATGAATTTTGCAATTGCGCAACTGGATGAACTTCCAATAAGTACACGCTTGCTGAAACAAACCCACGGAAAATTATTACAGGGCGTCCGGGGCAAATACAAATTGCCCGGAGAGTTCCGTACCTCGCAAAACTGGATTGGTGGCGCTACGTTGAATGATGCATCCTATATTCCGCCACATTACAGTGAAGTGCCCGAATTGATGAGCGATCTTGAAAAACTATTGAACAACGAGGATTTGCAAGTGCCACCGCTTATCCGAATTGGCATTGCACATTATCAATTTGAATCCATTCACCCTTTCCTGGATGGCAATGGCAGATTAGGACGGTTACTTATAACACTTTACCTTGTTAGCAACAAAATACTAGGCAAACCTGCATTATATCTTTCCG
>JBMOIP010000089.1:0-10808 GCA_049317265.1 Bacteroidales bacterium
GTTGGTCATAACCGGCCAACCCTACTTTAAAGTTTTACCGGACAACAGTGATTGTTTTTATATCTGCTTCCGCTGGAGTTCGTGTTCCGCATGGGTGTTTATGGGCCTGGATAACATTTGTCTCATTGGCAAGTAATGCGGCCAGGAATACTGATTTGGGAATGCAACAGTCCGGGATTCGCATGGTCCGATCATAGCACCTATAAAGGTTCATTCCTCCAATGATGCTCTGCCCTCAATCGTCAATCGTCAATCGTCAATCGTCAATCAAAAAATTCAATCGTCAATCGTAAATCGTCCAATCGTAAATATGATTAGCGGATATTTAATAGTTTCACCCTCCTTTCACTATGCTTTTCCATGGATTTTTCTAATTTTGCCATGCAAGCCTATAACTGTCACAATGTTAATTAATTAACAAATTCAGAAAATGAAATTCATATACACACTTACGCTTTTAATCACGACACTTTTCGTGACTGCCCAGACAAATCCTTTACGAATAAATCCAAATATTGCCCTTCCCAAAGACAGTACAGAGAGCAAAAATCTGGTTAATTCATTAAACGATTTTTTAATTTCCGCCCAGAGACCTAATGAAGAAAATAAATTTGTTCTTGAAAGCGAAAAAATTGAAACGTTTATTTTGCTTGATGAAATAAACGGGATAGAAAAGAGTGGAAAATATAAAGATGATTATTTCTATAAACCGTATCTGACGAATGTTGTTCATCTCAATGATAATGAATATTTAATACAGGTTTCATACATTGGGACCAATGACAATACGGCATTGCTCAGGGCCAGTTTTCAATTTATTGCCCATAAGGCAAATAATTCATTCGTATATTCTTCACCGCTTTTAAGAAACACTCAAAACTGGAAAATCGAAAAAGCAGGGACCCATATTTTTCATTATCAAAACACCATCAACAAATCAAAGACGAAAGAGTATAACAAATTGGCCACGTTGTTTGATTCGAAACTCAAAGCTCCCGTGAACTTAACCGATTATTATTGTTGCGATAATATGATAGAGCTGGAGAAACTCATCGGCGTTGAATATAAGTCTGACTACAATGGAAGTGCAGAGAGTACCTGGAGTTCATCATTTGGCGACAGGAAGCTCATTGTTCTTGGTAACCATAACGCCAGTTTCAATGACTTTGATCCGCACGATTTGTTTCACTCCAGGTTAAGCATGGTCATTTCCAGGAGTAAGGTAAACAAGCCGGTTGACGAAGGGTGCGCATATCTTTATGGCGGAAGCTGGGGATTATCCTGGAAAGAAATTTTTAATGCCTTTAAAAAAGATATCGCAAGTAATCAGAATGCCAGTTGGACTGAAATTAAAGAGACTCCGGTTTACTTTAAAACAAAGGGGTTTAATAATTCTGCCGACTACATCGTAAATGCATTAATTGTTCAGAAAATTGAGAAAGAACAGGGGTTTGCAGGTGTTTGGGAATTCTTGAATGTGGGTCCGTTTGAAAAGGGGAACGTTAAGTATTACCAGACACTTGAGAAACTAACAGGGATTACAAAAGCAAATTATAACGACAAAGTTTGGGAATTGATCAATAATGAAAAATAGGGAACCACTTTAAATAATTGGCACGTCCCTAACGTGGGATCACCAGCCTCCGCCCATTCCCACAAAACAGGCTGCTGCCCGAATGTTTCACGTAACCTGAATAGGGATCATTGGAATAGATGGTTCTCAGTACATTCCCGCTGTTGAAATCAACGATTTGAAGGTATTGGTCATTCCGGCCCAGGATGGTTCCCCGGTTAAAATCGGCGTTCTCAAAGCCGGTGAAATCGACGGGGAAACTCCGTATCAATGACCAGTCGGCGGCATTTTTCACCGAGCAAACGTTGTCCTGGATGATCACGGCTTTTGTTCCATCCCAGGGAAGGAATGAGTAGTAGAGGTAATAACCGTCGAAACTCTGGGATTTCCACACCTCTGTAATGGTCCCGTTGTCATTTTTATACAGGTGCAATTTGGCGTCGAGGATAAAGAAATAGTCCCCATTCGGCGAGACTTCAGGCCGGGGATAGTCAAAGTAGGGGAGTACGCCAAGAAGTTTGTTTTGCAGGAAATCATACACTATAACCTCCCCGAAATAGGTTCCCATCACCCCGATGCCGTTATCGGATATGGCGAGTTCCACGATCATGTCCAGTCCGGGATCCACCAGGTTGGCGGGCACATCGATGAGGGTTTTGGTGGGGATATGATAAAGAAGATAGTGGTACCCTGAGTTTATACCGGTGTAGGCGAGTAGGTATTTGTTGTTGGGTGATACTCCGGTGCAGTACAAAACCCCGGGTGGCGGAACCTGGTGGGTAACTGCAAGGGTCGCGACCGAATAGCCCGTGATCACCTCATTGTGAACCGTAAAAAAATCCTCACCCACAGGCGAATAGAAGTACCAGTATGCAGGCCATGGGATTCCTGCCGTCGCCGTATCCATCCCTGAATATTCACTGACGGCCAGATCGTTGTTATAATAGGGAGGCGGGCCTTTGGGGATGACAGAAACATATGCTTTGGTTATCCCCGGAAATGCCACCTCCTTCAGGGTATAGGTCGTCTGCTCAACCGACGGAAGGGTCTCCACCTCCTTCTTCACCCCCGGGAACACGCTGAAGATGCGGTAACCCTTGCAATTGGCCGGATAGTTTGTTTTTGGCCATTGAACCAGGGGATAACCGTTGTTGTCGATGGTGTGGCTCACCGGCATTGGTTCTCTTGCTTTTTGAACCACTCCTGTATTTTTTGGGAAGAAGTATGTTTTTTCCTCGTTGCTGAAATAGGTGGTGATCCTGAAATCGGCCTTCTCTCCAACATAGGTTGTGTCGGAGAAGATGAAAGGGGAGCTCCCGGTGATGGAGTACAAAGGATAGAACTGCTGAACCGGGCCAACCGATTTCTCAACCAGTATTTTGGTGACAGGCTTGCCCAGCGCGGGTGTGTTGAGCTGGCATACCAGTGTTCCCCGGGAATTTAAAAAAGTCAGATCTGGAGTAAAGGGAAGGGGATCTTTGATGTATATGAGGATGATACTCTTTGTGGCCAGTAATTTTTTAAAGCTGGTACTTCCTGTTGGTAAACTATAGGCATTTAAAACCGTTTTATAGATACCCTGGTCAATGCCGAAGGTGGCAACGGGAATGAGAAATTGGTGGTACTTGCTCTGATGTGTATATTCTAATACGCCTTCCACCACCACGTCAAGCTGGAGGTTGATTAAGGTGTCGGCTGCAATATCAACCTCAAAATATCCATGGGTGATTACCGTATCTGTTCCAATGGTGCCCGGAACAGTGATTACGCCCGGTTTTCCGTTATTTCCGTTGCCGGAGTTCACATCCTCCGATTTTTTGGAACAGGAGGAGATGAAGATTAAAAGGATCCAGACCGTAATTAAATAGTTGAAAATATTTCTTCCTGGTTTCATAAATCCATGATGAAATTGTCGGCCATCCAGATCAGGAAGATCACAGCGAAGACGACCCAGCCCTGCCTCCGCACTCCGGTAATTCCCTGGGCCGACCTGGTGATCTTCAGGCGATAGAAGGTATCCGGGGCAAAGATAAGCGGAATACCCACAAAACCAAGGGTAAGCATAAATACGCGCCAGAGAAAATCACTGTAAGGCCAGTTGAAAAGCAACAGGATGACCGTGCCATACATCCATGGTTTGAACACCGCATGTTTTATAAAAAGTTTCTGTTGGCCAAAATAACTGAGAAATGCAACGGAGTAGGAAGCTTTCAGGAAAAGCTGTTGCCAGTAGAAGCGGAAAAACACGAGGATGGCCAGAACCAGGGCCCCGATCACTCCACGGGCCAGGTAACTGATCAATAACCATCGAAATGCAATGCCAAAACCCTCGTAAAAAAAAACGCCGGCAATGATGTTGCACGGCAGGGCGTTTGCCATCATAAAGGCCAGCCAGGTGAGGGTAAGCCTGAACTTCCAGTTCTGTATCCTGCTCTGCCTTAATATCATGACTAACAGAAATCCGAGCAGCGTAAGAATCACCGGCCCTGAGCCGAAGATAAAGTAGATGGCCTCTTCATACCAATGGCTGGCTGAAGCGTAGTTGAGGCTGAAAAGGCTGTACCTGTAAGAGTAGGCATTAACGGAGAGCAGCCAGGCAGTGTAAAAGTTCAGTACAAATTGAACCAGGAGGGCAATAGAAACAAAGAGAGCGGTAGAAAAAAAGGTAAGATCAGACAAATCACGCGACGACAAGGGCCCTTCTGCAGGCTTGCCGTCGCGTGTTAACATCTCTTTTTTCATCAGGTTAGTTCCCGGCCGTATCCTTTTTGTGTTGCATCACCTTGTAAGTTTTCCATGCGCCAAAGGCAGCTGCCATGGCGATGGTTACCAGCAATCCGTCGGTGACAGGCGCTGTGTTTCCGCCTGGTTTACGGTTTTCCTCCCCGCCATTGTCAGAAGGGGGAAGAGGCACCTGCGAGGTGGCAGTGCGTGCCATAGCCAGGGAAAAAAAGACGAAGATTGCAAAGATCAGGGATTTTACGCTGTATTTCATATTGCAGTGGAATTTAATGCTGTTATTTTTTTCTTATTTATTCTCAAACACCTGGTTACTTCAGGAAAATTTTGGTGACAACAACTTTGGTCCCGGTAGTAAGGCGGGCAACATAGCAAGCCACGGGAAACTGGGTGGCTATCTTGTATAACCCGGTCGTGTTGATGGATTCCGTTAAGAGCTTCTGTCCGGAAAGGTTGAAGAGTTCCAGGGTGGCTTTTCCCGGGTCGACCACGTAAATGGTTCTCTCATAGGCGTAAATGCGACTATTTGCGCTGGCGTTTTCACCCATTCCGACGGTGCTGAAAGTAAGCAGGAAACGACCGGGAAGGTCGCCCGCATCCGATGTGAAATTATACATTGGATTCAGGGTGAGGTCCTGCCTGGCATTTGTTTTCAGGTCGTTGAGAAATACAGGGCCCTGGATGTTGGAAATGGATTTTGCTTCGATGGAGAAGTTCGTGCTGCTGTTTTTAACAAAATCAAACGGCACCTGGACAGATCCGCCAAGATCGGGGAGGGTATTGGTAGAGAGTTGCTCCTGTCCTGCAACGGAATAGAAGAGGGGGGCGTATCCCGGGAGAAAGTGCGAATCGAACTCCGGGTCAAAACCTGTTGTTGCGCCATTGTCCACCTGCAGGATGCTCTCCTGGGCCATCTGTCCGTCGGGGTCATTGGCCACCAGGCTGATAGAGGGGCTGTTGCCCGATTTATACCATGGGGTTATGTTGTGGACGCGCTGGCTGACCGGCATGGTCAGGGAGTTATTACCTCCGAAGGTCGGGGTCACCTGGATCATAAACCCGTTGAGGGCCGGAATAACACCCCCGGATGGGATGTCAACATAGGCTGCAGTGGCTTCATTCCAGATCTTCGTAGTGGTGATGATGTTGGTCAGGTTCCAGTTGGTTCCCCATACCAGTGCTGAGGTAAAGGGGTTGCCGAGCAGGTGCCACCCTTTGTCGGTAGAAAGCGGCTTGATCGACAGGTTGCTGACAAGGATGTTGTCTTTGTTCAGCGTTCCGGTGAATGTCTTTGTTCCGGCAGCAGCATAGTTGATCAGGTAGCCTTTGCCTGGAATGAAATTTCCGCCGCCCTGAACTGTAGAACCGTTCACATTAAGGACATTCGCCGTGGCCCAGACCGGGGGAGTGATATTATTCTTGAAATTGACCCACTGCGTAGTGGGTTCATTCCATGCATAGAAATCATAGGTGTTCGCAGGAACCGTTGTAAATGCCGGATCGATCGCCTGGGCTGTCACCGGGGAGGAGAGCAAGTGCCAGCCATGCCAAGGCACACCCCATTGGGATACGGTCCTTCTTACGGTAGCCGGTATCGAAGCCGAACTGGTGATCAGGGAGCCCCCGCTTTCTACGATCAGGTTGCTGTAGGCAGAACCCCCGCTAATTGTAAGGTTCCCGGAAACGGTAAGCCATTTATCTGAGGGGATCGTCAGGATGGAGCCGTTTTTAATGAGAAGGTTGTTGGCCAGGGCAGTTTCATCATCGTTCTGAGTTACTGTGGCACTTCCTTCCCAGACAGTTGTACTTACATTGGTTCCCCAATTGAGGTACTGTGTATTATTGGTTCCACCTCCGATCTGAGACCAGCCATAAAGTGTCGAATAAAATCTTCCGGTATAATCCGATGTAAAGTCGCGGGAATCAAAGACATTGGGGCTCGTATAGAGAGAAAAGGTACTTACACCTGAAAGATATTCCTGGAATCCATTCATCCCGGGTTCATAAAAATCAATGCCAGCAATGGCTTCCCCCGTAGTCACCGACAATC
Source organism: Bacteroidales bacterium (assembly GCA_049317265.1). Taxonomy (GTDB): domain Bacteria; phylum Bacteroidota; class Bacteroidia; order Bacteroidales; family FEN-979; genus CAIVAT01. Next base: position 6,363 of record JBMOIP010000089.1, read on the forward strand.
TCGCTTGAATCCGAACCATCGTGGTCCATTCTGTGGTAATCTCGGCAAAGTCAGCTGGGTTTGGACCATTTGCTGCAGCTGTACCATCTCCATGAAGCCCAAGGTTGAAAATTTTATTGGGTGCCGTGCCTGTTATGGAAGGCACAAGTGTATACTTTAAGGTTTGTGTCAGGTTCGTATTGTAACCTGAAAAAGCACCCACTGTGGTTATCCCCCAGTTTCCGACCGCAGTATTAAATGTTGTGTTATTGAAATTCAATTTAATCTGGCTTGTCCATAAATAGGTGCCTGCAACGCTTGCTTTGATCTGAATGTCGAAATTCAGGTAATATATACTTCCAGTCCCCCTCATGATCCTTGGGTTGGCAAACCTGTAGGAAAGCTGTTGAGCCGACATCCCTGCAGACACCAGCATGATTCCTAAAATGAGAAGTAATTTTTTCATCGCTTTAATTTTAAAATGATTAATTAATATTTCTGGCCGGGGACCCTGCTTTCATAGGGAATAACCGTCTTTGTTCCGAGTATGGGGTGTGCTACTCCAAAATTCGTTACCCATCGGGTATAGTCAAGTACGGAGATTTCACCGTCCATATCAAAATCTGAATTCATATATACCGGGAAGTTCCCAAATTCAGAGACCCATTTTGTGTAATCGAGTACTGAAATTTCCCCGTCTGCATCTGCATCACTGCTTACCATTCCAAAAACATCGGTCCCGATCTGTTTGTACCCGTCTGCTCCTCCGTATGCCTGTGTGATGGCGGTACTGAAGTTATAACTATAGGCATTTGAAGCAAGGCTCATCCCGCTATTGCTGATGACAGCAAGGTGGTTTCTGTGACGAACCACGATATAGAGGTTATGGGCAACTGCCGGATAACCGATCTTTGGCATGCTGGTGCCGTCAAGGTCGACAATGGCGCCGTTTGATTTCAGAAAATAGGCTTTGGGCCATCCTGCCAGTTTGGTATCCGGGGTTGCCAGGTCGGGTGAAACGGCATCCCGGAGTTCGATGAGGACCCAGTCAACCACGCCTGCCGGAACTGAAGCAACCGCTTCCGTACCGGTATAGTTCCAGGGTGCAACATTATAGGGTTGTGCCAGGGGTACCAGGGTGTTCTCCTGCAGGGTGGTGTTCATGGTGCCGGCACCTGCATATGGTCCTTCGAGAAATACGGTAAGGTCAAATGATTTGCTGTTCGGGCCGCCTGTAAAGGTGCCGAACGAGGTAAGGTCACTGGCGGTGAGCTGGTGCAGGGTGGTGTTGGCTGCACTGAATGGGGTGAAAGGTGTGGGATCGACCCGGAGGGCATATATTTCAGCCTCGGTGCCGTTCACATCGGCGGTCTTGTATTGGAAGACGGCCGTGCAGGTGTAGCTGGTAATTCCGCTCTGTGAAATATTCCAGTAGCGGTTAAGGTACGAACCGGTGATTTGGGCATCGGGGTATTTCGAATTAACCAGGTTCACACCGGCATAAGCGCCGGCCGCAAAAGTTCCTGCCGTGAAATTCAAAGTGACAGGGCTATATTCGGCGGTTACGGTATTGTCACCCACCGGGAAGGTAAAACTGCCGGTGGCGTTCACTTTCTTCTTCAGAATGCCGCTTCCCGAGGCTACGATCATGTTTGATGCGGAGGGCGTTCCTGAAACTGTTGCCGCCGTGCCGAGCGTGAGGTCGTTGCTGCCGAGTGTTACCAGTCCGCTGGTGAGGGTAAGCGCCCCGTTCACTGTAGCGCTTTTTGACAGGCTAACCCCCGCAGCATTGTTGACCACCAGGTCGTTGAAAACGAAAGGAGCGCTGGTGGAGCCGCCAAGGGTTTGTGCCGTGGTGCCGGTAAAGGCCACCTGGCTGGATGCACCCACCGTGCCCAGCACATCCGCGCTTGACACATTGTTGGTGTAGTTACCGTCGACTTTCAGCGTGCCGTTTAGCGCGATCGAGCCGTCGCTGGCACCATTGGTAGCGTTGAGCAGGTTCCCGGCAGTGCCCTCTACGTAGAGGGTGGCACCGGAGCTGATGTTGATCTTCCCGCCGTTGATGTACAGCCCCTGGGCTCCCAGTAGGGTGGAGAGGAGGAGTGCAACCGGGATGATGAGATATTTTTTCATTGTTTTTGTTTTTATCTGTTTAAGCAATTCTGCTTCAATGAATAAATTTTAATTATTCCCGGGGGTTAGAAGGAGCGGATGACAAAGTAATCTAGTTGATCTGACTTAGGTACACTAACCCAGGCACCTGTTGTTCCATCGATATGCCAGGCATTTGTTGCACTTGCTTCCGAAGAACTCCAGAAAATATTCGTGGTTGCACCCCATGAAAAATCTATTTGTGCTGCCACCCTATTTGTCCACATAAGATCAAGTTCTTCTTTTGAAGGCAAATACCAGCCCGGCCCGAAGCTACTTGCTGCCATTTCCGCAGCAAAATTACCTGGTCCAATGGCACTTTCACAACCTGGAACCCCAGTAATATCAGCTATGATAGCAGCAGTATTAGCTTCACCAGCTCCAACTGCTGTGCTTGTTCCAACAGTTGAAGGTGAGCATCCCCAATCAGTTGCCAGGCCATAACTATAAGGTATGGCAATCAAACCATGCAAACCAGTTCCATCTGTGCTGAAGACAGCATAAGTTGCCCCTGAAGAAAGAGAAATCTGCTGTCCAACTGTTGCCGCGGTGGCGACAAAGTATACATCTGCACCATAAGAATAGTTTACTCCATTGTCATTTGAGGCATAGGCTCTCACATGGTAGGTTGTTCCTATCGTCAATCCGGTAATCATAGAACCAAATGAACCGTAATATCCATCTGTTGTCATGCCAAGATTGGAAGCGACAGTCGGATTTGCAGAAGTTCCCCATACCAGTCCGGCATTTGTAATTACGGTTCCGCCAGTTCCAATGTCAAAAACTTCCCCGCCACCATAAGCGATTGCACCCACTTTATCAATGTTCGGATTTGTCGATAAAGAAGGTAAGGTATTATCTTGGGTTGTGAAAATTGCCTGAGGACTATAACTGGGACCATAACTATTGGTCGCATATGCTTTTACATAATAGGTAGTTGATAATGATAGCCCTGAAAATGCAGCAGTAGGTGGCATCAAAGGTGCGGTTTCAATTGTTATTCCTTCATTCACCTCAACAGTAGGATCTGGCAATGTACTCCAAACAGCACCATAAGCAGTTATCTCAGATCCACCATTATTTATAATATTTAAACCAATTTGAGCATCTGTATTACCTGCAAAATAGGTAAGCACCCCTGGACCAAGGGTTGGAGGCCCGACAGGTGCATAATAAACTTCGTTTCCATAGGCTGTTCCGGAACTATTGGTTGCATAGGCGATAATTGTATAGTAATTACCAGCTGTTAACCCGGTGATACTGCTGGTAAAGGTTCCTGTACCGGTGCCGTCTGTAGTGTGAGGGTCAGCGAGTGTTGGAGGGAAACTGGTAGCACTCCAAACGACACCACGAGCCGTTACCGTTGATCCGCCGTCGTTGGTGACTTCACCACCTGAGGTTACAGTAGTTTCTGTTCCATTTGTAGGTTGATCAGTGGTAACCGTTGGAGTAGTTGGACCTGCCGGTACAAAAATCTCCTCATTCCCATATGCAGTTCCTGCAGCATTTGTGGCATAAGCCCTGACATAATAAGTTAGTCCTAGAGTTAAGCCGGTTAAATTGCTTACAAACGTTCCGGTTCCAGTACCAGGAACGTCAGCAACGACAAAGTTGGCAATTGTTGGAGAGGATGTTGTGCCATAGCATACACCACGTGCCGTTACCGCCGAGCCATTGTCGCTCGTTACATTTCCTCCAGAAGTTGCTGAAGTTGCTGCTATATTCGTAATCGCATCAGTTGTTACTGTAGCGAAAGTAAATGGTGTAAAGCTATAAATGGCGCCATAACTTGTGCCGGCACCATTTGTCGCGTAAGCCCTTACATAATAAAGTTGACCTGTGGTTAATCCAGTGATAATGCTCGTAAAAGCACCGGTTCCAGGATTCGGATCAACGACTGTGGAGTTGGCAATTGTTGGTGTGGATGTTGTGCCATAGCAAACACCACGTTCTATTATTGTCCCACCACCATTGTCTGTTACGTTACCCCCTGTTGTTGCAGTAGTTTCACCAATAGCCGAAACTACAGTTGAATTTACAGTGGGAAATCCGGGAGTTACGGGTGTAAAGTTAATTTCAGGTCCGTAAGTTGTTCCGGCACTGTTGGTGGCATAAGCTCTGACATAGTAGAGAGTGCCTGCAGTAAGACCGGTAATAATACTGGTAAAACTGCCCATCCCGGTGCCGTTGGTTGTGAAATTCCCGGTGCCTAAAACAGGTGCAGTTGCGGTACCCCAGCAAACACCGCGCGCCGACAAGGTTGCGCCTCCATCACTTGAAATATAACCTCCCGAAGTACCACCTATATCGGTT
>JBMOIP010000090.1:0-10668 GCA_049317265.1 Bacteroidales bacterium
TACGTGTTGAAATTGTGAAAATCTCTTCCGGCAGCACCAATAATGATTACATTTTTTTTCATGCTAACCTCGCTTTTTGGGATTGTTAAATATAGTTTTGATATTCAATTTTTTCATTGGAGATTGTTTGCAAACCTACTCATTTTTTGGAAAATAGCAAAACAGAAATCTAAAAATTTACCCACAGCTTAGTACCATTTTCCTAAATTAAATGCTGTGTTTTATGAAATCAGCCTAAATTTGCAGGGAAAAAGAGGAAACATGGTCGAAACGAAAATTTTAGAACTGACATGCAAAGCAATCAGTGAACTTTATGGTGCCGAAGTTGCTCTTGGTTCCATTGGGTTGGAGAAAACTAAAAAGGAGATTGCCGGTGATTTTACCATTGTGGTATTTCCATGGTTGAAGATCTCCAGAAAATCTCCGGAGGCAACGGCAACAGATATCGGTACTTTCTTACTGCAACATATGCCGGAAATTGCCACATTCAATGTTATCAAAGGTTTTCTGAACCTGGTGCTGAGTGATCAGTTTTGGATGAATTTTCTGGTAACCAATGCTGCTCAGCCCGATTTTGGTTTTCAACAGGCCCGTAATGAATCTCCGGTAGTTCTGGAATACTCCTCTCCAAACACCAATAAACCCCTTCACCTTGGGCATATCCGTAACAACCTGCTGGGTTTTTCACTTTCAGAAATACTTAAGGCAAACGGACATAAAGTATTAAAAGTCAATCTTGTAAACGACCGTGGTATTCATATTTGCAAATCAATGCTGGCCTACATGAAGTGGGGAAACAATGAAACCCCGGATTCAGCCAGTGCAAAAGGAGACCATCTCATAGGTAAATATTATGTGCTGTTCAATACCAAATATTTGGAGGAGGTTAATAGATTAAAAGAGAGTGGTTTAGCAAAAGAAGAAGCGGAACAGCAGGCACCCCTGATGCAGGAAGCCCGGGAAATTCTGATGAAATGGGAAGAACATGATGCTGATACCGTTGCATTATGGAAGTTGATGAATGGATGGGCCTATGATGGATTTGAGGTGACCTATCGCCGTCTCGGAGTTGATTTCGACCACATCTATTATGAAAGTGAAACATATCTCCTTGGGAAAAACATTGTAATGGATGGTCTTGCCAGGGGTGTCCTGATCCGGAAGGAGGATGGAAGTATATGGGCCGACCTCAGGGAGGAAGGACTCGATGAAAAACTTTTGCTACGTGCCGATGGGACTTCGGTATATATGACACAAGACTTAGGCACGGCACAGCTTCGCTATGACGATTACCATCCTTCAACCATGATTTATGTTGTTGGTAATGAGCAAAATTATCATTTTGATGTACTTGCAAAAGTGCTTGCTAAATTAGGCAAGGATTACAGCGCTCATATCAATCACCTTTCCTATGGAATGGTTGAACTCCCGGAGGGTAAAATGAAATCACGCGAAGGCACTGTGGTGGATGCCGATGACCTCATGGATGAAATGTTCTTCACGGCAGAAGAGACCACCCGCGAGCTTGGTAAAGCCAACGAACTTACCGATGTCGCTGCAGCAGAACTCTTCAACACCATCGGGTTGGGAGCGCTGAAATATTTCATACTCAAGGTTGATCCCAGGAAAAACATGACCTTTGATCCGAAGGAATCGATTGATTTTAACGGGAATACAGGGCCGTTTATTCAATATACCTATGCAAGGATCCAATCATTGCTTGCGAGGACAACGGCTGCAGGTTACAACCATGATCACGAGGAAATGCTGATACAGACAACCCTGCTACCCCTTGAAAAGGATACGATCAAACGGTTGTATATCTTCAGGGAAGCGGTGCAAACTGCCGGTGAGGAATTAAGTCCTGCAATTATTGCCAATTATGTCTATGATCTGGCGAAAGGATTCAACCAGTTTTACCAGGAATTGCCGGTTCTGAAGGAGATTGACCGTGACAAGATTTTATTACGGATCAGGATATCAGACTTTACCGGACGTGTCATAAAAAAATCGATGAAACTGCTTGGCATTGAAGTGCCGGAAAGGATGTAACAGGAACAAATTATGCAAAAAAAAAAGCTGCCCGAAACAGGCAGCTTTTTTTCTTGATGAAACAAATACTTACTGAATAACGATTTTCTTGTTTACAAATCCATCAACCATTTTAATTCTGAGGTTATAAACACCAGATTTAAGGTTAGATGTATTGATCGTTACATTGGCATTGTCTGATTTTTCATTCAGAACAACCTGTCCTACCATATTGGTGAAAGTAACTTCCGAAATGTTTACTGAACCCTGGATGTTGAGAACGTCCTTGGCAGGATTTGGGAAAACGGATACGGTAGCTGCTGAATTTTCATTGATGCCAACACCGCCAACGTAGATTAAACCAGTCTTTAATTTGGTGGTAACACCCCAGCTGTTTGTTACGGTAAGGGTTACATTATAGGTGCCAGGTGTGTTGTACACAACCGAAGGATGACGGTTTGTTGAGGTAGCAGGAGTTCCGCCCTGGAAAGCCCAGCTAACGGTTGAGGTGGAGTGAGCGCCATCGGTGATGGTATATTTAACCGTACCGCCTTTGGCAACTGCCAGTACATCAGAGGTGAAATCACATGGAGCAAGGATGCTTGTAAATTTAAACATACCGCCAGTAGTGGCATCAACGTTGAATCCGCCAGCCCAGCCGGTGGAGTCGTTCACCCATGCGGTTCCTAAGAACTGGGTGCCAATTGTAGGTGCCATGTCATTCCAGGTTTTAGCATCATCAAATGCATAGGTAACTCCTGTCATTCCGGTGGCTGCACCTGTGGTAACCCATGTGCTTGGTGTTCCCGGCAAATATGCCATGTCGTTTGTAAATACCTGCCCGGTGGTAACTACTGGAGTCCAGGTTGCACCACCATCGGTGGTTTTTACCATCGCGCCTGTTGTAGCTGCACTTCTGTCAGCGCCGATTCCAACAGAACCGCTGCGGAAAAATGGTTGAACAGTTTTAGCACTCCATCCGGCAATGGCAGATACAGTCCAGTTATGTCCATTGTCAATGGATTTGTATACACGGCCTTTGTTTGTTCCAAACCAGGTGGTGTCACCAATGCTTGAGTAGTAACCTACAATTCCGTATTCGCCTGATAAAGGGTTGGGAATGTTGCCGCCCGGAACCAACGTCCAGGTTGTTCCACCGTCATCGGTTGTGTAAATTTCAAAGTCGCCATTGATAGGATCTCCAACGCAGTAACCAAGGTTCTGATCCCAGAAATAGACAACATCCACAAAAGATGAAGCATTGCTGAAAGTTGCAGTTGCCTGGCGTGTCCAGGTCAATCCTCCGTCAGTGGTCTTGTAAATTCCCTGTCCGGTTGTAACTGCTCCCGGAGGATACATTCCCGCCCATGCCTTGTCAGCATCAACGGCAACAACATTGGAAATGTCGAGGGCGGATACACCGGAAATTGTACGTGCAGTCCAAAGGGTTCCACCATTTGTCGTAACGGTAAGGTCCTGACATGCGGCAGCGCCGCCACTGCCATCATAAGCTGATGCCCAAACAATCTGGCTGTTCACAGGATAAACGCACCGTATTCCACGGCTTGCAGTCGCGAATCCGGTTGCTTGTTCTGTCCATTGGGCATACACCCCAAGCGACAATGCCATAATGGCAACGAATGAAAGTAAAATTTTCTTCATAATTTGAAATTTTGTGAGGTTTGAATATTTAGACAAAAATACAATGTTTTTTCTTGCCATTATTGGTTGAATAAAAAAAAAATAATTGAGAAAGTCCTTTCCAGGATAAAATTTTACAGTTTCAAATGGTTGCCGCTATTGAAATAATGGTACCAACCTGAAAAATGTTGATTAAAAATGGAAAACTCCTGGAAAAGTGTACACCAGTTCTGATAAATGGTTGCTCCTTACAACACTATTCTGTATCAATTAAAATTGCTAATTTTGCAAAAATATCCGGCTGAATGGTATCTTGTGCAACAAACCCTGTTACCTTGTCACCCACACAACCACCTGCCAAATCCGGACTTCTAATTGAAAAACAATGTTTGAAGGATTAAGTGATAAACTCGACCGTGCGTTTAAAGTTCTGAAAGGACACGGACATATTACCGAGATCAATGTAGCCGATACGCTCAAAGATGTTCGGAAAGCGCTGCTTGATGCCGATGTCAGCTTTAAAATTGCCAAACAATTTACCGATTCGGTAAAAGATAAGGCACTTGGACAGAATGTGTTAACAGCAGTTTCCCCAGGTCAATTGATGGTGAAAATTGTTCACGATGAACTGGTTGGCCTGATGGGAGGACAGAAGTCTGAACTGAATATAAAAGGAGAGCCTGCCATTATACTGGTTGCAGGATTGCAGGGGTCAGGTAAGACCACTTTCACTGCCAAACTTGCGAACTATCTCAAGACAAAACGTGGCAAACGCCCCCTGCTTGTGGCTTGTGACGTCTATCGCCCGGCAGCTATTGAACAGTTGAAAGTGCTCGGACAGCAAATCGAAGTGGAAGTGTACTCGGAGGATGCTGCCAACGATCCTGTTAAAATCGCTAAACGGTCTGTCGCTTATGCCAAAGAACACGGTCACAACATTGTGATTGTGGATACTGCCGGTCGTCTGGCCATTGATGAGCAGATGATGGATGAAATTGCCAATATTAAGAGTGCCCTCAATCCTCATGAAACGCTGTTTGTGGTGGATGCCATGACAGGTCAGGATGCAGTGAATACAGCGAAGGCGTTTAATGAACGTCTTGATTATGAGGGGGTTGTTCTAACAAAACTGGATGGAGATACCCGTGGTGGGGCCGCATTGAGCATCAAATCGGTGGTCAATAAACCCATTAAGTTTGTTGGATTGGGTGAAAAGATGGAGGCCATTGACATTTTTTATCCGGAAAGAATGGCCGACCGTATCCTCGGGATGGGTGACATCGTTTCATTGGTTGAAAAGGCGCAGGAGCAGTTTGACGAAGAGGAAGCTCAAAAACTTCAGAAAAGAATTGCTAGGAACCAGTTTGATTTCAACGACTTCCTCGCCCAGATCAAGCAGATCAAAAAGATGGGTAATGTCAAGGACCTTTTAGGAATGATCCCCGGGATGGGGAAGGCCATCAAAAACCTGGAGATTGACGACAATGCCTTCAAAGGGATTGAGGCCATTATTCACTCCATGACTCCTGCCGAAAGGGTTAATCCTGCTGTTTTGAATGGCAGCCGGAGAAAACGTATTGCAACCGGATCAGGGACAACCATCCAGGATGTGAACCGTTTGATCAAGCAATTTGATGATACAAGGAAAATGATGAAGATGGTTACCGCCAACAAAGGGAAAAATATGGCCAATGTCATGAGGAACATGAAAAATATGAATTAATCCATTTTGCATGAAACTACTTGATGGCAAGCTGATTTCAGATCAGATTAAAGCCGAGATCGCAACAGAGGTTAAAGTACAGTTTATAGATAAGGGTCTGGAACCACCACACATTGCAGCAGTCCTGGTAGGAGAGGACCCGGCAAGCATGACTTATGTAGCGGCTAAGGAAAAAGCCTGTCACGAGGTTGGATTCGTCTCCTCGGTTTATCGCTATCCCTCCAACATTACACAGGAAAAATTACTTGAAGTCGTCGATTTTCTCAATGCCGATACTGAAATTGACGGGTTCATTGTTCAGTTACCGTTACCTCCGCACATTGATGAAAACAAAATCATCGAACGCATTAATCCCATCAAGGATATCGACGGATTCCACCCGGTCAATATCGGGAAGATGGTTTTGAACCTGCCCTGCTTTTTGCCGGCAACTCCTTTCGGAATAATCACCTTGCTCGAACGGTATAAGATTGAAACATCGGGTAAGCGTGTTGTGGTCCTTGGCAGAAGCCATATTGTCGGGACCCCTGTCGCTATTTTGCTTTCGCGCAAATCAAACCCTGGAAATGCCACCGTTACGATCTGCCATAGTTTGTCAAAAGATCTTCCTTCCATTGCAGCGCAGGCAGATATCCTGATAGTCGCCCTTGGAAAACAAGATTATGTAACCCCGGATATGGTCAAACAGGATGCCGTAGTAATTGATGTTGGCGTGCACCGGGTTCCATCGGCAGAAACAAAATCGGGATTCAGGTTAAAGGGTGATGTTGATTTTGACAAGGTATCCGGGAAATGCAGCTATATCACCCCGGTTCCAGGTGGAGTGGGCCCCATGACCATTGTCTCTCTCTTGCAGAATACGCTGAAAGCAGCGAAAAAAGAAGTAAACTAAATCTATTGAAACAATCAATTTATCAGCTGTTGCAGGAAGGAAAAGTCCTTCCCGTGATGGAAGAGTTTTACACGCTCCAGGGGGAAGGATTCAATACTGGTCAGGCAGCTTACTTTATCCGTGTTGGAGGCTGTGATGTCGGATGCAAATGGTGTGATGTGAAAGAGTCGTGGAATGCAACCGATTTTCCCCCGGTATCAACCGACCTGGTTGTTCAACATGCTACCTCCTTCCCGGCAAAGGCAATTGTTGTTACAGGAGGCGAGCCATTGCTATACAATATGGACTACCTGTGTAGCGAACTTCACAAACATGGCATTCGGATATTTCTCGAAACATCAGGTTCACAGCCACTTAGCGGAAGATGGGATTGGATTTGCGTTTCCCCAAAAAGGGATGCACCTCCCATGAAAGAGGTTCTTTTGAATTCCAGTGAACTCAAAGTGATCATCCATGATAATACTGACTTTCAATGGGGTGAGGAGAATTCCGGGTTTGTTTCTCCCTCTTGTATCCTCTATCTCCAACCCGAATGGAGCAGGCATGAAACAATGATGCCTGAAATTATCCGTTATGTAAAGGCAAATCCTAAATGGAGAATATCGCTCCAGAGTCATAAATACATGCATATTCCATGATCCCTCACCGCTTTTTTGTTTTCCTGGCACTTTGTTTCCTTTTGTCCGGTGCCGGATTTAGCCAGGGACAACGCCTCTCCACCCAGAATAAAAAAGCAGAGAAGTGGTTTTACACTGCAATTGACCATTACCAAGGGAAATTTTTCGAAAATGCTATTTCTGATATTAAAAAGGCGATTGAACAGGATCCCTACTTTACCGAGGCCTATATTCTCCAGGGGGACATTTTAGCTGATGACTTTCAGTATGAGAAGGCCGTTGAGTCTTATGAATCTGCCATAAAAACAAATAATCAATTCTCTCCCAGCTTATATTATGTGCTGGCCAGCATGCAGTTAAAGGTTGGCAGGTATGCTGATTCCAAACTTAATTTTTATCGGCTGCTCGAATCAGAGCAAATTCCCGAACCAAAGAGAAAACTGGCAGAAAAGGGGCTTAATGCATGTGAATTCGCCTTGAAATCAATGGAAAACCCTGTTCCTTTTTCGCCGGTAAATATGGGCGACAGCATCAATTCAGCGTTTGATGAATTCATCAATGCGATTACAACGGACGGGGAATTGCTCTATTTCACGCGTAAGGTTCCCCGTAACGCCCAAACCATTGATCAAAGCCAGGAATTTGAAGAGGATTTTTATGTTGCACACAATGCAGGTGCCTCATGGGCCCGTGCCTTGAATATTGGTCCACCGGTTAACTCCCATGGGAATGAAGGTGCACTGAATATCTCACCAGATGGCAAGTATATCTTTTTTGCAGCCTGCAGCCGCAACGACGGGTATGGCAGTTGCGATATATACTGGGCCCGGCGAAATGGCGCTAAATGGTCTGTACCTGTTAACCTTGGTGACGTAGTGAATTCACCTCAATGGGATTCTCAGCCCTCTTTTTCATCAGATGGCAAATCGCTCTTTTTTGCAAGTAAAAGGCCGGGGGGGAAAGGAAGTTCAGACATTTGGAAAACTGAACTCCTTTCAGACGGACAATGGAGCCAACCAGTCAACCTCGGCGATTCAGTAAACACCAGGGTAGAGGAGATGGCACCCTTCATTCATCCCGACGACCAGACGCTCTATTTCTCCTCCAAAGGCCATATGGGACTCGGCGGATACGATCTCTTCTATTGCAGAAAAGACATGCATGGTGAATGGCGCAAGCCGGTAAACCTGGGGTATCCCATTAACACCCATGCTGACGAAATTACCTTGGTTGTCAATACAAAGGGCGACCTGGCCTATATTTCATCTGATATCCCTGGTGGAAAGGGACGACAGGATATTTATCAGTTTCCCCTCTATCAGCAAGCAAGGCCGCTGCTGACGACCTATTTTAAAGGCATTGTTTATGATGAGGAGACAAAAGCCAAACTGGAAGCCCGGTTTGAGCTTATCGACCTCGCCACCTCCAAATCCTCTGCTGAGGCGTGGTCCGATCCGGTGACTGGCGGTTTCCTGCTGGTCCTGCCAACCGAGAAGAATTACGCGTTGAATGTTTCCAAAGACGGCTACCTCTTCTATTCTGATAACTTTTTACTTACCGGATCAAATTCTGAGGCCAAGCCCTTTATCAAGAATATTCCTCTCAAACCCATTAAAATTGGTGAGGCGGTAATCCTTAAAAATATTTTCTTTGATACCGATAAATATGTGCTTAAGGATGAGTCGCTTGCTGAACTTCAGAAATTGGTGGCTCTGTTACAGAAAAATCCGAGGTTGAAAATTGAACTCAATGGCCACACCGATAATGTGGGCAGCACAGAGCACAACATCGAACTTTCGGGGAACCGTGCCAAAGCTGTCTATGAATTCCTGATCCAGCATGCCGTGGAAAGCAGCCGGTTATCATTCCAGGGATATGGTTTCAGTCAGCCCATCGATGTCAATACCACTGAATCTGGGCGTGCCAATAACCGTCGCACCGAATTTAAAGTAGTGGGGAATTAAATATTATTTTGTACCTTTGCACCCCTTAAAATCTGACTTTCATACATGATTAATATTACCTTACCCGATAATTCGGTTCGTCAATATCCTGAAGGAGTTACAGGAGTTGATATTGCTAAAAGCATCAGTGACGGCCTTGCCCGGAATGTGCTTTCAATACAGGTAAATGATGAAATTTGGGATGCAACCCGCTCAATCCCAGCTGATGCCAAAATCAGGCTGTTCACCTGGAGTGACCCCCAGGGAAAAGCCACGATGTGGCACTCCTCCGCACATTTGATGGCAGAGGCTATTGAATTGCTCTACCCTGGAGTGAAATTCGGTATCGGGCCTGATATCGAGAATGGATTCTATTATGATATTGATTTTGGTGATCACGCCATATCTTCCGATGATTTTCCAAAAATAGAGAAGAAGATCCTTGAACTGGCCAAGGAGAAGCAAATCTTCATCCGAAAGGAGGTTGACAAGCCGGGAGCGCTCGATTACTTTACAGCAAAAGGAGACGAATACAAGGTCGAATTGCTCCAGGGACTGGAAGATGGACAGATTACCTTTTACGAATCAGGGAAATTCACTGATTTATGCCGCGGACCACACATTCCTGATACCAGTTTCATTAAGGCGATCAAACTGTTAAGCATCGCAGGAGCCTATTGGCGAGGCGATGAGAAACGTAAACAATTGACACGTATTTACGGGATTACATTCCCGAAACAGAAAGATTTGGATGAATTCCTGGTTTTCCTGGAAGAAGCCAAAAAACGTGACCATCGTAAATTGGGCAAGGAACTTGAACTCTTTGCGTTTTCCCAGAAAGTAGGCCTAGGACTTCCCCTGTGGCTGCCCCGTGGTGCGGCTTTGCGTGAAAGGCTGGAGATGTTTCTGAAAAAAGTCCAGCGGAAAGCCGGTTACGAGCAGGTCATGTGCCCTCATATCGGCAATGTCGAGTTGTATAAAACTTCCGGACATTATCAAAAATATGGAGAGAGTTCTTTCCGCCCTATTACAACCCCTGTTGAAGGCGAGGAGTTCTTCTTAAAACCCATGAATTGTCCGCATCACTGCGAGATATACAAAGTTAAACCCAGGTCTTACCGTGATTTGCCCGTCAGAATAGCAGAATTCGGAACGGTTTACCGTTACGAACAGAGCGGGGAGTTGCATGGGTTAACCCGTGTCCGCGGATTTACACAGGATGATGCCCACATTTTCTGTACACCGGAACAGGTCAAAGACGAATTCAAAGGGGTGATGGATATTGTGATGTTGATCTTTAAGGCCCTGAATTTCAAAGAGTTTATTGTTCAGATATCACTCCGTGACCCGGATAACCTGGAGAAATATATCGGTTCCGATGAAAATTGGGAGAAAGCCGAACGTGCCATCATGGAGGTTGCGGAAGAGCGGGGACTGAATACGGTTGTTGAACTTGGTGAAGCAGCCTTCTATGGCCCTAAGATGGACTTCATGGTGAAGGATGCATTGGGAAGAAAATGGCAGCTTGGCACCATCCAGGTCGATTACAACTTACCTGAACGGTTTGAACTTGAATATATTGGAAACGATAATCAAAAGCATCGCCCGGTGATGATCCACCGTGCGCCCTTCGGTTCTATGGAACGGTTTGTTGCCGTATTACTGGAGCATACTGCAGGGAATTTCCCGCTCTGGCTCACCCCGGATCAGGCTATTGTATTGCCAATCAGTGAGAAATACCAGGAATATGCAAAAAAAGTTTTTAGTTTGCTAAATAATTCCGAAATTCGCACCCTGATTGACGACCGGAACGAAAAAGCC
>JBMOIP010000091.1:0-10300 GCA_049317265.1 Bacteroidales bacterium
AAACATTTTTGCCTGCGGAAAAGACCCATTCTATCCTGCATGGCAGGATGTATTGCAAATCAATGCATTTCATCCCGATCTCCGCAATGATGCCATTGAAACAGTCACCCGCATTTCCAGCCAGTGCGATGGTGTGCGGTGCGACATGGCAATGCTGATGATCAATGACATTTTTGAAAGCACCTGGGGCAAACGGGCCGGCCCGAAACCGGAACTTGAATACTGGGAGGAGTTGATTCCGGCTGTAAAACGGAGCAACAGCGACTTCATCTTCATTGCCGAAGCCTATTGGGATAAAGAGTGGGCGCTACAGCAACAAGGGTTTGACTTTTGCTATGACAAACGTCTGTATGACAGGCTTGAACACAGCACTGCACGGGGGATCAGGCTCCATTTGCAGGCCGATCCCGTTTACCAGTCAAAAATGATCCGTTTCATTGAAAATCACGATGAACCAAGGCATGTCGTTGCATTTCAGCCGGGTAAAAACCGCGCTGCAACTGTGATATCCTCCACGCTACCTGGGGCAAAGCTCTACCATGAAGGTCAGTTTGACGGCCGGAAGATAAAACTACCTGTTTTCCTTCGCCGCCGCATGGACGAGCCGGTCGATTTTGAGTTAAGGGCATTTTTCCACCGGTTGCTCCTTGCCATCAGCCACCCTGTGTTCCGCAACGGATACTGGCAACCTTGTGAATGCACCGGATGGACTGACAATGACAGTTATCAGCAGTTACTTACCTGGTGCTGGTGCGATGGCGACGATCGCTTTTTGATCGTGGTCAATTATTCAGCGTCAGCCGCCCAGGGTCGGGTCAGGCTGCCAGGCAGCGACTTGCGTTCACGAAACTGGCGGCTGAATGACTCCTTAAGCGAAGTGACCTTCGAACGCAATGGCGATGAGATGCACGACCCCGGATTGTATGTCTCCCTGGGCCCATGGGCGTATCACTTCCTCAGGTTCTACCTTGTTTAACATCCAGAACAGTTCATCTGCAACTCACTTTTTCTCTGTAACTATTTTATAGTGGTTGCTTTCATTGGCTATGCGCCAGGCAGTTAGAAAAGCCAGCCTTGCAACCCTCGCCGCTTTCTCTGAATTGATACGGTTCGGATTATCGGTAACCTCATGATAATCAGGATGAAGTCCTGCAAATAAAAATATCGCCGGAATCCCCTTCCCGAAGAAACTGGCATGGTCGCTGCCTCCGTCCATATGGTCCTCCTTGCTTTCAGCAAGCCTGAAGCCGATCTCCCTGTTCTGCTTACGGACAACCTTTACCAACCCCGGATTCTGCCGTGCGCCAACCAGCTCAAGCGAATCGGGATCATTCCTGCCAATCATATCAAGGTTGATCATGGCAACCGTCTTTTCGAGGGGCCATAAAGGTCTTTTCACATAGGTGGCGCTTCCAAGCAACCCCTTCTCTTCGCCTGCAAAAGCCATGAAGAGCACGCTGCGCTTAGGACTTTCCGCCATGGAGGCAAAAGCCCTTGCAACTGCAAGCACACCACTGGTGCCAGACGCATTGTCGTCGGCGCCGTTATAGATATAATCTGTATCAGCCTTATGCTCCCTGATGAACCCGATGTGATCGTAGTGCCCTCCTATCACAACCACTTCATCTTTCAGTTTCGGATCGGAGCCTTCCAGGAAGGCGATCACATTCCGGCCACCCACCGGGGTACCGACAAGTGAAATATTCAACGCCCATATTTTTCCGGTGATGCGGAAAGAAACCGGCTGCATGGTCTTTTCAATATGCTGTTGGATTCTTTTCAGGGAATCAACACTGCCAAACAACTCAATAACAACCGATTCACCCACCTGAACCATGGGAATTACCTCCTCAGCCCTGTTGCAGAAATCCATTGGCAAAGCATCCTTAGAGAGGAACTTCGAGAGCGCCGGCCATGAAAACCCGGTGGGTTTAATGGTATTGTACTGGAGCGGACCCGAAATGACCATCAAGGCAGCAACACCATGATCCTGAGCCATCTTTTGCTTCTCCTTCAACCCGGAATAATGGGTCAGTTTTGTTCCTTCAAACACCTTCAAAGTGGAATCGGTCTGACCTGGTTCCTGCCGCAGGATTACCACAATTTTTCCCTTAACCTCCAGGTCTTTATAATCATCATACCCATATTCAGGCGCTGTGATGCCATACCCTGCAAAGACAACTTCACTTTCGGCAGGCTTGCTTCCCGAAAGGTCATAAGGGATAAAATCATCCTTCAGCAAGAAGTTTTTGGTATCCAGCCCCTTTACGACCGAAAGAAAGTTGTCGCTTCCAAGATCGAACCAGCAATAGGCAAGGTCCTGAAAATAGCTGTTATTCAAAGGCTTTAACCCAAACGACTCAAACTGGCCGGCAATATAATTTCCTGCTGTTTCAAGTTCGGGGCTGGGAGTCGCCCTTCCTTTCATCGAATCCGAAGCCAGGTAGTTGATCGTCTGCTTCATGAAATAAGGTGTGATCACCGCCCTCGCATGGTCTGAAACATATTGCTGGGCAGGGGTGACAACCGGTAATAACAAGGTCAGCAGAAGTGGCAATGCAAAAAAACGGCACTTGTGCCGGTAGTAATCAGACATGTTAATTGATTTAGGATAATTATTTAGCTGTAAAGGTACTATCTTGGATTGAGCATGACCTGTAACTCCCGCTGTTTTTTCCACATTCCACGGGTAAAATCAGGAAATTTGAGCGTCTTGTTGCCTTTGGAAATGGATTCCTCGCTGAGAATCCGTACAGCACTCATTACTACCGCATCATACACATCCATGTCGGGCTCAACGCCCTTCAGCAGGGCATTCACCAGGCGGTAGTCTTCGATATAATCCATCCCGCCATGCCCGGCCCCTTTACTGGCAGTTTCAAGTTCCTCCCAGATGGGGTGCTGGTACTTTTTCAGGTATTCGGTGATCGGTTCCCATTGATCATCGGTTTTGCTGACCCCTTCGATGTACAATTTCGGCTCGGGATACTTGCGCACAATCCCTTTTGTTCCCTGTACGAGGATATTGCGGCTGTAAGGGCGCGGCAAACTCGTATCGTGGGTCACCACGATGGTCTCTCCGTTCATGGTGCGGATGACTGTTGTGACAACATCGCTGAGGACGAATTTTTCCTTTGCCTGGGGACTGTCGGGGCCAAATTTATCGATGGCGTATTCGTGAAGCCCCCTGGTTTTTGATCCAAAGGAGACCATGGTGTCAAAATAGTTTCCCCGGTTGATATCCAGGCACTGCATAACCGGTCCCAATCCATGGGTAGGATAAAGGTCGCCGTTATGGTGCATGGAAAAATCGCGCCGCCACACTCCTTCGCCTTCCATGTCATGTTTTACTTCACGTAAATCGTGAAGGTAACCACATTCGGCATGCACCATTTCACCAAACAAACCCTTTTTCACCATGTTGAGGATCATCATTTCAACTTTGTCATAGTTGCAATTCTCCATCATGATGCAGTATTTACCACTCTTCTCTGATGCTTCCACCAGGTTCCAGCACTCATCGAGGGTAAGGGCTGCCGGAACTTCGGTGGCCACATGTTTGCCGTTCTTCATGGCAGCCATGCAGATGGGGACATGCCACTGCCACGGGGTTGCGGTATAAATAAGGTCAATGTCGCTGCGTTCGCACAGTTGCCTCCAGTCGACTTCGCTTTTTGAATATCCATCAGGCCGCTTGAATCCGGCTTTTTCGACCATCTCCTGGGTACGTATTACCTTACTCTCCACAATGTCACAAACCGCAACAATTTCGGCTCCCTCCACTTTCAGCAGGTTTTCAACATGCGATGTTCCCTGGAGGCCTACTCCGATATATCCAATCCGTACCTTCTGCATAGGGCTTCCAACCGGGGCAGGTTGAAACGGGCCACTCAGCCGTTCAGGCTGAATAGAGGCAAGAAGATTATCGCTTACTGCAAGCCCAACACCTGTAATTGCAACACTTTTAATGAAATCCCTGCGGTTTAATTGCTTTTTCATGGAAGTTGATGTTATTTTTTTTCAAAGTTAGGGAAATCGAATAAAAAAAGAGGCAGTCAAAAACCAAGACTGCCTCTTTTTATTGGATGCTGGTGACTATTTTTTCCTCGGTTTGATTTCAATACCCTGAACTTCGGCCATGGTCACAAAACCATCCTTGTTCCCAAAATTGTTGAGCACATAGTTGATCACTGCTACGGCATCCTCTTTGGTATCAACCTGCGGAACCATTTCCTGGGTATATACTTTTCCATTCACGGTCATGTCAAGTTTCGATCCATTTAGTGTTTGTGCAACGGCTCTTACTTTGTCGGCCAGCAGGTAATCGGCTTTTGACAATGGAGGGAAAACGTTTTCGATGCCAAGACCTGTGGTTTGATGGCATACGGTGCATTTGGTTTTGTAAATCTCTTCACCGCGTGGCATCATGGCCTGAATATCTGCAGGCAAGTCTGCATAAGGTCCGGTAGCTTTAACAGCGGTTTGATCGGCTGCAGGCTGGCTGCCGCCGCCGCAGGAGGTCATTAAAAGGGTGATTGCAAATAAGGAGAACAGTAAAAATGTAGCTTTTTTCATATTGGTTTGGGTTTTATGGGTTAGGTTATTTGTGGACGAGTGGACGGGTGGACGGGTGGACGGGCGGACGGGCGGACAAGTGGACGAGTGGACAAGTGGACGAGTGGACGGGTGGCATTGGGTTACCTGTGTTTTTAGTTTTTGCTGGTTTGTTTCTGACTGCAAAATTATTCAAAATTATGGGATTCTCAATGGCAACATTTGGGTTTTTGAAATTGTTCGGTTTTATGTTGCGGCTGTTGGTCCATTTTCGGGCTGATGTAAGGAATTCCGAGGTTCATCCCGCGAAGTACGAATAAAACGCCGATCAGAAGGATGAGAAACGGGATCGCCTTCTGAACCCTGCGCCGGAAGGCCATGCTGATCACATTTCCCAGCAGGGCCAGGGCAAGCATTGAAGGTATGGTTCCCAGCCCGAAGAACATCATATAAAGTGCGCCATTTGCAGGGGTGGTGGAGACCAGGGCTCCGGCCAGTGCAATGTATACCAGTCCGCATGGCAGCAATCCATTCAATAATCCGATGGTCCAGACAGATAAATAGGTACGAAAACCGAAAAATTTCCCAAAGAGTTTTTTAAATCCGGAGAATAGACGGTCAAGGCTGCCAGTGAGTTTTGACCCGTGAAACAGGATCGGAAATGCAACACTCAGGATCATCATGCCTCCCACTCCAATCGAAACCCACTGCTGGATGCCCCAGATATGGATTCCCATCCCCATCAGACCGAAAACCAAACCAAGCACCATGTAAGTAGACACCCTGCCAAGGTTATACAACAGCCCGCTTATGATTTTTGTCTGCCATGAATTCTCCTTCAATGGCAATGAAATGACAATCGGTCCGCACATGCCCATGCAGTGAAAGCTTCCGAGTAAGCCAATAACAAGGGGTTGCCAGAAATCCATCTCAGGGAATAAAAATATCCTGCTCCTTATAATAATCTTTCCCCTCCGACGACCAGTCGATTTTGACGATATAACGCCCTTTTGAGAGCCTTGCCAGGGGTATCAGCTGAACCATTGAGGTGTCGGGTGCAACCGGAAGGATGACATCCAGGGTTTCATCTGAAGGCCGGTAAACATCAATTGTCCCTTTCAACTGGTTTCCATGAAAATCATTGGGGAATTGAACGATCAGGTTAATTTTATCCAGGTTGACCTGCATTTGTGACGAAAGGGCATTGTAATTGCGCATTTTCACCAGTTTCTCTTCATGACGAAGTTCTTTCGGATAATAATCCTCCTCTACAAGACTCCATTTCTGTTTCTGGGTATAGATGATGAATGTAACACATGCTCCCAGGAAAAGGACAATCACAATAAAAATACCGGTACCCCAATTCCACTTCATAGTAAGTTATTTATCCGGGCCAACAAAGGTTGCCCGTGTCTGGTCAAGTTTTTTGCCACCGGAGTAAACCCCGATCTCGACTTCCGTCTTATTGCTTTTCAGGCTGCTGCGATCCATGATCAGGAAGAACACAACTTCTCCCAGCGACTGTCTGGCAATCACCGGTGCGTTCCCGATTACCCTGACCTCCCCGAGTCCCGAAAGGTCGCGGATCTCCAGAGGCAGGTCATGCGCGGTTTTATTGACCACCTTGACACTGTATAGGTTGCTGATCTTACCCCCCTCCTGCTCCTGGAACAGCATCCCCGGCGAACGTAAAACGGTTGCTTCAACCGGGCTCCGTGAGATCAGGAAATAGGTAAGCGCTACCAGCAACAACGCCAGCACAGTGGTATAAGCCGCTGAGCGAATGGTATAATGCCATGGTTTCTTGTCAGCAATCATTTTTTCTGATGCATACCGGATGAGTCCGGGTTTAAAACCAACTCGCTTCATCGTGTCATCACATGCATCAATGCAACAGGCGCAGTTGATGCACTCCAGCTGCGTTCCGTTGCGGATATCGATTCCAGTGGGGCAAACCGCCACGCACTGGTTACAATCAATGCAATCTCCCTTCTTCGTTTCACTGCGGTTTTCACTTTTCCGCAAAGCGCCTCTCTCTTCTCCACGGAAGTAATCATAGGAGATGACCACTGTTTCCCGGTCGAGCAGCACGCCCTGAAGCCTTCCGTAAGGACATACGATGGTGCACACCTGTTCGCGGAACCAGGAGAAGATGAAATAGAAGATGAACGAAAAAATTGCCATCCCGGCCAGTCCGCCAATATGTTTAACCGGGCTTTCAGTCACCATTTTCAGCCATGCATCCGATCCCATGATGTACATCAGGAAGTAGTTGCTGATAATAAACGAGATCAGGTAGAAAACTCCGTGTTTAAGAACCCGTCTGAAGACCTTGTCAACATCCCAGGGCCGGGCATCCAACTCTTTCTGGTGATGCGAATCTCCATCAATAAAATACTCTATTCGCCGGAATATCACCTCCATAAACACTGTTTGCGGGCAGGCCCATCCGCACCAGATCCGGCCATAGGTAACTGTAAAAAGTATGATGAACACCATGAGGGCGATCATCCCGATAAAGAAAAGGTTAAAATCCTGGGGCCAGAACTGAACCCCGAAAATCACGAATGTCCGGTGCAGGAAGTCAAACAGTAGTAATTGTTGCCCGTTGATTTTAACAAAGGGAGCAGAAAAAAAGAATACCAGCAGCAGTATGCCGCTGATATTCCTTGCTGTGGTTAGTGTTCCTTTTGGCTTTTTTGCGAAAACCCAAAGTCTTTTGCCACTTTCGTCGATGGTATATAACCTGTCGCGAAAGCCGCCCGGGGTATCATCCTGTATTTGCATACTACTTGCAAGGCTCGCCCTGGGGTGGCTTTGGATTTGGTGGCGTGGTACCTTTCAGTGTCATCACAAAGCTTGATACTTTCTTGATCTGATCGTCAGTAAGCTGGGTTCTCCAGGAGATCATCCCCTTTTCAGGCGCCCCGACATTGATGATGTTTACCACATCACCGTAGGAGCAACCGTGAATGGCGAAAGTATCGGTAAGGTTTGGACCAACAAGACCCTGCCCGCCTTCGAGATGGCAAACTTTGCATTGTTTTATCCAGATCTCCTTGCCAGCATCGAGGCTGGCCTGATCGGTAAGCGCTACCATGTCGGCGGTTGCGACAGGCGCAGGCTGGCCAGGCGAAACAACGCCGGCAGCCGCCATCTCATTTTTCCACTCATCCACCTGGTAGGGTACCACCTTGAACACATCGAAGGCGAAAATGTAAGCTACTGACCATACAATGGTGATGATAAAAAGCCAGACCCACCATTTTGGAAGGTTGTTATCCAATTCCCTGATGTTGTCATATTCGTGATCCGACAGCAGTTTATCACCGGTCAGTTCATCTTTCTCAATGGTTGTATGTTTATTCATATCCATAAAAAATATTTTTAAATATCCTGAATTTCGTCTGATTCCTTTGATAAGTCATCCAATGGCATGCGGCTGAAATCATCCACATCCTTCCGCTTGAGAGAAGCGGTGTGGAGTAGCAGCAGGGCAAAGAAAACCACAAAAATGATCATGGAGATTAACCCGTAGCTTTCAAAGCCCTCCAGCGATTTAAATACATCCCGCAGCATCGTTCCGACTATTTACCTGTGACGGCTGCAGTGGGCATGCCGGCTGAATGAACATCCTTGCCCAGCCTTTGGAGGTAGGCAATCATGGCAATGATCTCTTTGGTCGGTTCAACCTGGATTCCCTGGCTCTTCAGGTCATCGGCAATCGCCCTGGCCTGGATCATCAGTTCGTCGTTGGCGATTTTATCATATCCTTCAGGATAAGGAACTCCCAGGAACTGCATGACGCGGATCTTTTTCGCAGTTGTGGATAAATCAAGGTCGTCAGTGATCAGCCATTTATAAACCGGCATGATCGACTGCTCGTTTAACCGCTGAGGATTCAGCATATGGTTATAGTGCCAGGAGTTGGGCTTGTATTGACGGCCGCTGACAACACCTTCCCTTGAAAGGTCAGGTCCGTTGCGCTTCGATCCCCATTGGAACGGATGGTCATAGACATACTCGCCGGCCTTGGCATATTCTCCGTAACGTTCGGTTTCAGACCTGAAAGGACGAACCTGCTGTGAGTGGCAGGTATAGCACCCTTCGCGCACATAGATATCACGGCCTTGCAACTCCAGCGGGGTGTAAGGTTTGACACTGGCGATGGTCGGCACATTGGTTTTTACAAGGTAGAGAGGAACGATCTCTATCAGACCCCCGATCAGGATGGCCACCAGGGCCACGAGGATAAACTGAACCGGCCTGCGCTCAAGCCAGCGGTGAATGCCTTCGCCTGAGCCGCGTTTTCCTTCACCCCTTGCCATGGCAGGAGCAGTGGCAGCCTCTTCGGGAACAAATTTCCCGGCTTTGATGGTCAGGATCAGGTTATAGATCCCAAGAACGATCCCAACAATGTATAAACCGCCTCCGATGGCACGGGTGGCATACATGGGTGCAAGCTGTGTAACGGTTTCAAGGAAATTAGGGTATTTCAAAAACCCGTCGGCAGTGAATTCCTTCCACATGGAGGCTTGTGTAATGGCGCCCCAGTATAATGGAATTGCATAGAAGATAATACCAAGGGTGCCGATCCAGAAGTGGAGGTTGGCCAGCTTCTTTGAAAAGAGCTGAGTCTGGAACATCCTGGGAATCAAATAATAGAGAACTGCAAACGTAAGAAAACCGTTCCATCCGAGGGCTCCGATGTGAGCATGACCAACGGTCCAGTCCGTAAAGTGGGAGATGGCATTCACCGTTTTTGTCGACATCATGGGTCCTTCAAAAGTGGACATACCGTAGGCAGTAACAGCAACCACCATGAATTTTAAAACTGGATCCTCGCGTACACGGTCCCAGGCGCCACGCAGTGTGAGCAAACCATTGACCATACCTCCCCATGAGGGAGCGATGAGCATCACCGAAAAGACAACACCCAAGGACTGGGCCCATCCAGGTAAAGCGCTGTAAAGCAAGTGGTGAGGACCTGCCCAGATATAGAGGAAGATCAGCGCCCAGAAGTGAACAATTGAAAGCCTGTAGGAGTATATGGGACGATTGGCTGCTTTAGGCAGGTAATAATACATCAGTCCGAGAAACGGGGTGGTGAGGAAAAATGCAACCGCATTGTGACCATACCACCATTGAACGAGCGCATCCTGCACGCCGGCATAGATGGGGTAACTCTTGAAGAGTCCCACTGGTATTGCCAGGCTGTTTACCACGTGCAATACCGTGATGGTTACAAATGTTGCGATGTAAAACCAGATGGCGACATAAATATGCTGCGTTCTGCGCTTCACGATCGTACCGATCAGGTTAGCTCCGAAAACAAGCCAGATCACCGCCACGAGAAGGTCAACAGGCCATTCCAGTTCTGCGTACTCCTTGCCTGTCGTAATCCCGAATGCAAAGGTAAGAGCGGCACAAACAATAATAAGCTGCCAACCCCAGAAGTTGATCTTGCTCAGCAGGTCGCTGAACATCCTGGCCTTGCACAAACGCTGCAGGGAGTAATAGATCCCTGTAAACATTCCATTTCCGACAAATGCAAAAATGACTGCATTCGTATGGATCGGACGGATGCGCCCAAAAGTGGTATATGGGATACCAAATGAGAGTGCCGGCCAGATGAATTGTAATGACAGTAACAGTCCGACTACCATGCCGATCACACCCCAGAAGAGTGTTGCATAGGCAAAGTTTTTTACAATTTTGTTGTCATAGTAAAATGTCTGATTTTCCA
>JBMOIP010000092.1:0-10279 GCA_049317265.1 Bacteroidales bacterium
AGCTCGTTGGGCTCATAACCCAAAGGTCATAGGTTCGAATCCTGTCCCCGCTACAAAGGATTACAACGTTCAGTAAATCAAAGTATTATCGAATTTTTCCTGATAAACTGAGACAAACTGAGACAAAAGATTGCGGACGTTTCTTGAGAATTTTTTACCTGGCGAGGTCGAAAATTAACACGAAATGGACAAATTCAAAACCGCAAAACTTTTTGACGCCGGCGGCGATCTCGCACAACGCTGGTTTGTTTACTACCATTTTTTATCACCCGAAACCGGCAAATACTGCCGTTTTCGGCATTGGGTGCCACAGAAAATATTGACGTCCAGCGGTAGGAGGGACAAGGCACATGAAATAATCAAATCCATCAATAGTAGGTTGCGGCAGGGTTTCAATCCTTATGCCCACACTGAGAGAAAATATACTTCTCTTTCATTGGCCATAACTTATATCCTCTCTATTAAAGAGAACTCCTGCCGGAAACGAACTCATCATACGTATAGCAGTATGGTGCATCAGTTCAATGAATGGCTTAAATCCAAAAATTTCCTAAACCTTCCTGTTGATGACTTCAACTATCGTCATGCACAGGAATTCATGGATTATACCAAAGCAATCTTGAAAAATGGTAACAGGACCTATAATAACCGTGTGACTGCTATGAAAACCATTTTTAAAGTTTTGGTTAAACGTGAATGGATATTAATAAACCCGTTTGATAAGGTTGACCGGTTGCCGGAAGAAGATCCATCAGTAGTCGCATTTTCGATGGATGAACTGATGATCATGCAACAAAATTTACCAGCATGGCATTATGACTTGTATGTTTGCGCATGCCTGATCTTTTATTGCTTTATCCGTCCTCAGGAAATGGTCCGTCTGAAAGTGTCAGATTTTAATCTTAAGAGCCGAATGATTGTCATTCCGGGGAAAGCATCGAAGAATAAAAAACAGGAGGTTGTCCAGATTCCAAACGCATTGATGCCGGTATTAATGAAGCTGGATTTGAATTACCCTGGAGATTATTTTGTATTTGGGAAAAATCAACAGCGAGGTACTGTGGAATATGCCCCAACCCGCATGGCGGAAGCATGGCGGAAATTTGCTGAACATTATGGGATTGAGAAACATTTATACTCACTGAAACACACCGGAGTGGGTATGGCCATAGAAAACGGGATAAACATCCGGGACCTTCAACTGCAACTCCGACATTCTAATTTGGAAATGACACAGATTTACCTGGATAAGTTTAACCGTCGTCCGTCAGACAAGCTGGCCAATGACTTCCCTGATCTAGCTTCAATGGGCCGAAATAATGCACCGTTGCGTCCTCTTCTTCCAAATGAAATTTACCATCCTAGCCTTTCATAATAATGATTAGATGCAACCATAGAGAAGGTAAAACATTTTTGAAAGCCCAATACACACAATATTTGTAGTGGTTGTATGAACATCTAGATTATTTTATTCCTGTCACACTTTCATAGTGCCGACTAATTCTTTCTTTAAATTGCTTTTGAATATAATCTTTGTTTTTATTCGCCTGACTCCTGATCTTGAGAATAATTTTCTTACGTGTGTTTTGTAGGTTCTTTATATTAATATCAACATCAACAATTTTATACCAACGGCTGTTTATTTCTATTTTATTTGTCGTAACGAATTCCTCTAAATATTTCGCTTCTCTCGTACCAATTGAAATACAGTACGATAAGCAGTATAATGTGGTATCGGACAATTCAATTTTCTTATCGCCATACATGATATTGCTCCATATGTTTATTAACTCATGTTGAAAATCTTGAATGTTGAAAAATTCAATAAAAATATCTCTCAATCCTAAAATTACGTCAAGCAATGTCTGATTCTTAAATTTTGCAATTTTTTTATCTAAAGAAATAGTCTCATCAATGAATTCAGGTACCATTGATAATTCCTTAACTAATTCTAAGGAAAATTCATCAAATACCTGGATCATACTACTTAAAAGTGATTCTCTGATGTCGTTATCGATGTTGTGTGCAGCAAGAAGTACTTGAGATGAATGGGCAATATAGTTGAATTTTGTTTCAGGATCAACTGGGTACATTTCAAACTTCGATATCCGTTGCAGAATATCAGGATAATCAGTTTTATTTCCAGCATAAAAAATATTGGGATTTAACCACCATTCGTCAAAGAAATTTTCTACTAATAAATCATCATCTTTATAATCAAGTTTTTGTGCTGCAAGGTATTCTTGAATTGTTAAATGAAAGAACCTGTATTTATCATGAAAATCATCTTTAACTAGAATTCCAGTTCTTTCGCACAAATTCTTCAAATGAATTTTTGGATCAGAAGGTCCTCCAATATTTTTCTTTTTCGCAAGGATAGCAACAAAATTTTCTAATTCGCTTTCTGGAATTGAAATTAATCTATTTTTTTGCATATGCTCAGCGATTGTTTGAAGGACAAATTCCTTTTTTTGAATCTCAAACTGTTCGGAAATCCCCTTACTCTTATCCCATCTATTAAGGAATAGATCGATAAACTTTCGATACAGTTCTGTAATGTTTTTCGGAAGCTCTTTTAAATTTATATCTTTCTCTTTAAACAAAATAGCTAACAAAATTGAGGTAAGCGGTGTTTTGGGGAATGCTTTAAGTAGATTACCCTTCTTTACCATTTTCACAAAATTGTTGAATTGCGATCCATGGCCTAGTATTTTTTCTCCAAGAGCAACAATTTCACTTGGAGTTATAGGTAGCAATTCGAATTTTTCAAAATAGCTTTCAATCGTAGTATCATTAGTAACATAATCATTTGTTCTTGATGTCAATATGACCTGGATATTATTAAATGTTTTTAAGTCTAGAATCTGTTGAATAATTATATCTCTTGATTCTTTGTTTGGAATTTCGTCAAGGCCATCAAGGAGAACTAATATTTTTTCAGTAATTAATTCAATATCTAAGTCAATCGATGAAATTTCTTTGAACTTTTGTAATATTTCTTGATGTATTGTATATCCATTCTTCTTTTTAAATATTTCACCAAGTTCAAAATAGAATAAGTATGGACTACTGTATTTATCAAGAAAATCTTTTCCAAGCTTTTTCAAAATGGTCGATTTCCCTGAAGTTGCAATGCCATGTAATAGTATGTATTTCGCATTACTCATTACCCCTTCAATTTCCGGTAGGAACTTTATCGGTAAAACTGGGAATTTTGAACTTTCTCGTAAATATTCGTCTTTCTCTTCCTTTCGTCTCCTAGCTTTTGCCTTTATTTTAATTTCAAAATCATCAAAAGAATCTATCTTTATTCCAAAATCTGATTCTAACATTTTAAGACTTGGATTATAGGAGAGAATTGTTAATGTATGCTTTCTGTAAGTATCAAGTTGTGACTGAACAGTTCTTGATGCGCCAACAACAAGGACTAGTTGCGAATAATTTTCTAAAATGGCGAAAAGGTAGACGACTAAACTACTTTCGACAATTTGATAAACTTCTACTGCTTTAAGCTTAGGTGCGTTATGAAATAGATTTCTTGTTACATATGCTTTACACACATAATTTAAAAAATAGGGCTGGCCAACAAATGATGGAATATTAGCTTCGTTGAGCTGTGGATAAATTCCAGGGGTAATTTCTTTTAAAAGCCCTAATTCTTTAATGCACCACATTAAATTTTTATCATGATGGTTGCTATAATCGACGCCTCTTATTATAAATATTATCTTTTTTAAGAACGCCTCGATATTATTCACTAAAATCTCTACAGGGCCATTACCGCCTGGTTTTGTAAAATAAATTTCAAAAAGGGCTTCAAATATTGAATCGCTTAATCCATCAAGCTTTTTTATTCCTGTTTTATGAAAAAGAACGTTTCTAAATAATTCAAGGGCCTCGTCAAAATTTGCGTAGCTCGGGAGTGATGAACTTTCAAATATCTCTTTTATATTGTCATTGATTTTTGACCTAACACTCTTCCAATTATCTTTCATCTCATAATGAATTAAGGTTGTATTAATTAAATGTGTTAAGAAATTAATATTTACTCTGGATGGCGCCAATCTTTGCTTAAGCCGCCACATAAAAGACACACAGAAGGAGTAAAGATATATCAAAATATCTTTCTTAATCAATTGTGTTATGAAAAAAATAGAGGAACTGGAAAATGAACTTAGAAGCTACCGCCTGATTTTCAGTCGCAAGTATAACATTCCAGCATCGCAGGCATAATCCGGTCCTTCTTCATAGTCACCTGGATGCTCTTAGCCAGGTACTTCAAACCGCCAATCATGTATTTGCGGGAGAAGTCAAAGTTCCGGAACTCAAGGAAGTCCATGCTTTTCTGGAATTTAACGGTCTTGGCATTGGCCAGTAGAGTAAGGTACTCCTTCCAGAACCGATTGTATATGCCAGTATCCCAACGATAAAACAGACTGTGATCCGGGGTTTCGTGCACACCCATCATCGAGGTATGATTGGCCCAGCTGTCTTTCTTGGCAAAAAACAAGCGCGGGGAGATGCTTTTCCATTCGGTCATCTGGTTATTGACAGTGGCCGTATTAATAGCAGTATCCGACCAGAGATTTGAAAAGATCGTGGTGAGGTCTTCTTCGCCAGAACGGAAGAAAAACCGGGTCATCAGAATCTCCATGAGAATGGTTGGGGAATAGGAATAGTTGGTGTTCATTTGGTAATATTGGCGCAGGTTTTCAACATAATAACAGGTGCCGACCTCTCCTATCGGGAACGCCGGAAGATCGGCAATCGTTGGAACGGAGCCCTTATAAATGTCAAGGATCATTTTCTCATATCCCTGGAGGCCTTCCAGCATCAGATCGCCGCCCTCGACAGTCATAGCAAGTTTGAACCCTTTCTTTCTGCCTTCTGTTTCCAGACTATAGGTACTGATGTTCTTCGAAAAATCAATATAATCCTCACTGGTGGCAATTGATTTCAATGGAATTAGCCGGACCGTCCGGTTAACATTATCGACAAAGGTTCCAAACCCAAAATAGTTTTCAAGTCCTTTGATGAAATCATTCAGCAGCACCCGGGGGATATGATGGTTGAAAAACAGGTTCGTCAATGTGTAATTTTCCGGAACATACCCGGTTCCAAAAGGGCTGTTCGCATTGGTGGCATTGAACAAAACGAGCCTGTTGAAGTCGGGATGGGATGAAAACATCTGGTCATCGAGCGTATAGCCCAAGCCTTTAAAGATTCTATCAAGCACATATCGCAAATAAAGCATCGGAACAATTACTGTTCTGGCTCCAGGAACCTGTTCAGAAGTCGATCTTAACAGTGCAGCACAGCCGGTACCGACCACGGGCCAGGTCATCCAGTGGGAGAAATTGAACCATTGAAGATCGGTATTATCGGTAGGCGGGTCAAAATAGGTCACATCCTGGATCATCGGGCAGGCTACGATGGATCCGGGGTAATAGTTATTGGCTGCATTTGAAAGGTAGGTCAGCGCTTCACATTCTGTGGCAAAGCTCATCGAGCCAAAATCAATCTGATGCAGCCCCCTGTTCTGCAACTGATAGTAGAAGTCTCCATTGGAGTCGAAAACGACTCCTTCATAGGTTTTCCGGTTGATTGATTTGAATCGTGCAGTGCCTGAGAAGAGGGATAGACCATTCCATTCAAAGGAGCTCGGCATGTCACGATACAGATCGCTGGTATTTTCAATCCTGTGCGGAAAGCCAAGAATCATCGCATTCCTGGGCGTGGCAGGAACCCGGAACGGGTAAGAATATGATCCCACGTTCCCGAACAGTGGGGATTTAAGGTTCATGGTAAACGAAAAATCATCTGAAAGATCAATATACTGACCGTCAATTTTTAACGCGAGCATAGCAGGAAATTAGTGAATCAGGAATCGTCCCCGGATTTGGTTGATGGAAGTGACTTGCCTTTAAAATACTCTGATGTAATCAGGCCATACCCCACCAGGATGATCATCACAACCGACCAGTACATCTCCATGTTGACAACCGCGCCGCCCGTGCTTTTAACAATCATGTAGGTGAGCAGCGCCAATGCCCAGTAAAATCCAAACCTTTTGGAACTTGCTGCTCCCTGCTGATCTTCCAGAAGACCAGCAACCCATTTCAGAAATTGTTTCATGTTATTTGCCTTTAACTTGCTTTACCATGTTGATGTCGCTGAGCGCCTCCAGATGTTTGTTGCAACGCATACGTAAACATACTTGTCATCCCAGCAAATATCACCGGTGTTACCTGCAGCGGTGCAAGAAGCAGGGGTCTTAGGGGTCTCAATACGGATGATATCACTTGCTACGTGGAGTTTTGCAGTGGCATTGGTGGTGCCAATCCCAACATTGCCGGTGACCGGTTGAAGTATTGTTTGCATCGAACTTCTACCCAGCGTTAATTTTTGGGCGTATTGATCGAAAAAAATGAATTCTGACCATGTTGCGTTTGATGACCGATAAGTGGTAAAGATAAATTCATTACTGCCCCCTACCTGCTTTCGCATCATCATTCCTCCATAATCACCGCTTGAAGAATTCTTAAAAAAGATTGCTCCCAGTTGTTTTTGTGAATCTGCGGACCATGTTCCTTCACACATGACCGAGGATCCGCCGTTGCCATTAAATGTATGGACATAATTGGCCGGGTTTGTTGTACCAACCCCGATAAAGCCCCTGGAATTAACAACAGCCGAACTATCTGTACCAGCACCTTTGTTATTTATTACCTTGAAAAGATCAGTAGTTAAACCTGCAGTGGCAACATGTAATTTTGCTGCTGGAGCAAATGTTCCAATTCCAAAATTCCCCCCACCGGCACCAAATGATGTGTAACCGGTATTATAGAATACAGCATCTGTAACACCAGCCCGCATTTCATATCTGCCGCTAAACATATCAACCCATTGAAACGCTCTTGTTGCTCCATGAGCGTAAAGAGTCTGCAAAAACTCATAGTGCCCGACATCACGGTTGTATCTAAGAACATTTCGGGCATAGGCGGTTGTAGTGTTTATGTGCCTTAAATCCATTTGTGCAATACTTTGATTCCCTGAACCGGCTTGGATTGGGTATGTTGAACTGGCAATAAATGAAGCTACTCCTGTTGAAATTTCAGCATGAACGGCACCTGTAGGGGCAGTTGTTCCAATGCCGATGTTCCCGGTTGTATTTAAAAAAGAGGCAGAGATACCTGTACTTGAAATCTTTTGAGTGGAAAGTGAATCAGCAAAATAACCCTTACCCCAGGGATAGCCTGTACTTCCAAGATTCACATACGGTTGAGTTGGCATGCCCCCTCCCATGATTCCGCAAAATGCTTTTTTATGCCCCATCCGGTCAAAAAGCCCAACCTGGTAATTATAATCACGACTGTAGAAGTACATGTATGCCCCAAAAAAAGGATTTGCGATAAATGAGGTATTATAAATGTATCCGGATGCTTTTTCTTCAGAGATATCCTTGGTGGGCATGTATGAAGGGACTGAATCTGTGGCGCTGGACCATATTCCGGAAAGAGAGGCATTTCCCTGCTTGACATTCAACTTGGAAACGTAGTTTTCAGCAGATTTGTAATCATAGACATTGGCGGTACCATATACATCCGAAGTGTAATCCGGATTGGTCAGGCCAATGCCAACTTTACCTTTCATGTAAAAAAGATCAAAGCCATTGGGTGTCCACTGGCTTGAGACTTTGTTGTTGAATGTTTGCCAGTCAAGATAGGAAAGGTACCCGCTTTGTGAGGTTGTAGCCTGCGGAATGGAAATATTCGGTGTTGTTCCACCAGTGGAAAAAACCGGGGCGGTCCCGGTCACACTGGTGACCTGGGCGATATTTGAAACATTGCCAAGGCCAACCGCACCAGCATTTAACTCTCTCCAAGTTTTATTGCCATCCCAATATTGACCATCATGACCGTAATGGATTACAGGCTCATACGTTCCATCATGGTTATGCGAAACAGGCGAATAGACTGAAGGATCAAAGAACCAAGCACTGCCGGACCATTTCAAAAACCCGATTGACTTGGTGATCCAGGGTTCATAAACACCTGAGTGGTTATGATCCCCATAAGCACTGGTAGTGTGAGAAGTTCCAAACCCGGGAAAGCTATAACAAGTCGTATCATTGATGGTGATTCGATCAAGGTAAAGTTTGAGCTTATAAACGCGGCCGCCACGGATAAAACTGATCGTGTCAAATACACGTTTTTGCGCCATTAAGCCATTGATGGCCAGAAGACAAATAAAAAATACGAATAATTTTTTCATGAGTATGATTGTTTTAGGGTTCTGTTCCGTAGGGCATTGCAAGCGCTGTCATGGTAGCGCCTACCAGGGTTTTAATGACAATTTTGGACGTTGATTTACTAATGAGATAAATTTCAACCGGATTACCGAGGCTATCGAAACCATTGACAGCGTAGGCATAATTTGTATTTGCAAAAACAGTGCTCCATACCAGGTTACAGTTAACCCCTGCTGAAGCTGCTGCATGAGCCTCCCGAACATTTGATCCGGAAGGCACTGATGCTATTTGTTGTACATAGTCCAACAGCATCAATTCGGCAGCTTCATGATCTTCAACCTGGACCTTAGTGCCCACCATGCGGCCAGTCAAAGCGGATTTGATCTTATTGAATACCTGCAGGTATGTTATCATGAATTTTCCTTATTAGCTGTAGTCTTCTGAGTAATCCTCGGAATAATTTCTTGCGATGATGACCGTAGAGATCATTCTAATCCTTGAAAAAAAAAATCTTCGTAGGCCCTTTCATATTCAAAGGCAAGGCTGTAATTGTACTGGGCATCCTTGAAAAGGGATGTTTTTTTCGAGGTCAGCAAACACTTCAGTAATCTGCCGTCTTCGACTTCGTAAATGTCGGAGGACAACATGAAATCACGCAGGTAATTAAGGTACTCACGAGATAACCATCCTGAGTTTGCTTTGAAATTTTGCGATTCTTTGATCATGGAATAGCCGCCTGGCGTGTTATAGGAGGTCTCCAATTCATCACTCATGAAAAGAACTTTCTCGCGTTCATGCTCAATGAAGGTCTCAAAAACACCGGTACATCTCAATGAATCATAAGTCCCCCATGAGTTTCTGAACCTGAAGTACCTTGTATTCTCAGCATATTTTTCATCGAGAACAAATTCGCGAACATCAGATATAATGTTTCCATATCCATCAACCAGGTAAAGCGACCATTTAACAATATCCTCGTGCGTAATTTCTGAAAGACCAAGCTGGGAGAACCCTGCCAGAAATTCAACTACAGTCCATGGCTGAACGGTAAATGATGCAATGGTAAAAGGAACCATGGATCCCTGGGTGGTGACAATGGACAATTTTAATCGGGCAGCAGGATATGAAGGCGCCTGGAATGCAAAGAAAAGGCTGTGAGTTTCGAATTTATCAGTGAGTCTCGATGGTGGTGACCAGGTATGAAACTTCTGTTTGGTTGCTGACAGATTGAAATAATCAGTAAGTGACTGATTATTGGCAACCAAATCTTCCCGGTTCAATCCACCGGCAATGGCATAACAATAAATGTTGTCTGGATCGCAGTAGGTTCTTGCTGAAAAAACACCAGCAATCCGATCACAAAAAATAGTCTTGTATTTCAAAAAATAATCCGTGTAGATGTGATGAACCACACCAGTCATGGTAAGCATGAACCTTGGGGGCAATGCTTGCAATAAATTTGAATAGACATACTCCTGAATCTCAAATTTCACGCAACCGGCTGCATCAGCCGGTTTGTAGTCTTCGCCGATTTTTTCAGTACCGTTCTTCCAAACCTGACAACGCACTCCATCAACCGCTGAAGGAGTACCGGAATTTCCACTCAGAACAAGCGTAAACTCTATTCCGGGAATACTATTATCCCCGGGAATCCAATCAAAGAATGGAGATGCGACCTTTGCTGTGAACGTAATGGCAGAGCCTTCCGAGGTGATATCGTAATCACATGAAAGCTGCGCATCACCCAGGATATAGAGGAAACAGGCATTGCACCATTGTTCAAGTGACCAGTCGTCACGGGGAGCCGGCAGGTCTTCCCTCGAAGATGGTGATTCTGCCAGGCGAAAGACCCTATGATCACCCATGATCGTGAAATCCATTAAGTCCGAAAACGAGCCTTTGGTTTCCTTAAATTCAATGGTCATGGTGGAAAGTGCTTTTCCTTCACCAATACCACCCCCTTCAGGAGAGATGACATATCGCATCGGATTTCCGGCAAATGACATCAGGAATGGTTTTTTTGTTATT
>JBMOIP010000093.1:0-10226 GCA_049317265.1 Bacteroidales bacterium
CTTCCCAAACCAGGTGATGATCACCATCCATCCTCAGCGCTGGACCAGCAACATCCTCCTTTGGTCAAAAGAACTCATCACCCAGAACCTGAAAAACCAAATAAAACGGTTTATGGTCAAATAACTATTTGCAAAATAATTCAGTACCTATATTATGCACCCGGGAATTAATTTACGATTAGCCGATTTACGATTGACGAATGAATTTACGATTAACCGATTTACGATTAGCGCTGCTCAATCGTAAATCGTCAATCAAACAATTCAATCTGCAATCGTCAATCGTCCAATCGTCAATCGCCCAATACACACCATATACCCATCTCCGGCTCCTCCAGAGCCAGTGTTGTCCGCATGCCAGCCTGTCCGTTAGCTTGCTTGTCTCCAATTGGCATTATTACGAAATTGGTTAAAAAATAGTATATTTGTATATGGAACGATTATATCTGGACACATCGGTATTCGGGGGATATTTTGAACCAGAATTTGAACTTTGGACAAAAGTGCTTTTTGATCAAATACAAAAAGGGGGCTTTAGGGTAGTTATTTCGCGTTTGACAGATATTGAATTACAAAAAGCACCACAACACGTTAAAGACCTTGTCAATTCGATTCCCTCAGATCAAACTGAGTTCGTTGAAATCTCAGAATCTGCCATAAATCTTGCCGAGAATTACATTAATGAAAAGGTTGTTGGTAAATCCAGCAGATCGGACTGCCTTCATATTGCTATTGCAACGCTTATAAATGTAGACGTGCTGGTGAGTTGGAACTTTAAGCATATTGTTAATTTAGCGCGGATTAGAGGTTACAATTCCATTAATTACAGACAAGGTTACAAAATTCTTGAAATCAGAACACCAAGAGAAATTTTAGAAATATGAAGACAAAAATAAAGGATAGCGAAACTGTAATGCAACAATTAAGGGATATTCGGGACAAAATGAGCGACGAAATAAAGGATTTAACGCTCGATCAACTTAAAGAGTACTTTAAAAATCA
This sequence comes from Bacteroidales bacterium, assembly GCA_049317265.1. Taxonomy (GTDB): domain Bacteria; phylum Bacteroidota; class Bacteroidia; order Bacteroidales; family FEN-979; genus CAIVAT01. The sequence continues at coordinate 1,003 of JBMOIP010000093.1, forward strand.
AAAAACATTACACACAACAGTAAAATGGTCCCCTACAATGGAACCATGATCTTAGTGCCAGGCACCTACCACGCAACCTTACCTCGACCTCGACTTCATCAAAACCTTCTACCTCACCGACACCGGCCGCCGGTGGGACGGACAGAAAGTGAGCATACGCGACAAAGCCATGGCTTCAAGCCCCATCACCAACCCCGATTTCCTCCACCGCAGCTATCATTCAACCGCCCACCTCATCACCGCCATCAACTCCGGCAATTTCCCCCCGCACATAATGATCACCCTCCATCCCCAGCGCTGGACCATCAACCTCTTCCTCTGGTCAAAAGAACTCATCACCCAGAACCTGAAAAACCAAATAAAACGGTTTATGGTCAGATAATTTCGTCCGCCCGTCCGCCTGTCCGCTTGTCCGCTTGTCCGCCCGTCCACCCGTCCGCCTGTTGAATTACATCAATCCTGAACAGCTATAGCCAATCCAATAGAATGAAGAAGAAAAAGAAAAATAGTTTAATTTTGTTCTGTTAATTATACTATAAGTATGAGTAGTGGCACAAAAATAAACCAGCTGCTTCAGGAAGTACCAGGAGGCACTGTTTTGCTCTCATCATGGTTATCCTCAAAAGGATATCCATATGAGTTGCAACAAAGATACCGTAAAAGTGGCTGGCTTACAGCCATCGGTATAGGAGCGATGAAGCGAAGCGGGGATCGTTTGACCCTTACTGGTGCCATTTATACCCTTCAGCATCAGGCAGGCCTGCAAATTCACGTTGGTGGCAGAACAGCACTGGGAATGCACGGCCTTGCACATTATCTTGAATTAAATCCACAGGAAACCTTTCTATTCGCACCCCGTGGGGTTAAACTGCCTGCATGGCTAAAAAACAATACCTGGAATACCAATCCAGTTCTCATCAATACATCATTCCTGCCTCCGGAAACTGGCTTGACCGATTTTTCTGAGGAAGGGTTGTCAATAAAGATCTCAAGCCCGGTCAGAGCAATGATGGAGTGTTTGGAAATGTCTCCGGATAATTTTAGCCTGGAAGAAGCTTATCAAATAATGGAAAGTTTGTCGTTCGTCAGGCCGGATGCTGTTCAATCTCTGCTCGAACAATGCACCTCGGTTAAAGTAACCCGATTATTTATGTTCCTGGCTCAAAAAGCCGGCCATCAGTGGATGAAAAAAATAGAAACCCGAAAAATTAAACTGGGGAAAGGCAAAAGAGTCATTGCACGTGATGGAGCATTTGAATCTGAATTTCAGATAACCGTTCCTAAAAATTTGCTTTGATTGATCCCAGGTATAAAAGACAGGTAAATCTGCTCTTGCGCATTTTACCGGAAATTGCACGCGACAAAGCTTTCGCATTGCATGGAGGTACTGCGGTGAATTTATTCTGCAACAACATGCCACGACTCTCCGTTGACATAGATCTTACATGGATCCCATGTGACACAAGGGAGAATGATTTGATGGCAATTCGTGAACGGCTATTGTCATTAAGGTCCGGGATAATAAAAATCATTCCGGGAATAAGAGTAAGGGAACCACAGATTGAATCGGAAGAATATAAATTAAGGTTTACAGGGGCTGATGGTTCAGAAGTAAAGATAGAAGTAAACACCATTAATCGCGGTATATACGAGAACCCGATAATTTTAAGTCTTTGCCCTTTGGCACAGGAGATATTTGACATGTATTGTGAAATTCAGGTGGTGCCTCTCGGTCAGCTCTATGGAGGTAAAATCGTGGCTGCTCTTGACAGGCAGCATCCCCGCGATATTTTTGATATTAAATTCCTACTTGATAATTCTCCGTATGATACCGCGCTTCAAAAGGGAGTCTTGTTCTGTTTGCTCAGCAGTAAAAGGCCACTTGATGAATTGCTAAATCCGTTGTTGCCAGATCATCGTAAGGCTTTGGAAACCCAGTTTGGGGGGATGTCTGATCATTCATTCACCTATGAAATGTTTGAAGCAACAAGACATCGACTTGTTGACACTGTTCGTAAAGGGCTTACTGATCATGACTGTACGATTTTATTGAGTTTTGCCAGGGGGGATCCTTCGTGGGTCTCACATGATTTTAGCAGGTTCCCGGGCGTGCAGTGGAAGCTGTACAATATAAATTTATTGAAGAACATAAATCCTTCAAAGCATAAAATGCAACTTGATAAACTCGTCAACACCCTTTCAACATTGTAATATGCATTATCAGCAAACCAATGCCTGCTATCCTCTCACGAAGGCAGTCCCATCTCCGTCAAAGAGGTCCTGGCATGTGGCAAACCGGTGATCGTCAATGACGTTGGCGACCTGTCAGAATACGTCATCCCGGGCAAAAACGGATATATCGTTGATCCTCACAACAGCAAAGAAGTGGCAGAAGCCATCCTCAGCGCATTTGAAAACTCCCAAAGCATGCGTGAAGCCTGCATCGCCTCCATGGTCCCCTACGACCAGGATGTGATCAATGAAATAGTCGTCAAACATATTTTTGGCATTGATTAACCGTTGCAAAATAATTCCGTACCTACGGCACGGAAAACCACCGGAATCCTACACCATCTACCAACATCCGGCTCCTCCGGAGCCAGTGTTGTCCACCCGTTACAAATCCCGATTTTCTTGGCCGCAGCTACCACACCACCAACGGCATCATCGGGGCGGTTGAAAAAGGCGGCTTCCCAAACCAGGTGATGATCACCATCCATCCCCAGCGCTGGACCAGCAACATCCTCCTTTGGTCAAAAGAACTCATCACCCAGAACCTTAAAAACCAAATAAAACGTTTCATGGTCAAATAATTTCGGCCGCCCGTCCGCCTGTCCGCCTGTCCGCCTGTCCGCCTGTCCGCCCGTCCGCCTGTCCGCCTGTCCGCCTGTCCGCCTGTCCGCCTGAATAACTAACAAATAAAAAACCAAAACAAAAGTTTTCGCTGTGAACGAAAGAAAGTTAACTTTACAAACGAAAACTCTCTAAATATGCTTTCAAAATTAATAATCGAACAAGTCATTGACTCTCAAAAAGAGCGGTTAAGCCTTATGGATACAGGGTTACCCCGGAATATCAAAGATTTCGCCAACCTCACTACCCACACATTGATTATTTCAGGCATTCGTCGTTGTGGTAAAAGCACTGTATTGCAACAAATTAACAAGACATTTACCGGTTATTCGATATACCTGAATTTTGAAGACCCTCGCCTTGCCGGTTTTGATCTGGGTGATTTTAACAGACTACACGAATTGGCAATACTGAAGGGTATCAAGGCCTACTTTTTTGATGAGATACAAAATATTGTTAATTGGGAAAGCTTTGTCAGATTCAGACTGGATGAAGGTTACCGGATATTTATAACCGGTTCAAATGCCTCAATGCTCAGCAAAGAGATGGGCACAAAACTTACCGGCCGACATATAATGAATGAACTATTCCCTTTTTCTTATGGCGAATACCTTGCATTTTCAGGACAGGAAAGTGGGGTTCCTTCATCCGAAAAGTTCATGAAGACAGGGGGCTTTCCTGAATACATCAAAACAGGATTGCCGGAAATTCTAATGCATGCTTTCAATGATATTGTTATTCGTGATATTGCCATCCGGTACAATTTAAAACACGCCTCCATTATACAGCAGCTTGCCGTGTGGCTGGTTTCGAATATCGGAAAACCAATAACTGGCAATAGTCTGAGAAAAATATTCCAGATTGGCTCTTCATCGAGTATAATGGATTACTTATCATACTTTGCTGATGCATATCTCTTCTTTTTCATTCCAAAGTTCAGCTACTCTCATAAATCTCAATTGGTTAATCCCAAAAAAATTTATTGTATCGATACCGGATTTACAGATATCAATTCGGTTTCATTCAGTGATGACAAAGGCCGGTTACTTGAAAACATGGTTTTTTTACAGTTGCGGCGTCAAACATCTGAGATTTATTATTATTCTGACAAAAAGGAATGTGACTTTGTGGTGTTCAGCAACGGAAGAATACAAGGTCTTTACCAGGTGTGTTTGCAATTAGACCAGAACAGTATGGATAGAGAAATAGCCGGGTTACTGGAAGCCATGAATTATTTTGAATTGAACAATGCAATTCTGATTACACAAAGTCAGTCTGATACCTTTTTGATTGAAGGGAAAACCATCCTGGTACAGCCCTTTCACCATTGGGCCTTACAGTTATGAAACGTTATTCCGCGTCCGCCTGTTCACCTCTTCATACCTTTATCCATGGACTTCACCCTGCCCGCCTTCCACGCCCTCCTCAAAGCCTTTCTGAACGAGGGTTTTTCATTCACCCCTCTTTCCGGCATCATCAGGGCGGTTGAAAAAGGCGGCTTCCCAAACCAGGTGATGATCACCATCCATCCTCAGCGCTGGACCAGCAACATCCTCCTTTGGTCAAAAGAACTCATCACCCAGAACCTGAAAAACCAAATAAAACGGTTTATGGTCAAATAACTATTTGCAAAATAATTCAGTACCTATATTATGCACCCGGGAATTAATTTACGATTAGCCGATTTACGATTGACGAATGAATTTACGATTAACCGATTTACGATTAGCGCTGCTCAATCGTAAATCGTCAATCAAACAATTCAATCTGCAATCGTCAATCGTCCAATCGTCAATCGCCCAATACACACCATATACCCATCTCCGGCTCCTCCAGAGCCAGTGTAGTCCGCCCGTCCTCCCGTCCGCCCGTCCGCTTGTCCGCTTGTCCGCTTGTCCGCCCGTCCGCTCGTCCGCCCGTCCGCCAGTCCATTTGAAAGCTGCTACTACAATACAATACGGGCTAAGGCAACCATTCTGGCATAAAATGATTAACTTTGTCATTGATTAAATTATAGCCATGCTTATACTCGACTATATTAAAAACCAGGGGGCTCTAGATTTTTTTAAAACCCAGCCCATTCAGAAAGCTTATCTTTTTGGTTCTCATTCACGCGATGAAGCTACAAAAGAAAGTGATTTTGATTTTTTAGTTGACCTTGAAGAGAAAGTCGACTTGTTTCAATTTATCTCCATAAAACTAACTCTTGAAAAACTACTCCATACAAAAGTTGATCTTATTTCTTCAAATGGCATGTCTCCACATATAAGCTCGTATATTGAAAAAGAAAAAATCCTGATTTATGAAAAACAAAATCAGTGATAAAGAACGATTACTGCATATCCTCGACTCTATTGATTCAATCATCGATTTTACTCAAAATCTCTCCTATAAACAATATAATGATGATTTTAAGGTAAGGCTAGCTTTAATAAAATTGCTGGAAATCATTGGTGAGGCAGCAAATGGTATCACAGAAGAAACCCAGTTGAGATTCCCGGAAGTTGAATGGTCAATCCTTAAAAGCGTGAGAAATGTATTGGTTCATGAATATTTTGGAATCGATTACGATATCATCTGGAATGCCATCAAAGATAGAATTCCAGATTTGAAACAGAAGATATCCAACGTCTTACTTCATTTGTAAATAACAGCCGGGAAGTGGCCGCAGCCATGATGCTCTGGACATAACCAGGTGATGATCACCATCCATCCCCAGCGCTGGACCGGCAACATCCTCCTTTGGTCAAGAGAACTCATCACCCAGAACCTGAAAAACCAAATAAAATGGTTCATGGTCAAATAACTATTTGCAAAATAATTCAGTACCTATATTATGCACTCGGGAATTAATTTACGATTAACCGATTGACGATTGACGAATGAATTTACGATTAACCGATTTACGATTAGCGCTGCTCAATCGTAAATCGTCAATCAAACAATTCAATCTGCAATCGTCAATCGTCCAATCGTCAATCGCCCAATACACACCATCTAACCACATCCGGCTCCTCCGGAGCCAGTGTAGTCCGCCCGTCCACCCGTCCACTTGTCCACCTGTCCACCCGTCCGCCCGTCTGCCCGTACCACTTACAAACTCAACACTTAACTCTTTTCCTTACAAAATTGCGTATATTTGTAAAATTATTTTTACACCATGTACCGCCGGGAGTTATATTACACGATTTTACCTCAACTGAACCATAAAAATGCCATTGTGATAACGGGTATGCGCCAGGTAGGTAAAACTACCCTGATGCGACAGTTAGCCGGGTCATGGGAGGGGAAATATTCCTGGTTTGATTTTGACAACCCATTAGATTACATGCTTTTTGAGAACATTGACTACAAAGTTATCTTTAAGGAGCTGATGCGTTTAACAGGTGCAAAAGAGGGAGAGAGGTTCCTGGTATGCATCGATGAAATTCAGAATTTCCCTGAAATCACTAAAATAATCAAATACCTGATTGATCATTATGGCATAAAGTTCATAGTAACCGGTTCTTCAAATTATTACCTGCGCAATCTTTTCCCTGAATCATTAAGCGGCAGAAAATTTTTATTTATCCTTCATCCTTTAAGTTACCGGGAATATCTCTGTTTCCATGGTCTTTTGCCTGAAACCGGCATTCAACCCGACGGGAAGGAGGTATTTAAACACCATGATCGCGTGAGCGTTCACAACCGACGTGAGTTGTATGAACAATATATGGAATTTGGAGGATTTCCGGAAGTGGCCCTCACAAAGGATTACAGCACCAAGTTGATGATCCTGAAGAATATTTTTGCCTCTTTTTTCGAAAAAGACATCAGGGTTTTTAACGAACTTAAAGACGTGAAAGAGTTGCGCGATCTGATCCTGTTGCTCGGTCCCCGCAATGGGAATATACTGGATATAACACGCCTTGCTTCCGAATTGGGCATCAATCGTGTAAAGGTTTATAACTACCTTGAGTTTCTCGAAGGAATATTTTTTCTCAAACTGGTTCCAAAATTCACACATAGCATTGATCGCAGTGTAGCAGGAGGTAAAAAGGTCTATTTTTCGGATACCGGGATTTTAAACCTTGTAACCAAAACAAGTACCGGGCAACTATTGGAAACCACCGTTGCAAATCAACTGCAACACTACGGCAGCATCTGTTATTTCAACAAAAGAAACACCGCCGAGATCGATTTCATACTTAACGGGGAAATTGCCCTCGAAGTAAAACAAAAAGCGATTGAACCCGATATTCAAAAACTTGAGAAACTGGCCCTCAGCCTGTCAATCCCAAAATACTACATTGTAAGCAATACACCCGATGATAATGAACATGTTGTTTTTCCCTGGTTTTTATAGGTGCAGGTAGCCCCCTGTCCTCCCCACCTGCCACCAACTCCTCACCGCCCTCCTCTCCCGGAACTTCTTTTTTCAACTATCACAAGGAAGAACTCATCACCCGGAACCTGAAAAACCAAATAAAACAGTTCATGGTCAAATAATCCCTTACCAGCCGCCGGATTCTGCTCATATGACCCTAAAATTACTGTCCAAATTTGAGTTAACAAAATCTGTCCAGTCATTTAGGGTGTTAAGCCATTCTGCATTTTTTGTACTTTTGTAAAAAAAGAAAAATGAGCACAGTAACTATAAAAATAACCACCAGAAGCAAAAAAGCAAAGTATTTGCTGGGACTGATTGAGGAGTTATCGAAATCAGATAAAGGAATTAAAATATATGATACGGTTTTACCCAATTCTTTCACTTTAAAGGCGATGGATGAGGCGAAAAAAGGTCATGTAAGAAAAGCGAATAGTGTTGATGAACTTTTTGACTTAGCTTGAACATGTACCAAATTCTTTATACTGGTCAATTTAAGAAAGACTTGAAATTGATTAAAAAAAGATCAGTTAAGGATTTCGAATTATTGAGAAAAATGGTCAAATTTATTGAATACGGTGGTCATGCTGCAATACCAATAAAACACAAACCTCATATTCTTAGAGGGAATTTCGCAAAACATTGGGAATGTCATGTATTGCCTGATCTACTTATTATCTGGCTTCAGAACGATTCTGAAAAGTCCGTGATCCTGATTCGTGCCGGTTCTCACACCGATTTATTTTAAACAAAATCCGCTTCTTCATTTGCGCGGTCAGCAGCTTACAGGCTAAATCAACAATCAGGGACATGCGATATCCTGTAGAAATGATTCTGGATCTATTGGCTTCTGGCATGAAATTTCTTGTTGATGCGCAATTACCTAAAGCCTCTCAACCTGAGTAGCCCACCTCTTAACACTTAAAACTTAACACTTTCCTGAAACTATTGATCGACATCGGCCACCCCGCCCACGTTCACATCTTCCGCAACCTGGCGAAAGAGCTGGAGAAAGATGGGCACACCGTCATCTTCACCTGCCGGGAGAAGGAGTGTACCATCGATCTGCTGAAGGCCTATGAACTTGACTATATCTCCTTCGGCAAACCCTATCAAAGCACCGCGTGGAAAATTTGGGGACTGTTGCGCTTCAACCTGAAAATGCTCCGGGTATTGCTTCAATTCAAACCCGACATCACCCTCGGGCACAGCTCCATGTATGCCGCCCAGGCGAGCTGGCTGCTGGGCATCCCCCACGTTAGCGTCGAAGACACCGGCAACATGGAGCAGATCCGCCTCTACAAACCCTTCACCAAAGCCATCCTCGTCCCCGACTCCTTCCACCTCCACCTCGGCAGCAAACAGATCCCCTACCCCGGCAATCACGAACTCACCTACCTCCACCCCGTCCGCCTGTCTGTCCGTCCGCTTGTCCGCCTGTCCGCCCGTCCGCTTGTCCTCCTCCGCTTCGTCTCCTGGCACGCCTCCCACGATAAAGGCCACCCCGGAATCTCCATAGAAAACAAGAGAAAAGCCATTCAGGAATTTTCCACGTATGGCCAGGTCTTCATCTCCTCCGAAGGTCCTTTGCCCGACGACCTCGAACCATACCGCCTCCAGGTTCCGCCAGAAAAGCTTCACGACGTCATCGCCTCCGCCTCTTTAGTATATGGTGAAAGCGCCACCGTAGCCTCCGAAGCCGCCGTGCTCGGCATTCCCGCCATCTACCTCGACAACACCGGCCGCTGCTACACCCGCGAAGAGGAAGAGAAGTACGGACTGGTTTTCAACTTCACTGAATCTGAAGAAGACCAGCAACGATCCATCCTCAAAGGCATTGAACTCCTCTCCACCCCCGGCATCCCCGCCGGATGGCAACACCGCCGCCAAAAGATGCTCAACGACAAAATAGACGTCACCGCCTTCCTCCGCTGGTTCATCGAAAACTGGCCCCAAAGCCGGAAAACCATGCAACAAAACCCCGGGTTTGCCAATCGATTCAATA
>JBMOIP010000094.1:0-9973 GCA_049317265.1 Bacteroidales bacterium
GGGGAGGGCCGGGGAAGGGTCATTTAGATTCAAAGGTCCATCAAATTTTATCTACTGGTACGATTCCGCTCAAGCAACAAACGTAATTTCTGCATAAACAGTATCTTTGTTACAGCAACAACTTGAATAATCGGTCTTTTTATGAAGAAAATTATTCTGATTGCAATCATCCTGCTTATGGTCAGCTCCGGAATTTCAGCACAGGTCAAAGTCTATAAGGGAACATCGCGTTATTCCTCGGATGTGATCTGCAGGGTGGAAGACGGAAAAGTGTATAAGAAGAACTCCTCCTATACTTCGGATATCCTTTGTCATGTGTCGGGAAACCGCATTTTCAAAGGAAATTCGAACTATACCAGCGATGTGATTTATACCGTCAAAGAGGGAAAGGTTTTCAAGGGAACCTCCGGCTATACTTCAGATATTGAATTTACCCTCAGGGACGGCAGGATTTACAAGGCAAATTCATCCTATACCAGCGATGTCGCAGCCACCATCAAAGATGGAAAGGTCTATGACGGAACATCTTCCTACAGTTCAGACATAGAATTCACCATCGACGGAAACCTGACCATTGAGGAGTTTGTAGCTGTGTGGTACGCGGTGAAGTTCTTCAGGATTTGATGAAGGTACCACTTCGTAACTCTCTGAAAGCAAGATTAAGCTCCTCCTGGGTGTTCATTACGATAGGGCCATTCCAGGCAACAGGTTCAGCTATTTGTTTTCCTGCAATCAGGATAAACCTGGCATTGGTTGCTGCCGTTTGCACCTTCACATTTTCCCCATGGCCAAACAGTGCCCCTTCGCCGGAATGAAGCTGATTGTTAAGGGTTTCATCGAAACTTGCCGCTCCCTCATAGAGAAATGCGAATACCGTATGATCTGCACCTACAGGAATAGTGAGTTCTGCATTTTCAGGCATCTCCACATCAAAATATTCGGGATCGGCGATGATGTTTTCAACAGGGCCCCTTACTCCCTGGAAAGTACCTGCCAAAACCTTGACCCTGGCCTTGTTTTTGAGTTCAACGACAGGGATTTTGGTTGCGGGAATATCCTGGTATCTGGGAGCGATCATTTTAGAGGCTGCCGGCAGGTTTACCCACAGCTGGAACCCGTGCATCCTGCCGCCTTCGTATTTGGGCATCTCCTCGTGAATGATGCCGCTACCGGCAGTCATCCATTGAATATCCCCTTTCCCGATCACCCCCTTGTTGCCCATGCTGTCGCTGTGTTCTACCTTGCCGTCAATCATATAGGTCACAGTCTCCATTCCGCGATGCGGATGAGAGGGAAAGCCGGCCATAAAATCATCCGGGTTGTCGGACCCGAAAAAATCGAGCAGGAGGAATGGATCCAGGATGTCCATGGTGTTGTGCCCCAGGATCCTTGTTAATTTAACGCCGGCCCCGTCAGAAGTGGCCTGGCCTTTAATGATACGGTCAATCTTTCTTATATTTTTCATAAGGCGTTTTTTATTTTTGGTCAGGAAAGCATTCTTTCTAACAGAATGTTGTACTTGCAGATAAACTCCAGTTTGCTCTTCAGGTTAATTTTTGGATTGTTAAAATCCTTTTTAATGTAAGCGATCATTAAATAGAGGCTCTTTACCAGTTTTCCAAGATCATATCCAAGGGTACGGTCAACTTTAAGCTGCCCGATCATCTGTTTGTCGACGGTTTTTTGGCAGATGGCCTCATATGGGATCTCATATTTAACGGCAGCCGACAACTCATCGATTGCCAGGAAACCCAGCAACTCTTTTCTCCTGGCATCATCAATGTCGTCATTTTTTTCAACTTCACGCAGGAACTTTCTGTTCAGTGCTGATTCGGTGGCTAATGCTCTTTTTATCGAGTTCATCTGCCTTTGGGCAAGAATTTCTGTTCTTGCAACATCATAAACTTCCTTGATAACGCTCATAAATCTTGGTTAATTACTATTTGGCTCTCATTTTATTCCCCTTGGGATCATGAGTGAGTTCAGCAAGTCCGAGTTTTTCCATTAAAGGGGGGATATACATTCCGAATCGACCCCGAAACCCTTTTTTTAATCCATACCAACCCCCGATGGGATTGTTTTCTGATCGTCCCCATGCTTCTACAGTACCCTCCTTTGCGGGTTTCTGCTCATCTGCACTTCCAAGTTCCATCCACTCCCCATGCTTAACAAGCATCGAGTGAAGATCGGCCAGGCAGCGATAATCGTAGTGTAAAACTGTTTTACCTACTGTGCAGACTAATATTTCTTTTCCATCCCTGTTCTCTTTATGCATGGTGAAATCTGAAGACATAGGCGGAGTCTTAAGCATCCATGGATTTTCTTTTATTCCTTGTTCAGTAGTCATATCTGTGTGTTTTTCGTTTTCAATATGATGGTTAACTGGTTCTGAAAATCATCGTGCCAACGTAAAATCTCGTGTGACATTCGGATTATCATGGCTATAAAGATACAATTTCTGAATTGAAAGATGAGCAGGAACTCAAAGACGTGATTTCAATCTTCGCCCGTCTGTTTCCGTCATCCACCGAAAATAAATTTCCAGGATGCCATGACCAGAATACTTTTGCACCGAAATGTTAATTTATTCACAATCCATTTTTTAACTTTAAAACTTTTTTACCATGAAACGCTTTAGTTTAATTTTCGCGTTGCTGTTTGTTGTTATCTTCGTAAATGCACAGCAGGAATCAACAAAATCAAATGATGACCTCAACACCGTTTTTGGAAAAGGCGGGAATGCAAAAATCGGATGGTTCATTGGAATTGATCCGGGATTTACACAATTTGATAAACGGGATGTATGGCTTGGAGGCTTAAGTACAGGTATGATCATCAACCACAACTTCACCATTGGCCTTACGGGACGCGGATGGACCAACCGCGACGGAATGTTTTATTCCAATGTGACCGACACTGCCGGCGCTTATCTTGAAGGAGGTTACGGTGGATTGCTCCTGGAATACACCCTCTTTCCAAAATCCTTGATACATGTCACTTTTCCTGTAATTATCGGTGCCGGTGGGGCAACCTATGTAACAGATCAGGAATATAAGGAATGGGAAGAGAACGAGTATGATAATTGTCATAAAACGCTTGACTCTGATGCATTTTTCGTGATAGAGCCTGGTGTTCGCGCCGAAGTCAACATATTTAAATTCATGCGGCTGAATGCAGGTATCAGTTATCGGTATGTGGGAGGTCTGGACCTTATCAATACTTCCGGTGATCTGATGAATAACTTTACGGCCAACGTGGGGCTGAAGTTCGGGAAGTTCTGAAATATGAAAAACAGACAACCATGACTCTACAAAAACTTGAAACCCAAACAACCCTGGTAAATGACAGGGTGCAGTTTTCAGGCAAGGCGAGAAATAATCCATCCGTACAGATGGATTATTTCCCGCCTATTGGTGGTGGCGAAGGGTATACCGGCCTTGAGATGTTGCTGCTGAGCCTTTCCGGCTGCAGTTGCACCGCAATCAAGGTGCTGCTGCAGAAGATGAATAAAACCGTGGAAGGTCTCACAGTGAATGCTTCCGGAATCAGGCAGGAAGCGGCGCCCTTTGCTTTTTCCCGCATCGATCTGGTATATACACTTTCATCCCCGGATGTATGTATCGCTGACCTGGAAAAGGCAATCCACCTTGCTGAAACCTCGATGTGCCCGGTTTGGGCGATGCTGAAGGGCAGTGTGGAGATTGTGGAAAATCACCTGTTAATTAAAACATAAATGACAAGTTTAAAAAGCAAAATATTTAACTTATTAATAAGGAACAGGCATCTTTTCCAGGGAAAATTAGTAAGAGAAGGTTTCGATTTTAACAGGTCCATTCCTGATTTCAGAGACCTGTGCGAGAGGGGAGCGAGCAGATACGCTAAAATTCCAAAAGATGTAACCATTAAAGAACAGATCATTGAAGGAGTAAAATCTGAGTGGCTGATCCCAAACGGGGCCGATGCGGAAAAAGTAATTTTATATGTTCACGGAGGGGGATATGTGTCGGGCTCATGCAGTGACCACCGGGGATTTGTTTCAAAATTTGCCAGGAATACCGGGGTGAAAAATTTAATTTTCGAGTACCGGCTTGCTCCGGAAAATCCTTTCCCGGCTGGATTGGAAGATTCTGTAAACATTTATCAATGGCTGCTGTCATCTGGTTTTCAACCGGAAAATATCCTGATTGCAGGTGAGTCAGCAGGCGGAGGCTTATGCCTGGCCATTCTCCTGGCATTAAAAGAGCGAGGAATTGTCCTGCCTGCGGCTGCCGTGGCCATTTCACCATGGACAGACCTGACCTGTTCCAGCGAATCATACCGGACAAAGCATAAAGTATCCCTTGCACCGTTAAATTCATGGACGGTTTTCAGCAAGTATTATATTGGTGATCACGACGCAACTTACCCGTTAATATCCCCTTTGTTTGGCAATTTAAACGGATTGCCCCCGATTTTAATCAACTCAGGCGTTGATGATGAATTGTTTGAAGATGGGGAAAAATTCTACCTGAAGGCAAAGGAGGCGGGTGTTGATATCACATTCCGACCAGGATTCGGGATGGTTCATTGTTATCCATTGCTTGCTCCGATGTTCCCGGAAGCAACAGAAGCCATGGATGAAATTGTCGGTTTTATCAGACGACACCTGAAGTTAAACTAAGACAACATTTCCATCTATTTATTATCCAGCCAGTTTTTAAATGCCGTAACTTTATCGATGCTCACAAAAACCTCTTCTTTTGGCAATGGGTTTAGTTCAAGTTTCAGGTGGCTTTTTGGATAGATATGCACATTTGCAATCGACTCAATTTTTACCAGGTACTTGCGATTTATCCTGAAGAAGTTCACTGGATTAAGTTCTTTTGAAAGAGCTTCAAGGCTGTCATCAATCGGGTATTCCGATTTGTTTTTCAGGACCATAAAGGTCATGCCTTCCATGGAACAGAAATAGGCTATTTCGGGTAAGGTGATTGTTTTTATTTTCTGGCCGACCGTAATTGAGAACCGCTCTTTCCAGACCTGATTTTGTTTTGTGATCAGGTTGTAAAGTTGGGAAAAATCTACCGGCTGGGTTGCAGGGACTACCAGGTCATTATATTTCCTGATTGCATTGTTTAACTCTTCCTGTACAATCGGTTTCAACAGGTAGTCGATGCTTTTCAGCTTAAATGCCCTGATGGCATATTCATCAAATGCCGTGGTGAAAATAATGGGTGAGTTTACCTTTACCTTGTCAAAAATTAAAAAACTCAGATCATCTTCCAGGTGTATGTCAAGAAAAATCAGGTCCGGGTGAGGGTTGCTGCGAAACCATTCTACCGATTCCGTGACTGATTCAAGTGTGGCGACTACCTGAATGTCAGGAATACTGACTTTTATCATGCTTTCAAGCCGGCGTGCTGCCAATTGTTCATCTTCGATTATGACTATTTTCATCTTGTTTATTTTAAAATTCATTATTTATTCACCTGATCACAAATAAGCGGTATCCGGGCAATGAAATGAGTGGATGTCGCTTTAAATTCAGGTTTGCAATTATTGAGCAAAAGGTAACGGTTCTGGATGTTTTTGAGTCCTACCCCGGTGGAGGTCATTTGTGCTTCTCTTGCCTGCAGGTTATTTACGACGTTAAGGTAAAGGGTTTCATCAATGAAAATCTCGATTACCAGGGGTGATTTTTTTGACATTGCATTGTGTTTAATGGCATTTTCAATGAGCAATTGCAATGCGAGGGGAATAACCATACAGCTTTTTTGAGCGTCAGGAATATTGATGTTTACCTTGATTTTTCCCATAAAGCGAATGTTCAGCAGGAAAATATAGGCATCGAGAAAATCCAGTTCAGTTGAAAGATTAACAAGTTCGTTGTCTTTGTTTTCAAGCACATAACGGTACACTTTCGACAAATGCTCTGTAAACTTTTCGGCAAGTTCGGGTTCAATCCGGATAAGCGAAGTAAGGACATTGAGGCTGTTGAACAGGAAATGCGGGTTGACTTGTTGTTTCAGGACATCAAATTGCGACTGCAAATTTTCTTTTTGCAGTTTGAGTAATTGTGTATTGGCTTTGGTGAGTTCATGTGTGCGCTCTTCAATAATCTGTTCAAGGTGATGGTTTATCTCCTCCAGGCGTTTGTGTGCATTGATTAATTCTGCTTCAGCCCGAACCCGGTCCGTAATATCCTTTGCAGTACCCACAACGGCCATTTTTCCATCAACTTCTGTCAGATTAGTTGACAGGATTACCGGAATACGCGTCACTCCGTCTTTATGAAGCAAGGTTGATTCATAACTCCATGACCCCACAATTCCTCGTTCCCGCTGTGAATACCTTTCAATGGATTGGTTTATGTTTTCAGGAGGAATTACCGCATGAAAGGATTTGCCCAACATCTCCTCCACTGTATAACCCAGTATCGTAACAATGGCTTCATTCACAAAGATGAATTTTTCATCCTGGATAACAAAGAGGCCTTCCTGCAGGCTTTGGATCACACGGCGATAGCGAATTTCGCTTTTCCGAAGTGCTTCCTGATCGCTGAGACGCTGGGTTATATCCCGAACGGTAACAATCTGAGCTTTCCTGTTTTCCAGTTCTGTCATCCCAGCCGTGATTTCAACAGCAAAAACAGATCCGTCCTTTTTCTTATGGTACCTGACAGGAATAAAAACCGCATCCTGTTTTGTCGCCTCCCTTGTCAGTGCCGGTTCCTCCGACATGTCAGTATTCTTCAATCCAAGGAACTCTTCATGGCTGTAGCCATAGATCCGGCTTGCAGCCGGGTTTGCATCCAAAATGCCGCCGGTTTCTTTATCTATTAAAAATATCGCATCTGATTCGGCTTCAAAGAGTTTTCTGTATTTATTCTCACTTGTTTTCAGGGTTTCTTCAAGTGTTTTACGGCTGGTTTGGTCACGAAGAATGATAAAAGTTGCGGGTTTATCATTGTAGTCCAGGTAGGTCGTATTAATTTCCAAATGAAGTATTTTGCCCGATTTGGCAATCCCTTTGGCCTCATACACCATATTGTGCCGGCTTCCACTCATGCGTTGAATATGATATTGTTTCAGGCGCTCCCTGTCATCTTCGGCAACAACCGTTAAAAAATCCGATTCCAGCAATTCATCTTCTGAATATTCAAGAATTTCGCACAGGGCTTTGTTCACAAATTTGAATTTGCCATCCTGGGTGATGATGATGCCATCCCGGGCATTTTCAATCAACATCCGGTATTTTTGTTCACTCTTTTCAAGTCTGTCAAGCATGTGTTTCCGTTCGGTAATATCCCGGGATGAAATGACGGATGCCATGGACCCTTCGTATTCAATGGCATTGACGCTAATCTCGATATCAATATGCTGCCCGTCTTTCCGGACAAGGGTTGTCGTGTCGATTGCCTTGCCGCCAGCGCCAGCCATCCGTTTATAATGCTGTGCGATCATTCGTTCTTTATCCCAGGATGCCAGTAAATCGGTGCCTGTCATCGTTGTGAGCTCCTCTTCAGAATACCCCAGCATGTTACAAAAAGCCTTGTTTACGTATTTAAACATGCCATTCTGGGTGATACAGATCGCGTCCCGCGAATTCTCGACCATCCTTCGGAAAAGACTGTCATCTCCCGGGTACACCGAACCTTTCGTCTTGCTACGCTCTTTATCTGCTTCCATGAATTTTCATTTAACCAGGGGGTATTTGACAACCAAAACGAATGTAAAGTTATCAGCTCTGTTTGTAACTCCAAAATTTGCAATGTTGAATGACTGAAATTGCTGGTTGAAACACGAAAAATGACGGGTAAACAACCTCGGTTTTTTGATCACCTTAAATAACACATGCAACTATTTGAAAAAGTCGTTTTTTCATGAATTAATGAAGATTTTAAGATTAATCCGTAATTTTACAAATACAAAACAAAACCAATAATATTTAGCTTTAAACTTGCCGGACAAATACCGGATAACAGGTACTTTTGATTGTAGTATTCACATTTTCCAGGGTAAGAAAAATCAGCAAGAACCTGTCTTGGGTTGACCCTGGGAAATCGGATCAGTTTGCTTGTTTAACATTGATGTTTATCTGCCTATGCTCCATAGTAACTTCATATTGGTTGGAACTCTTTTAGGAGCTGCGGGTTCGTTGGTATACCTGATAAATACCGTGAAAGGCAAAGTCAAACCTAACAGAGTCTCATTTTTGTTATGGTCTGTAGTGCCATTCATCGCATTTTTTGCACAAATCAAACAAGGTGTTGGTCTGGTAGCTTTGATGACATTTAGTGCAGGGTTTCTGCCATTCACAGTGTTTATTGCCTCTTTTGCAAATAAACAGGCAGAATGGAAACTAACCTGGTTTGACTTGTTATGCGGAATACTTTCTCTTGTGGGACTTGTTTTATGGATGATCACAAAGGTGGGTAATGTGGCAATATTTTTCAGCATAATAGCAGACGGATTCGCAGCCGTTCCAACCATAGTGAAAGCCTACAAATATCCGGATACTGAAATTGCCTGGCCCTGGATTGCGACTGTAATAGGTATTGTTTTAACGTTACTCACGCTATCAACATTCACTTTCGCCAATAGTGGGTTTATCCTTTATATTCTTGTCATGAATATGCTGATTTTTTTACTTGTAAAGTTTCGACTGGGCGAAAAACTTCAATTTAAAGCCAAACTCAAAGATAAAACCTTATAATACAGCCACTGCGGCTGCAAGCAGGTCGATAAACCTGTTGGCATAAATTACCGTTTAAGAATCCTGGCAGTTTCTGATTTTTCCCCGGAGACCACTCGGATAAAATAGATGCCTGCCGGCATACCGGCCACCGGGAACTCATGTTTGCGTTCTTCGTTCAGGATTGTCGTCATCAATTTGACTCCAGGGATTCCATAAACATCGACGGTAGTCTTGCCGGTTGTTGTCCCTTCATTCAGTTCAAGAGTGAATTTGTCCGTGGCAGGATTGGGGTAGATTTTTAAAAATGTCTGATTGATAACCATAGGAATCTCCTCCCCTGTTGCAACAACTGAAGGCATGGAAGGATTCTGGCAGTATGGTCCGGAAGGCGCGATGATGCCCCGCATTAAACCTCCTGACTGAACGGTCGTTCCCGGCAGAAAGGATATTTGCTGTCCGGCAATAAAGGTAACCTCCCCACCTGGCTGGTCGTTGAAAATGGTCCCGTTCCCTGCAACGGTAATGGACTGGGTCGCATTGTAACACCTGGATTGACCACTTGAGACAACGATATCCGTAATTGTTTGTGTTGCGGGCGGATTTATCCCCGCAGGCATCACCGTCACCGGTTTAAGAGTGTCCTTCGTGCAACCATAGTTATTGGTAACCGCCAATCGTGCCATGTAAGTCCCCACCGATCCATAAAAATGAGTTGGATTGTTCAGGTTTGATGTCTGGCCATCACCAAATTCCCATAACCAGCTGACAATAAACCCGGAAAAAGCAACCGACAGGTCGGTAAAGGTTGTAGGTGTTCCGAGGTAAGCAGGATCGGCCATAAAATTTGCAAACGGTGGTGCAACTATATGTACCAGGATATTGAAGGATAGAGGCCCGGTGGTGAATGTAACGGTTCTGGTTACTGTATAATTTCCCGGGTTGGCATATGCATGTGTGGCATAAACCGGAAATGACACAGGAGGCAAATAGGTGTTGACGGTGCCGTCACCAAAATTCCACTCCTCCGTGAGGATAATTCCGCCGGGAGGGCCAGGAGTGAAATTCACCGTATTATTTAGACATCGGGGGGAATCGGATGTGAAATAGGCTGATTGTGCGTAAGTCTGAACAAGGATAAAAATGAATGATGCGGATAACAATAATGCTTTTTTCATGGGAGGAATATTGAAGAAAGACTTATGTTTGGAGGGCAAGATAATCAAAAGAAAATTACTAATTCTCATTCACTGTTGTCCGGTAAAACTTTAAAGTAGGGTTGGCCGGTTATGACCAACCC
>JBMOIP010000095.1:0-9634 GCA_049317265.1 Bacteroidales bacterium
CAGGAATTTCTCCGTAACAGATGACCTGGTCTGCACCGGCAGTACCGGCAGTCAAAACATCATAAACAGTTATAACGGCAGAGCCGTTCATAGCCAGGTCGCATCCATTTAAAAGATTCTCAGCTATAATGGTGTATGAGTCACCAGTGTTTGGATATACCGTCCACGATATGGAGGATCCGGTTCCAAATTTACTTTCAATGAGGCTAGTGACATTTTTATAAAGTGTGTATCTGTAGTGAGTGCCCAACTCAATGTTTTGTGTGCCACTTAATGTAATAACTGCAGATTCACCGTTGCAAACACTTGTAGTTCCTGTCACATTAAATGCCTCCAACCTGTAAACATCATTCGCAAACGTTGAATTCTTCCACGGGTTATAGGTTACATATGCCGTAATGACTTTGCCGTCGCCGCAGGGATTGGTTTCCACTTTGGGGCCTTTATCACTGTCCCAATAGTTCCGGAGGGCGATGACATTGGTTGTGCCGGAGTTGAAAATGGCTTCATCCACACTTGTTCCCTCAAAAATGTTGTTGACGATCACGTTGTTTGTTCCGGGTGTGTCAAAATAGATTCCCTTCTGGCCGTTGTTGATGATCTTGCTGTTCTGCACAAGAAGGTCTTTTACACCTGAATTTACCGCAATTGCATACAAGGCTGTACTGTTGTCGATGGTCATATTTTCAAGAGTCACCCCGGGTTTTCCTACCGTAAAGACGCCTGATGCAGATGAACCGTTGACGACAGTGGTTAAACCGGCTCCCGAAATGGTCACCACTTTGTTTACTGCCACGTTTTCGTTAAATGTGCCTGCGGCAACGTTGACGGTTCCAAGGTTTTTCACAACCTTGAAACCCTGGTTGATGGTTTGTTTTGGACCGGTTCCTGCAGGTAAATTATCAGAAGTTTCCCCGGTGTTGGTGTTGCTTCCATCGCTAGCCACGTAAACAACGCTCAAAGAGTCGCCAAAAGCGGCAAATTTTGAGAAATTGGTTATTCCGGTAACTGTTACCGTATTCGCTCCGAATGATGCATCTCCGGCTTTGACCCAGTCGGTACCGTCAAACCTTGCCAGTACGGGTTGTGCGGGACTTCCCGAGAAATTGCTGCCTGCATTCCAGTTAAACGTGATTGCACTGGTTCCCCCGGTGCTCCGGTTAATATTCCATTGCAACTTTATGAAATCAGGGGAGGGCACAGGATAGATGAACCCGCCAAGGGAACTTACCTGTTTTAGATTTACAGAAAAGTCGGCAGGCACTGAATTGCTGACCGACATCGGGGTATAACCTCCTGTATAACCGATCGGGAAAGATGACCCGGCCAGAACATCCGTGAGGGTAAACAGTCCGTCACCGTCAACCACAACATAGTTAGATGCGCTGCCTGAAGCTGAGCCGGCCGTAAGATTATTGCTGCCAATGGTCAGTTTCCCGCTCGTCAGTACGAGGTTGTTGATTACCCGGTTTCCTGTCAGGGTGACCCCCTGACCGTTATTGTTCACAGTGACATTGATATCAGCGGAAGGCGTGCCTCCGAGCAGTTCATATCTGGTATCAATGGGAGATGATCCGGAATAGAGGATATTTACGGATGTTTCATATATTGGTTCGGCATTCAACCGGCCACCGCTGATGTCGATCGATTTACCGTCTTTAACGGTAATATTATTTGCAACACTGTTTCCCAGTATCCCTCGTTTCAACTGCAACGTATTAAATATGGTTACAGATCCCTGCAGGGTGGTGGTGCTGGTGTTATCCATGGTCAGTGTTCCAAGGCTAAGAGAAGGAAGATCGCCTGCTGTGGCTCCAAGGACACTTAGGGATGACGTCGCAGTTCCAGAAAGAGTTCCAGGCAGGTTGATGCTCATCGGGTTGTTGATGGTAAGCCCGTGGTTCTCACCAATTGCGAACTCCCCGTCAGTAAGTGTAAGGGTGCCCTTTACTTCGAGGTTGCGGGTCATGTTCACACCACCGCTGCGGTTGATGGTCAGGTTGTCCAGTTCAGCGATACCTGTCGGGAGATCGTACGCATCCGTACCATTGAAAACAAGGGTGGATGTGGCACCGGCATTGATATAGGTATTGTCGGTCTGGGTTATGGATCCGTTAAAAGTAAATTCATGCGCACCGACATTCAAAACTGCATCGTCGGATGCTGAAGCATACAATCCGCCAACAGAGGCATCGGCACCGAGGGTAATGACACCGAAATTGGTAACTTCACCGAATGTCACAATTTTCGAGGTGGTGAGGGTTCCGGAATTCACATTGAGCGAGTATACATCCATTGCCGAGGCAATATCAAAGGTCCCCGTTGAATTGACGGTGATCCCGCCAACAGCCGGCAGACCTGAAAACAACAAGGTGCCCGTAGTAGAGCCGTTGAAGGTCAAAGTGGAAAGACCGTCATCGTCCTGGAAGGTTCCGTTTGTCCTGTTATAGGAAGTGAGAATGGATAAATTATTGGCGGTGGCTGAGGGTGATCCCAACTGAAGAATTCCCTCTGTTAAAGTTAGATTGTTTATTTCAAACAATGGATCGGTACAGGTACCGAGGGTAATGGTTGTACCGGCGCGGTTCAAAATAAGGTCATTGAGGGATCCGAGGATATTCATGGTGCCAAAAGTGCCTGAACCGGCGATAGACAAGTTGGAACTTGCTGTTCCGGCAAGGCTTCCATCACCGATGATCTCTTTTTCCAGCGTCAGGGTTGTAGATGCCATGGCCAGCTGATCGTCACTGTTTGTGAGTGTAAGGTTTCCTTTAAGGGTCAGATTACCTGCAAGCGTCACCGTCTGGTGGCGGTTGATCGTAAGGTTATTCAAAACGTTGCTTTCTATGTTTAAGTTGGCAACACTCCCTGATCCGCCAAGGGTAAGGTTGGATGCTGCGTCGCCTACCAGGACTCCGTCTCCGCCCAACACGCCATTCACGGTAAGGTTCTTCCCGTGAAGATCGATCTTATCGGCAACATCAGTGAGTGTCAGTGCACCGCCAACTGTCATATTCCCGTCGAGGGTAATGGTCTTTCCCCCGGTTACCACGAGGTTGTTTACGATGTTAAATGAGCCTGTAGATTCAAAGGTCAGGTTCTTGCTGATGGAAACAGACTCTGCGTAAGTAGTACCAGCGGCAATAACGACCGTTCCGGCCTCCTTCACCACTGTTTTCCCTGCCGTAATCGTGGCTTTCGGACCTGTGCCGTCGCTTGCTGAAGCATTTTCGCCGGTATTGGTGTTGCTGCCCGTCACGGAATTGACGTAAACCCTGTTGAGCAGGTCGCCATAAATTGCGAAACTGGAAAATGCATTTATTCCGGTTGCAGTAATCGTCTTATCGCCAAGGGAGCCGGTTGTTCCGGCAGCTACCCATTCGCTCCCGTCAAAGCGGCCAACGACCGGTAAGGTAGGAGCAGCGTCAAAGTTTTCTCCAAGGTTCCATTCAAACTTCACAGAAGCGTTGTCGGGGGCCGAGTTTGTAATGTCCCACTGCATCTTTACAAAGTTGGGTGAAGGTACCGGGGATGCAAATGCTCCCATTCCTGTGATGTATTTCAACGAAACGCCATAATTGGCAGAGGTTGAATTTGTTACTGTAATCGGCGTATAGCCGAGTGCATGACCGACGGGCAGTTTAACGGCCGTTGTCACTCCTGTATAATTCAGTTTACCGGAGTTGTCGGCTACCACATAGCTCGTTGCCGAACCGCCGCTGATAGCTGATGTTGTCAGGCTTCTTGTTCCCAGGATGATTTTTCCGGAGGTCAGGGTCAGACTTGTCAGCCCCAGGTTGCTTTGCAATGTTGTTCCTGCGCTGTTATTCAGCGTGAGATTGCCCAGGGTGGTGATGTTGGAAGGAACAATGATCCCGGAGGCAGAACCGGCGATGGTGATGGAAGAACCTGCGCCAGCTGCGAGGTTTGCCAGGGTTCCCTGGATCGGGTTCTTCAGCGTCAGGCGGCTGTTGGCCAGGTCGAAACTACCGGTTGTGAGGGTCAAAGCTTGTTCAAGAACAAGGTCTCCGCCAAGACTTGCACCATTGGTGCGGTTGACAACCAGGTTCTGGAGGGTTGAAGCAGTGCCTGGAAGGGTGAAAGCATTGGTGCCATTAAGGACCAGGTCGGAAAGACCATCTCCTGTGAATGAGCCAGAGCCGCTCAGATCACCAGTAAGTGTGAGAGCAACGCCACTAAAATCAAAGCCTCCACTTGTAAGGGCCAGGTTGTTGATTGTGCGGTTTCCACTGAGGGTAACACCAGCTCCACCATTGTCCACCGTTACATTGGTTGTGGCGGAACTTGTGGGTAACTCATACCCTGTTGCAATGGCCGAAGTACCGGTATAAAAAATGTCGACAAAACCAAAAAACGCTGGTTCAGCATCGAGGCTTCCACCACTGCGTTCAATGACAGGGATTACAGTCGGGAGACTACCACTGTAGTTCAAAGTGAGGTTGTCGCTTCCTGATACTGCCCCTGAGCTAAGCGTCAGCCGGTTGAAGATGCTGATAGCGCCTTCAACGGTTGCACCGTTGCTGTTGTTGATAATGAGATTTTTCAGGTTGCCGACTGCTGGAATCAGGATTCCTGTTCCTGTACCGGCGATGGCCAGGGAGGAGGTGGAAATTGTTTTCAGGTTACTGCGTACTTCGGCGATGGCCTTATTGATGGTCAGTTTATAAGCATCCAATTTGAACTCACCTGTGGTGAGTGTCAACAGATCTTTCACATCCAGGTCATTGGTCAGCGTAACTCCAGGAGTACGGTTAATGGTGAGGTTTTTGAGGTCGAAGATATTAGCAGGGAGGTTAAATGCATTGCTTCCATTGAATACAAGGCTGGAGGTGGCTCCGGCATTGATATAGGTGTCATCATAATTGGTGATATCACCATTAAAGGTTAGTGTGTTACCGGATACATTCACGACTGCTGCCGCATTGTCAAAACTGAACAACCCATTAACGGCGACATTGGCATTCATGTCCATTGTTGCCGAGTTGTAGATATATGTAAATTCGACATCCTGAGAATTGGTAAGTGTCCCGGATGTAATTGTTGCAGATACGATCGTCATGGCTGATGCCAGGTCTACGGACCCGCTGGTAGTGAGGGTCAGAGTACCGAGTATTTTCGGATCAGCTCCGCTGAACACAAGGGCCCCGTTTGTACTACCTGTCAGCTCGATTCCGGCCATGTCATCGGCAAGGATATCTCCGTTGATCCTCGAATAGTTGCTGATTTTAATGTTGTTAAAGGCAAGTTCTAGCGTACCGTTCTGAAGGCTTAGGGTGTTGATCGTAAAAACAACTGGAAGGTTACCCAATGCGGCAGTTCCGCCAGAAGTGCGGTTAAGGGTTAGCGTATTCAATTCACCTTCGAGGTTCATGGATCCGAATACACCTGTTCCGGTTACCGTTAAAATGGAAGAACTGAGGCCGAACAGGTACCCGCTCCCCGCAATCGTTCCGCTGAGTGTAAGGGTTTTATTGGAGATGGCGAGTTTGTCATTTACGCCACTGAGGTTGAGTTCCCCGGTTAAAGTCAGGTTTCCTGCCAGCGTGAGGGTATGATCACCGGAAATGGTGAGGTTTCCCAGGGAAACCGGGTTTACCGGCTCTAGCGTAATATTTGCTGTTGCCAGGTTCGGGCTTTCTGTATAGGTTCCAGAGGACAGCCTAATGTTATCATCATTATATGCTTCATCAAAAGCGGACTGAATGGTGTTGTAACTGGCGTTTCGGGTTGTGTTGGTAATGTTAGTTGCACTTGTGGTAAAGGTGGTGGAGACAAGGTCGTTATTGTTTTCGCCGATATCCTGTACCAGGCCGGAGGCCATGGAAATTGTATAATCGCTGTTCCCAAGAAGGTTCATGCCGGGGACAATTGTAATAACCATATTGGCGCCATCAATGGATGCCGTGAATGGGATATCTGTTCCGTTTCTTTGAAAGGTGATCTTGGTTTGAAAATCGGCGGGTGAGAGCGCAAGACCATTGAGAGCAAACACCGCCTCGTTGAAGGTGAGGGTAGGGTGGACTTCCACATCAATACCGGTGCCTCCGGAAGGATCGAACAGCCCTGTTGGCTTGTTGGCATCTATCAGTTTCCGGATGTCATCTCCGTCTTTGGCAGCTCCGGTAGTCCCTGCAGCGTCTGTTACCTGCACTCCTGTTATCTGCAATGCCGTGGTTTTATGATCAGCATCACCTGCGATAACAGTATAGGTTGCCGTATAGGTTTCTCCATTGTCAGCCGTTGACCAGGAAAGTGTATGACCATTGTATCCGCCGTTCACAGTTGCCAAGGGCTCTTTGTTGCCTCCCGTGAAGGAGAGCGTAAATGTGATGGTATTTCCGATTTTAAGGTACCCGGTTGAGGTTGCATTGGATGTGATCGAGGAAATGGTGGGAATCGTGTTGTCGATACGGAGAGTATTGTTGTTGGCGAGATTGTTCCCTGCCGGTGAGGACTGGTCGGCGTTGTTGCCGGCAGCATCTTTAACTGCCACATTACCGGAAAGGCTAATGGTATTCACGTTCAGGAGGTCAATATCTTCACCTGCACTGCTTCCGACCGTATACCGGAATGTTACCTTCCTGGTATGTGTTCCTGCATCGTAGGCAGTAGAACTGTTATAATAGGCCTTGGCCGTATTGTTCAGGTTGAGGTAAAAATTGGTGCTGAGATTCGTCCCGGTTACCGAAATGGTGTTCAGGTCATAATAGAGGACATCCACATCGATCACCTCACCTGATTTAAACGAGCCCGATGAATGCGTACTGCTGATTTTCTGGATTATTGGGGCGATGCCTTCTTTATCCTGTTGAATATTAATAGGTAAAAGATCACACCCTGTTGCAGAAAACTCATAGAAGGCAGAACGGGTGCTTGTTGTTGCATTTTCTGAATACGTAACAATAAATGGGTCTCCACTATTACCACTTGAAGTTGATGGAGATATCCAGGTGCCGCCATAAATTTTTGTTACGGTCCAGGGTTGGCCATTCGATGTTGTCACCGTGATAGTTTGCGACCCACCAGAATCCGTAAGGTAAATCGGATCGGGCGGGTCAGTGGTGATCGTACCTTGTGCAATTGCCTGCACCATCCCTATCAACATCATCGCTGACAGGAGAAATGCGAATCTGAAACTTGCTGAGTGTCGTCTGACAGCATTGTTGTAAAATTCTTTCATAATTGGTAGGTTTTGAATTATTTCGTTCTTAATAATTTGAGGGAATATATCGTGGTTTTCTATTTCATAAAGGAGTAATGGAACTAATAACTTTGGTGTGGTTGTCCAGGTTGGCCGATTCCAGCAATACCCGGATGGCAATACAGCGCGTGACATCTTTTTCGGAAGTGTACCTGCAATTGCTCACCTGTTTGATATTGAGTTTAACCATGTTGTAATTTTTTACGAATGAACCCCGGATCTTCCATTTCGAGGGAAAGATCCGGGGAATCCGCCGGTGCCGGATCACCCGGACCTTAAAGACCCGGGTGCCCTGCTCCGATTGGTTTAGTTATAAAAGTTGTCAGTCATAAATCGATTTACCCAGATTACCGGTTGATAACCATTTTTCCCGTCTGGACCAACTGGTCATCGCCGGTGTTCAGCGTTACAGAATAGAGGTATACACCCGGTGCCAGTCCGGCAGCATCGAAGAAAATGTTGTGCGAGCCTTCATAGGTATCCGGATCGTTGATGGTGGCGATTTGGTTGCCGAGCAGATCGTGCACTTTGATCACCACTTTCGATTCAACCGGTACATTATACCTGATGGTGGTCATCTTGCTGAACGGGTTCGGGAAGTTGATCAGACCAAGACCATTACTTGCATTCATGCTCACGATTTGTTCATCTTCCTTGTATCCTGAGTAGGAGGCATCCACGTCGCCGTAGCAGAGCGATTTGAAGTTCTGAGTTACTGTGGCTCCGCTTACCGTAATCTGGATGTTTGTTGTCCCTGCAGAATTTGCATAAACAAAAGTTGTAGGATCAGAAAGTTCATCACCTGATTTTACAAACACCCAGTTTCCTGTAGCAAACGATACGCCATTCGGGTTCAACCGTTTTGCGTTCACCTGGTCGCGGTCATTGCTCAACACGGTGGCAGCTGTAGAATTGGCGATAACATCGGCGGCGAGACGTTTGATTCCGTGTAACAGTGTTCCTCCCGGGCTTTTGTAGTGGTTCTGGATGGCGATGATATCTGCTGAGGTAACACCACCCCATGCTGTTGGCAGTGAGAACTTCACGTTATAAGTTCCGTTGGGCACACCAAGAATAGTATAATCTCCGTTGCCGGTGGCAGGAGTAACAGCAGTATAAAGCGGTGCTCCACCCTGATCAAGTGTGATGGTCACGTTATGCATCTGAGGATTCAGATTGTTGTAGTATGAAACGTTTCCGGAAACGGTGAAACCACCTGAAGCTTCGGTTACAACAGCGTTATCGGCCACACTGGTACAACCGAATGCATCACCGACGACAAGGCTGTAGGTGCCTGCCTTTACAACAGGTGTTGCAGTGTTTGCCCCGCTTACGATCGGTCCGCCGCTTACGATTGTCCAAGTATAGGTGTAGGGTGCAATTCCTGCAGAGGCACTGCCGGTGAGTGTTCCCGATCCGCCGGGTACCACTGTGAGGTCAGAACCTGCGTTGGCAATCGGCTTGGAGTTTACAAACACGGTTACCTGGGCCTGGGGTGTAGCACCACCGGTTACAGTAGCAGTTACGGTATAAACCGTTGTCGTGTTGGGTGTGATGTCAATGGATGCCGTGGTCTGGCCTCCGGGAGCCCATAAATAGGAAACAGGAGTAGCACCGACCACGATGGCGGTCAGGGTAGTCTGGCTTCCGCTGCATACAAACCGGTTCGGTCCTGCGGTCACGGAAACCGGGGTCACCGTATGGGTGGCGCTGCCGGAACATCCCAATGCAGTACCAGTTACCGAATAGGTCGTGGTTGAAGTAGGATAGACGCTAATGGCGGTTGTTGTTTCACCGGTATTCCAGACGTAGGTCGAAGCCCCACCGGCAGTGAGGGTTACCAGTGATCCGGCATTGGCCGAGGTGGGGCCGGTAATGGTCACCGTTGGCGCTGCGTTGACGCCGATGATCACATCGTCAAATGCACCCGTGCATCCGTTGGCATCCTTGCCTGTAACATTGTAGGTGGTATTCACCGACGGGCTCACCACTTTGCTCGATCCGAGACCCAGCCCGTTGTCCCACAGGTAATCGGAACCGCCTGTGGCGA
This sequence comes from Bacteroidales bacterium, assembly GCA_049317265.1. Classification (GTDB taxonomy): domain Bacteria; phylum Bacteroidota; class Bacteroidia; order Bacteroidales; family FEN-979; genus CAIVAT01. The sequence goes on from JBMOIP010000095.1 coordinate 9,273, forward strand.
AGATCGTGGTGGAAGAACCTGCACATACCGTGGGTACCGTTGCTTCGGCGTTGATGTTGGCGATACTACCGCTAAAAATAAAGCTGCCCGGAGTTCCGGAAACGGCTGACCAGTAGGGGAAATAGGTAGCAGGGCCACTTACAGATGGACAGGTGCCCCAGTAATTATAGGTTGCGACAACATTATTTGCCGATCCATTATTAACACCTAATTGCACGCCTGACAAATCATTCTCCGTCATTGTTATTCCGCTTACGGCAGGAGTAGCTGAAACAATTCCCAATCCTGTATGGGTATTGATGAATTTATTTCCCGTAATGGTAATTCCGGTAGCTCCTTGTCTGATATGAATACCCCGGTAT
>JBMOIP010000096.1:0-9218 GCA_049317265.1 Bacteroidales bacterium
GAAATCATGCGTTTCTGCCAGTCATTCATGCTGGAACTCTGGAAACTGATCGGTCCTGAAACAGATGTTCCCGCCGGGGATATCGGTGTTGGCGGTCGTGAAATCGGGTTTCTCTATGGCATGTACAGGAAGCTGGCGCGTGAAAACACTGGCGTACTTACAGGCAAAGGACTTAACTGGGGCGGAAGCCTCATCCGTCCTGAAGCTACCGGCTTCGGCGCTGTCTATTTTGCCAAAGAGATGCTCGCCACCAAAGGTGAGACATTCAAGGGAAAAGTTGTGGCCATCTCCGGCTTCGGCAATGTTGCCTGGGGCGCTGCCACCAAAGCAACCGAGCTGGGTGCCAAAGTGGTCACCATCTCAGGTCCTGACGGATACATCTATGATCCGGACGGTATTTCAGGTGAGAAAATTGAATTTCTCCTCGAACTGAGGGCTTCAAACCAGGATATCGTAAAACCATATTCCTATGAATTCCCCAATGCCCAGTTCCACCAGGGTAAACGTCCATGGGAAGTGAAATGCGACATTGCACTGCCTTGTGCCACCCAGAATGAACTCGGGAAAGAGGATGCGATCACCCTTATTAAAAACGGCGTAATGTGTGTGGCCGAAGGCGCTAACATGCCCAGCACACCGGAAGCCATTGAACAGTTCCTTGAGCATAAAATTCTCTTTGCCCCGGGCAAAGCAGTAAACGCAGGTGGTGTTGCCACTTCCGGACTTGAGATGGCCCAGAATGCCATGAAACTCAGCTGGCCGATGAAAGAGGTTGACGAACGACTCCACGAAATCATGTGCAGCATTCACGAGGCTTGCGTAAAATATGGCAAAGACCGCGAAGGCTATGTCAACTACGTGAAGGGCGCCAATGTGGCCGGATTCCTGAAGGTTGCCAACGCGATGCTGGACCAGGGGGTTATCTAATTTTTTGTCGATTTGACGCGTTCGTAGAGACGACGCATGCGTAGAGACGGCGCATGCGCCGTCTCTACGGCGCAATAAAAAAAATCCCGGCCATCCAGCCGGGATTTTTTTTACCTTTGGGCATGCAATTTGTCAATCCATTTTTCCTGGTTGCCTTCATATCACTGGCAATCCCGATCCTGATACACCTTTTCAATTTCAGAAAATACAAAAAGGTCTATTTCACCAATGTTCATTTTCTCCAGGAGATCCAGCAGGAGACCAAAAAGCAGTCTCAGCTCAGGCAACTCCTTATCCTGCTGGCAAGACTTCTCGCTGTTGCATCCCTTGTTCTTGCATTTGCCCAGCCCTACCTTCCGGCCTCAATCCACCAAAAAAAACTTACCAGCCAGCGGGCTGTCAGCATTTATATCGACAACTCATTTTCGATGGATGCAGTTGCTACTGAGGGAAAACTGATCGATATCTCCAAAGCAAAAGCGCTGGAAATTGCCTCGGCCTACTCCCAGTCAGATCTTTTTCAATTGATCACCAATGATTTTGAAGGACGGCATCAGCGTTTTGTCAACCAGGACGATTTCCGTAAACTGGTCGAAGAAGTACAGGTTTCATCAGCCTCCAGGCCGATTTCAGAGGTAATCAACAGGCAGGGCGACCTTCTTCTCGAAAATCAAAAGATGAACCGGGAAGCTTATCTTATCTCTGATTTCCAGAAAAATACGGCCTCCATGCTGCATACAAAGCCCGACACTGCTGTCAGCTTGTTCCTGGTACCTCTCGCTTCCGCAAAACGGGACAATCTTTACATTGACACGCTATTTTTCGTTTCACCAGTCCATCAACCCGGGCAACCGGTCAGCCTCCGGATCCGGATTCACAATGCAAGCAACGGGTCACTTGAAAAGATTCCTGTTAAACTTACGATCAACTCAGTTCAAAAAGCCATTTCAAGTTTTTCTGCAGGAGCCAATGCCACCGTTGAAGTCACCTTGCCCTTTACCGAGAATCCATCCGGCATTCAGTACGGACAGGTTGAAATTGTTGATTACCCGATTGTTTATGATGACAAGTTCTACTTTTCATATACCGTCCTGCCTTCTATTCCTGTACTTTGTATCAATGAAAAAGCTGAAAACGTTTATTTGAACGCCCTTTTCAACAATGATTCTACCATCCGCTTTACAAACAGCCAGGTTAAGCAGCTCGATTATGGCAACCTTTTTTCAAATGCGTTGCTTATTTTAAACAGCCCGGAGGAGGTATCTTCAGGACTTGCGCAGGAGCTAAACAGGTATGTCCGCGCAGGAGGCCACCTGGTGGTGTTTCCACCGGCTAAAGGAAATTCAGGATCCTACAATGCCATGCTTTCATTGTTCAGCCTTCCGGGATATTCAGTTCCCGATACCGTGAAGCAGCGGATTGCAGGGGTGAATGTTGAGAGTGCCATTTTCAGCGATGTGTTTGAAAAAAATGGTAGCGGAAAAGTTGTACTTCCCGAGAACATCGACCTTCCGATGGTTCAGAAACATTATAAACTCCGCCAGGAAATCAGAAGTGGGGAGGAGGTGTTGCTGAAGCTTCAGAACAATGAGCCATTTTTGATATCAGCACCGGTTGACAAGGGGAAAGTTTACCTGTTTGCATCCCCGGCAGATGAAAGCTGGACCCAGTTTCCCAAGCACATGATCTTTGTTCCGACGCTTTTTAAAATTGCCTTGCTGAGCAATCCCATCCATCCTCTCTACTATATTACGGGGGAAAATGCGACCATTGAAATTCCTGCAGATTCAATCTCCGAAACAAATATCTACAAATTAAAAAAACTGGAAACCGGATTTGAAATCATCCCGGAAATCAGGAAGTTTGGGACAAGTATCTCCTTGCTGACACACGACCAGATCAGGGAGGCCGGCTTTTATTCCGTGAGCCGGGGAAACAGAGCAGCAGGCGGTCTGGCATTCAATTACAACCGGAAGGAATCCGACTTAGCCTGTTTCACCACTGGTGAACTTGAACAACAGATTAGCAGGCTGGCGGTTAAAGACATACACATTTTAAAGGGGAAAAAGTCCTCCCTCGCCCATGAAATCCAGCAAATGAAGCAAGGCACCCCATTGTGGAAGTTGTTCATCATCCTCGCACTTGTTTTTATTGCCTGTGAAATCGGGCTTATCCGGTTCCTGAAAATATAATCCGGACAAGCACCTGTTCCAATGCCATTCCCGAAATTTCATTTGCACACATGATAATTGAACCATTCTCAAAGGACCACTTGCCATTGGCAGAAACGAAAAACCGGTTCGTTTTCGGGGTTTTGTTTATCTATCTTGTGGTCGAAATTACCGGAATCCTGTTTCACCCGATGTGGCGAGATGAGATCCATTTCTGGTCCATCTCGGGTGCCAGTTCTTCACTTAAAGACCTTTTACATCGTAAAGCCTGGGATGGGCACCCCGATTTATGGTACATCCTTGTTTACGCTATACGAAGGTTGAGCGACAATCCTTTTTCCATGCAGGTAATGCACATCGCGATTGCCGGCACAACGGTTTTTCTCATCCTGAAATATGCCCCATTTTCACGGGGACAAAGGGTGTTGGTGATCTTCGGATATTTTTTCATGTTTGAGTATTCCGTCATCAGCCGCAACTACTCGGTTGGTATATTGCTGATAACGATCATGCTGATCCTGCACCAGCGCCGGGCCCGTTTACTTTTTGTGTACGCCCTGCTCTTTTTTCTGCTGGCCCAAACCAACATCTTCAGCCTGATCCTGACGCTCGCCTTCCTGATGACCTGGGCATTTGAATTTAGTTTTTCAGCCCCGTTCAGAAACTCGCTGCTCAGGCAAAAAACAGTCCTGATCATTAGCATTGCATTGGTAATCATTGGAATAGCATATTCACTGCACACGGTGATGCCTCCGGCATCGGGTCCTCACGTAAGAGGTACCGATTTTTCCTTATCTCAGCTGACCCTCAAGGAGTTGATACGGTCGACAGGAACCATATGGAGAGCATGGATTCCAATCCCCGAAATAACTTTGCAATTCTGGAATACGAATATTGTAAACAGCGATCTGATCAAGGCAATCCTTTCACTGATCCTGATCTTTGCAGCAGGTACATTGTTCGTCAAACACCCTGTGGTACTTTTTCTCTATATTGTTGGACTGATAGGGGTTATCTCCTTTATTTTCCTGCTATTTTTCGGATATCTTCGACATCACGGGCACTTGTTCATTCTGTTGATTGCCTGTTTATGGCTGAAATCCTATTACCAGGAACGTACCATGCCCCTCAGGTTTCCGGTCCTGCAGCAATTTTACGGCTGGATGAAGCGAAACTTCAACATGGTGTTCATTACACTCCTTACTATCCATCTTTTTACGGGCGTATTTGCATTGACTGTTCAGTTCCTTGTTCCATTTTCTGCCGGTAAAGAAACAGCAGCGTATATCAGGCAAGGGCATCTCGACAGGTATTTGATCGCCGGGGACCATGATGTATCACTGGAAACCGTTTCAAGCTACCTTGATAAACCGGCATTCAGCTTTTCACGGAAAGTTTTCAGCACCTACCTTGATTATGATCCATCACAGCGCAGTAATCCTGATGAGGCATCCATCCTCCGGATGGCCGACAGCCTTGTGTTGATCAATCACGATACACTTCTCCTGGTGATGAATTACCCCCTGTTAACGGATCGCGGAAAAAATCTATTGAAAATCAAATCATTCGAACGCAGCATCGTAGAAAATGAAGTTTATTATCTGTACCTGCTGGCGCCAAATAACTAAAATTTTCCCCTCCTGACGTTTCACCTTTTGCCATCAACTCCGATTAAGCAAAAAGTAACTAATGGAAAATTACACCAATCATTCAACCATCAGGAATTGGGCTGAGGATGACCGCCCGAGGGAAAAACTATTGCTCAAAGGCCGCAACAGCCTGAGTGATGCCGAACTCCTGGCTATTCTCGTCGGGTCGGGTACAAAAACCGAATCTGCGGTTGACCTTGCAAAGAACATTCTTAAACTGGCGCAGGACAACCTCGCCGAACTTTCCAGGCTTGGCATCGGCGAGTTGACGAAGGTAAAGGGGATCGGGCAAGCGCGTGCCGTCACGATCCTGGCAGCCCTGGAGTTGGGACGCCGTCGCAATGAATCGGAGGTACTGGTGCGTGACAAGATTAAAACCAGCCGCGATGCCTATGAGATTTTCCGGAGCACTATCGGCGACCGCCCTTATGAGGAGTTCTGGATCATCCTGCTCAACAGGGCGAATAAGGTCATCAAGAAATGCAACATCAGCGAAGGAGGCATCTCGGGAACTGTTGTTGATCCTAAGAAGATCTTCAAAATCAGCCTCGAGCATCATGCTTCGTCTATCATCCTGGGGCACAACCATCCATCAGGGGTTGTTACACCGAGTGATGCCGACTGCAGGATTACAAAAAAGCTATGTGATGCCGGCGCGATGCTGGAGGTGACCGTACTCGACCACCTGATTATCGGTGATGACAGCTACTACAGCTTTGCCGATGAGGGTGCGCTTTGAAGGGGCTCGAACCTGTACCCAAGTTTTAAGAAGTGTTCCAGGAACCTGGGCAGGGCATAACGGACATTTTCCAGTGATTTTACGCTATCATGAAAAACCACGACCGACCCGCTTTGCGAATGATTGACGGCATATTCAAGGCACTTTTCAGGAGTGACATTTTTACTGAAATCATAGGTCAGGACTGACCACAGGATGAAGCGGAAATCCTTCCGGAGGAGGAAATACTGAGAGGGAGTGAACCGGCCATACGGAGGTCTGAACAACTTTGTTTCGAATAACTCCCTGCACCGGTAAACATCGTGAATGTATGCACCGGGTGATGTGTGCCAGCCATTGAGATGGTGATAAGAGTGGTTGCCGATGGCATGACCTCCCTCCACAACGCTGCTGAAGATCTCCGGGTACTTCCTGACATTGTCGCCAACCATGAAGAAAGTAGCTTTGGCCCCGGATTTCCCAAGAATATCCAGCACTTCAGGTGTCGCTTCAGGAATAGGTCCATCATCAAAGGTGAGGTAAATCACCTTTTCAGGCCCCGGAAGATCACACACCAGGTACTCTGGACTAAACCACCTTAGGAAAAAGGGCGGCCTTACGTTGGTCATGGTTTTCAGGGTTGATAAACCTTTGCAACATAAAGGTCGTAGTACTTTTTCAGGTCTGCTTCGGTTTGGGCTGCCATTTTATCCTGCTGTCCCTCCTTTACCGCTGCACTGAGTCGTTGCAGTGTAAACACCGACTCCTGGATGTTCAGGTCCAAAGCTTTCAGATCATTATCCGGAAAAGAGAAGAAATAGGCCAGGTCCTCCACAACACTTTTATTAAGTTTTGCGGCAAGGGCATTGGCCCTGGCAGTTTCACCCGTTTTATAATAGGCGCTGATCAGGGGAACCGTAAAGAAGTCAAACGGAACCGCACTCTCCGGCATCACCTCAAAACAACGGTCGATCACTTTCTTGGCCGAATCATTTTTCCCTTCACGGATTAGGGCGTCAGCCAGCCGGGCATACATTCCCCGCATGTTCATAATCATCCGGGCATTGGTCTCATCCACATAGACGCCTGGTTTATTGATATTTCCATATTGGAATTTATTCATCAGGTTGTCATACATCACGTCGGTGTTCACCTCCCCTATTTGTCCTTCAACAGGGCGTGCCTCAACCGGTAACAGCCTGTATGCCAAACCTTCAAGATGAAAATATTTTTCAAGCCCGATATAAGTATCTGCGCCAGTGGTCGACACAAAGTAGACCGGTCGTTTCCAGTTGTTGGTGGCCAGCAGATCGAGGATCATCAGGTTCGCTTTTTCAACCCCCTGCGCCTTGATCTCCCACTTCACCGTGTCGAGGCGGTTTACCATCTTAGGCGAAATGTTCCCTGTCTTCATCAATGCTGCTGAATCATAGGTCACCATGAATTTTTTGGTCGGGAAATAATCGATCATCCCGATCTGGGAAGTGTTCATTTTCAGCTTGCTGTCGTCTGTGGCAAGGATCCCGAAGAGGGCCTTAACATCCACATAGGTGTCTTTAAGCCCTTCGTCTTCAATCAAGTAGGTGACATCGTGATTCCCCTGGCGGTACTTCTCCCTGGTAAGTGAAAAGGGCACTGGATCGGAATCATAAGCTTTGCGTTTCATCTGGTCGATGTACCATTCGGTATTCAAAAGGCTGAGATTCACCACCCTCACATCGGTACGGATACCCTCCACCTCCTGTGCATACCACAAGGGGAAGGTATCGTTATCCCCATTTGTAAAGAAGATCGCATTTGGTGCGCATGAGTTCAGGTAATTTTCTGCAATTGCCAGGGCTGAATAGCGGTTTGAACGGTCATGATCATCCCATCCCTGGTGGGCCATCAGTTCGACCACACTCAGTCCAAAAACCAACGCAACGATCTGTGCTACAAAGAGGCTCAGTTTATTTTCGAGCCACTCCACAATTTGCGGAATAGCAAGGCCGATCCAGATGGCAAAGGCATAAAACGATCCTGCAAAGGAGTAGTCGCGTTCGCGGGGTTGGGGCGAATGAGAGTTGAGGTATAGAACGATGGCGATGCCGGTCATCAGGAAAAGCAGGAAAATCACCCAGGCGCTTTGCTTATCGTTGCGATAAGTGTAAATAATGCCAATGATTCCAAGTAAAAGCGGCAGGAAAAGGAAACTGTTATCTCCCTTACTTTTCCGTCCTTCCGGGATATCCTGTGGCCCGAGTCTCATCTGGTCGATAAACTTGATTCCGCTTTTCCAGTTTCCATCCACCTTATTGCCCATTCCCTGGGTATCGTTCTGTCTGCCAACGAAATTCCACATAAAATACCGGAAGTACATATGCACCAGCTGGTAGTTCCAGAAGAACGCCAGGTTCTCAGAAAAGGTGGGGATATTGCGTGTTTCACCCTTGTCTCCGTTCTGGAGCTCCACCGGCACCCCTTTGACATGCCCCCAGCGGATATATTCATCCGCAAAACGGGCTTCCGACTGGTCCCACATCCTGGGAAAGATGGTGGTAAAGCGGGGATCGAATACGGGAATAACCTTCTCACGTTTATCTGTAACAATGTATTTGCCGGATTTAAGGTCCTTTGCGTACACCGGATTGCCATCAATACGGTCGATCACCGGGGCATTGTAATATTGTCCCTTCACCAGGGGCCAGTCGCCATACTGTTCGCGGTTCAGGTAGGCCAGCAGGTACATGGCATTTTCGGGATTGTTTTCATCGATGGGGGTATCGGCGTTGCTGCGGATCACGAGGAGAAGAAAAGAGGAGTAACCTACCACGATGAATGTAATTCCAAGGATAATTGCATTCCATACCGGTTTCCCGATCTTCCGGGTGTAATACAAACCCCAGATGATCCCTCCGATCAGGACGATGAAATAGATAATGGTACCTGAATTAAAAGGAAGACCAACCGTATTGATAAAGAAAAGTTCGAAAAGTCCCGCCAGTTTTATGATCCATGGGATGATCAGATACATCACCACCGCCAGGATAAAGATGGAAAGCACCGAAGTGATCGCCATTCCCTTAAAGTCGGGTCTTGGATACTTCTTAAAATAATATACAAACGTGATGGCGGGAATGGCCAGCAGGTTGAGCAAGTGAACACCGATGGAGAGCCCCATAAGGTAGGCAATCAGTATCAGCCAGCGGTAAGCGTGCTTTTCATTTGCATGCTCTTCCCATTTAAAAATGGCCCAGACCACGATGGCGGTAAAAAAGGAGGACATGGCATAAACTTCGCCTTCGACCGCCGAAAACCAGAAAGAGTCGGTAAAGGTATAAGCCAGTGAGCCCACCAGTGCGGCGGCCATGATGGTGTAAGTTTTCTGCTTCGTGATCTCCCCTTTCCTGAGCATGATCTTTTTGGCGATCATGGTGATGGTCCAGAAGAGGAAGAGGATGGTAAAGCCGCTGGCCAGCGCCGACATGGTGTTGACCATCCTGGCAACATGAGTAAGGTCACCGAACGCAAACAGCGAGAAGAACCTGCCAATCAGCTGAAAGAGAGGCGCTCCCGGGGGATGCCCAACCTCGAGTTTGAAGGCGGTGGCAATATATTCGCCGCAATCCCAGAAACTCATCGTGGGCTCTGAAGTAAGGATATATACCATGGAGGCAATGGCAAACACAGCCCATCCGAGGATGTTGTTGATCTTCTTATAACTGTTCATGTAGCTTGGCTTAAAGGAAGGCAAAGGTAGGAAAAATAGCAACA
>JBMOIP010000097.1:0-9168 GCA_049317265.1 Bacteroidales bacterium
TCATTGTCGTTCTGGTTGCAATAAAACTGATCCGTTTCTATCTCAAAAGGAAATTGCTGCCATGAACCAGGTTGAAATAGATGGTAAAACATATTTCATGCCTTCCGATTGGAATGAGCTGACCAGAAAACAGGTTTTGTTTGTCAGCCGTCTTTTTCAGGGACAACTTACCTTGATGGATTTTAAGCTCAGGGTGCTTTTAAAATTCCTTACGATCCGGCAGAAAGTAATGAAGCGCATTGACCATGAAGATGTTTATTTCCTATGCGAAAGCCTCGATTTCCTATTCAAGGAGGTCTCTCTGACCAAAAATCTTCTCACTGTCTTACGAATCGGCAGAAGGAAATACTTTGGTCCTGCAGATGCCATGATGAATTGCACCTTCGGCGAATTCACCATGGCCAATTCCCTGCTCGATTCCTTTTCAAAAACCAAGGAGCAAAAGTATCTCGATGAAATGGTGGCTGTTTTTTACCGGCCAAGGAAATGGTTTTGGTTCATCCGTAAGGCCTATTCCGACAATCAGGATCCCCGGAAAAAGTTTGTCAACCGATCGCTGAAACGCCGTTGCCGAAGAATTGCCGGACTGGATTATGAAGTCAAGTACTCCATATTCCTATTCTTTTCCGGTGTTCTGAATTCATTTCCACAGTTGTATCCTTATGTTTACGAGCAACAAGATGGCACCGGAAGTGAAGATAACGGCTGGGCTTCGCTTATCATTTCCCTTGCCGATGGCAAGACCGATGATAAAAGCCTTGAAACAGTGATGAATTCAAACCTTTACAACGTGTTCATTGGGTTAAACAAAAAAGCAAAAGAGTATCACGAGTATATGCATAAGATCGATTCCTATGACCGACATTAACAGCTACGTTGAGTATTTTCGCACCATTGCCAGTGAGCACAAGGAAATCAATGATTTCTACATGATGGATATCAACGAACCGCTTGCTGCTCTGCGGTCAATCATAAAATACCCGGCACTGATCCTGACCAGTCTTTCAGGAAATTTTGAAGCCTCCAACCTGGATAACATTCTGGATTCAATCAATGCAGGGTTCCTGATCATCGGCCACCTCGATCAGATTGATGATTTTTCTGGTGAGTTATTGGTTCTTGCAAGAATGAAGCAGATTGGGACTGACATCATCGCGCGGATGCTGCATGACCACATGAGGTGTGAGCTTCTCACCCTTAAAGTCATTCCGGGGTTTAATATTAATTCGGTGAGTTATGAGATGCTGGGGCCGGTGTTTGATAATGATTTCGGGGTGCTGTTCTCGTTTAAATTACAGGATTGTCTGGATCTGGAATATTGTCCAACCAGGTGGTTATCTGCATAGGTAAGAAAAAAGGTAAAGTCTTTCATTGGATAACCATGCCGACTATTTTTTAATCCATTTTCCTTCATCCCTCATTTGATCATCCACGCTTACCCTGTATACGTAGATACCTGATTTTAAATTCCCGATTTGCAGGGAGGTCCTTCCCTGCACAACACTTTGTTCTATGACTTCATGCCCTTTAAGATCATACAAGGTAAATGTGGCATTTCTTAATTGTGTTTCGAGGAAAAGAACGTCGTCACCTGGGTTGGGATATACAATTACATCATGAGCCAGCGGTGATCCGTATTGATCAACCGACATCGCATATCCATCTTTGCTGACCTTGATCAGGGAAAGATACCGGATATATTCTGAGGTATGATGATAGTCCCAGAAAGTCCCATACATCAGGTACCCTTGATCCCGGGTCGGAAGCACTCCATAAAGGGTGTAATATCCGTCACCCCCGTAAAATTTTTGCCAGTTCACTCCCAGGGTTGTATCAATATTGTACAAAGAGTACCATGAATCCTGCGAAGCGAAAATACCTGGAAAATAAAAATTCGTGGTACCTGCGACAGCGATTGAATTTGCGGAAGGGGCGGCAATGTTTTTTATTAAACCAGGACAATCTACCGTGTCTGTTTTTCCAAGCGCTGCAAAGTGTATGAAGTTTAACGTTGTGTCATACAGGGCCGTACCTATATCCTGTTCTTGCCAATCAGGCGGGTGATCGTATTCGCCTGTTACCAGAATATGCTTCGGATCTGTGTAGGCCACTGAACCCAGATTTGTCACATCATGAGAAATATTGACCATATTCCGAATATTCAGAGAATTGTCAATGCTGAGAAGATTCCCAGGTTTTCCGACAGGATTAACACCTAAGACTACCGCATAGTAACCCATATGATCATTGCGTTCGATCAAATCAAGGCCATACCCCCAACCATCTGTGAAAATCTTATATTGCAGACTATCCAGGTTTGTGGATTGCCGATATATAAAGAAATGATGGTTTCTCCACAACGTCGTATCTTCCACCGTACCGTAACATATGATGTCCTCTTTGCTTCCGGCAATAACTATGCTTCTGAATAGGTTATTTCCTGCAAGCAGAAATGTTTTTTCCTTAAGAATATTTAAAGAGGTGTCGGTGATGCAAAGCCATAGCCGGTCAATTACCGGGTCGTGGATGACTCCGCTGAAAACAATTTCATTTTCGTTGATCTGGCTAACAGAAGTCAGTGCAGAGGAGATCCCTTCGTAACTGAAGGTCTTTTGCAGGGTAATTTCACCTGTTGCGCTGACCTTGGTAACCCTTGAGGAAATCAAATCGGATGACAAGCGATATGAATCAATCATTATGAAACTGCCAGATGGCATCTCCAAGGCCCCCATGACCTGGTGGTCATAAACAGTGTCCTTAATCACGATATTAAAGGTAGATTGAGCATGAGTTTCCATCAATTTGAATATTGACAGTAATAGGGCTGTGAGTAGGAATCGGACGCTGAGTTTCATGAAGCTGGAGAGTTGGTTCGGTTTTGTTAAGATACTATATTTTGCATAAGAACTTATATTTCATGAATTTATTCGATGTCAAATTTATCTGACCTAATCCCGCAAGCACCTCACTGGAAACGCATTCGCCCTGCTCGACGGGTAGAGAGACACCGAAAAATCATACACGTTCATCCCATGCGAGATCGCTTTTACGGCATTCCATGAAGTGGATGACCAGAAAAGCGTAGCAAAACCGTTAAAACTCCAGCTTGAATTCAGGTAGAAGACGCCACTGGTTTGTGCGCGGAATCCTGCCATGATGGTATCCTGCAACGGTTTGCCGGCTAAACCATTGCCCAGGTAAAAATTGAACAATGTGGTCCATTCAATTTCAGTAGGCACATGCCAGCCTGGCGGACACAAACCCTGCCCTGCCGGGGTGTCATCGTACTTCATCACCTCATCCCACTGGTAAAGTCCACCATATTTGGTGCAATTGCCGGTAATGTCACTATAGCAATATTTTTCTGAAAGGCAATTATCATTCTGAACCTGTGAGGAGTTCAATACTGTTCCGTAATTCAGGTTGGCAGCCATCCAGCAGTGAGAACCGATTTGTACAGTCGGGTAGACTTTGTTATCCCGGATGTCAGTCAGGTTGCTGCCGCAGGTAAAAGCCGGGTTTGGTTGTACCAGGATGGTTTTTGTTTTAGTTGCAAGGCATGTAAAAACGTTGGCGTAACCATAGGTGATTGTTTTCAGCCCGGTTCCGGCAATCGATGGGGTGAAAGTCCCGGTAATCGAATTAACTCCCGGACCACTGTACTGTCCCCCCAGCGGCAATCCTCCGTGTAAATTGAATGGCTGTGCACTCAGGATGGTTACTGTGTCGAAACACGCACTAAAGGAAACGTCCGGAACGGGGTTGCCGCTCATGATGATCTTGGCGGAACTGGCCGGGTTGCCCGTGACACAGTTGAGATTGGAGGTGATCACGCACCGGATGCTATCGCCCACGGCCGGGTTGCAGGTGAACGTAGTTGAGTTGGTACCCGCATTCACCCCGTTCAATTTCCATTGATACAATGGTGACCCTCCTCCGTTGGTTGGGTTGGCGGTAAAGGTGACCGCCGTTCCCGGGCAGAACGGGTTGGTCGGTGTTGAAATGGAAACCCCTGCCGGAAGGTTCGTGTTGACTGTCATCGTGATGATGTTTGACAAGGCCGGGTTGCCGGATATACACGATGCTGACGAATTCAAGAGGCAGGAAACCTGGTCGCCATTGGCCGGTGAGTAGGTGAATGACGGGCTGTTCGTCCCGGTATTGCTACCGTTGACCTTCCATTGATAAGCCGGGACCGGACCGCCATTGTTGGGTGTTGCGGTGAATGTCACCTGGCTGCCGGCACAAAATGGATTTGATGAAGCCGTGATCGAAACGGTCACTGCAAGGATTGGGCTCGCAGTCATTGTTGTCGGAGCGCTGGTTGCCGGATTGCCGGTGACACAGTTTTCAGATGAGGTCAGTTCGCATGTTACCACATCTCCATTCAACGGTGTGTAGGTGAATGAGGTACTGTTGGCACCTGCATTACTTCCATTGACCTTCCACAGATAAACAGGAAACAGGCCGCCATGGTTGGGAGTTGCTATAAAAGTAACAGGGCTTCCCGTGCAGAAAGGATTTGCCGAGGGGGTGATCGAAACGCTTACAGGAAGCTGAGGATTGATCGTCATGATCACCGCAGGGGATATTGCTGGATTGCCCATCGTGCACATCTCTGAAGAGGTAAGCGTACAGACGATCACATCATTATTCATCGGAAAATAAGAAAAAACGGGACTGTTGTTTCCTGCAGGGATATCGTTCACCTTCCATTGAAATGACGGCGCCGAGCCCCCGTTCACAGGAACGGCTGTGAAGGCAACCGTCGTGCCTGCACAAATGTTATTGGCTGAAGCGGAAACCGCAACGCTGACAGGGAGCAGAGGGTTCACTACCATTGCAATGAATGGTGTACGAGTTGTACTGGTACAACCGGCAGGACTGGCAATGTTAACAGCCTCTGCATAGTATGTGGTTGTGGTTGTTAACCATGGGGTGGTATATGAATTTCCAAATCCCACCTTTAAAGGAGGGACGGTAGAATCATACCAATCAATCCGTATTCCCGGGTCTGTGTTATTTGATACGAGGGTAACTTCTCCAGCGCCACAAACAAAAAAGGGACCTCCAAGGGGTGAGGGAGACGCCGGAGATGCAGAAACCTGAGCCAGAACATCCAGTCTTGGAGGATTACTGACACAAAGTGAGACAGGATTATAAGCTTCTGCATAATAATGATAGTCGCCAGTAGCAGGCAGATTCACCACATATGGAGATCCTGTAAAAAGCAGCGTTCCCCCGGTGGGTTGACTCCACCATCTTACCACTTCATTGAACAGTACCGTGGCAGTAAGGCTTATAGTTCCTGGGTCACACCTGTATTGCGGGGATGAGATGGGCAATGGAGGAGTGGCAGTATAAGTCAATGAAAAAGTAGCTGTGGTTGAACTGGCCGAATACCACCATGTATTCATTGTTTTAAAAAAACAGACATCATTCCAGGGATGGCAACCGGATATCCCGGGAATTGAACCAGGGAGACACCCGGTCAGATTTGCCCCTATGGGTGGATTTAAACAATTACCCGGATCAGGAGTGAGTTGTGAATCATCCCAATATAATAACGGAATCTGTAACTGTGGATTTGTTGGCCTGTAAAGACTTACCTGCAGACCTTGTGGATTTTGATTTATGTTCCAGAGAGGAAGATTTGTGAGACCGTTTAAGTAGGAGATTGTAATTGAAAGAGGTGTCCCATCCGGAACTGGCACCATGTTCCCATCGGTACCATCCCATGGAATATAATTGACTCCATTCGGTGGATTTCCCAAAACGGAGGAAACTATATATTTGTCTGCCAGTGATGGATTGCCTGTAAATTGGATGACAATTTCCACATTCCCTGATTTGGTAACATCAATCACGAACATTTTCTTTCCACTACACGAAGGAAAATTGGGATCGGGAATCATTGTCGGTATTCCATTGAAGTTTCCATAACTACCACTTGGACAAAAATCAGGGTCTGGATTGTTCAGGAAGACTTTGTATTGTGCTATTTCGGGGAAGGATATGTAAGTGTTGCTATTATTTGATTTTCTGTCATCGACTAAATTTCCTGTGTTGGTAGAACCAATTGCATTGCAAAACATGGCAAAGGTTCCGGGCCCGGCATTATTAAAAGACAGTTTGGTGACTATTCCATCATCTGAATAGATATAGAAAGTCCCTGAAAAACTTCCGGAATTGACAAGAAAAGGCCATCCCTGGGACCAAACCCTGCCGTTGATAGTATCTGTTTTTAATGCCGGAACATTGGCTCCAGTCACAACAGTGATATCAAATTCAGGGAATGTGGGAAGATTAGTATTACTGAATGCTATGTAATAATTCCCAAGCTGGCTCGGGTTTGTGACCTTATAGCTGAATGGTAAATAACCTGTACCAACGGGAGGAGGAAAAGGTCCTTCAACTGCCTGGGCATAACTGTCAATATGCCCAGCGGTGTTATTTGTATTTAACAATGTGCCCGACATGACCACAACATCTGAAGGATTATATAATTGAAAAGTAACAGGCGGGCCAATATTGCTTGTTCTGTTAAAGCCGAATAAAATAGTCTCGTTGATACTTTGAATATTGATATACAGTCTATGATTTGGGTTCGAATTGAATAAGGCAAATGGAGGAAGAAATGCGTCGCCACCAATATAAAGGGCGCCTTGATTACTTTGGCTTGGCCTTACTTGTTTTGTGCCTTCCGCGTAAAGGGTTATAGAGGAAGATAAACCTGCAACGATAAATAGAGCAACAAGGAATATAATTTTGATTATACCCCATGTTAAAGGTTGAAAAATGTCTGAATTAATAAAATATTTTTTCAATTTCTGAAACTCCATATTAGACAAATATAACGTCTTTTAATAAACAGACGTTATTCCCCCGGGCAGGGTTGTCTTTTATAGCCGATAAATTTTGAAAAGAATTGAAGGAATCAAAACTATTTAATAATAATTTTTTTACATTCAATACTCGACCTTGTTTGAATTTGCAGCAAATAACTGCCCCTTGGCAATGCACTTACATCGATCGCAAGGATGCGGTTGTTGGCGAATTTATTCCTGCTGATCAGTTTTCCCAGGATATTGTAAATTCTAATCTCAGAATCCCCGTTAAATGAATCATTTCCTTCGATAAAGATCACATCGGTTGCCGGGTTGGGATAAACCCTGGATGTTTCTTCGGGTAAGGGAATTTCCTCTTGTGATGTAACACCCCCGTTGGTTGTTTTTAAAATAGTTCCGTTATAGCCAGCAACGTAGCCGGTATTGGCATCCGGAAAATAAACGGAGAAGAGGAAATTGGTTGTTCTGCTTAAAAGCTTGGTCCAGGTTGCTCCGGCATCCGTCGTTTTCAAAATGAGCCCCTTATCGCCCACAACATATCCTGTATTGGCATCAGGAAAGCAAAGCGCCCACAATTCCAAAGAGGTTCCTGATGATAAAGCTGTCCAGGATACGCCCCCATTGGTGGTCTTCAACATTGTTCCGCCTTCTCCGGAAACATATCCTGTCATTTCATCGGTAAATCGCACCGAATAAAGGTAACTGGTAGTTCCGCTCTGCAGAGTTGTCCAGGTGACGCCTCCATTGACTGTCTTCAGTATTAAACCTGACCCTCCCACGGCATAACCGGTATTAACATCCATAAAATAAATTGAATAGATAAATTTGTCAGTCCCGGTTGATAATGCATTCCAGGTCAATCCCCCATCAGTGGTTTTCGCAATAATCCCCAGATCTCCGGCAACATAACCATTATTCTGATCAAGAAAACTGACCGAATTCAACCATGCATAAAGACTAGTTGGGCGTAAAGTCCAGGTCACCCCGGCATCCGTGGTTTTATAAACATCGCCACTCATACTTACCGTATAACCAGTGTTGGCATCAACAAAATCAATATCGTTTAACCTGAGTGTGGTTCCACTCATCTGGGCCGTCCATGTTGAACCACCATTCACGGTTTTAAAAATGCCCCCGGTCTCACTCACTGCATAACCAGTGTTCAGGCTGGTAAAGCATAGCGAAGTAAATACGTCTGTGGTTCCGATGGATAGGGTATTCCATGTTGCGCCTCCATCCAAGGTTTTCAGGGTAATGCCGGCACCACCGACAATGTAACCAGTGAGGGGGCCGGCAAAGTAAACAGCCGACAGTCCTTCATAAGTCCCGCCGGTCATAGTAGTCCATGTAGCGCCTCCATCTGCAGTTTTTAGTATCGTCCCCGACGGACCAACAGTGAACCCGTGGGTGTCATCGGTAAAATACACCGATGTGAATCCATCCAGACCTCCACTCATTAACAAAGACCAGGTATTTCCACCATCCATGGTTTTTAAAATGACACTCGTATGGCCGACAGCATAACCGATATTGGGGCTGGAAAAGAAAATCGAATACAAAGGGAACCCCGATCCGCTTTGAATAATGTTAAATGAAACACCTCCATCACTACTTTTCAGTATGATTCCAGCGCCTCCAACTACTATAATTGTATTAGCAGCTGTCATCCATACCGAAAATAGATTTTTGGTCGTAACACTTGCAAGTTGGATCCAAGTCAGGCCACCATCAGTCGTTTTTAGGATGGTTCCCGTACTCCCCACGATACATCCGGTAGTGGTATCGAAAAAGAAAACCGACGATAAATCATTCAGGGTTCCACTCGACTGTGGCTGCCAGGATGTGCCACCATTAATGGTTTTGATGATGGTTCCCTCGGCGCCGACAGCATACCCTGTATTTGGACTGGTAAAATAAACTGATGACAGCCTGTTAGAGATACCACTGTTTATTATGTTCCATGTTAAGCCACCGTCAGCAGTTTTAAGAATTGAGCCACAATCGCCAACACTAAAACCAGTCTGGTCATCCACAAAGAATGTAGACCAGAGCGGGTTGCCTTGCGGCAATGGATTCTGCCACGTCCACTGTGAAAAAACAGATACTGAACTTAGGGCCAGACAGAAGAGGATAACGATTTTTTTCATATTAAACAGTATATTTTTCATACTACCAAGGTTAAATACTTAACCATAAAGATACAACGATAAAATATGTACTAACATTCCTTTTTTCAGATTTGTTTATAGTCCGAAAATCGGAATAGGCAACACAAATAAAATTCTATAATGATGAGAGTCTGAACTATATGGAAAGGACT
>JBMOIP010000098.1:0-8955 GCA_049317265.1 Bacteroidales bacterium
GATGATGAGATGCTTGCCCTCGACCTGCTGGAGGACAACATTAAAAAAGTTCCTTTCCTCGAACTGGTGCAGACTTGCCGGAGCGCCATGGAGGCCATGGTCATCCTGCGGGAACAGCCTGTCGATTTGCTGTTTCTCGATATCCAGATGCCTGATATTTCGGGGATCCAGCTGCTGAAAAGTTTGCACCACAAGCCACTGGTCATCTTTACGACAGCATATTCAAAATACGCCACCGATGGATTCGACCTGGATGCAATCGATTACCTGCTGAAACCCTACTCATTTGAAAGGTTTCTCAAAGCAGTGAACAAAGTGCATGAATATATGGATATCCATGATCGTGCCACCAGCCAGCAGAGCACGAAGGAGATTGTGGCATCGCCTAATTTTCTTTTTGTGAAGGCTGATTACAAACTGTATAAGATAAACCTGAAGGATATCCTGTATGTTGAAGGACTAAAGGATTATGTGAAAATCTATGCAGGGGAGAAGCCGGTTGTCACGCAGATCAGCATGAAAGCCCTGGAAGAGAAACTGCCGGCGCACGATTTCATAAGGGTCCACCGCTCATTTATCGTGGCATTCAATAAAATCGATTTCATTCAGAAACACATGCTTAACATCGGCAAGAAGGAGATCCCCATCAGTGAACATTACCGTGAGGAACTCTTCAAGATAATCAACCACGAAAAACTTCTGGAATAACCAACGATTACAACATCTGATACCAATGAGACCAACCAGTTTAACAGTGATCATCCTATTCCTGATCACAGGAACAGCCGGGGCCCAAAACAAGGCCTGGACGTTCCAGCAGTGCCTGGATACGGCGTTGCAACGGAACATCTCGGTGAATCAAAGCCGGATGCGCAATGAACTCAACAGGGTCAGCCTGGAGCAGGCTAAGGCAAACCGGATTCCAAGTGTCAGCGCCAATGCCAATGAAGCGCTCAACATCGGGAAAAGTGTCGACCCCACCACCTATTCCTATGTAACTGAAGCCTTCCACTCCACCAATTTTGGGGTGAGCAGCAGCTACAACCTCTTTAACGGACTACAGAATGCCAATACCATCAGGCAAAACACACTAAACTTGCAGGCAGGGCAGTATGATATAGAAACAGCGAAAAATGATGTCATTCTCAACATCACGATGGGATACCTCCAGGTTCTATTGTACAAGGAGACCCTGGCTACTGCCAAAAGCCAGGAAGATGCTACCCTCGCCCTTGTTCAGCGTGCCGAAATAATGGTGAAAGCGGGAAAATCGCCCGAAAGCGATCTCCTGGAGATGAAATCACAGCTGGCTACCAACAACCTGGCAGTCATCACTCAGCAAAATCTGCTTGACCTGGCGAAAGTGACGCTGATGCAGCTCATGGAGATTCCCATTACCGATGATTTTGAGGTGGAGGTTCCCGTGATGGATGAATCCTCGGCAGGGGTGTTGCAAACCAATGAGGAGATCTACCAGAAGTCGCTGGCCGTCCAACCGCAGATCACCAGTGCTTCACTCCAAACCAGCTCCTCCCTGATGGCGCTCAAAATTTCCCAGGGAGCGCATTGGCCAAGGATAAGCCTGGGCGCCAACATGAATACGAACTATGCTTCCAGCCGGAAGAAGGGCTCCGTAAACCCCCAGGGTTACCCGTTTTTTGAGCAGATGTGGGATAACATCGGACAATCATTTTCCATGGGATTATCCATTCCTATATACAGCAACAGGCAAATACAGAGCAACATCGAACGTGCGAAAATCAACCTGATCACCACAAAGCTGAGTGAACAGAATGAGAAAAATATATTGCGTAAAAATGTCGAGCAAACCTATTCCGACATTCGGGCCTCGGTGAAGAAATATGAGGCAACCAGACAACAGCTGGCAGCAGTGCGGTCGGTGTATGAAAATGCTGAAAAGAAATACTCTGTGGGGGTGATGAGCGCTACCGATTTTATCACGCAGAAGAACAATTTCATACAGTCGCAATCTGGTTTGATCCAGGCGAAATACACCTTTATTTTCAAACGCAAAATGCTCGATTTTTACATGGGGAAATCGATTACCTTTTAATGATGGCACAAAGCTTACAAGAGATCATTAATAAACAAATTACAATGAAAAAAGCATATTGGATTATTCTGGCGGTGGTGGTGGTTGCGGCAGGAGTCGCGGTATGGATGTTCATCGGAAAGAAAAAGGCGGCTGCTGTGGAATACCGCACTGCCAAAGTTGAAAAGGGCGACATCCAGGTTACGGTCAGGGCCAGCGGCACCCTGCAGGCGGTGACCACCGTGCAGGTTGGAACCCAGGTTTCGGGGATCATCAAAAAGATTTATGTCGACTTTAACTCCGTGGTAAAGGAGGGGCAGGTCATTGCTGTTCTTGACACAACGCTGTTGGGCCAGGCCGTGGATGATGCGCGGGCTTCGCTCAGGAAATCGGATATCCAGGTGAACCAGTCCAAACGCGACTTCGACCGCACCAAGGTGCTGTTTGAGCAAAAAGTGGTGGCGCAGGCCGACTATGACCTGGCGCTAACGACTTACGAAACGGCGGTTGCCAATGCCATCTCGGCCCAGTCGGCGCTGAACCGTTCGAAGATCAATCTCCGCTATGCCACCATCGTAGCTCCCATTTCGGGCGTTGTGGTATCACGTGCCGTGGATGTAGGTCAGACCGTTGCCGCCAGTTTCAGCACGCCAACGATGTTCACCATTGCCAACGACCTGACCAAGATGCAGGTGCAGGCCAACATCGACGAGGGTGATATCGGAAAAATCCTGGTCGACCAGACCGTTAAATTTACCGTGGATGCCTATCCTGACCTGACTTTCGACGGAACAGTCCGGCAGGTTAGGCTTCAGCCCGTTGTGACCCAGAATGTAGTGAATTACACAGTGATCATCGATGTGCCAAATCCCGACCTTAAGTTGTTGCCCGGGATGACCGCCAACATCACGGTGATGGTCCGTGAAGAGAAGGATGTACTTAAAGTTCCTGCAACCGCATTGCGGTTTTCACCACCCCAGGAGTACCTTGATGCGCTGGAGAAGAACCTGCCCGATTCCATTAAGAAAAAGAGGGCCATGTGGGCCAATGGCGGTGGCCGCAGTGGCGGTGCCGGGAGCGGAAGCGGCCAGGGCAGTGCCGGACGACCGGCTGGAATGGGGGGAGGAATGATGGGACAGGGAATGCCTGGTGGTTCAGGTGGCGGTGAAGGGCGCCGACGCGGGAGTTTTGGAATGTTATGGGTCAAGGTGGGCGATTCGCTCAAGCCACGACGGGTTCGCACCGGGGTCACCGACGGGCTGAATACCGAAGTCCGTGGAAAGATCAAGGAGGGCGAAGAGGTTGTGCTGAGCATGACCTCTTCACAAACTGCCCAGACCACGCAACAACAGCAGCAGAATCCCTTTGCCCCTTCAATGCCACGGGGTGGTACCAGCGGCAGGGGAGGACGTTAATATGGACAAAGCAATAATCCTTGTCAGGTCGCTGGTAAAGATTTACAAGATGGGGGATGTGGAAGTGCATGCTCTTCGCGGGGTCAATGCCGACATCATGAATGACGATTTTGTGGCCATTATGGGTAAAAGCGGCTCCGGAAAATCAACCTTCATGAACATCATAGGGTGCCTGGATGTCCCAACCCGAGGCCAGTATGAACTGGATGGCGTGGATGTGAGCAGTCTCACCAAAGATCAGCTGGCCAGCCTCAGGAATCGCAAAATCGGTTTTGTATTCCAGTCATTCAATTTGCTCTCAAGGACATCAGCCCTTGAAAACGTTGAATTGCCGCTGTTATATAACAAGAAGATCACCACCCGGGAGATGCATGAACGTGCCATGAATGCACTTGAAGCCGTAGGCCTTGCCGAGCGTGCTCACCATTTTCCGAACCAGCTTTCGGGCGGTGAGCAGCAACGCGTCGCCATTGCCCGGTCGCTGGTAAACGACCCGGTGGTGATCCTGGCAGATGAACCTACGGGGAATCTCGATACCCGAACCAGCATCGAAGTGATGGCTATTTTTCAGAAACTGAACCAGAAGGGGATTACCATCGTAATCGTAACACATGAAGCGGATATTGCAGCTTTCACCAAGCGGAATATCACTTTTCGCGATGGAAAGATCATCAAAGCTGTCGAAGTTGATAAACCAAGAAATGCCATGGACGAGTTGACGAACATGCCGGTCATGGCAGAGGAGGACGACGTATGAAACTTAAGAACCTGTTGATTGCCGCCCTTCGTTCACTGGGTAAAAACAAGATGCGGACGTTTCTTACAATGCTGGGAATCATCATCGGAGTGGCTTCCGTGATTGCCATGCTGGCCATCGGCGAAGGGTCGAAACAGAGCATCCAGGCGCAGATCTCCACCCTGGGAACCAATGTGCTGATGATCTTTCCGCAGGCAAGCAGCTCGGGAGGAGTGAGAATGGAGGCAGGGTCATCGCAGAAGATGACCATCGAGGATGTGACGGCCATCTCAGAAAGGTGCCCTTCCGTAGCCTTTGTAACGCCGCAGGTGCGCAGCAGCGGGCAGCTGGTGAATGGCAACCTGAACTGGCGGACCTCCGTTTATGGCGTATATCCGAACTACTTCGAGATCCGCAACCTCAAGCTGATGAGCGGAAACCTCTTCACCATGAGCGACGACCGCAGCGCTACCAAGGTTTGTGTTGTCGGGCAGACGGTGGTTACCAACCTTTTTGGCGCTGATGCCGATCCGGTGGGAAGCTATATCCGCATCAATAAAATCCCTTTTAAAATTGTCGGGATTACCGAAAAGAAAGGGCAGAATGCCTTTGGCCAGGACCAGGATGACATGGTGATTGCGCCATTCAGTACCGTACAGAAAAGGCTCATGGCGGTTACCTTTATTCAGAGCATGCTTGCTTCAGCTATTTCGGAACCCCAGATCCCGACCGCATCACAGGAGATTACCGATGTGCTGAAGGCCAAGCATAACCTTGGACCTTCGGAAGATGCCGATTTTACCATTCGAACACAAACCGATATTGCGGCGGCGGCTACGGCGACGTCGGGGATCCTTACCATCCTGCTCGCCACCATTGCCAGCATCTCGTTGCTGGTAGGGGGTATCGGGATTATGAACATCATGCTGGTTTCGGTCACGGAACGCACCCGCGAGATCGGGATCCGGATGAGTGTAGGCGCCCGCGGAAGGGACGTACTGCTTCAGTTTTTGATCGAAGCGCTGATGATCAGCCTTCTTGGAGGGTTTATCGGGGTGACGCTCGGCGTCCTGGTTTCACAACTCATCGCCAATATTCTCAGTTGGCCTGTTACCATCACGGTTCCATCCATCCTGATGTCGTTTCTCTTCTCATCTGCCATCGGCATCTTCTTTGGCTGGTACCCGGCAAGAAAAGCAGCAGGGTTGAACCCGATAGATGCGTTAAGATACGAATAAAAAAGGGTTAAGTATTAAGTGATTAAGTGTTAAGTGTTAAGTGATGGAGGATGTCGGCGGAGATGAGTTCGGGGGAGCGGTTGCCGTCGGTGATGAATATTTTTTCCACGGACTTGAGCTGTTCCATGGCTTCAAAGTACTTTTCGCGGACTTTTATCAGGTTTTCCATGGTTTCGAACAGTTCAAGAGAGGTTCGTCCCTTTTTTAGACGTGCCATACTGATTTCGGGGAAGATGTCGATGTAGATGTTGATGTCGGGCCGAAGCAGTTGAGCGCTCAGGGCATTTGCTTCGATCACCCAGTCGAGCGGCATGTGAGCGCCATGATAGGCATACGAAGAGAGATAATACCGGTCGGTAATAACGGTATAGCCCTCTTCCAGTTTCTTCAGGATCCCATCCGACTTGTTTAGCAGGTGGTCGAGCCGGTCGGCCACGAAAAGCCCGGCAATGGTGCGGTGATCCGCTTCTATTTTATGGCTGAAGATGCTCCTGATGATGGAACCGATGTGGCTGTTGGTAGGTTCGACCGTGCAATAGACTTTATGCCCGGCTTTTTCCAGGTGTTCGGTCAGCAGTTTTACCTGGGTACTCTTTCCGCTTCCGTCAATTCCTTCAAATGCAATAAACAGGTTCTTTTTCATAATAGGGTTGTGGGGAAGGCAATATTAATGAAAAATGTTGAAACAACAGGTGTCTCTTCATTTTGATATCTCTGTGAACCTCTGTGAATTCTCTGTGGTTCCTCTGTGAAACAAATAATTACACAGAGATTCACAGAGGGGTCACAGAGGTTCACAGAGAAAAAGTAAGGTTCAACTGGGCATGCCGGGGTCATGATTATTGTTGTATCATCTTGAGATAGAGGGTATCGGCATTGATGCCTGTGAATACGCCAAGGCCGTTCACGATGTTGGTCGGAGGCTCCTGGTAGCTTTGGGAAGTACTTGCCTGTCGCATGAAAAATGTGCTGTACCCAGTGTTGATATAGGTGACCGACTTTGTGACCGAAGCCGGTTTTACTGGAATCAGTGTGGAAGGGGTGACCCGGATGCAAAGAGCCGGGTGAACGAGAAGCACCAGTATCCGCTTCCCTGTTGAGCTTATTGGAGGTTAAAGGTAATTTCGGCGGTGATCACCAATCATCATTAATCGGTAAACAACACCTTTTTACCGGTAGACAATTCGTGATCTTATTGTTAGTGTCTCTTTCCAGTTCTCAATTCAATATTCGTTAATCAATATTCAATATTCCAATTTCCACCAGCCTCCCCACATTTCTTTGTGAAGATTTTCACGCTATTTAAAAATTTTCTATATCTTTGTCAAGAATAATTCTAAATAATGGATACGGCATTTTTCCCTTCAGATTATATTCCCGTGTTGGTGCAGTCGGTTGTTGCATTTGGTTTTGTAGCAGTTACGATGTTTGCAACCCATTTCATCGGGGGAAAACGAAAGAAGTTTCACACCATCCGCAAGGATCAGAACTTTGAATGCGGCATTGAGGTAAAGGGTAATGCACGGTTCCCTTTCTCTGTGAAATATTTCCTGATAGCCATCCTTTTTGTGCTCTTCGATGTGGAGATCATCTTCTTCTATCCCTGGGCCATTAATTTCAAGGAGTTTGGCTGGGACGGTTTCTGGGAAATGCTGCTCTTCCTTGGATTCCTCCTCTTCGGCTTCTGGTATATCATTAAAAAAGGAGCACTCAACTGGGAAGACTAAACCTTGTGAAACAAGTAAACTTCAAACTTCAAAATTCGTTAATCAATATTCAACATTCAAAAATCCTTTACACCGGCAAATTACAAATGGACCCTGCCAACTATACCAAAACCGACCCGCCCGACGGCTATTCCGCGCCAGGCTTTTTTGCCACCACCCTTGACAAGGTGGTCGGACTTGCCCGGAAGAATTCGATCTGGCCGCTTCCTTTTGCCACCTCCTGCTGCGGCATAGAGTTCATGGCCACGATGGGAGCTCATTACGACCTGGGGCGGTTTGGGGCAGAGCGGCTGAGTTTCAGTCCGCGACAGGCCGATTTGCTGATGGTGATGGGAACGATCGCAAAAAAGATGGCCCCGGTCATACAGCAGGTATACATCCAGATGGCCGAGCCCCGGTGGGTGCTTGCCGTTGGGGCGTGTGCCTCCAGCGGAGGGATCTTCGACACTTACAGCGTACTGCAGGGCATCGATCGCGTGGTGCCCGTGGATGTGTATGTGCCGGGATGTCCGCCGCGACCTGAGCAGATCATCGACGGCTTCATGAAAGTGCAGGACCTCGTGGCAAAGGAATCGATCAGGCGCCGCTACTCCCCGGAGTACCGCGACCTCCTCGCCTCCTATGGCATCCTCCTGTAAAGACGGGGCATGCCCCGTCTCCATCATCCGGACAGGGCCTGCCACCACCGTAAAGACGGGGCACGCCCCGTCTCATCAGATAGCCGGGATACCCCGGCAACCTACAGTAAAGACGGGGCATGCCCCGTCTCAACAGATGGCCGGGATACCCCGGCAACCTACAGTAAAGACGGGGCATGCCCCGTCTCAACAGATAGCCGGGATACCCCGGTAACCTACAGTAAAGACGGGGCATGCCCCGTCTCTAACGCAGATAAATGGAACAAACCTACATAACCGACCACCTGCAGAAACACTTCTCCCACGACATCCTTGAAACGGATACCGCGGCAGATATCCTCACCATTATTGTCACCTCCCCCGTGATACATGACGTGATCCGCTTTTTAAAAGAAGATGAGAACATGAACTTCGCTTTTCTCACCGACCTATGCGGCATTCACTATCCCGACCGCGGATTGCCACTCGGGGTGGTATATCATCTCCACAACCTTACGGAGAATATGCGTGTACGCATCAAGACCTTCGTCACCACCGGCAACCCCACGGTGCCAACCATGACCGATCTCTTCTCATCCGCCAACTGGATGGAACGGGAAACCTTTGACTTTTACGGGATCCTCTTTGAAGGTCATCCCAACCTCAAGCGAATACTGAACGTTGAATACATGGACTACTTCCCGATGCGCAAGGAGTATCCTTTAGAGGATGCCACCCGGGAAGACAAAGACGACCGATATTTTGGAAGATAAGCAATATACCACGCTCAATCTTGGCCCCACCCACCCGGCCACGCACGGCATTTTCCAGAATGTGCTGAAGCTGGATGGAGAGCAGATCATCGATGCCGAGCAAACCATCGGGTATATCCACCGTGCCTTTGAGAAGATTGCCGAACACCGCCCCTTTTACCAGGTCACACCCCTCACCGACCGGCTGAACTACTGCTCTTCCCCCATCAACAACATCGGCTGGCACATGACCGTCGAGAAACTGCTCGGGGTGAAAACCAGCAAACGGGTCGATTATCTCCGGATTATCCTCATGGAGCTGGCACGCATCACCGACCACCTCGTATGCAACAGCGTGATCGGTGTCGACAGCGGTGCGCTCACCGGTTTTATCTACGTATTCCAGGAGCGCGAAAA
>JBMOIP010000099.1:0-8179 GCA_049317265.1 Bacteroidales bacterium
TCATATTTTTCATCAATCCCAAATATCTCATTCAATATACGAGACGTACTAAAGACTCCTGTAAGGATATCAAGCTCAAAAGTTCCAAGTCCTGCTATTTTCTGCGATTCCCTAAGATTACGATCGCAGGTTCCGATTTTGTCTAAGGCACTCATTAATTCAGCTGCCCGTTTTTCTTTCTCTTCGTTTTGATAAACCAGGTCTTTGTTCGTATTTATTAATTCCTGTTCTGCCATCTTAAGCATGGAAATGTCGTTGGATACACCAATGACACCAATGACCTGACCAGTTGAATCCTGCAAAGGGAATTTGCTGGTGCTTAACCATATTACCTGACCGTTGGCCTGATGCTGCGTTTCAATAATGTGTAATCTTCCTTTACCGGATTCCATGACAGCCAAATCGTCTTTAAGGTAATTAATGGCTTCGGTTGATGCCCAGGGCATTTCACGGTCAGTTTTTCCGATAATTTCGGCCGGTCTTTTTAGTCCTGCTCCGCTTGCAAATGACTGATTACATCCCAGATAATTCGATTGCCTGTCTTTCCAGAATACCACTCCGGGGAAATTATCCAGGACAGTTTGAAGCATACTTTCACTTTTCCGGAATTTCTCCTCAGTTTGCCTGCGTTCTGTTAAATCAGTTATTATGCCAATTATACCAATAATATTACCCTGCTTATTCCTTATGGCATCTGAACGCTCATAAGCCGGAAATACCCGCCCGCTTTTAGTTACCATCTCTAATTCACCTGACCAGGATTTGCCATTCAAAACAGGTTCAAACATTTGTTCTGCAAAAGCAGGGTCTTTAACCAACGCCACACCTCCCCCGGCTGCTTGCAATTCTTCCGCTGTTTCGTATCCAAACAGATCGGATAGCGATTTGTTCTGATAAAAATGATGTCCCTGAGAATCACAAATGCCAATGGCATCACTTGTGGAATCAAGTGCTTTCATGACCGTCATAAGTCTTTTTTCTGCATTTTTCCGTTCAGAGACATTAAAAACAAATCCGGTACAAATCAGCGGGGTTCCCTTTGCATCTTTTTTTACGACCGAACCATAATCATAAAACCAGATATATTCACCTGATTTAGCCAGGATCCGGTATTCTGCTTCATATTTGTCAAGATTACCCTCAAGGTGGCCTTGCATCGCATGCATGATCCCCTTGTAATCATCAGGATGAACCAATGAGGTAAAATCCGTGTAATGTTTAAAATTTTCGGGTGCATAGCCCAACATTACAACTTTATGATTATCGAAAGTGACCTTGCCGGTTGGTACATCCATTTCCCACCAGGCCATGTTTCCGCCCTTCATTGCAACCGCTAACTTAAGATTGGTTTCAAGCTTCTCATCGTACGCGAATTGATGCTGGGATTTTTCCTTATCATATAATTCCTTTAAGGAGTTATATTCTTGCCGCAATTCGATTAATTCTTGTTGGTGTTTTTCGTTGGTTTCGTGTTGGATTTCCATAACAAAGGTTGCTTTCCATGATGAAATTTCCGTGGCCATGGCTTTACGATTGGCTATAACCCTTTTGATAACCAACATATGACGGCTATCTTAAACAATAGGCGAATTAAGGAAATTGGAGTATTCGGTGAAGTTATAACATATTACCAAATTCAGATACATTTAAATTTTTATTATTTCAACTATATTTCAGCCTGCCTCGCAAGAACAGGATGGCAGCAGGCATCTACTTCCCTGGTTATAAAACCTGTTAAAATAACCGGGTGCGGGAATGAGCATGGTATTGCGGGTTTGTAAGGTATTCCCCTACAAGAAAATCAGTATTTCCCCTACACAGAATTATCATTTGCCGGACAAAGCGGATAACCTGACCAATCTATATTTGTAGATTGACTTAAGACCTGTAAATGAGCCTAGTAATAGATGATGATTTTTGCCTGATGATAAAACCAACAAAACCAGGGTACCTAAATTAATAAAAATACGATTAAGGGAAAAGTAATGGATGGGAGGTGTTGTATCCAGAATATGCAGGCTAGGAGGGATTGAATAATAACAATGGAATCGTGATCATCTTCCTTGCATGGTTCAGCCCTGGAATTAAAACATACATAACGCAACCATAAAAGAGATGAAAGAAAAGGATGATTTATGGCACGCATTATCGCGTACATACGCGATAAAATTGATGAATGAGATTCAGTCCAGCAATAATCCTTATAAAAAAATCAATTATCACTCACGACATATTTTATAAACAGCAAAAGATCAGACAATTGGTTGAACAAGTTATTCCGGCATTGATTTTTAGCACCTTACTGGCCCGGCGTTTGTTTTACCCGCAGGCACATGAGGTTAACCTTCCCATGTTGTTCAATTGGGAAATTTATCTAAACAGCACCATCCGGGCAGCTTCTGCCAGGATAATTTTTTTTTCGCACAACAGAAGGCAGTTTTAAATAATTATGGCATTTGTTCAGAAAAGCTAATCAAAAACAAAGGATATGAAAGCACAAACTTTACTCTTTTCGAAAAGGAATCTGGTGGTTTTAGTTACATTGATTGTAGCTAATTTGTGGAGCGTGTCTCTGCATGCCTTTACAATTTATTCGAAAGCTGCCGGTGGGGCCTGGAATAGTGTAGCCACCTGGACAGCTGCTCCCGGGGGTACAGTTTCTTACAAAATACCGGTAGCAGGCGACATCGTATACATAGAAGGAGGAGCGACGGTTACCGTCCCCAGCGGATATACGGCGGCATGTGCAACCCTGTACATTGGATCGACTCTTCCGAAATCCGGAACGCTTACACTGGCTTCTACAACCTCGTTGTTAAACGTATCGGGAAATGTGGAAGTAGGCGGTACCGGTGGTACCAACCCGGATTATGCCACAGGAACGATAAATCTGTCGGGGGGTGCGATAATCACCATTGGTGGTTCGATCACACTTGGCATCACGGATCAAAATCATAATGGCAGTTTAATATTCAATACATCAGGAACCTCGAGCACACTTAAGGTAGGCGGAGCGTTTACGGTGAACTACTACAATACCTTCACGGCCGGAAACGGAACCATCGAATTTAACGGGGCAGCACAGACAGTTCCATCCATCAGCAAGCTGGGTACATTCTTCAACCTGACATTGTCAGGTTCAGGTATAAAAACCACCAATTCGGTTGCATATAATGGAACACTCCGCATGGGAGGATCAGCCACTGCAAATAATACGATTACGGCAGGTTCGAGTGCTAAAATAATCTACCAGGGAACTGTTGCACAGACGACCGGCCCCGAATTCGGGGCACTTACAGGAACCCCATTGGCGAGAACTTTTGGAGGAACAGGGGGTGTTACCATCAACAATGCTGCCGGAGTTACGCTTGGATCCAACACGACCATCACCAATATTCTTACGCTTACTGCAGGAAATCTGAATATCGTTGACAATGTGCTTACACTTCTGGGCGGACCAATTGCAGGAACAGGAACCAACCTGCAAAGCACATCAGGTTCTTCCCTGAAATTCATCAGCAATACAGCCAACCTTTATGTTCCCGGCAGCGTGCATGATTTGGATGAGCTTGCGATCACCAGTTCATCCGGATTACGCCTTGACGGCAATGTAACCTGCACGACATTAACACTCATCGGGAAGATTACCACTGGCGCAAATGTACTTACAGCAGATGCGGTTTCCGGCGCTCCGGGGACGGCCAATTATGTCTATGGAAATCTCAGCCACGTTTTTCCTGCTGGTTCTTCTTCGTTCATGTTCACCATCGGTGATGCGAATTATTACACCCCGGTAAATTTATCGTTTGATGAAGTTTTCACACCGGGAGCTGTTACGGGATACACGACACCATCGCTGCATGGCGACATTGCAAATGCAGGGTTGAAACTGCCCACTGTACTGAACCGTATCTGGAACCTGACCCCCGATGGCACCATCGACTTTTCAATGTATACGATAGAGCCCTTTTTTGTTTCACAGGATTATCCCGGTGATGGAAATTATGTGAACTACGTTGTAAGGAAATATGATGGAGCCTGGGAGGCGCCAACATGTCCAAACCACAATGAATTTTCAACGGTTGCAACAAATATGGTGACCTTCAGCGACTATGTAATCGGGGAGGGGTATACTGATGCCGCTAAATCAGAATTAACGCCACTTCTGTCAACCATCATTGCAGATGGTGTTGCCACCCAGATGCTCACCGTAACAGCAAGAGATGCATACGGCCATCTTGTAGGCGGAGGCGGAGCCAGCGTTACCATTGAAAAGGACTCTGGAGACGGAACAATCGGTCCGGTGACAGACAACCGCGATGGCACCTATACTGCCCTCGTTACCTCTCCGACATTTATCAGCAGTGGCGACTTTGTCGCTAAACTGGATGGAAACTGGGTGAAAAACGGAGGCGGAGATCTGGATCCTGCCACCATAGCCCAGGTTGATTATATTGCCGGACCCGGTGCCGGTCATTACACTACATTAACCCCGGTTTCGCAAACAATAAATGCCGATGGAACATCAACCGCGGTGTTAACCGTCACCAGTTATGATCAGCATAATAATCCAGGTCGTCCCGGGGAAGATTATGTTGAAATCTGGGGATTATCAGGAACCTGCAGCGGCTCCGGAACACAGTATGCAGACTATATTGGCTCAGTTGGAAATATTTCCGTTGTGACCAACAATGGCACCGACAACGTATATACTATTGTTGTTACGGCTCCGACAGCGGCCTGTTATGATGTATTCGTTGCCAAAGTTAATGGTGAAGAGGTAAAAAGCGGGGGAGCTGTTCAGACCCATGCAACGGTGAATTATGTTGCCGGCCCGGTTGATCACTTTGTCCTGACCCTGGCCAGTTGTCAAAAAAACGGTGTGCCATTTACGGGGACAAATACACTTACGGCGTATGATGTAAACAACAATATATGCCTGCCGTTTGATGCCTCAGCCAACAATGTTTCGTTTACTGCCGGTCCGGCAGATGGGACCATCAGCGGTTTAGGCTCCGGGAGTAATAATGTATTGAACCAGGCAGGTGATTTTGTCAACGGTGTCGCAAACCTGACATCGGACCTTACCTTTACCGGGACCCTTGGAATTCATACATTTACAGCGACATCTGCAAATGGGAAAACCGGGATCTCTGGAGATGTGACGATCCTGCCCGTAGATATTATTACCAGTTCTGCGACAGCAAACTGGTGCCAGGCTGTGTCCAACACTTATACAATTACAAGTGGGGCAGACCCGGCACCAACTTATTCCTGGAGCAGGGCATCGGTAGCGGGTATCACTCCTTCGACAGGTTCCGGAACAGGTTCAAGTATAACGGAGACGTTGCTTAATCCTACCGCCAATCCTATCGTTGTTCATTACCTGATCACTCCGACTGTAAATGGTTGCACAGGATCTGTATTTGATCTTGCGGTTACTGTGAATCCGACAGCTATCATCACCAGTGTTGCAACCGCTCCAGGCAGATGCAACAATGTATCGACCACCTACACAGCAACCAGCAGCACCACCGGAGCCGTCTTTTCATGGGCAAGAGCCGCTGTTACAGGCATCAGCAATGCCGCAGCTTCCGGAACGGGTGCCGATATAACCGAAGCCCTCGTGAACACTACGGCCAACCCGGTCAATATACATTATTTGATCACCCCGTCAATAAACGGATGTACGGGCACAACCAAAGACGTTGTGTTGACGGTTAACCCAACAGCCGTTATTACGAGCAGTTCGACGGCAAACTATTGCAATAATACACCCTATACATATAACATTACCAGCAGCAGCAATACTCCGACTCCTTCCTATGCATGGAGCAGGGCGGAGGTGTCAGGAATAACTCCTTCCACCTATTCAGGTACAGGAGCATCCATCACGGAGACACTGGTTAATTCAACAGTAAATCCGGTTGTCGTCCACTACTTGGTAACACCCACTGTAAACGGATGCGCAGGAACCACCTTGGATGTTGCAGTTACTGTTAATCCCACTTCAATTATTACCAGCGCGTCAGCCGTCAACTGGTGCAACGATGTATCCAACACCTATAATATAGTAAGCAGCAGCAACAGTCCGACTCCTTCGTATGCATGGTCAAGGGCATCTGTTGCAGGTATCAGCAATGCAGCCAATTCAGGAACTGGCTCAGCCATTACAGAAACACTTCAAAATACAACATATAATCCAATTGATATTCAATACATTATTACACCAACCGTGAATGGATGTACCGGTACTACAAAGTATGTGACGGTTACTGTTAACCCGACATCGGTTATTACAAGTGATGCAACAGTAAACTGGTGCAGCAGTGTATCCAACACCTATAATATTATCAGCAGCAGCAGCAGTCCAACCCCGGATTACTCATGGACCCGATCGTCTGTAACAGGGATCAGCCCGTCCACAGGTTCCGGCACAGGGGCAGCCATTACAGAAACCCTTGTAAATTCTACGGTGAATCCGATCGTGGTTCATTACACCATCACCCCTACGGTCAATGGTTGCAATGGCACCCCGTTTGACCTGGCAGTGACGGTGAATCCGATTTCAGTTATTACGAGTTCAGCAACTGCCAACTGGTGCAACAATGTGTCCAACACCTATAACGTAACAAGCAGCAGCAACAGTCCCACACCGGTTTATACCTGGGAAAGAGCAGAAGTAACGGGTATCACCCCTGTAACCGGTTCAGGTACTGGAGCAGCCATCATCGAGACACTGGTAAATTCGACCTCCAATCCTATTGTTGTTCATTACCTGATCACCCCGACAGTGAACGGATGTGCGGGCACCACGAAGGATGTAGCCGTGACAGTTAACCCGACATCGGTCATCACCAGTTCAGCAACCGCCAACTGGTGCAACAATGTATCGAACACCTATAATATAACCAGCAGCAGCAACACTCCGACACCCGATTACTCGTGGTCAAGGGCTGCGGTTACAGGGATAAGTCCGTCCACCGGTTCCGGCACGGGAGCCTCGATTACTGAGACGCTTGTCAACTCAACGGTCAACCCGATCGTAGTTCATTACCTGGTAACTCCGACAGTAAACGGATGTGCGGGCACGACCAAAGATGTATCAGTCACGGTCAACCCGACCTCCGTTATCACCAGCAGTGCTACAGCCAACTATTGCAACAATACAGAGTACACATACAGCATTACGAGCAGCAGCAATACACCGACCCCATCCTATAGCTGGAGCAGGGCGGAGGTGTCAGGTGTCAGCCCGGCCAGCAATTCCGGTACGGGTGCTTCGATTACCGAAACCCTTGTAAATTCGACTGTCAATCCGATTGTAGTTCATTACCTGATCATCCCGACAGTGAACGGATGTGCCGGCACAACCAAAGATGTAACGGTAACGGTTAACCCGACCTCGGTTATCACCAGTTCCGCAACAGCAAACTGGTGCAACAATGTATCCAACACCTATAATATAACGAGCAGCAGTGCCAGTCCGACGCCATCCTATTCGTGGAGCAGGGCAGCAGTAACGGGAATAACCAATGCTGCAAATTCGGGCACAGGGGCAACCATCACTGAGACTTTGGTTAATTCCACGGTCGATGCCATTGTTGTGCATTACCTGGTTACGCCCACCGTGAATGGGTGTGCCGGCACCACAAAGGATGTTGCAGTTACGGTTAATCCTACTTCTGTCATCACCAGCGATGCCACGCTCAACTGGTGCAGCAGTGTTTCGAACACCTACAACATAGAGAGCAGCAGTACAAGTCCTGCTCCAACCTATTCATGGACACGGGCATCTGTCACAGGGATTACGCCATCAAGTGGTTCCGGAACCGGTAATGCCATTACCGAAACACTGGTTAATTCAACACCGGATGCATTGGTGGTTCATTACCTCATCACCCCTTCCGTGAACGGGTGTGCGGGGACAACAAAGGATGTTTCGGTTATCATTAATCCAACATCAGTAATCACCAGTGCAGGAACTGCCAATTGGTGCAACAACGTATCGAACACTTACAATATTCTGAGCAGTACGAGTCCGGCACCGGATTATTCCTGGTCGCGGGCAGAAGTAACGGGCATTACCCCGGCAACGACTTCAGGTACAGGGGCCACCATTACCGAGACACTGGTAAATTCGACCTCCAATCCTATTGTTGTTCATTACCTGATCACC
>JBMOIP010000100.1:0-7786 GCA_049317265.1 Bacteroidales bacterium
CACTTGTCCACTTGTCCACTTGTCCACTTGTCCACTTGTCCACTTGTCCACTTGTTCACTTGTCCACTTGTCCACTTGTCCAAATTAAACCCTTTCTAAATTAGCCCTCTACCCTAAAAACAAACAACAACGACATCCAAGGTTCCAACAATTTTCAGTAATTTCGCCTGTGTGAATCCATTAACAATTCAACCCCTATAATATGGCAAAAATCAAAGGTGACATAGTGATCAACACCGAACGCTGCAAGGGCTGTGAGGTATGCCTTGCTGCATGCCCGTTCACAGTGATCGCGATGTCGAAGGACGTGAACAGCAAAGGATATCATTTTGCAATGAAAGTGAACGATGAATGCACCGGCTGCACAAACTGCGCCCTTGTATGCCCCGACGGGGTGATTACCGTTTACCGGGCAAAAGTTACAACTGAATAACAATTCAAAAACAAGATACGCAATGGGTGAACTCAGATTAATGAAAGGTAACGAAGCCGTTGCCGAAGCCGCCATCCGCGTTGGCTGCGACGGGTATTTCGGATACCCGATCACTCCACAGTCGGAGGTAATGGAATACCTGATGGCAGAAAAACCATTTGAACAGACAGGTATGGTGGTTCTTCAGGCTGAAAGTGAAGTGGCAGCCATCAACATGCTTTACGGCGGAGCCGGTACAGGCAAAATGGTCATGACCTCCTCTTCCAGTCCCGGCGTGAGCCTTATGCAGGAAGGCATCAGCTACATGGCTGGCGCCGAATTGCCGGCAGTAATTGTTAATATCGTTCGTGGCGGTCCCGGGCTTGGAACCATCCAACCTTCCCAGGCCGACTATTTCCAGGCCGTAAAAGGCGGTGGACACGGCGATTACAAGATGCTTGTGCTTGCACCTGCCTCCGTACAGGAGATGTGCGACCATGTAAAACTCGGGTTCGAAAAAGCATTCCAATACCGTACCCCGGTCATGATCCTCTCCGACGGAGCCATCGGCCAGATGATGGAAAAAGTGGTTCTCTTTGACCACATACCACGTCGGACAGATGAAGAACTTGTCGCACAGTGTCCCTGGGCTTCCACCGGAAGACCCAAGACCCGCGGGCACAACATCATCACCTCCCTCGACCTCGATCCAGCCGGGCAGGAACGGGTTAACCTGAAACTCCAGGCCAAATACAAGATGATGGAACAGAATGAGGTGCTTTATGAAGAGATCCAATGCGAAGATGCAGAATACCTTTTCGTAGCATTCGGACTTTCCGCCCGAATCTGTCAGAAAGCCATCGACCTTGCACGCGCAAAAGGGATTAAAGTCGGACTTTTCCGCCCGATTACACTTTTCCCCTTCCCTGCCATTGAAGTCTCCAATGTAGGCAACCGCGTAAAAGGCATCCTGGTTGTTGAAATGAATGCCGGCCAGATGATCGAGGATGTGAAATTATCGGTGGGCTGTAAAGTGAAAATCGAACATTTTGGACGTTTCGGCGGAATCATTCCCTCCCCGGATGAAGTTGTCAGAGCCCTTGAACAAAAAATTATCGGAGGTTAACCATGGAAGAACAATTCGCAAAGACCGAAATACAAAAACCGGAAAATATTGTCTACAAAAAGACCGACCTGATGGTCGACCGGCCCCTGAGCTACTGTCCGGGTTGCGGACATGGTACGGCACACCGCATGCTCATGGAGGTGATTGAAGAGATGGACATTGTTGATAAAACCATCGGTGTTTCACCCGTAGGTTGCTCCGTACTCGCATATGATTTCCTCGACATCGACATGCTGGGCGCCGCTCACGGAAGAGCGCCTGCACTGGCTACAGCCATCAAGAGGATGTGGCCAAACCATTTTGTGTTTACCTACCAGGGTGACGGCGATCTCGCGGCTATTGGTACAGCAGAGACCATCCATGCATGCAACCGCGGTGAAAATATTACCATCATCTTCATCAACAACGGAATTTATGGAATGACCGGCGGCCAGATGGCCCCGACAACCCTCCCGGGCATGCGCTCGTCCACTTCGCCTTACGGCCGGGATGTTCCGACCATGGGCCATCCGTTGAAAATTACGGAACTCATTTCTCATCTGCCGGGCGTTTATTATGTGACCCGCCAGGCTGTGCATACTCCAAACGCTGTCAGGAAGACAAAAAAAGCGATACGTAAAGCCTTCGAACTGCAAAAGGAGAACAAGGGCTTATGCTTTATTGAAATCGTATCCAACTGTAATTCAGGCTGGAAGATGACACCGGTTCAATCGAACAAGTGGATGGAAGACAACATGTTCCCATTCTACGAACTGGGTGATATAAAACTGGATGGGAAACTCGTGGAAAAGAAAACAACCGCTGAGAAGGAATAGCCTCCTATCGATTACAAAATTCGTGATTCAATATTCGAAATTCATTTGATATGACAGAAGAGATCATTATAGCCGGATTCGGCGGACAGGGTGTCCTCTCCATGGGAAAGATCCTTGCCTATTCAGGAGTGATGCAAAACAAAGAAGTCAGCTGGATGCCCTCCTACGGACCAGAAATGCGCGGCGGAACCGCAAATGTTACAGTAATTATCAGTGATGAACGCATCAGTTCACCCATCCTGAACTCCTACGATACGGCTATCATCCTCAATCAGCAGTCGATGGATAAGTTTGAGAAAACAGTCAAACCCGGTGGATTGCTCATTTATGACCCCAACGGACTCACCCGTTTGCCCGAACGAAAAGACATCAACATATACTCAATCGAGGCTGCTGATGAAGCGGGGAAACGTGGGCTCTCCAAAATTTTCAACATGATTGTCCTCGGCGGCTTTCTTAAACTCAAACCGCTGGTAGCACCTGAATTTATCCACAAAGGATTGGAAAAATCACTGCCAGCCCGTCACCATGCACTTATTCCTGAGAATGAAAAGGCAATTGAAATTGGGAAAGAGTTGCTGACAGCGGTGCATTTGGTTGGTTAGTGGACGGGTGGACAAGTGGACAAGTGGACGGGCGGACGGGCGGACTTGAGCTTGGATATGTCTCTCCCTTTTAAAACACACTCGTCGCTCAAGGAGTTTCTGGATCAGAAAGTTGCTGAATACAACACACCCTGCTTTATTAAAAATGATCCTGTTTCAGTACCACATCTGTTTACCCTGAAACAGGACATAGAAATTTCAGCTTTCCTGAGCGCCACTATCTCGTGGGGAAACAGGAAATCGATTGTGGCGAATGCTATGCGCATTGTAAGCATGATGGGTGACTCTCCCTACCAATTTCTAATGGAAGCAAAACCTGTGGAATTTAAACCATTTCTGGATTTTGTTCATCGGACATTCAATGGAGATGATTGCCTCTTCTTTTTGACATCACTGCAAAATATTTACCGCGACCATCTAAGCCTTGAACCATTGTTCCATTCAATGAGTGAGCATGGAGCGGCCCATGGCATCAGCCGGTTCAGGGAAGTTTTCCTGTCGACAGATCATCTTAAACGCTCAGAAAAGCACCTTGCGAATCCGTATATGGGGTCAGCTGCAAAAAGGATCAACATATTGATTCGGATAATATAGGTAGTAAATTAATTGAAGAAAATTAATTCTTTTGGATTCAATTTAATACTACCAAGACCACTCTCTACTGTTTCAAAGCCAGTGAAATTTTCAATATTAGGAACACTATTTATATCAATACCTTTTTTTTCTAAAGCATACTTTAAAGAACTAAAATCTTCTTGCAAGTCACTTTCTGTAATAGCTTCATTGCGATAATGATATTGCCAAGTCCATTCAATTGCTTGCCAATCTGTAAAGAATATTGACGTTTCTTCGAACCCCTTGTATTTTATTTCAACTGAAAATGAGCCCCCCTTCATTAATTTGGTGTGCTTAATAGTAATTTTTTCAACCAATGAATGAACCAACTTTTTAGTTGATTCAAAACTGGCTGTTAATACATATTCACCTATTGCATTCTTAAATCTTGTCTTAGCCATATTATGTTTAGCATCATACAATTGATTTTCAATTATTTTAATGTTAGTCTGTAAATCGTCCTTGCTTTTCTTAGCTGTTTTATAATCTCCGATAAGTGCCTCATCAGTTTCGAGTTCTCCGTCAGTTAACAATTTTCGTAGTTTTTCAATTTTGCGATCTAATAGCACTAATTGTAATTGTTGCTTTTCTAACTTCCATTTTAGACGATTAGGTTCTTCTGGATTAGATGGTAAAGCCGACAGATGCTTCTCAAGTTCCTTATTTAGGAAAAGGTGGTGGATTATAAATGTTTCAATTTTAGCTATACTTATCCCCCTGCTTGTTGGACATTTAAAATCGTGCAAAAACTTCCCTTTGCATTTGTAAGCACTTTCTTTTGATGCTATGCGCTTTTTTCCCCTATATTCATTACCGCAATCATAGCAATAAAGTAATCCATTTAATAAATATCTATATTCACCACGTTTACCAGAATGCTTTTTGTTTTCTTGTAGATGCTGGTTGACATTATCCCAAAGGTCTTCAGTGATAATGGGTGGTATTTTAACTTCTTCATCGTTCCATTTTCTTATTCCTTTATATATTTTATTGACAATCATATCATGAATGACGTTTCCTCTCCACTTTATATCCTCCTTTTTAAATTCTGTTGCCTTTCGGGTAAATTCATCTATGCGTTTTATCACCCCACTGAAACTGTTATATTTAGTGGGAATACCTTCTTTGTTTAATATTTTAGCGATTGTATAACATCCGTTCCCTTCCAAGGATAATTGATAAATCCTTCTGATAATATTAGCTTGCTCATCGTTTATCTTATAAAATCCGTTCTCATCCTTCTCATAACCATAAGCAATCAAGCCATGTGTCTTTCCTTTGAGTGCTCTCGATTTGAATGCCAACTTCACTTTTTTACTCGTAAGTGAAGAATAAAGTTGATTGGCTAACGACATTACCCCAGTTAGCATGATCGTCATTGGATCATTTAAATCGGTATATGTACCAGCAGGGTAAAATTTGCATTCGTTTTTTTGCATTATATATTGAAACAATTGCCATATTTTAGCATTTCTTTCAATTCTTGACTGATCAAAACAATATACAACCGTAACTTCTTTCTTTTCTATTGCTGCTAACATTTCAGCAAATTGAGGTCTGTCTAATATTTCTTCCTTTGCACCACTTATTCCATCATCCACAAAGAACTTATATGACAAACCTTGTGAACTGGCAAATTTCACACCTTCATCTTTCTGCGTTTGTATGGAAGTATCTTTTCCCTCCTCCTTTTTCCCGCTTTTTCTACAATAGATGGCAATCATACAAATACTTTTCACGAAGATACTAATAGATTTTACACCATAAAATTAGAAAGTTTCTGTGTTTTTGTTGCTGGCAGTTTTCATTGTACCCACATCGAAAAATCTGCGGCAATACATTTTAATAAGGAAATTTCCTTAAAAAGTTGAAAAAATGGTCAAAAAAATTGAATTTGTACTCACTTAGCCCTATAAAACCTAAAATTTCGCCCATCGAACTCTTAAAAACATGTGATAGTTGACAGTTGTGCCATTATTTTTCCGATTTCATAGAGTAAGTGTCTATATTTATGTGCTTTATGGCATTGGTGAACATATAATGGATCATCAATATTCCGACTTACCTTTGTTCTAATGATCCGAGCCATCTCTATATTCCTATCCTTTTAATTCTTTGTGGATACAGCAATCCTACCCAAGGGTGATTTTGGATTTGCAGCTCATCCTTGCCGAAGGAAACTAAATTAACTTATTTTATGTTTTAGGCTTTGCCATCCGCCACCATTATACACATTGATATAACCATTGGAAAGTAAAATCTTTTTCGCATAAGAACTTCTCGAACCAGATGCACAGCAAGTTATAATGTGCCTTGTTTTATCCTTTAGCTTATTGAGGTTGTTTCCAAGTTGGTCAACGGGAATGTTAATTGCTCCTTTGATGTGCCCATCCGAAAACTCATTTTTGGTTCGAACATCTAAAATTATGGCTCCATTTCCTACTAATTCGGCATAATTCACCGAAGCTCCTGAACCAAATAGTTTCTTAATAAATTCCATCATTATTGTAGTGTTTAAAATTGTAATAACATACCTCCTGTCAGGAGCCGCCATTCCCCTTCATTCTATATATATTTGATAGTGATAGTCATTATTAATGATTTTCTGTTCACGTGAAATTTTGAATCTTCATAACTGGGTGATCCAAAATGACCTTTAGCATTATTAGAAACCCCAACTCCTTCCTCAGGCATCCCTATAAAGTTTGTATCCATCTTACCGTTTCCATTTTCATCGTGAATAACACCTATGGCATATTCACCATCAGGAATATCTTTTAATACAATAGTTGATTTTCCGTTTAAAATGTTGCCCATAGCAGAATTAATCGCCTTTTTGACATCGTTTGGAAATCCCTTTTTGTTGTTGTACAAATAAAGAAGACATTTGCCCTTGTCCGATCTTAAACCGCTGATATTTATCACTATTTCACTATTTTGCGAATAAGTGATGAATGATATGAGAATGAATAAAGAAGTGAGTATTTTGCTATTCATTTTCACTTTTTGATGAGGGAAAGTCTATTCTATAAGGGTGATTTTTTCATTTATGCTTTTATCGAATGATGATCTTCCCCTCATATAATATCGACTCGTTATTGCGAATGCGATAAATATACATTCCACCAGTTAAACAGCTGCGGCTGAAGGTATAATTGATTTCTTTCTTATCGGTGACTGGAATGTCAAGGTCTTTCTGGATATGC
The DNA here is from genome assembly GCA_049317265.1 of Bacteroidales bacterium. GTDB lineage: Bacteria > Bacteroidota > Bacteroidia > Bacteroidales > FEN-979 > CAIVAT01. The sequence continues at coordinate 6,780 of JBMOIP010000100.1, forward strand.
CGACCAAATTGACCACCCCCTGCCGGTCCAATTTACAGCACTTCTGCCGATACGTTTGACCACCCCTCTTTTTTATTCTTAAGAACGATCATTTTCCTGGTTTTTTAGGCGTTATACAAAATTAGATTCTTTTCTTTCGTTTCAACTTCTTCCGTGATTTTATTTTTAAACGATTTGCGCAGAGATTCTCCTAGGAGTTCTATCCGGTGAGCATCATGAACAATCCGGTCAAGAATAGCATCCGCCACTGTTTGTTCGCCGATTACCTCGTACCACTGAGCCACCGGCAACTGTGATGTGATGATGGTTGACCTGTTCCCGTGCCGGTCCTCAATGATTTCCATAAGTACCGATCTTGCGTATCCATCCATTGGCTGTAGTCCGAAGTCATCAAGGATCAGAAGATCCTGCCGTTCTATTTTAGCGATCTCACGGATATATGATCCGTCGGCCTTGGCCATCTTCAACCTGGAAAACAGTTTGGTTGTGTTGGCATAAAGTACCTTGTAACCCAGTGTGCAGGCCTGATTCCCGATGGCAGAGGCAATGTAACTCTTGCCGATACCGGTGCTTCCGGTAATAAGCAGGTTCTCTTTACGTTGGATGAAGACACATTCTGCAAGACGCATCAGCTGGTTTTTATCAAGGTTGCGATCTATATCAAAGTGCAACTGTTCAACATTGGCCTTGTACCGGAACCGGGCGTTGCGCATCTGCCTTTCAATGCGGCGATTGTTACGGTCATCCCACTCTGAGTCAATCAGTATGGATACCATCTCATCGTTGGTTACTTTGTCCATGTTGCCATTTTCCATGCTTGCGCGGAATGCCCTGACCATGCCATAGAACTTCATTTGTCTCATTTTTTGCAGCGTTTGTTCATTCATTTTTACAGGTTTTAAGTTAAACAATAACCGGGGCCGGGGCCCGGTATCGGGCCCCAGTCCCGGGAAGATTTATCGGTAATAGTTTTTACCACGGATATTGTCATGCGGTGGTAATGGCTG
>JBMOIP010000101.1:0-7300 GCA_049317265.1 Bacteroidales bacterium
AATCGATCCCTGAAGTAAAATAGTTATGGCCATAACCCGGCTTATAGCCTACGTTAATGACGATCGAGCCCGTGCCTGTGCCGGAGCCGATAACATTTCCTGTCACGTTCTGGATCCCTGACATGGAAATGAAACCTGCAAAGGAGATGTTCATTCCCCAGGGAGTCGTGTTTAGTAATATATTGGCAACCGTATTGTTGGTTACTGTACTGGCATTTTCGGACAAACAACCTGTATGGAAACGGATCCCATGGATGAAGTTGCCAAGCGTCGGAGGAGTTCCATTCCCATTTAGTGTCCATGCTGTACCGCCGCACAACGGGGCTGAACCGCCAATATAGTTGTTGCTGATAGTGTAGCCGTCGCCTGATGCAATGTAGATCACATAATAACCTACCGCAACGGTGGGCCTGATCTCGCTCGTCATATAAAAGCTGTTGCCGGTTATGGTCCATCCTGTGGATCCGGAGAGCATGCCTACACCGATGGGGTTGCCACCGGTTTTCCCGGGTGCAGCGAAATCATGGATCAGGCAGTTCGACACAGTATTGTTCCTGTTGAACAGGTTACCTAAGGTCGAGCCGGAGGAAGCGATCGCGTAAAGCGGATTTAGTGAACCTTCCCGGATTTCGCAATTGTCGATGGTGTTGTAACTATTCCCGGATGAGGTGTTGGTTCCGAGGAATTGGATGGTTGCTTTCGTGCCCTTTGTGTTGGCTCCCTTGACGATACAATATTTGACACCGTCGTACCGTGCGCCGTTCTGGAATCCGACAGTATAACCGCCAGCGATGTTATCAAGGAGCAGGCTTTTTGTCGAGCCGGTACCATTGACACGACCGTCAAATGTGACATAGGCGGCGCTGCTCAGGAGGATCGTTCCCGTATTGCTTTCGCTCGTCACGGAAAGTCCGTCGGCCAGGGGATACACGGTTACCATGCTGGTGTTGCTGGTGCCCGGGATGGCTCCGGCAGTGATCGGGAAAGTCTCAACCGTGGAAGAAAAGGTCTCCTGCAGTTGCAGATTCACCGCTCCGCAGACCCCGTTCGAAGCCAGGTCAATGAAAGCCCATGTCAGCGAGGGGAAAAACCCGGTAGGACCTACCGTTAAGTTGCCGCAACGCGGAGTGAGCGGCAGGGTGGTCGTATTGCCTGACAGAGGGCCGGTAGTCAGATAAAGGGGAGGAGCACCGAGGCAGGAATTTTGAGCGGCAAAGACCCAGAAATAATAGGGGGTAGCGGGTGCAAGTCCCAATGAAGAATAGCTGGTTCCGCTTCCCCAGTAATCAACAACGCCGCTGCCGAATGTACTTCCGGCAGTGTAAATAGTCCCGTTAACAGGTGTCGCCCCAAGTGTGTTGCTGAGGCTCCTGATGACCAGGTATTTGTCGGCAGTTGCAGATGCGGTCCAGGATGCAAGCACAATTGTTGAAACAGGCGTCAGGACCAGGTTGGTTGGCTGTGCGGCTGGTACAGCGCAAGGGGGAGGAGGTGCCCATGAGAAAGTCAATCCATTTGTGGGAATCACAAATGTTGCCGGGGCGTATTTACAGGTTGCGTAGTTGTATGAGCCGGCAGTGGTGGCCGACCAGTCTGTTGTTGTCGAACGGTTATTGAAGTCCGCGGTTGAGGCGCCTCTCAGGCCAACCTGCAAAAACCCGTTGGATTCGATCCCTGCATATGGTCCGTAAACAATTTTAATAACATTGGATGTCTCATACAACTGAATCTGGAAATTGAAATCCGGAAGGCCGTCATTGCTGCCATTTTTATAAAATCCAAAGTTGCTGAACTGAACAACGAGATAACGGTTGGGTGCAGTGCCAAGCGTCTGGTAACGGATTCCAGCTCCGTTTGCTTTCCAGCCATACAGGTCTTCATTGAATCCGGCAATCACATCATTCGACATCCATTCAGTACTTAACGCTTCAGCACTGGATACAGGCAAGGCAGATCCAAGGCAGATGAATCCATCTTCAGCCAGCCCGAACTTCGTAAAGTCAGCACCTCTCCATGTAAAGTTAAATCCGATGTTTAAATCTGCATAGGAACCCCCGTCAAAGATGGTATCGCCGATCGGCGTGATAGCCGTTCCGCCTGATATCTGGGTATATGTCTCCATACTTTGACTGAATTTGTACTGTGACACAGTCTGCCCGATAACAGCCAGGCCTGCGAAGAAGAAGGCTGCCAGGATTGGTAAAAATTTTCTCATTTTGATTGTTTTTGGTTGATGATAATTCATTACTTTGTCATTTATTGTTTGCATTGCCACTATTGTTTTCATCAGGAACCGGCTGATTCCCGGGTAACTTCATAGAGTATTCCCGGATGAGATTATCACTCCAACGCCTTTTAATGACCTCATTTTCTTCCTTTTTTATCCGGAGGAGTTCAGCACGATCGTCAATCCGGGAGTTTTCGTTTTCGTTGGGGTGGTTCATTGTTGAATGCCTGTTTTATTCATTGCAAATCTAAACCCGGGAAATATCATATCCTTAATTTGGAGTATTACATAAACAATATCAAGCCTTACATTTTTAACATGGCCAGATAATCAATTATTTACGGAACAAGGTGGGGCGATGGGAATAGTCATACGCCCCCTGATAAAAAACAAAAAAAGGAGTAACACGGCAAAGCCTGGTGAGATATTCAGGCCGGACTATTCACGGAGGTGAGTGAAATTGACAGCGGAGATTAAAATTGGGCGAGGAAGGTGATGAGGTTATCATGTCTCGTGATACCAAATTTCTGCCGGAGTCGTGTTCGCGCGACCCCGATGCTGTTTTCGTTCTGGTAGGTCAGGGAGGAGATGTCCTTTGTGCTCATGTTGAGACGGAGATATGCACAAAGCTTTAACTCATTCGGTGTCAGGTCAGGAAATTTATCGGTAAGGTTCCTGTAAAAATCCTTGTGCACATTCTGAAACCGCATTTCAAACTCCTTCAGGCTGTCGTATCCTGATCCCTGCTTGAGTTCATAAGCGATCGACCTGATAATTTTGGAGTTGTCTGAGTCTTCTTCTATCTGGAGGCTCTGTAATTTTTCGGCAATCCTTACTACCTGTTCGTTCATCTTGTTCAGATACATTACGTTGGTAGTCATTTCCTTGTTCTGGTACTCAAGTTTTGCATCCAGGGCGGTTTTTTCAAGGTCAGCCTTTTTCTTCTTTTCTTTTTCCAGCCTGAGCTTCAGGAAAAGGATTAAAACAATGGCCAGTAAGATGATAACGCTGATAATAGAAATAATGAGAATGTTGATTCTTTGTAACCGTTCATTGTTCAGTTTCTGTTCGGCGTCCTTTTGCTTTTTTTCAAAATCATTACGGATCTCTGTAAGTTTAAATGTATTAATTGAGGTTGCTTTTGAAAGGCTGTCGGATTTCAGGTGAAATATCTTGTAATAAAACAGGGCTGAGTCCTGGTTTTTATGCCTTTCATGCAGGATGCTGAGTTTTTCAGCAATCCGGCTCAGGGTTTTCGGTTGATCTAGCTTAATGGAAATGCTGTATGCTTTTTTCAGGTACATCATTGCTTCCTGCATACGACCTGCTTCCATGTATACACCGCCGATATCTGCATAAAATTGTGAAAGTGCATAATCCCTCGGTCCCTTCCAACTTTTATCCTCTTTATTCAAAAGGATAAGACTCTGATTTACAAGGGCCAGGGCTTGAAGGTGATGTCCCTGCTTGCTTTCGATCTGGCTCATAAGCACTATGGCAACCGATTCCTGCATTGTTGCGTGTCGCTTTTCAAAGATGGACTTTGCCTTCCCGGCATAGTTGGTCGCCATTTCATAGCTTTCAAGGTCTAAATAGATATAGCCCATATAGAGATAGGGAGTGGCTGGTAAAACTGAATCACCGACTTCAGTAAAGTATTTTATGGCCTTCCGGAAGTATTCAAGTGTTGCCTGCTTGTCATTTGATTCCAGGAAAAGAAGTCCCATTTGCATATTAAGTTCTGCAAGAAGATGTTTCATGTGTTGTTCTTCAGCGAGCTTGATTCCTTCCAGGTAATGGCTGATAGCTTCAGGTAAATTGTCCATTTCTGCGCATACAATGCCCATCATCTGTTCCATTCTTACATAATTCTCTGTTTGATTGGCCTTGCTGAACGAGACCTGAGCCAGTTTAAAGTTATGAAGAGCCTCGTCAAGCCTGTTTTTTAGCCGTGCATATCTTCCCAGGGCAAAATAAACATCGCCCAAAGGCTCTGATAGTTTCAGGCTCCTGGCCAGGTTAAGAGCCTTTTTAAGGCAGATTTCAGCAGAATCTGAATTCCCCTCATTGTAGGTTTTCGAGAGGGCAATATATAATCTCACCTGTTCGGCCGCATCATTGGTTTTAAACAAGGCTTTACGAATACTGTCGGAGGAAGCAGCCTGGGGTTTGTGTGAGATACACAACATGAGACCAATCATGGCCGGTATCAAAATCCGATGTTTTAAAATCCCGATCATGCGGACAAATATCTGAATTTTTTTTTGATTGTCCAGTGAAATTTAACTCTCCCGCACCAACAAAATCTGCACAATATCTTCCAAAGAATGGCCTTTTGTTTTCAGCAAAATCATAGGTGATACAATAAATCAGCAGCCGCCTCCGCAGGGAAATTTGATACCACATTCTTCTAAAAGAAGGATAGGCTTTTCACTAAAGAAAAATCCCGCCTGATTTACTCAAACGGGATCAGATTTTTTTAATTTACATTATATCATAAGCTCGCCTGAGTTCAAGTATGTAAATGATGATGATGTGACTTGTTAAACTTTCTGATCACTTTCCAGGCGCCGAATCCGGCCACTGATGCCAGGGCGATGAGTATGCCGCCGTCGACAGGGGCTCCTCCGCCTGGCGCCTTGTTGCTGCCGGTACCCTTTTCGGAAGGGGGCGGTGGAGGAGCCTGGGCAAAGATTACCCGGGCAAAGGCCATGGAAGCGAGAAGGATCACAGAGAACAGAACGCGGTTGAATTGTCTTTTCATGATGTTTCGTATGAGAGGTTTAAAATTTTATCTACCTGGTTTTACACCTCACCCATACTCCCCTTCTCCTTGAAGGAGAAGGGGTCAGGGGGATGAGGTCTATTTTATGAACACCTTTCCAGAATAAACCAGGTCACCGGTGATCACCTTCACAAGGTAATAGCCGGTGCCGGTGTTCAGGTTGATTTTAACCAGCCTGTCACTCTTCAGTTCCTGCTGCATCATGAGTTGTCCAATCATATTGTAGATGTAGATTTCTCCGCTGAGGGCAGACCCGGTGTTGTTGGAAATGCAGATGATCCCGCCAGCCATGTAAACCGATACGGGGTTCGGGATCCGGGATTCGCTGATGCCCACGCCCGAGAAATGGAGGAGGAAACGGCTGGGGTCATCCCCGGCTGATGCCGTAAAGTGGTAAACCGGATCCACCCTCAGGTTCTGATCGGTGTTGGTCTTTTTATCCAGCAGCCAGGGAGTGGCAGGAACTGTTTCGATTCCCGTCGCTTCAATCGTGAAGACAGCACCGTCGTTTGGGATAAAGGTAAATGGGATGCCGGTCTGGGCAGTAAGATCAGGCAGGCTGTTGACACTCAGCTTGATATCGCCGATATTGGAATGGAATACAGGGCCGAAACCATGCAGAAATTCCCCATCGTACTGCAGGTCGAAACCTGCCGTGGCGTCAGGATTGAAACAGACCGAACTTTCCTTGGCATTTCCGGCTACATTATTGCGGGCGGTGAGTTTCATCGCCGGAATGGAGGATTTATAGAATGCCTGGGCCGAATGTACACGTTTTGATTCGGGGATCGTCAGGCTGCCGATACCGCCTGAGACCTGGACCATGAACCCGTTGGTTGCAGGTATAACGCTGGCCGGGAATGATGTAAGGGCACTGTAGTCCTGGATGTCTTCATTCCAGATCTCTGCCACACCGGCGATGTTTGAGGTTGTCCAGGTATTATCCCAGGTAAGTGCGCAGCTGAAAGGGTTGCCCAGCAGGTGCCAGCTGCGGTTTGCCTGTGACCCCGTGATGGTAAGGCCGGAGAGTGATACATCAGCCACATTCAGCGTACCGCTGAAGGATTTGGTGTCTGCATCATCATAGGCGGCCATGTAACCCTTGCCGGCGTTGAAATTGTTTCCGCCGTTCAAGTTATCAAAGTAGGGTGCTGTACCGGTACCGCTGCTCTGGTTCTTGAAATTCACCCAAAGGTTGGAAGGTTCGTCCCAGCAATAGAAATCATATTTCGTATCCGGATCCAGAATAAATGCAGGGCTGATGGCCTGGCTTGCCACCGGCGAACTCATGAAGTGCCAGCCGTCTTTCCATGAGGTCCAGTCGGCATTGTTCATAAAGCGTTTCATGGTTGCATTCACACCTGTGTTATTTTGTTTCAGCGAGCCGGTCCCGGTGGCGTCCGATTCGATGACCAGTCCTGATACGCCGTTATTATTGGTGATCGTGCCGTTCACCGTCAGGGCCTTGCCGGCATCGATGATAAGTATCCCGGTGCTGCCGATGGTGAGGTTGTTGCACTCGGCCCAGGAACCGGGAGAGGAGGTAACATGAACGGTGCTGCCCGAGGGAATGATCACATTTGTACTCCCTCCGGGAATTCCGCCACACCAGTTTCCTGCGGTCGCCCAATCGTTATCTAAGGCAGCGCCTGTCCATTGGCCGGTAAGGATAAGGGTAACAACGGCACTCGAGTTCATGGTTATTGTCCCCGCGGCATTTGTACCTTTAATGGTATAAGTGCCTTCTGTTTTATTGCCAAAGTTCAACGATGCGCCTGTACCAGGCATTGTCTCGCCTGTGGCAATGTTATCTTTCCACAATTCATAGGTAACTCCTGTTTGCGAATTATCGAGACCAACCGCGAGGCCCCCGCTTCCCTGGCAGAATGAACCGGTGCCGGTAACATTATAAGCCGTCGGAGCAGTCATGTCTCCCAAACCGAAATTGCTGAAGGAGGTGAACCCGGTTGTATTTGTATAATTTGGCGTAGTAACCGCATAGGCCGAATTTGATGCTCCGTCGCCCTTCAGCATTACTGCTGTGCCGGAGGCTGAAAAACCAGTTCCATCCAGGGTTATCTTGTAATTGTAAGTAGTACCACCTGTTTGTGAAATAGTCCAGTAACGAGCCAGGGTAGCCGTTGTATTTTCCGGAAGTGATCCCGGCAGGGTGCTTTCTGTTTGTTCTGCCGTTACGGTACTAGGGTTATCAAGAGAAGAATAGTTCAGTGCCAGCGGCCTGTAATTGCCGCCTTTGCCAATCATAAAGGTTTTTGTACCTATTGCAG
>JBMOIP010000102.1:0-7132 GCA_049317265.1 Bacteroidales bacterium
ACAACCGCCGGAATCAACAGCAGCAACGGCACCGGCCTCGGCCTTGCCCTGAGCCGCGAATTAGCCTTGTTGATGGGTGGAAATATTACCGTTGGAAGCATCCCGGGCAAAGGCTCGATATTTACAATTGACGTAGAAGTAAAACCGGGAAAACCCGAAATTACCCGGTACAATGCCACAAAACGAGTGGTTAGCCTCAAAAACTCCCACAACGATTATCGCATCCTGGTGGTTGACGATAAAGAAGAAAACCGGATTGTTGTTTTACGTTTTCTCAAACTCGTTGGTTTTAAAACAAACGAAGCCATCAACGGCGAAGAAGCCATCACAAAATTTGAGCAGTGGAACCCTCACCTTATTTTGATGGACATGCGCATGCCTGTAATGGATGGCTATGAAGCAACCCACCGCATTAAAGCAACCGAAAAAGGGAAACAAACCCCCGTTATCGCCGTAACCGCCAGCGCGCCCGAAGATGAGAAAAATCAGACCTTTGCACCTTTGATACAGGGCTATGTCCGCAAACCATTTCATGAAAATGAGTTGTTTGCTGCCATCGGAAAAGCGCTTGGCATCGGCTACATCTATGAAGAAGAAAAAACTACCGGCACTCCTTCCGCATATCTTGATAACACTGCCCTGGTTGAGGAAAGTATTGCACAACTGCCCGAAGAGCTTGTGGTAAAAATACAGGATGCTGTCGAAGGTGCAGATTTTCATCTGCTCATCCAGCTCATTCAAACGATCGGAAATGATAATCCAGAACTTGCCAATCACCTCCTGTCGAAGGCTAACAATTACGACTACGATTATTTACAGAAAATACTAATTTCGAAGATTTCGAAAAGTGAAGAATCAAATTGAATGATATGAAAAAAAATACCGAAAACAAATCAACAGCCGAAACCCTCTGCCAAAAGGCCGAAGAGTTGCTGAAAACCAAGTCAGAAGCCAAGATACTGGAGCTTATCGGGGAGCTGGCATTTCAAAACGAAGAAAAAGCAAAGCGGGCAGCAGAGTTAATAGCTGAAACTGCCAAAGCAATGAAAATCACTCATGAGCTTGAAGTACACCAGATCGAACTGAAAGTAATGAACGAGGAGTTCATTCTGGCAAAAGAGCAAGCAGAAGTTGATGCCAAAAAATATGTTGAATTATATGATTTTGCTCCATCGGGTTATTTAACGCTGTCCATTGATGGAAGAATAATCGGGATAAACCTCATTGGGGCAAATATGCTTGGTAAGGAACGCTTGTACTTACAAGGTGCAAAGTTTGAATTTTTCGTTTCCGAAGATACAAAACAGACCTTTAATCTCTTTCTGGAAAAAGCATTTGGAACCAAAGCAAAGGAATCCTGCGAAATAATCCTGACTTCTCCCGGCAACCAGCCCATGTTTGTCCATCTTTCGGGTGTTGCCACCGAAAATGGGATGCAATGCATGGTAACTGCGGTTGATATCACCCCCCGTAAACAGGCAGAAAACGAAATATGGAAAAAATCAGCCATCCTCAATAACCTTATCATTAATTTGCAGGAAGGCATTTTGCTCGAAGATTCAAACCGCAAAATTGCATTAACCAACCAGCTTTTTTGCGATATGTTTGCAATCCCGGCGCCACCCGAAGCCCTTACTGGTGCCGATTGTTCTGAATCGGCGGAACAGAATAAACATTTCTTTAGTAATCCGGAAGAATTTGTTGACGGCATCAACCTTATTCTGGCCAATAAAAAGGCGGTGTATAACGATGAACTTGAACTGCTGGATGGTCGGCATTTCGAAAGAGATTATATTCCAACCTGGTTTAACGAAGTTTACTCAGGTCATTTGTGGAAATACAGGGACATTACGGAGCGAAAGCATGCACAGCAAGAACTACAGGCTTCAGAAGAGAGGTACCATTCCATTTTTCAGGGAAGCCCCGACGGAATATTGATTGCCGAGGCGGAAACAAAAATGATTACGTATTCCAATGCGGCTCAATGCCATGCATTTGGCTATACAGAGGAACAATTCAAAACAAAAACCATTGCCGACATTCATCCGGAAGATACTTTAGGGCATACCCTCGCCGAGTTTGAAAGTCTGGTGCGTGGCGAGAAAGAAATTGCCGAAAATATTCAATGCCTCAAAAGTAATGGTGAAATTTTTTACGCGGATATCCGTGGAGCACTCATCTCGCTAAATGGCAGGAGCCAATTGCTTGGTTTTTTCAGGGATATCACCGCGCGAAAAATGGCTGAAGATGAACTAAGAAAACGCTCGCAAGCTATTGAACAAAGCCCGGTAATCATTTATATTACAAATCCGGGAGGAATCATTGAATATGCCAACCCTAAAGCAACGGAGGTTTCGGGCTATTCCAATAAAGAACTCGTTGGGCAGAATCCTCGTATTTTCAGTTCGGGTGAAAAACCTAAAGAAGAGTATAAAACCTTTTGGCAGGCAATCAGTTCGGGAAAAGAATGGAAGGGTGAGTTTCATAATAAAAGGAAAAACGGCGGGCTTTATTGGGTGGCTGCATCCATTTCGCCTGTGATAAATAACATCGGGAAAGTAACGCATTACCTGACCATCGAGGAAGATATTACCGAACGCAAAATTGCTGAACAGAAAATTCACGACCTCAACACAACCCTCGAACTAACGGTCAATAAAAGGACTGCACAGTATAAAGAAGCTTTGGGCAGGTTGGAAAAGATTGCCGACCGGGTTCCAGGTGTTGTTTACCAGTACCAGTTGAACCCTGATGGCTCCTCATGTTTCCCGTATGCCAGTGAAGGCATCCGCGACATTTACCGGGTCAGCCCCGAAGAAGTAGCCCATGATGCTTCAATCGTATTTACAAGGATTCACCCTGATGATTTCGAAGGCGCGGTTGCTTCCATTCAGGCCTCAGGAAAAGACCTCACGCTTTGGCAACAAGAGTATCGGGTCCGGTTCGATGATGGTACGGTACGTTGGTTATCGGGCAATGCCAAGCCTCAAGCCGAAGCAGATGGCACAATACTATGGCATGGTTACATTTCGGATATCACCGAAAGCAAATTAGCGGAAAAGGCTTTACTCGAAAGTGAAATAAAGCATAGTTCGATGATTTTCAATATCTCTGATGTAATCGGGATCATGGGTGCTGACGGGAAAATGAAATATAAAAGCCCCAATATCGAAAAGTACTTTGGCTGGCAACCCCAGGATCTGATCGGAACAAACGGATGGTTAACCGTCCATCCCGATGATCTGGAGCGTATCCAAATCGAATTCTATAACCTTTTGCAAAAGGATGATTCATCAAAAACGGTTGAATACAAATACAAATGTAAAGATGGTAGCTATAAACCCATCGAACTCACAGCCGTCAATCTAGTACATGATTCTATTATTAATGGCGTCTTGATGAACTACCACGACATCACTATGCGCAAACAAGCAGAAGAAGCCATTATTATTGCAAGAAACGAAGCCAACAGGGCAAATCTTGCCAAAAGCGAATTCCTTTTGCGCATGAGCCACGAACTGCGCACGCCCATGAATTCGATCCTTGGCTTTGCCCAGTTAATGGAATTGGGCGATCTAACAGCAATGCACAAAAAATGGATAAATCAAATACAAAACAGCGGAAAACATTTGCTCAACCTGATAAACGAAGTGCTCGAACTTGCAGGAATTGAATCCGGAAAGCAAATTCTGAAACCGGAACCGGTACGAATATCAGGCATCATTTATGAAATATCGGATGTGGTTCAAATCCTGGCAGATAAAAGAAATGTAACAATTGTTCTTGTTGATTCGCCTGCCGGCAACCTTTTTGCCCTGGCCGACAAACTCCGGCTGAAACAGGTTTTGCTTAATTTAACCAGCAACGCCATAAAATACAACAGGGATGGTGGTTCGGTAACCATTAAAACAGCATTACTACCACCGGATGTTCATGGAAACGCTTCGGTCAGGATTTCAATAACCGATACCGGCAATGGGATAAAGCCCGAAGATATCACCAAACTCTTTCAGCCATTCGGGCGCATTGGAGCGGAGAAAACCAAAACCGAAGGCACCGGACTGGGGCTGGTAGTCGTGAAAGAACTGATGAAAGCGATGAACGGTGCAGTTGGCCTTGAAAGCGAGGTTGGCGTGGGGAGTACCTTCTGGATTGAACTCCCTTTGACCGAAAACATGAAAAGCGATAACCAACAACATGAAGAGAATATAAAACTGACAGCAGGGTCTGCCATTGCAAACATAGAACCCGGCTTCCAAAGTAAAAATGAATTATTGGCGCACAGCGCCTTTCACGAAAAAACCGGGACTATCCTGTATATCGAAGACAATGCCGCCAACACCGAATTGGTGGAAGCAATCCTGCTCAATCACCGGCCATCCATTCAATTAGTGAGTCATACCAAAGGGGCACAGACAGTTTCATTGGCCATCGAATACGCTCCGGTTTTGATTCTTCTTGATCTCGATTTGCCGGACATACAGGGTTTCGAAGTGATTAAACTTCTACAGGCAGTAGAAAAAACTAAGGAAATTCCTGTTGTGGTTGTCAGCGCCGATGCGATGCCTTACCAGGTTGAAAAACTTATGAAAACAGGAATCAAAGATTATTTAATAAAACCGCTCGACATCAAGGCTTTTCTGCAGGTGGTGGATATGTGGGTGGGGAAATAACTCAATGCTTCAAACTAATTATTATTTAATAAAACCGCTCGACATCAAGGCTTTTCTGCAGGTGGTGGATATGTGGGTGGGGAAATAATTCCCTGCACCATATTAATTATTATGTAAATTACCAAACCGACGGAAGATGAACTTTGGAAAATCAAAGAAAGAAATGAACGAAAACGATAAATACAATAGCGCAATCCTTCGCCAAAAGGCTGAAGAGTTGCTCAAAATGAAGTCAGAAGCCAAGATACTGGAGCTTATCGGGGAGCTGGCATTTCAAAACAAAGAAAAAGCAAAACGTGCTGATGAACTGCTCATTGCCAACAAAGAGCTGGCATTTCAAAACGAAGAAAAAGCAAAACGCGCAAAGGAACTCAAAGAACTTGTTTTTCAAAATGAAGAGAAGTCAAAAAGGGCAGACGAACTGGCCATTGCCAATAAAGGTCTTGACTATCAGAACGAAGAGCTTAAAAGATCAGAGGAAGCACTTCGAAATAGTAATGTCTTTAACGAGACCTTACTCAAAACCATCCCATTCGGAATTATTATAGTTGATGAAACGGGGACAGTTCTGTTTCTGAGTGATAAATTTAGAGAAATCTTTGGCGAAAATGCAATCGGGGGAAAATGCTGGGATTTGTACAAGGATGATAAAAAGCAATGCATTAATTGTCCTTTGACCAAAGATGTAGCTGTTGGCAAAACTGAGACTTACGAATCACACGGGATCCTTGGGGACAGGATATTTGAGATAAATCATACCGGTATGATTTATCAGGGCAAGAAGGCGATACTTGAAATATTTCAGGACATTACTGAACGTAAGCAGGCCGAATTGGCACTAATTCAAGCAAAAAAACAAATCGAAGAAAAAGCAGCCGTCATTAATTCAGTTATTGAGAGTACTTCTGATTGGATATGGGAAGTAAACGAACAGGGAATATATTTAGATTGTTCTGACAAGGTTGAAAAAATCCTGGGATACACTGCTCATGAGATAGTTGGAAAGACACCATTTGATTTTATGACTGATGGGGAAATAGAACGTGTTGGTACAATTTTCCAAAACAAAGTACAGGCTTGTGAACCTATTTTTGATTTAGAAAATTGGAATATACATAAAGACGGTCATCTGGTATGTTTATTAACGAATGGTGTTCCTAAATTTGACGAAACAGGAAAACTGACAGGATACTTTGGTGCTGATAAAGACATTACCGACAAAAAAAATATAGCGCATCAGCTTGAAGAACGTTTAAAAGAGTTTCAGATTCTATACAGATTGAGCCAGTTGGCTGGTGAAAAGGATATTACCCTGGATGCTTTTTATCAGAGATTTGTTGATATTCTGCCTGAAGGGTGGCAATATCCCGGGATAACCTGTGCCAGGATTGTTGTGGATGGCGTTGAGTTCTGTACAGAAAACTACGTAGATTCCGCGTGGAAACTATCAGCGCCTATTGAGGTGTACGAAACGGTGATTGGCCTGATCGAGGTTGCTTACCTCAGTGAGATGCCAATTGCTGATGAAGGGCCTTTTATTAAGGAAGAAAGGCATCTGATTGAAGCGCTCGCGTTACAGTTGAAACAAATCATCAAACGAAAAAAGGCAGAAAAGGCACTTGTAGAAAGTGAAGAGAAACTTTCATTGTTAATGAACTCTACCGCAGAAGGCATTTATGGTATAGATTTAGAAGGTAATTGCACACACGCAAATAAATCATGTATTGAATTATTGGGTTATAAAACTGAAAACGATTTTCTTGGCAAGAACATGCATGATTTGATACATCACTCATATTCTGATCACCGACCTATGAAAGTTGAAGAATGCAAAATATTTTTAGCATTTCGACAAGGGAAGGGAACACGCATTGATGATGAAGTTCTTTGGCGTGCTGACGGAACAAGTTTCCCCGTTCAGTATTATTCCCATCCAATATTTAAAAACGAACAAATTGTTGGCGCAGTTGTAACATTTACTGATATCACTGAACGCAGAAAGGCTGAAGAGGAAAATGTCCTTCAATTAGCATTGATTAACTCATTGCTTGATTCGATCCCTGATGTGATCTTTTTCAAGGATACTGAAGGGGTTTACCTTGGCTGCAACCCGCCTTTTGCTGCACTTATCGGCAAATCGCGAAGTGAAATTATTGGCAAAACCGACTATGATCTTTTTGAAAAGCCAATAGCTGATACTTTCAGGCAATTTGATCAGGAAATGCTTGTGAAAAAGCTATACCAGCATAATGAAGAGTGGGTCACCTATCCTGATGGGAGTAATGTTCTTTTAGATACACTTAAAACTCCCTATTGGGGTGGTGATGGTATCCTGATAGGCGTACTTGGAATCAGTCGTGATATCACCGCGCGCAAGAAAGGGGAAGATGCCCTTCGAAAGAGTGAAGAAAAACACCGTTCTCTTTTTGAAATTTCATTACAGGGAATAGTTTATCAAA
>JBMOIP010000103.1:0-6925 GCA_049317265.1 Bacteroidales bacterium
TCAGGCCAAGTTTCTCATCATTTCAGACTGAACCAGCCGAAGAAGCTGCAGTTGATGAAGTTCCCGAACCGGTCGCTGAAGTGAAGCCGGAACCGATTGTCGAAGTTAAGCCAGAGCCGGTCGCTGTTGTGAAACCGGAATTAACCCTCATGGAGAAGATACTCAAGGTTGAAAATCTCCAGCTCATCATCGAAAAAAGGGCAAAGTTGGTGCAAACCCGCTCTGAATTGGAGCGCTTCCAGATTTCCTCCAACGACTTCAACTGCTCCATGCGGCTGAATGACTCAGATGGGAATGTCTTCACCACCAGTTTCACACCCGGAGTTAAAAAGGTTATTGATTTTCTCAAGTTATCATTCGATTCAAGCATCGCAGAAGCTGAAGAGAAGATCAACTTCTGAAATTCGACGACTGAATCTCAAGGGAGTTCCGCTGACGCGGAACTCCCTTTTTAACGGTCGTAAAGACAAAGGATGTTTGTCCTTTAATTATTTTCTTGTCTGGCATAGGTTTGCCTCATGATTATCGAAGAAACCATCGATTTGTATGAGGCCATCAGGCAAATGCGAAAATACTCCCAGGAAGGAAAGTCTTTTTCATTTACTCATTCTACACTGAACCGTGAAACGGATACCTGCAATGGCATCCGTTATGTGCAACGTGCCCATCTGCGGCCATCAGCCAAAGGTGATGATCTGGTTAATGCAGAATTCAAAATATTCTATTTCGATGAACAACTTCAGGAGCCACGGGTTTGCTGGCAAATGCTGATCATGTTTTTTGAAGATAAAAAAGTCATTCTTAACTGATAGCGCATGACTGTTGTGAAAAAGTCAGATGTAAAGATCATCCGGGAAGGAAATAAAGCCTTCGGGATTACACCGGTGGGGGTTTATGCCTTCGATGTAGTCGGTTCCTTCAAGATGGCCAGCCCTTCAGTACTGCCATTTTACACGAACACCCGGCAGTTAATGCCGACCCGGATCGGGGAATTCGAGATCGTGGCCAATGGTCAGGAGAATAATTACCCGGATGAACTTCGCCTGATCCTGGATGAGAACAACCTCACCCCAGAGATTCTCAATAAACAAGCCCAGCTCCTTTATGGTCAGGGACCTGCTCTATATAAACTGAATTTCGAGAATGGGAGAAGGGTCAAATACTGGCTTACTGATCCCGAGATTCAGGCATGGCTTGATTCATGGGATTATGAAGAATACCTGCTCAAGGCATGTATTGAATTCCGTACCCTAAACGGCCACTTTACAAAGTTTTACCGCAACAAAGGGGCTAGAATAGGAGAAAAGGCCATTATTACAAAGCTTGAACACGTTTCATCACTCTATTCAAGGCTCGAATGGCCCGATTCAAACAACCAGGTACTTGGAATTGTTGTAGGCGATTTCAAACAGCCCTGGCACAATGGTTTGCGCCGGTACCCGGTTTTCGATTCACTGGCACCATTTGCATTTCCGGTCTCGATGCGTTATTCAAATCTGTATTCATTTGCCCTGGACTATGAATACTCGCGCAGCCCGATCCACGGTTCCCTGAACTGGATCAGGCTTTCATCCTCAATCCCGAAACTGCTGTCGAATTTTAACGACAATTCAATGGCCATCAAATACCATATTGAGGTGCCGGCATTGTACTGGGAGACCATGCGCACCGACATGATGACTCAATGCGAAACATCGGGTGCAATCTTTACCGAGACGTTGTTCAAGAAAGCTCAGGACGATGTGATGGAAAAATTTTCGATTGCCTTGGCAGGCAATGATAAGGTTGGAAAATTTGTAAGCACCGCCACAATGTTTGATGAACTCTCCAATCAATACGTAGGTTGGAAGATCACCCCACTGGATCAGAAGGTCAAGGACTTTATTGACGCACAGATCAATATCGCCAATGAAGCTTTGTTCCAGGTTACTTCAGGAATCGGTCTGCACCCGGCCCTGAGTAACCTGAGCAAGGATGGTAACCTGCCCAGCGGTTCAGAACAACTCTATTCTTTCAAAATTTACCTGGCTACCGGGATCGATATCCCTGAAGGAATTGTGATGAAGGATATCAACCTTGCAATCAATGCAAATTTCCCGGGGAAAGGGCTTCGTTTAGGCTTTTACCATGATCTGCTGCTCACCGAAGCTGCAACAAATCCGAATGATCGCATGGCAAACCAGGCTCCGGGCAGTCCCAAACCCAGCACCATCGTAAAATAATGCAACCATGATTTTCAATAAGAATAATACCGGGTCCCTTGAACTGAAAGAATTGATCGGATTTATCTATAAATCAATCAATTTCAACAATCTCAAGTCCTATATTGGATTTGCTGAGCGCGAAATAATAAAGATCATTGGCCCGGAAGTGTTTAAAACTGCGCTGACTCACTATAACTCTGATAATTATCATGTAAATGGTCGCAGCATGGAACATCCGGAATATATTACCTTGGATGAATTGGTGGAAAAAATACAGTACCCGGTTGCCGTTCATGCCTATCGGCGGTTTGTGCCCAGTTCAGACCTGACCCATAGTGACAAAGGCCGGCAGATATTTGTTTCTGAACAGGAAAAACCGGCATTTGAATGGCAGATTGAAAAGGACAATGAGAACCTTCTCGCCCTGGCACATGAAGCAACTGATATACTGTTGGAATTTCTCGATGATCACATTGATGATGAGATCACATCTGAGGCAATGATTGGAGAAATTTTAAAGCAAGAACTTGTGATTCCATGGAAATATTCAGAGGCTTACAAGGCTACCAAAGAATTGCTGATCCCCAATGTCAATGTGTTTGAGAAAATATTCATGATCGCCGGGAGCCGGCTGACCTTCCTTTCTTTGGTCCCATTCATCAGAAGGATACAGGACAATGAAATCGCTGCCTGTATCGGAGAAGATAGATATAACGAGATTCTTGAGCAGTTCCAGGGAAATGTCATATCGGAGGAGAATACACCCCTGTTGGATAAAATAAGGCAGCCGCTGGGCCTTTTGGCGCTCAGTGTTGCTGTGAAACGGCTTTCATCCCAGGTCCTGCCTTCAGGGATCTTCTCCAATGTAATACCCCTGGATTTAAAACGCAAGAACCCTGCTTCGAAACCCGACAGGAATGAAGTTTCCGGCGCACTAGAAAAGGATGGCATGCGGGAACTGTTCAAATTGCAGGAGTACTGCAGAAAGCTTGATATGACCACTTCAGGAGAAGTATTTATCATACCCGCCCCGGATGAGCATATTGATCCGGATCGAAAATATGTAAGACTGTAATGCACAAAATTGAAATACCCGTAAAACACCTGGTGAAAGAATTTCCATCCGAAATCCAGGAGATGGACCAGGATCAGTTTGTCCATTTCATCGGACTGATCCTGCAGTACCTCGGTGGAAAGATCACCATTGATCATCTCAAAGCCAGCATGATTATTAGACTTCTCGACGTGAAAATGGATTTCATGTATGCCTTTTTATCCCGCGAAGAACGGGAAAACGCATATGCTGAAATCTTCCGTCTTGGTGATCTTTGCGAATCATTCTTTGAGCAGGTTGAGCAGGACGGGAAGCAGGTAAAGACATTCAAACTTGGGTTTACCAGGAATTTTATCCCGATGATTTGTGGTAACTACCATGGCCCTATGGATGCGGTGCAGGATATCACCTTTGCTGAATACCGGCTCGCACACAGCCATTATGCAGCGTACCTGGAAAGTCAAAGCGAAACAGACCTGAACCACCTTATTGCTGTTCTGTACCGGCCGGCCAAGCGTTTTTTGTGGTTCAAAAAACTTCTGCCGTCGTTTGATGGCCAGGTTCGTGTGCCTTTAACTGCAAAATCAAATCCTTTGTTTCTCGAAGCCAGGGTGCAGGCTATCGCGAAACTCCCGATGGCGATCAGGTACGGGATTTTCCTGTTTTTTTCGGGGTGTGAACAGTTTCTGTCCACTGGTACCCTGAACGTTGATGGTAAGACGATTGATCTTTCGATCATCTATCAGCGTGAGGATGATTCTGACGATTCACCTGATATCGGGCTGGTTGGGATCCTTTATAGCCTTGCTGAAACAAAGGTGTTTGGTTCTATTGAAGAAACAGACAGCCAGAACCTTTACGATATCATGATCCGCTTGTACCAGGTGGTGAAACAATCTCAGGCATTAACAGGAAAATTCAAATCAAATGGTGCCGATTAATACATATCGCTCTTTCTGGCAATTTATGGCCGGTGAAGTTCCTGGGATCAATCACTTTTTCATGGTTCATGAAGAAAGTGATCTCGCCAGCGTGATCAGGGATATTGATGCTGGCTCGGTGATCCTGTTTGCCGTCATTCCCAGTTCTGATATCGAGGCTACCAGTGGTGATGATTACGAAGAGATTGATTCCTGCTTTGTCTTCGTGGTCAAAAAGAATGACCGGGGATCGTTAACACATGATGAATTTATTACGGAACTACACAACACTCAACTGGTTATTGCCGACATCAAAAATAAACTTATTGAACTCTCAGCAGATCGGGAACATACAACTCGATTTTCGCACATGTTACACGGCCTCTTTATTAACAGTATGCACACTGATCCGGAATATAACCTGCTCGGCTGCGATGGCTGGGGATTGTCATTCAAACTCAAAACAAAAGGCACCTATAATTATTAACACATGATCCCTGAAAATTTCTGCATGGTTTCTTTTAACTCATTCTTTACAAAGTTGGCGGTATTGTTCGTCTCCTATTTTACGCCAATTTCCGAGATGGTCCATGTGATGCTGATATTCCTGGCCTTCGATACTGTCAGCGGGATATGGGCATCCCTGAAATCAGGCGAGAAACTCGAAAGCCACAAGCTTAGAAGAACAGTGTACAAATTTGTATGGTACACCATCGCCGTGATGGCATCCTGGATGATGGAACATACCTTTTCGCTCTCCTGGTCAAACCTGGCCAGTCTGATCGCAGGATTTATCTGCTTTGTAGAGCTAAAATCAATTTTTGAGAACATTGCCAAAATCACGAATGAACCTGTTTTCATGAGAATCCTGAAAATATTCAAGCGTAAAAGTTCAGAAACCATCAGTGAAATCACCGATGGCCCCGATGACGAGTACACTGACAAACACAAAAAATCTGATAATGGAAAAGATTAAACGCGTATCAAAAGACTGCCTTTCCCTGATCGAACACTTTGAATGTGGCGGGGACTTCCGAAGGTTTCTATCTGCCTATAAATGCCCGGCCGGAAAATGGACCATCGGCATGGGTACAACCCGGTACCCAAGCGGCGAACGGGTAATGCCCGGAGATGTCATTACGGAACATCAGGTCTTTGAATATTTGACCTATGATCTGGCCGGGGCCGAAAGTGTCGTTGCAAAGTCGGTCAATGCCGAAATAAACCAGCATCAGTTTGATGCCCTTGTCAGTTTTGTTTACAACCTGGGTGCACTTGCATTTCAAAACTCAACCCTGCTGAAGATCATCAATAAGAACCCTGCTGATCCAGGTATCGAGACTCAGTTCTGCAGGTGGCGGTTAGCAGGGGGAAAGCCTCATGTTGGGTTGATCCGGAGGCGCAAGTCTGAGTCCTGGCTGTATTATAACGGAGAGTTAAAATTCACATTCTGAGCTATGACAACTACAAACAATCATTTTCCAAAGGATTGGCAGATCATTTTAATTGCAGCTGCTCTGTTTTTTTTAGCAATGCAAGCATGCACAACCACCAAGCAGGTTCACCAGGAACGTATAGAAGAAGAAACGAAAGTTACAATTGCTGAAGGAACGAAAGTAGTCGCGACCACTGAAACCAAAACAGATACAAAAACCACCGCTGAAACTGAAGTCAAAGAAACCTTTGACACAGTGATTCGCGTTTGGCCGGTGGTGGATGGAAAAGTAGCCGACAAACCTGTCGATGTACCGATCAAAGGTGAAAGGACCATTCATCGCAAAGAGTTCACAAACCAGCTGCAGGAAAAGAAGGAACACAGTGGCACTGAGATATCGCGCCATGAGCAAGTTAATCAGAAATCTGACATTGTTCGTAAGGATAAAACCGTGGAAAGAACAGGTCTTCCCTGGTGGGCAATTGCCTTGTTAATCTTTGCTATCGTGGCCGGAGTGGCCATAGGTATTTGGCGTTTCAAGCGTAGTTGATTTTTACATTTCGGAAATCAAAAGCAATGGGCCTCTGGAAAAAAGTCGCAGAAAACAGAACCGTTAGAACCGGAGCATTCCAGGGATCCTGGGAAGGTCCATTCGATGTATCCATCAATGAACCGGGGAAAACACAACGGTTTTCCCGCTCCAGGAATACAGATGAAATGGAAACTTTTAATGAACGGCTCAAAGCCTGGGGTGATAAAGTCAGAAGCGCTCTTCCTGTTTCTATTTCTTCCCACGGCATTGGCGGAAAACAGCTCAAAAGAAGCATCCGCAATACCTATTACTATGAGTTTGGGGAGATTTTCCGGCTTGGTTTTTCCTTTGCACGCGAAGGTATTTTCGTTCACAAAGGAGTGGGACGTGGATACAACATGGTTAATGGCATGGTTGTCAAAACCTCCAAAACCAGTGGATTCAACCGCAAACCAAAGCCCTGGTTCAACCCCGTTGTTGAGTCCTTCATCCCCGAACTTGAGCAAATAATCAAAGAATACACCGAAACGGCAATTGTTAATTCATCAAGAATCTACATACGATAACCATGGGCTCCAAAACGAATGTTTCAGATTACCGGTTCTCAATTTTCATCAACAATGACCACGCAAAGCGATCATTGATGGAGATGGAAAAGGTCATGATGGGTTATGAAGCTGAACTATCCCGTCTTGTAAAAGAGAAGAAAAAGGACACCCAGGAGTATAAGGATGCAAAGAAGGTCTATGATCAGCATCTTGATCAGATGCACAAGCTCCG
>JBMOIP010000104.1:0-6325 GCA_049317265.1 Bacteroidales bacterium
CGTTTACCACTGCTGCAGTGCCCGATGATTCCGGCCTGCAGATCCCCACAGCGCTAAGCGGTGCAAATTGGGCGACCTGGACACAATCGCTTTACGACTGCATCCTGTCCAATTTTGACCTTTCATCCCGGTATAACATTTCAATTGAAGCTGCAGGATCCTCCAGCCGCATCATTGATTTTATGGCATATAATAAAGGTGCCGCGGATTCGGCCGGAGTGACTTCTCACCTGTCAACCGTCACCGTCTATCAATACCTTGCAGGCCTTGATATCGTGCCCCGGAATGTCTTCGCTATTATAGGCGGTATCTGGGACCTCACCATGAAACAGCTGGCCCAGGATATCAAACCCGTCAATGCCACCGGTGATGTTGTCTTTGACTTTTCCGAATACCTGAGCGTTCTGATCGACAATAACACTTCTGCGCGGTTCACCTGGCCGTTCAGTGAAACAGATCTTTACAGGTGCTTTCAAAATTACGTTTTGCAATTCTATGCCGGTTTTGCAGAAAGGTATGATAACGAAATCAAGAAGATTCATTTCGATACCATGCGAAATGCTTTCCCGGGCGGCCTTAACCGTGACACGATCGTGGCCTACAATGCCCTTGGCCAGAATTTCTTTAGTGTAGCTGAAAATCTGCTCAGCTTCATGACCTGGGCACCAACTACAAAAAAGACCTCCAAAACATGCCCTGAGCTTCTTTTCTACCATGTCATTGCAAAAGCCCCGTATGATCAACTTGATTTTGTGGTGATCCCCACCTTCACCGATGGCACCGTGGATGAAATCGTTGTTGATATGCGCGGCCTACAGTCCAATGATGTCATTGAATTGACGGTAGGGTATGAGAAACTGGATTTTGAAACCCGGTTCCCGCATAAGACCGTGGCCAGCTGGGAAGTGTTCCTATCAAGCCAGGATCTGCACATGCAAACCGAAAGCCGGTTTTTTGTCCTGGATAATGCAGTTTATGAAAATGAACGCATCTTTTTGTTTCAGAACAGTTATGGGAGAGCTTATGATTTTGTCCGGTTCACCGGCAAAGGCATGTTTGATGTTGAAGTTGAATTTTCCACATCAACCTCAGAAACAATCGGTGATTACACTTCCTTCAATGCGCCGGTGAGCAAATTCGGCACTTCCGAAATGCAGAAAATGCAGGTGAATTCCGGATGGATCAGCCACGAAATGAAAGATTATTTGCGCGAGCTGCTCTTATCCCGGCAGGTCTTTGAATACAAGGACAGAGGCCTGTTCCCGGTCATCATCACCAATGATAAAATGAAACAGTTTTTCAAGGATGGTGAATATCTCTATGATATCGAGATCAATTATGACCGGGCGCACAGAGATTTTTTTTTTCAAAGTTCTTAATTAAGCCTTTGGTATTTATCAACCGCGCATATTCAGATGATTACAGTGAGGACTACGAGTAAATGATAACCTACGAAGAAGTTTTACAAACCATAATCGCTGCCCTCACCGGCCGGCCGTCAGGTCAAAAGGTCCTGGTCGGTGATCACGAAGCTGCTGAAAAGAAATTGCTTGATTACATCCAGCAGTTTGTCGATGCTGTTTCATCGCCACCGCCCCGGGAAGCACATGCATTTACATCAACACAGGAAGAAACTCAACTTCGTTGGAATATTCCTTTTGATGATGAAAGGTATTCTTTTGTTGTCAATGGTTTTGATTCACATGGAGGACCGGTTGAAGTCATTCTGATCAGCCAGCAAAAAGAATTTATCGTGATCAAAACCTTTGTCAATGCTAACGTAATGGCGCTTTCATTTCCACACAGCTATAAATAATTCAAAACCCCCAATCATGAAAAAAACTACACTATTATTTGCACTGATCTGCATTTCGGCTCTGGCCTTTACTCAAAACACGCATTATTTTGAATCCGTTACGTTCACCGGTGGGGGAGAGGTCCACCAGTGCGCTTTCGCGCCAACTACATTGACGTTTAACAATACAAATTACGTTTCCTTTCCCGGCTTCGGTACTACGCACACTACAGCTGCCTATGGTGATCATGCTCATCCAGGTATGTATGAGCCTGTCATCACTCCCGGGACCACATTGCAATATTGGAGAGGGGATAAGACCTGGCAAACTTTTACTGCTGCAGTAACTCCAGCTGATCAGATCCTGGACTGGGATGGAGCAAAATACCTTCCCTATGTCGGAAAGAAAGGTTCCGATCCTGGCTATCCCTATTTTTACACAAATCCCGCGGCTTATGCTTATCCCACGTTCCAAAATCACATGATGCTTGATGGCTGGTTTTACTCTACCGGAAGCACCTTTGGAAATTCGTCGATAAACAATACTTCTGTTTCCACCGGTGGCCTGGCTATCCTCAATTATGTTTCCTCCAAACCGAATTACTTTGCCGTAGAAACCGACAAAACATCCGGAGAAAACAGAATTTCAGCACACAGGGAATTGACGGGAAGCAGTCATGTCAGCCTGCCGATAAAGATCGGAGACTATACAACTGTTTATGGAAGAGTAAATGAACATATCATTGTGGATCCTGCCAGCCAGCTTTTTGATGTCAATATGTCTACCATCCGCCTGAGCAAAGGCACTGCAGGCAAATTCCTTCAGCTCAACGGCAATAAAGATATTACCTATGTTGATCCTCCGGTTAGCGGTATTACTGGTATCTCTGCAGAATTGCCTCTTGAAGTTATGCCTGGGCCAATTCCTTATATTTCCATGCCACCTGCAACCTGGGCCACTAATGGTTATTTGCTCATGGATGATTACAATGCATTTGTTGATAAAGTTCACCGGGTTACTGTCGAACTTCCTTTGCAATGTACCGGTGGAACCGAGCCTGAAATTCACATGCTCAGGGCCACAAATATAACCAGCGGATATATCCACAAAGATGACTTTCTTCGTTTCAACACAGCGGCAACCGGTCACAATGATGGCTACCTGACTGCAGCCGATTGGACCTCTTTTGCTGATAAGGTTTCAAGTCCCTGGGAAGTTGAAGCAGGTGGAATAGCCTATAATGCCGGTAATGTTGGCATTAATGTTAAAAATGCCGCAAAAAAATTCATGGTTGGTGGTGATTTTGATCTGACAGATTTCAAAACAGTGTCGAGCAATATTTCAAAAGTCACCGGCACAGCCGGAACCACAACCATTTCAGGAATCTGGCAGGATGCAATAGTTCCCGCACCAAATGGCGCCTTTACGGTAAACCATTCTGTTGTCGCAAGTGCCAGCGGTGGATCCTATTTTTATTATTGGGAACCGGGTGTGAATGGCTACAATTACCAGGTAGGTATTTTTGATTGTCTCAATCAAAGAAAGGCATTTTCCGGGATAATGGGTGGTGGCATGCCAGTTCAGCCTTATGTGGATCTTGGTTCTAAAGTATATCCCTGGGGAAGAGGTTTTTTTGCGGATAGCCTTCATACCAAAAATGTTCAGATCATGGGAAGTATTGGCATTGGTACATCTACAATGACGAATGCCATAAACATTGATGGCACCACGCACAGAAAAATTGCTGTAAATACCAATACCGTAGCTGCAACAACAGGCTCATTTTTAACACTTGAAGCAGGAAGTACTGCTGTAGGCAACACAAATAAACCTGGTGGTGATATTGTTTTGAATGGAGGTACCAGTACCGGGAATAAAACTTCAAATTTTGTTGTAAACCTTCCAAACCAAGGAGCTTCCGGAACCGCTACGAATCCGTTGCAGGAAGTTTTACGGCTTTCTGGAATGGGCGGTTTTCAATTGAATTCTCAATATATTTATTACCCACAAATCATAATTACGGCCTACAATAGTAATTCAGCTCCTTATATGAACTTTCAGCACGCAGGCGGTACAATGGCATCCCCATTAAATGCATCATCCTGGTCAGGAATGGGTACCTTTATTTGGAGACCAAGGTTAAGGGGTGCGTTCACAAATACTGCAATGTTTCAGGCCACTCTTGTTGATTCAACTATGGCACCAGGCAGTACCGTTCCCTCTACGAATATTAACTTTACCTCTACAAATAAATCCGGAGCCTTTCATAATTATTATTTTGATGAAAATGGCTATTTTGGAATTTCGCCGGCAAGTGCAAATTTGCCGACTACATTCCTTGACATTGTGGGAGATAAAATGCGCTTACGAAATCAAAAAACCCCAGCATCAGCCACAGCTGCAGGCAATCCCGGGGATTTTTGTTTTGATGCGAATTATCTCTATTACTGCACTGCTTTGAATACCTGGAAACGCACAGCTTTAACAACCTGGTAAGATGGAAACGATAAAAGGATTTTTCAAATGGGCGGGAGGTTTCTTTGAAGACCAGTCTGGAACCGCCAGCAGAAAAGCTGCAGCCGGTTATTGGGGATTGCTTATGCTGACCTATATGATCTATAAGAGTGTCAATGGAGTAAAAATTGACATGGAGATGTTTATAATGGTTCTGTCGTTCACCGGTGCGCTCTATGGCTTGATGCTTTTAGAAAGGTTTGGAAAGCAAAACACATCTGTGAAAGAAGAATCTAAGGAATGACATGATTTTTTTTCTTCAATTGTACTTGGTATTAAAATTTTGGCATATTTTTACAAAGTCGCATACTTTTCGACGATAATATTCAAAAATAATCTCTTTTTAGTGTCATTCGTAAACTTGACCATTGTATGTAATACCTTTTCAACTAAATATTTAGTGCCCTTAATCAGGGCTGAAAATTATTCCAAATGAATAAGGGAGCGTATGCCGAAAAGCTAACGAGTAGGCAAAACTAATAATCAACCAGTATGACATCCTTCTTGAACGCAAAAATGAAACATTTTTCAACTCTTACAATTTTTTTTCTTGTTTTACTTTGCTCTTGCGAAGGACCTGATGAGAAACTTTCAAACCAAATCCAGGGGACCTACTTTTCTGAAAAATCATTGACAGATGGCTCAGTTCAAAGTACACAAGCCACCTACTATAAAAGAGGGACATTTGCATTTCTTATGTCATTATCGAAATTAGATCCGGAAACCGGAGAACCCTTGGAGGTTAAAGTGACTGTGTCTGGAAAATGGAATGTTAAAGAAGGATTTTTGCACTATAACATTAGTAACGTTTCGGTTGAACCAGCTTTCCTGCAACAAGTATTTGAAAATGAGATAAGAACGAAAAATACTCCAGATAAAATTGTTGAAGTTGATGCCCAAAAATTAGTAGTCCAAAATTCACAAGGTGAAGTACTGACCTACACTAAAACAGAATAAATCAATTTCTAAGTCGGGAATTTGTATATCAATCATTAGTACAAACAGCCGGATAAACCCGGCTGTTTTCTTTTTCTTGGTTAGCCCAGTGTTCCATGACCAGTCCGAATTTTTACATTTCCTTGACCATTTCCTATAGTTTTCAAATCTTGCCTGGCATATTCCACACGCTCTTTGAAAACCTCCAGCATATTTATTTCAGCATACTTTTTATGATGACGCTCAACTTTTTGCAGGATAGTAAGTATGTCAATCAGGTAATCCAGGATGCCAAATAAATGCTTGAACACAAAATGGTTGCCGTTTTCAAAATGCCCCCGGGTAGTGGCCATTTCGAAATTTTTATCTATGCCGTCTAGGGCATTTTTGATCTGGTAATCCATTGCAACATGATCAGGCAAGTTTGTCATGTAAAACCATATCTTTCTGTAATGGGAGTAAGTCTCTATCAAAATTTGATTGATCGTTACAACCTTATAATTCAATTTTACATTTGTCTTCGCCAGGAATGATTCAGCATCCTCGAAATTGGACCAACGAGTGATGACTCCATTGCCAAGAGGGATGGTATAGCAATTTCTACTCTGGTAGTAACTGTCGCCTTCTTTTTCCAATATGTGTACGAGTCTAATTTTACGCATATACCTGTAATATAATGTTTTATGTATTCAGTTAGGGTATTGTCTTTACATTTATAACGGAATTACTCCACTGATTCCGTTTTCATATCTTGTTCGTTTTCTGTTCGTTATCTGTTTGCTTTTTGTTACACATGGTAAAAATGCTCGCTAGCGCGCTTATTTAGGTCATTTTTCATTTTTGCAATGGTCTGATTATTAAACATATGCACTTTTCAAATTGTCTTATAATTAATATTCTCCGAGCAATGACGGGCGAACCTGGGGATCAATTCTATTTACATAAATTCACTTATAAGTGAATTTGAAGAATGAAACCCAAAACAATCAAAATCAATTTCCAATGAACTAAGCCGGGGTATCCCGGCTTTTTTATTTATTATTCACAACTCAACCATACTTATATCAATTAATTAGTTA
>JBMOIP010000105.1:0-6265 GCA_049317265.1 Bacteroidales bacterium
CAACGACTTATGGTACCGTTACCAATATTCCAGGTGAAACTTCAAAATGCTGGATAACCAGTAACCTTGGCGCCGACCACCAGGCAACCGCTGTCAGCGATGCAACCGAAGCCTCAGCCGGCTGGTACTGGCAATTTAGTATCAAACAGGGATATAAACATGATGGTATAACCCGGACACCCAACACCACCTGGATAACCACAATAAATGAAAACCTTGTCTGGCAGACAGCCAATGACCCATGTGCCCTTGAACTTGGCACTGGCTGGCGTATCCCCACCAGCACCGAATGGACAAATGTAGATGCCGGTTGGACAAACTGGAACGGACCCTATGGCTCCGCCTTAAAACTCCATGCTGCCGGGTACTTGCCCAACAGCGATGGTTCGCTGAGCAGTCGCGGCTCAGACGGCGACTTCTGGAGTGGTATGCAGAACATCACCGCTACCGGCTGGTACCTGTACTTCAATGTTGGGAACAGCTATATGGTCGACATCAACAAGGCGTACGGTTTCTCTATCCGTTGCCTCAAAGATTGAGTGACAAAATCCGAACATGATTGAAAAGGATGATCAAAAAGATTGACCCATGAAAAAAAGATTCTATTATATTGTTTTACTTGTGCTAAACAGCATATCACTGTTTTCACAGGTAGCAGTTACTGCAGATGCAACCGATCCCAACAGTTCAGCCATGTTGCATGTTATATCTGTTACAAAAGGGTTGCTTCCACCCCGTATGACACACGTTGAGATGAATGCTGTTTCGACCCCGGCCGAGGGCCTGCTGGCATATTGCACCGACTGCGGATCGAACGGATTGGGAGGCTTGTGTGTTTTTACGGCTGGGGAATGGCACATTTTGAGCGCAGATTGCCCGATCCCTGTCTCACCGCTGGCCGGCACTCACATTGCCTCTGCCACGCAAATTATCTGGAACTGGAACGCTGTTAACTATGCAACAGGATATAAATGGAATACGTCCAATAATTATGCAACTGCAACCGATATGGCCTCTGCTACCTCAAAAACTGAAACAGGGCTCAGTTGCAACAGCTCTTACACGCGCTATATCTGGGCCTGTTCCTTATGCGGACCATCCACGGCAACAACAATCACTCAAATGACTTCTGCCTGTGGGTGGACCTGCGGACAACCGATTACGGATACCAGGGACAGCAAGATTTACAGCACAGTCCAGATTGGCAGTCAATGCTGGATGGCCAAAAACCTGAATGTCGGAACATTGATTTATGGTTCGCAGGAACAAACAAACACAGGAAGTATCGAAAAGTACTGCTATGATGACCTCGAATCAAATTGCGCCATATATGGCGGGCTGTATCAATGGAATGAATTGTTGAACTATTCAACTTCCAGCAGTTCCAATCCAAGCGGCAGGCAGGGTATCTGCCCGGCCGGCTGGCATGTGCCTTCACAGGCAGAATATTGCCAGATGGAAACGTTCGTGGATGTCACGGTAAGTTGTATCGGAGGCTGGGTTGGAACGGATGCAGGCGGAAAAATGAAAGAAACAGGGACAAGCCATTGGTTAAGCCCGAATACCGGTGCCACAAACAGCAGCGGATTCACCGCACTTCCGGGAGGCTACAGACTGAGCGGAGGAGGGTTTACCATGCTTTTAAATCATGCCCTGGTTTGGTCGGCCACCGAGAGTACCGTCTCGAATGCATGGGGCCTTGACCTGTTCTTTAACTACACGCAGGCCGGTCAGGGCGTCTATGCAAAGCCGTGCGGATATTCCGGCAGGTGTGTTAAAGACCAGTGATAGTGAGTTTTTTTTACAAATGAATCCCGACATTTGAGGCGATGATGGCCCTTGATATGGCCGTTTGCAATAGCTTAATGACTGCTTCAGATTCATTCGAGGGAGTTTTCAATTCGGTAATGGCATTGACTCTTTCACGAATTTTTTCGTATTGACTGAACTCCCCGAAGTTCTTTTTGACCATCCTGGATGTATTCATTACAACAAGCATCATCAATTCGTAATCCTCCAACTGATTACCTGAGATGATCCCTGCACAAATCTGCTCACGTACCCTGGTTTTCAGGTCGGGTTCGAGGAGCGGGAACTTGGTCTGATACAGAACCACCATCAGCCTGTATTCTTCTTTACCGAGAATCTTTTGCTGAATCAACTGTTTCAGCACTGTTTTCCTGAGCAGCAGTTTTGTGTTGACGATCCGTTGAATCCATGACCGCAGGTTACGATCCATTTTCCGCGTTTTTATCAGGTTAAGCACCCTGTCGAGTAATACATCTTCTGTTGCTTTCGCATTGATCACGGTAATTTCATCATTTTCAAAGCGTATCCTGCTTTTCATGTACAACTCAAACAGAATTGCACCAACCAGCCCGAATTTCACCTTGTGTTCAGATGCCCCAAACCACCCCTTATCATCCAGGGCAAGCAGAACGATCTTTTGAAGAAAGGAAAGTTCAGTGGATTTTTCAGATATTCGAACAACTCGGTAATATTTCTCAAATATAATTGATGATTTTTTAGGGAATGAACCCAAGTATTATATAATCCAATTAAGAGGAAGTTTAACATGAATGTACTCAAATACCGTGGAAATTCCTTTCGATAATGAATGAACAGAAAGAAGAATATTTGAGTGGGATGGAAAGAATAGTGGAACAAATACGGAACAAAAAAAGAACCCTTTGAAAAATGGTATTGATTTTCAAAGGGTTATGTATGATGTTAGTCTCCTCGCCAGTAAAACATTTTCAAAAATCATTTGGGCACTGGCAGACCGGATTTTTCTTTTTTTTATACCCGGCAACGGGATTATTATTTAGTTTTGTTATCATTCTTATCATTCGAACCTTCACGATGAAAAAGCTATACCCGATATTTCAATGGTCGGTTTTATTCCTGACCGGCTGTTTGCTGATTAGTCTTTCATCGTGCAATGAGAAAAAAAACAACCCAATAAATGCCTCACACCTGACTCTTTATAAAACCAAAGCTGTCTCATGCCTTAAAAGCCATTCCGACAGCGGGCTCAGATACGTTGATTCTGCATTTCGCATCATCACCGCACTAAAATTAAACGATTCGGTAATAACCGGGTGGCTCCTGTTAAAAGCTGACATTCATCTGGCGATCGGACAAAAAGATTCGGCCTACAATACGTTTATTGATGCCCGTGACAAAGCGGTGGTCCTGGGAAACAATACCATTCAGGCTTATGCCGATTTATGGCTTGGACAGCAGTTTACCGATGATGGCAAGTATTTTATGGCCGGGAAATATCTGAAAGAAGGCCTGATCCTGAACGAAAAATCCGGCAGTAGATATCAGGTTGCACGTTCTTATAATCTTTATGGGACTCTTTTGAGTTTCAACGGAGATTTTCAGTTATCCCAGGAATACCTGATAAAAGCCGCCGGCATATTCGAAAAATCTAACAATAACGGCGCATTGAGTGCGGTTTACATAAACATTGCCGCCAATTATGAAGCGATAAACGATGATGAAAAAGCGCTGGTGTATTTCAGAAAATCGCTGAAGATTTCTCTGCAGCAAAAGGATACGGTCAACAACGTCTCAACATTAAACAATTTAGGCATCCACTATCGCGCTACACAGCCCGACAGCGCAGCGTTTTATTTCATGGAGGCCTTAAAATTCAAACAATCGCCCAAAGTTACCTTTGAAATCGTATCGGTAAAATTCAACCTGGCCAACTTGTATTTCGACAGGAAAGAATTTGACAATGCCCTCTTAATATACAACCAGGTGATGGATATTTGCACCCGAAAGGGCATTTACAGTGGTTTGGCAAGGACTTATAATGGCATAGCCAATATTTATGAAGCCCGGAATAATGATGCCAAGGCGGTGAATTTTTACCGGAAAGCATACCGGCTGGCCGATTCGATTGGTGATACCCCAACAGCGATGGTATTCCTGGGAAATATCCAATACATGCAGGAAAAGCAAAGAAATTTCGAAGGGGCTTTGGGTTCATCTAAAAAGATCACGGAAGCAAAAGATTCCCTCCTTTCGCTGGAAAAACAAATTAGCATCCACGACCTGGAAATGCTTTACAACAAAGAGAGAACCGAACGGGAAATTATTGAACTCAACAGCAAGGTTCTGCTTCAAAAAAGCAGTATCATGACAAACCGGATTGTTTTGTTCATTGTAATCGTTTCAATTGTTGTACTTCTTATATTGTTGAGAAAGATCTACAACCTTTACAGACAACGGGATGATGCATATAACGCGCTCATCCTGAAATACAGGGAAAGCACTTTGCCGCAGGATCCCGGTATAAAAACACCAGACAGCAAAAATCCGGCTAATGCATTAATTCCTGAAGACGACGACCCTGATTACCAGCGGCTGGTCACTTACTTTGAAAATAGCAAACCTTACTTAAGCAGCGATTTGCATGTTGATGAGGTGGCCCGGGAGTTGAAAATAGGCCGGAAATTGCTCTCTCACCTTCTTTCAGAACATGCCGGGATGAATTTCACAACCTTTGTAAACAGCTACCGGATCAAAGAGATCCTGCGCCTGCTGGCAGAGCCTAAGTTTCAGCAATTCAAAATTGAGGCCCTTGCGAAACAGGCAGGTTTTGGATCGAAAGCCAGTTTTTATACCGCATTCAGCAATATCACAGGTTCTAAACCTTCAGAATACAGGTAAAAAACACTACCTCTACCCAACAATCATACCAATATTGTCATTTTCTATCCTGTCCATGTCCGGAAACAGGTCTTTGTTGTCCGGAAAATGCACCTCCTCATGGTGAAGATGACTGTGCCTCATGCACTGATTATTGATATTAAACATCTGAAATACAAATTTTTGTAAAATACAAGACGCATTTTTTCTTTTTCCGGACTTGAATTTTTTTGACTTGTGCCATTGATTGTTTTCTTTTGTTCTATCATATTAGGGCTAAACTCAACACCAAAACATTACCAAAATGATAAAATTGCACGCCACAGTTCTGCATTTGCAGAAACCCTTCAAAAACAACATTTCAAAAAGAGTGCTTTTTATTTCTACAGGTAAACCGAAAGCAGCCTTGACTGTTTTTCTGTTTTTGGTCATTCTGTTTGTTTCCCAGAAAGTGCTGAGCCAAACCTATTCTGCTTATCAGGCGGGCGACCAGGTCTCATATGGCCTCAATCAATGGAGGGGATATGTGTATGACAATAACAGTTACGAGCCCCAGTATTATTTTGGATACTATGATGTAAGCGCCGATTTCACAACTAATTGGGAAGGCGGTGCGCCCGGCCCGTTTGGAACCCATTACCTGGGCGATAGTGATTGGTTTGCCGTTCGGTATATGATGCAGAAAACATATGAAAATGGCTTATATACAATATCAGCAAACTGCGATGATGGTGTTAAAGTGTATTACAATAATACCAGCGGGTCAACATGGACAACTGCCATTAACGACTGGACATGTACTGCAAGTACCCGCACCGCCACAAATATCAATTTCAACGGTAACTATAAGATTATTTTTGAATATGTAGAATGCACAGGTAATGCGCATGCCGGTATTTCCATCACTCAAACCTGCCAGATGCCAGGTGCTCCCCAGAATGCTGCAGGCACAGGCACAGGGCTTACTACCGCCACCCTTTCATGGAATGTGGGTTCGCCGGCAGGCACCAACCCTTATTATGTTTATGCGCTTTACCAGGCTTCGGACAACACCATGGTGGGTTGGTGGGCTTATACGCAAAATTTATCAGCAAATAAGACCGGTTTGACAGCAAACACGGGATATTATTTTACGGTTTACAGCTATCCGGATTGTTGGTCGAACAATACTGCAACTGTAACCTCACCGGTTTTCTACACAGGCATTATCCCGGGTACACCTACCAGCCTTTCGGGCACAGCTTCCGGCACTGCAACAGCAAATCTCTCATGGGCAGCCGGTTCACCTGCAGGAAATCCCGCACCCACCTACGCCTGGGAAATTAAAAACATCGGGGGCACAACACTCACAAGCGGGAACACAACGGGAACGTCTGCATCTGTAACAGGCCTGACAGCCAATACTTTTTATTACTTTGTGGTAAACGCCAGCAACAATGTGGGTACATCTTCAAGCGCCACATCGGCCAATTTTATGACCATGCCCGATCCTCCGACCAATGTAACGGCAACCCCGCCGACCATCGCAGTGGGGAATTCCGCCAGCCTGAATGCAACTTCGGCCGGCAATACCATTAACTGGTACACCGCAGCCACCGGA
>JBMOIP010000106.1:0-6262 GCA_049317265.1 Bacteroidales bacterium
AAATGAAACACAAAAATGGTCATTGGGTGGATATTCTCTCGCGGGCCGAAGCAATTTTTAATGACAAAGGGAAAGCGATCAGGATTGTGGGCACTCACACCGAAATCACATCACGCAAGCAGGCGGAGCAGATTATCCTTGATTCGCAGGCCAGGTTAAGCGAGGCGCTCGAAGCATCGAACAGGTCGCGATATGCCTTGCTGAGTGTGCTCGAAGACCAGCGCCGGTCGGAGCGGGAGATTCATAAACTTAACGCAGAACTTGAATCCAGGGTTGCGGAACGGACCCAACAACTCGAGACTGCAAATAAGGAACTCCAATTTCATCTGAGTGAATTAGAACAGTTTTCTTATGTTTCCAACCATGATCTTCAAGAGCCTTTGCGCACACTTACTCAATTTACACAGATTTTTAATGAAAAATATATAGGCACAGTTGACGAAGAGGGCAAAAAATATATAGAGTTTATCAGCAAGTCCGCAGCAAGAATGAAATTACTGGTTAAGGATTTGTTCGAGTATTCAATGTTAGGGAAAGAAAGTGTAAAGACCCTCATTGATTGCAATAACACTGTCAATACGGTTCTGAGTGATCTGGAAGATTCCGTAAATGAAAGTAAGGCAAAAGTATCTGTTCAGAAACTGCCAACCATTAACGGATATGAAACAGAGATGAGATTGTTATTCCAGAATCTGATTACAAATGCCATCAAGTACCAAAAAAAAGACATTATTCCTGAAATTAATATTTCGGCCGAAAGCCGTGGAAAAGAGTGGCTCTTTTCCATAATGGACAATGGTATTGGCATTGAGGAAAAATACAATGAAAAAATTTTCATCATCTTCCAGCGATTGCACAACCGAAGTGATTTTGAGGGCACAGGAATCGGACTGGCGCACTGTAAAAAAATAGTGGAAATGCATGGGGGGAAGATTTGGGTGGAATCCACCCCCGGGGCAGGCAGTACTTTTCTATTTACAATTTCCAAAGAATAAACGCGTATGAAGAAAAAACTAAATTGTGTATTGCTTGTGGACGACAATGATTCAGATAATTTTATCCACAAAAGAGTTATTAAAGCAGCCGGTATAACCGACTTCATTGGGATTTCATTGAATGGCCAGGAAGCCATTGACTTTCTTAAAACCAAAATTGAGATGGGTCAGCAGGAGCGTTCATTTCCCCGGCCTGCATTAATTTTCCTTGATATCAACATGCCGCTGATGAACGGGTGGGAATTTCTTGAAGAGTATCAGCAGTTGGACGATGGTCAAAAAGGCAAGGCAATCATTATCATGCTCACAACTTCTTTAAAACCTACGGATGTGGCAACTGCAGAAAAGACGCTCGGTAGGGGTTGCTTTCTTTACAAACCGTTGACTTTGGAGATGCTTGATGAGATCATTCAGAAGCACTTTCAGGAATATCTTTAACACGATTCCAGTGACAGAAAAAGTGAAGATGCGCATCTTCCTCTATTTTTTATTGTATTTACTGTTCTGGTCTTGTCTTGTGGCAATACTGGCATTTGTCAATTACTACGAGGCATACAATAATTCGCTGGAAATGGCGAAATCCAGCGCAGTCAACAGCTATAATAAGGATTTACTCTATCGGCGTTGGGCGACGATGCATGGAGGTGTTTATGTGCCTGTTACAGATAAAACTCCTCCCAATCCATGGCTTTCAAATTTGCCTGAAAGAGATATTTCGACTCCTTCCGGGAAAAAACTGACGTTGGTCAACCCTGCTTATATGACCCGCCAGGTGAATGAGCTGGGAAATCTGCAGTTTGGGATGGAAGGTCATATCACGAGCCTTAACCCTTTGGAACCCGCCAACACACCCGATGATTGGGAAAGGAAAGCATTATTGGCTTTTGAGCAAGGTATTTCCCAGTCGGCATCTCTTGAAATGATAAGGGGGAAGGAGTATTTTCGTTTCATGAAGCCATTTATCGTTGAGCAGGGATGTTTGAAATGTCATAGCCAGCAAGGCTATAAGCTCGGTGATATTCGTGGGGGGATAAGTGTTTCAGTTCCATGGGAGCCTGTCAGAAAACATTTGTTTTCTTACCTGCTGCTTATGTTCTTTACCTAT
Source organism: Bacteroidales bacterium (assembly GCA_049317265.1). GTDB lineage: Bacteria > Bacteroidota > Bacteroidia > Bacteroidales > FEN-979 > CAIVAT01. The sequence continues at coordinate 2,101 of JBMOIP010000106.1, forward strand.
GGTGGAATCTGGATTATTGGAATTGCCGGTGCCTGGTTTATTATGAAAAGAATTCATGACCATCAGAAGAAACAAGCAAAGATGGAGGATTCAATAGGTAAAAGCGAACTATTGTACCGCAACCTGTTCGACAAGGCGAATGAAGGGCTCATCCTGCTGTCGATGGAAGGTAAATTAGTTGAGGTCAACAACTCCTTCGCCGAAATGCACGGTTATACTGTTGACGAGATGAAGAATATCGACATTAAAGAATTAGATGTACTCAATGAAAAAGCATTTAAAGGACGGGCTGAAGTTATGCAACGCATAAATGCAGGGGAGACTGTCCGTTTTGAGGTCGAGCATTATCATAAAGACGGGCACATTGTTGCTTTAAGCGCCACGGTAAGTTTAATCGACATCGGTGGTCGGCCGTTCTGTCTGGCTTTTCATCAGGATATCTCAGAACGCAGGGCAGCGCAGAAAGTGCTGCAATCAAGCGAAAAGAGATACCGAACAACGCTTGAAAACATCAGCGACGCTTTTTTTTCACTCGATAACGAATTGAGATTTACTTACTTTAACAAACAGGCCGAAGAGCTTCTGTTGAAAAAAAGCAGTGATGTTCTGGGGAAGCAGATATTCAGTGAAGTATTTGAAGAGGCGAAAGGAAGCATGTTTGAAGAAAAATACGCGCATGCTCTTGCCGATAAGGAAATATCCACTTTTGAGACATTTTTTGGAATAGAACCCTACATTAACTGGTACGATGTAAGAGTTTATCCTGGAGCGGAGGGAATTTCGGTGTTTTTTACGGTCATAACTGAAAAGAAAAAGTCGGAATTAACGCTGCGTTTAATCCTGTCGAAATACCAAACCCTGTTCGATTTGTTTCCGGCAGGGATAACGATATCTGACTCTCAGGGACAAATTATTGAAACAAACAGCATCGCCCAACGCATGCTTGGCCTCACTCCCGAACAGCAGAAACAGAGGCAGATAGATGGCACAGAATGGCAGATTGTCAGGCCTGATGGCTCCCCGATGCCGACATCGGAGTATGCCAGCGTTCGTGCGCTCGATGAAAAATGCCAGGTTGAAAATGTGGAAATGGGGCTTCTCAAGGGAGAGGATCAGGTAACCTGGATCAACGTTTCAGCTACACCCATTCCGATTGAAGGATATGGTGTGGCTATTGTATATAACGACATTACTGCCAGGAAGGAGGCTGATAAGAAAATCAGGCTCCTGAATGAGACCCTTGAACAGCGTGTTACTGAAAGGACAAATCAACTAGTCGTCATGAACAAGGAACTCGAATTTCATTTAAGTGAATTAGAACAGTTTTCTTATGTTTCCAACCATGATCTTCGGGAACCGTTGCGCACACTTACTCAATTTACACAGCTTTTTAATGAAAAATACACAGGCACACTTGATGAAGAAGGAGAAAAATACATCGAATTCATCAGCAGGTCGGCAGTCAGGATGAGCTCGCTGGTAATGGATCTGCTTGATTATTCATTATTGGGTAAAGAGAGTGCAAAGGCCCTTGTTGATTGCAATAAAATTGTCGAAATAGTTCTGAATGATTTGGATGATTCCATCAAAGGAAGTAGTGCAAGATTAACAGTTCAGGAACTGCCAACCATAAATGGATATGAAACAGAGTTGAGACTGCTGTTCCAAAACCTGATAGAAAATGCGATCAAGTACCAAAAACCAGGCATGGTTCCCGAAATAATTATTTCAGCCGGAAATCATGGCAGGGAATGGCTCTTTTCCATCAAAGACAATGGCATTGGAATTGATGCAAAATACAATGAAAAGATTTTTATCATTTTCCAGCGGTTGCATAACCGCGGCGATTATTATGGAACCGGTATAGGCCTGGCACATTGCAAGAAGATAGTGGAATTGCATGGTGGTAAGATCTGGGTAGAATCCACGTCAGGGGCAGGCAGTACCTTCAGGTTTACAATTCCCAAAGAATAGTATAAAAAACGGTCACAAAAATCAGTCTTCGCCGGAGAAAACCGACCATCCCTTACCAGTTCTTATCTCCAATTTCCGTTTCGGTGGTTATCCCGGGGCCGGACGAATAGAACACGGATGACACTGATGTAACAGATTATCACGGATAAAATCAGTGTAAATCAGTCTGATCTGTGTCATCTGTGTTCTGTTAAAAATGGCGTGTTAATCCTGAGATTAGTGCAATATTCCTTTAATATTGCTTTATCGGAAAAAATGAAAAGGTAATCCTCCTTTGGCGTTTTTTTTGAAAAGATGTGTATAAAGAGTAGCCCTCCAAGGGGCCGGGGAAGGGGCCTTGAGAACCCAATTTCAAGTAAATAATGTTTACTGGTACGATGGCGATTAATCAAATAAAAAATTAAATATAATTAAAATTGCTAATATGTTATATCTTCACAGAATATTCCACCTTCCTTAACGCTCCTGTAGTCAAAAATAGCTGTCATATGGTAGTTGCCAAATGGGTTATAGCCTAAGGTAAAAACCAGGGTCACAGTTTTTTTACGCTTATTAGCAAGCTTTGCTATGGATATCCAACACAAAACCAACGAACAACTCCACCAGGAGTTACTGGAATTGCAGCGATCATATAATTCCTTAGAGGAATTATATGCCAAGGGAGTTTCCATGCAAAAAGACGCGCATGATGAGATGCTTAAAACCAATCTTAAATTAACACTTGCCTTGCAAGGTGGAAATATGGCCTGGTGGGAAATGGATGTGCCGACCGGCAATGTCACTTTCGACAAGCACAAGGTTGAAATGCTGGGGTATCTGCCAGAAAAATTCACACACTACAGCCATTTTACGGCCCTGGTTCATCCTGATGATTCTAAGAGGCTCATGAATGCGATGAAAGGACACCTTGAGGGTACGCTTGACAAATATGAAGCTGAATACCGCATTCTGGCCAGTTCAGGAGAATATGTATGGTTTTCTGATTATGGTTCGGTCGTAAAAAAAGATGCAAAGGGAATCCCGCTGATTTGTGCCGGTTTTGTTTTTAATATCTCTGATCGGAAAAAAGCAGAGAAAAGTCAGTTGAAAATCATGAAAGCACTTGATTCCACAAGTGATTCCATTGGAATTTCTGACTCTCAGGGCCGGCATATTTATCAGAACAAAGCGCTATCCGATCTTTTTGGATACGAAACTGTGGAAGAAACTGAAGCAGCCGGAGGGGGAAGGGCCAGGATTAAAGACCCGGCTGTTGCTAAACAATTGTTTAAAACTATTTTGAATGGTAAATCCTGGTCCGGTGAATTAGAGATGGTTACTAAAAGCGGGCGGGTCTTTCCGGCTTTTGAGCGTGCAGATGCTATAACAGATAAGGAGGGAAATAGAATTGGAATCATTGGCATAATCACTGACTTGACAGAACGCAGGCAAACTGAGGAGAAATTCCGGAAAAGTGAAAACATGCTTCAAACGGTCCTGGATAATTTTCCCGGAGTGGTATTCTGGAAAGACAGGCAATCGAATTACCTGGGATGTAATCAGTCATTTGCAATTGGAGCAGGATTAAAAAGGCCGGCTGAAATTATCGGAAAAACTGATCTTGAATTGCCATGGGCATTAACAGAAGCCATTAATTACATTAAAGACGATGTGGCTGTCATGGAATCTGATAAAGGAAGATTGCACATTATTGAAACTCAGCATCAATCCAACGGCCAGGTAACATGGTTTAATACCAGCAAATTCCCTTTGCGGGATTCAAGTGGTCAGGTTATTGGTGTCATTGGCGTATCCAACGATATTTCCATGCTTAAGATGGCAGAACAAGAATTAATTAATAAGAACAAGGAACTTGTAGTTCAAAACGAAGAGAAAGCAATACGGGCAGAAGAATTAATGAATGCCATTAGTAAAATCATAGCCAGCGATCGTAATCTTAGGGAATCGCAGAAAATTGCAAGACTGGGAACTTTTGAAGTTGATATCCTTAAAGGAGTCTGTATAACGTCTGAGATATTGAATGAGCTATTTGGGATTGATGAAAACCATGATACCAGCATTAGCGGTCGGGCAGCATTATTGCATCCCGAAGACCGTGAAATGGTCCTCAACCGATTCTTGAACGATTTAAATAGCAATATGCAACCTGCCGATATCGAATTTCGGATTGTTCGCCATAACGACAAGA
>JBMOIP010000107.1:0-6105 GCA_049317265.1 Bacteroidales bacterium
CGCATCAGCATCATGGGGATCTGCAACAAAATCGCCGGGGTGATCAGTCCGCTGATCCTCGGTGCCATCGTGCTGAAGGGGATGGACCGGTATGATAAAACCCTGCTGGGTGCGATGGATGAACTGCAAAAGAACACCGTATTGAACGAACTTGCCGGAAGGATCATTCTTCCGTACATCATCATGGCCATTGTGCTGGTCATCCTTGCCGTGTTGCTGCGGTTTTCGGCGCTGCCCGACATTGACACCGATAAAGAGGACGATTCAACCTCCTCTGCCAATGTGGGTAAGAAGAGTATTTTCCAGTTTCCGCAACTCGTGCTGGGGGTGGTTGCCATCTTTGTCTATGTAGGCGTGGAGGTGGTTGCAGTCGACACCATCATCAACTATGGCAAGGCCCAGGGATTCACCTTCGAACTATCGAAGTATTTCGCATCTTACACGCTGATTGCCATGGTTTTGGGGTATGTCATAGGGATCATTGCCATCCCCAGATACCTGAAGCAGGAGAAGGCGCTTATGATCTCGGCTTTCCTGGGAATTGGTTTTGGTATACTGGCCATCCTGACGGCAGGGATCCATTACCAAACAACCTTTTCAATGGCCATCACAGGATATTCGCTCACCCTTCCCTTTGATTTGTCGGTCTTCTTTATCGCATTGCTGGGCCTTGCCAATGCCATCATGTGGCCTGCCATCTGGCCGCTGGCCATCGACGGACTTGGACGGTTCACCAAGATCGGATCTTCACTGCTGATCATGGGGATTGCCGGCGGTGCGCTATTGCCGCTGCTGTATGGACGGATGGTGGATGTGTTCAGTCCTCACCAGGCTTACTGGATCCTGATACCTTGCTATATTTTCATCTTTTACTTTGCGATGGCGGGGCATAAGCTCCGGTCATGGAAATGAAAATTAAAATGAAACACATTAGGCACAGTAGGGCACAAGAGAAAAGCACAGTAGAAAATTACTGTGACTTTGGTGGTAATTTTCTGAATTGAATTTTTACCTATTGTGCGTTCTATTGTGTTCTATTGTGCCTAATGTGGTTAATAAAACAATATGAAACCAACACTGTTAATTCTTGCTGCCGGTATGGGCAGCCGTTACGGAGGCCTTAAGCAGCTCGACCAGGTAGGTCCCTCGGGAGAGACCATCATCGACTACTCCATCTACGACGCCATACGCGCCGGCTTTGGCAAGGTCGTTTTCATCATCAAGGAATCCATCGAGGATGATTTTAAAGAGGTCTTTGTAGAACGTTTAAAGGAGAGGATCGCCATCGACTATGTTTTCCAGGAGACCTGGATGGTTCCCGAAGGCATCGCCATCCCCGATAACCGCAGCAAGCCATGGGGTACCGGCCACGCCGTGATGATGGCTGATGGCAAGATCAAGGGGCCCTTCGCCGTGATCAATGCCGACGATTTTTATGGCCGTGGAGCCTTTGAGACCCTGGCCGCCTACTACAGGGATTGGAGTGAAGAGAGCGCCGGCGATTACTGCATGGTGGGATACCGGGTAGCCAATACCTTGTCGGAGTTTGGCGCTGTATCCCGTGGCGTTTGCCAGCCCGATGCAGACTCCTACCTTGTCGATGTGGTTGAACGCACCTCCATTGAACGAAAGGATGGAGAAGTCGCCTATAAAAACGAGATGGATCAAAATGTGATCATCCCCGGCGACAGCATCGTCTCGATGAATTTCTGGGGCTTTACCCCCTCATTTTTCAATTTCCTGAACAAAGGGTTTGAGGAGTTTATCCGTAAGAATGCCGAAAACCTCAAGGCGGAATTCTACATTCCCAGTGTTGTCAACGATTTGATCAAGACAAAGCTGGCCACTGTGAAGATTCTCCATTGCGAAGAAAAATGGTTTGGAATGACTTATAAGGAGGACCGTGAAACCGTTGTCAGAAGTATCAATGAGCTCGTCAGGAAAGGGGTTTATCCGGAAAACTTATGGGGCTGAGCCAATTTTAAGCTGTTTTAAGCGTTATCAGCCTATTAAATAGCTACTTTTGCAAACGGTAAAACCCATTCTATGAAAAGCTTCAATAAAATTCTGCTCACCCTCACAGCCGTTGTGCTGTGTGTCACCCTTCTTGTTCCCCGCCCGGCTGTGGCCCAGGTGGTAAATGCAGCCACCAAAAAGAAGATCAGCATCGGCGTCGGATTGTTTACGGATATCTGGATGAACCAGCCTTCGGGCCTGAAAACCCGCGTCATCAACCAGGGTGTCCAGGTGTTTGGCACCTACAACGTGCCCTTTGGCAAGAGCAATTTCAGTTTTGCCATCGGTTTGGGCCTCAGCATCCATAACCTCTACTGGAATCAGCGATACCAGGGCGACAGCCTTAACTTCCAGTTTGTGAAGATCGAGGATACCCTTGGGTACAAGCGCAGCAAATTATCCATGCCCTACATTGAACTTCCGCTTGAGTTAAGGTTGAAAACCAAAAGCAAGGTTTCGATGGGCCTCGGATTTAAAGTTGGATACATGATTTATGGCCATTCAAAATATGTAGGAGACGACTACCTGTTTAAATCGTCGAACACGATCAGGTCATCCTTCAAAGGAATTAAAAACATTGAGAAATTTGCTTACGGTCCCACCTTACGGGTTGGTTACAAGTGGTTTAACGTGAACGGATATTATTCGCTTTCGAGTATTTTCGTGAAGGACAAGGGTCCCGACATGTACCCGATATCGGTTGGGTTTGTATTGATGCCCTTCTGATCAGATCAGCAGCAACAAAACGGTCATAACAGATACTCCCACGGCAAAGCCTGAATAGATTTCGGCTGGCTGGTGGGAGTTTGTTTTTAGCCGGGCGAACCCTACGATCCCGCCCAGTAGGATACCCACAAAAACTTCTGCATGCAGATTCAACCCGAAATGAAGGGATAGTCCGAGGAATAACCCGGTAAAACTGCCTGCCCCAAGGGTGTGAAGACTTATCTTTCTTGAAAAATTCACGATCAGCGCGATCACCGATACCAGGGTTGCTCCCAGCATAAAGTAGCTGAAAATGGTTGATATATGAATTCCGCGGAGGAGGAAATAGGTCATGTAATAGAACACGGAGATGGAGAGGATGGGATAGACCCGCTCCTCCTTTCGCGTCATAAAGACTGTGGAGATGATCTGCAGCCGGAAAAGGATCCAGGTGAAGAAAAGCGGGAAGAGCACCGTGGTTAAAAAAACCACTCCCAGCAGCGCCATTTTAAAGTTGAACGGCAGCGCCATCAGCAGCATGGTGTCGAGGTTCAGCAGGAGCAACAGGGTGTAAAAGGGGATCAGCAGCGGGTGGAAAACATAGGATATTACTGTTGCCAGTTTTGTCTCATTCATCTATTGATCATTTATAGTTCTCTCCTGAGACGGGCCACGGGAATATTCAGTTGTTTGCGGTATTTTGCAATGGTACGGCGGGCAATGTTGTAGCCTTTCTCCTTCAGGAGGGATACCAGTTCGTCGTCGGTAAGCGGTTTTAACTTGGTTTCGGCTTCAATGGTGTCGGAGAGTATCTTTTTGATCTCCCTTGTTGAGATCTCTTCTCCATCGGTATTGAGCATCGATTCGCTGAAAAAGCTTTTCAGCAGCAGGGTACCGAAAGGTGTTTGCACATACTTGCTGTTTGCGACCCTTGAAATGGTGGAGATGTCGAGAGAGACGATGGTGGCGATGTCTTTGAGGATCATCGGCCTTAGTTTGGTGTCGTCGCCCGTAAGGAAATACTCCCGCTGGTAGTTCATGATGGCGTTCATGGTGGTGTAGAGGGTCTCCTGCCGCTGCTTGATGGCATCGATGAACCCCCGCGCCGCATCGAGTTTTTGTTTGATAAACGAGAGGGCATCCTTCTCGGCAGTTTTATTTTTCGCGCCGCCATATTCGTGGAGCATGCTGATGTAGTCGCGGTTCAGCGACAACTCCGGCGTGTACCTGGTGTTCAGGGTAAGTTCAAGGATGCCGTCGGTGCTGGAGATGAGGAAGTCGGGAACCACGTACTGGCTGTCGCGGGCCACCTCCGAGATGGTGTTTCCCGGCTTGGGGTTGAGGGTTTGGATCTCTGAAATGGCTTCCCTGAGTTCATCTTCGGAGATGTTGCCCTTCTGAAGGATCTTGTCGTAGTGTTTCTTGCTGAATTCGTCGAAATAGAACCTGAGGATGATGGTTGCGAGGTCGGTGGTGTAAGTGCGGTCGGCCTTGTGCTCAAGCTGGATCAGCAGGCACTCCTGCAGGTTGCGTGCGGCAATGCCCGGCGGGTCGAACGACTGAACGATTTTGAGCACTTCAAGAATCTCCTCATGGGTGGCCTCGATCGCCTGGTTGAAGGCAAGGTCGTCGGCCAGCGCAGGGATCTCGCGGCAGAGGTAGCCCGACTCATCGAGGTTGCCGATGATGGTGGCAGCGATGATATACTGTTTATCGGTGAACTTGTGCAGGCCGATCTGGCTGATCAGGAAATCCTGGAAACTGACACCTGAAACGATCGGGATTTCGCGGGTTACCTCATCAGGACTCTTGTTGTTGGCAACCAGCCTGTACTCCGGGATCTCCTCTTCATCCACGTAATCCTCGAAGGTGAACTCATCGTCGGCAGATACAGGAGGGTCTGCCTCACTGAACTCATCTTCGTCGGAATCGATGGAATCGATGGTTTCGTCCTCGTTATGGGTGTCGTTTTCCTCCTCTTCGGCGCTTGCTTCTTCCAGGGCGGGGTTCTCTTCAATCTCCTGCTTGATCCGCTGGTCGAGCGAGAGGATGGGTTCCTGCAGCAAACGCATGACCAGCACCTGCTGGGGTGAGAGCTTCTGAATTAACCGTTGCTGTAATTTCTGGTTCAACATCGGTGACAAATATAGCAATTAATCCTTCCAACTTGTTTTCCTTATCGGTGAAAAAATCTTTCCGATCATTAAAAACGCACAGACTGTCTATTTTGTTGAAACGGTGACCGGGAATTGAATAATTTCGCTGAAAAGTATGAACTATGGATGTAATTCCCGGTCTGCGTTCAAAATCCTACACTGTTCTGATCCATATTTTGGTTTGGGTTGCTTTCCTGCTCGTTCCGCTGGTTTTTATTGAATCAGCCACCGGCAGGGAGCGATTTGTGCTGATGGGTTGGTTTCAGCAGGTTTTAATGGCCATCTATTTCTATTACAACTTTTTATACCTGATCCCACGGTTCTTGTTGCGGAAAAAGATCTTGCACTATTTCCTGATGCTGCTTCTTGGTTTGATGGGAATCAGCGGACTTAACATTGTTTTTGCGCTTGCCACCTCCGGAATGATTGAGCACCACCACCCCTTTAACTTCTGGCGCACGGCCATGTTCCCGTTTTATCCTGCAGTATTGGCGTTTGCACTGAGCAGTTCGGTGCGGATTACCATGGAGTGGTTTAAAAATGAACGGCAGAAAAAGGAGATGGAGGCTGAGAAACTGTCGTCGGAGCTGGCATTTTTAAAATCGCAGGTAAATCCTCACTTCCTGTTTAACATCCTGAACAACATCTGCTCGCTTGCACGTAAAAAATCGGATGAAACGGAAAACGCCATCATCAAGCTTTCACAGATCATGCGCTATATGCTCCAGGACTCGAAAGATGAGAAGGTCAGCCTGGAGAAGGAGATAGAATATCTTCAAAGCTATATCGAGCTGCAGCGCCTGCGGCTCTCAGAATCGGTGAAGATCGATTTCTCGATCGATGGCAGGCCGGAATTATTTTCGATAGAGCCGCTGCTGCTGATCCCGTTCGTTGAAAATGCCTTCAAACACGGGGTGAGTTACCAGGAGTCGTGTGAAATCAGGATCAACCTGGTTTGCATTGACCAGTCGCTCTCCTTCAGGGTGGAAAACCACATCGTAAAACACACGGGGGGCTCTGTTGAACAGGGTTCCGGCATTGGTCTGAAGAATGTTACCCGCAGGCTGGATCTCCTCTATCCCGGGAAGCACCAGCTCCTGATCAGTGAAAACGGAAATCAATATAAGGTGACACTGGATATACAGTTTTGATATGATACGCTGCCTTGCCATCGATGATGAGATGCTTGCCCTCGACCTGCTGGAGGACAACATTAAAAAAGTTCCTT
>JBMOIP010000108.1:0-6087 GCA_049317265.1 Bacteroidales bacterium
ATCGGGGAGAAGATGCATGACTTCAGGTTCTCTGACATGGCAACGGGGCTTTACTTTGTAAAAGTGGTGGCGGATGGGTATGTGGAGACGATGAAGTTGATTAAATTGTAGAACCCCACCCAAATCTGTCCTTGCTTGCATAGAGAGGAGTGAAAGGTTTTGTGTTTGGTTAGGCCGCCCCGGTTTCCCGGGGCGGTTTTTATGTATCTTTGCTTTGTGTTCCATACCTTCCCTGACAAATGAGCTTCAATACCAAAATCTGTAACCTCATTTTGGCATTGGCTTTTTGCTTTTGGTTTATTTCGTTGCAGGCTCAAAATTCTGTGGCAGTCGACAGTCTTTTGAATGCCTTGTCTGTTGCGAAAGATTCAAAGGTGAAAATCGAAGTCTTACTTGCGGTATCCGCTCAACTTGAAGGCTCTGATCATAACAAGGCATTGAATTATGCACAACAGGCTTATTTGTTTTCAAGGCAATCAGGGAACCGCAAGGGGGAGATTAACTCATTAATCCAAAAAGGAAATTGTTATTTTCGGATGAGTGATTACAGGCATGCAATGGAATGTGCGGAAACATCAATGGCTTTGGCTGAAGAATTTAAAATGGATAAAGAGATAGCGCTCTCTTTAAATGTGATTGGTTGGATTTATAACGAATTGGGTGAATATGAAAATAGTTCTGAACAATTTTATAAAAGCCTGAGCATTTTTGAAAAAACTCATGATAATAAGGGGATTTCGCAATCACTGGGATTTCTTGGTACAGTATACGATAACCAGAATGACCGGAGAAAGGCCCTTGAATATCTGAACAGATCACTGACTATTGCAAAACAGCGGGGCGACTGGCCGTTAATTACAAAAAACTTAAACAATATCTCAATAGTTTACCTGCACCTGAAGAAATATGACACAGCGCTGATCTATATTAATGAAGCTTTGAGAATAAGCAAACAACTCAATGACAAGCGTTCTATAGGGATAAACTATATAAACATCGGGTTAATCCAGATCAGGCAACAAAAATATGATGAGGCCTTAAGCAGTTTGCAGAAGGTGCTTGAGTTGCATAAGGAATTTAACAATCGGGTACTTCTTACCAATTATTATCTCAGTCTGGCCCGATGCTATGCTGCAACAGGAAATAAAGAGGCATGTATTGATGCCTATAAATCAGCGCTCAGTGAAGCTCAGCAAGCCGGATATATCAACATAATTTATGATGCATCCGGAGAGCTTGGAAAACTTTTCCTTGAAAAGAGAGATACGAGCAACGCTTTTAAATATAAAATCATTGAAAATCTTAGTAAAGACAGCCTTAGCCAGATCCGAATAAAAAAGAACCTGATAAATCTTGAATTTCAATATCAAACCGAAAAAAAAGAGTTTGAAAAGAAAATAACTCAGCAGAAAAAAGAAACCTTGATGTTGATTGTAATACTTGGATTAATTGCAGGGCTGATTATTACAATTTTATTTTTATCAAGGAACCGCATCAAGGCAAGAAATGTTGTCCTGGTAAATCAGGCGCTGGAAAAAGAGCTGAGTTTTAAAAATAAAGAGTTGTCGATTAACCTGATGGCGATAATGAAAAAAAATGAAATGCTGGCAGACATTTCGACCCGGTTGATTCAGATTGAAAAAGAGGCGATAAACGATGAAACCAAAGATTCAATAACCAAAATCAGTCACGAACTCAGAAAAGGTGCAGACGAGAAATTGTGGAAAGAATTTTCAGCCCGGTTCCAGGAGGTGCATCATGGGTTTTATGAAGCATTGTTGGAGAAGTTTCCAGATCTGACCCAAAATGAGTTAAAGCTTTGCGCCTTCCTCCGGTTAAACATGTCTACCAAGGACATCTCAGAATTAACCGGTCAAAGCAAACTTACCCTTGAAAATGCAAGGTACCGGTTAAGAAAAAAACTGGGTATTACGAATTCAGAATCCAATCTCGTAACCTTTCTGTTGCACATTTAAGCAGTCCCTATATTGCTTCTGCAATTCCTGGAGGCCCTTTCGAATCAATTTGCCCCAGCCGAGGGAGGTCACCAGTATTTCACCCCACATGCTGCTGTTATACAATTGTTTGTCTTCTGGAACCCATCCGAAGGCGGTATCATTCTGAAAGTTTTTAGCCATAGAATATTCATTTGCCCAGTTAATATAGAGGTGAGTTCACCCAGGAAATGGGTTTTTGTAGAGGCATTTTATTTGGTGTGAGCCAATTACAGATCCATATTTGCCACTCGAAACCATTAGGTCTTTACAACCATGAAACACCCAGGAAAGAAAAAAGGTACCGTGTTAAAAATTCCAGTAATTGATCCCGATGAAAATGAGAAGTACCTGAAAAAACTTGAAATACAAAAGGCAGTCATACAGAAGATCATGGATCCTATTAACAAACAAATTCTGGAAGAGAAGTTGAAGGAAGAAAAGAACTGGCCTAATAAGAAATGAATTATGCAATGATAACCCTTGACATACCTGAATCATTAATTATTAACAAACCTTAAAACAAACCCTATGAAAAGAAGAGTACTGTTGCTGATGTCTGCACTGATTTTTTACGGTGTCTCCTTTGCCCAGCCGTTGTCGGGCACAAAAACGATTCCCGGCGATTATCCGTCGGTCGATCATGCAATCCAGTCGCTGAACACCCTCGGTGTGGAGACACCCGGAGTCACTTTTAACATTGCAGCAGGTTACACCGAAACTTTCGCTGCGCCCATCTCCGGACTTATTACAACCACCGGTACAGCATCAGCGCCGATCATTTTTCAAAAATCCGGCGAAGGGGCGAATCCACTCATCACAGCAGCTACCCCGGGAGTAGGTACTGCGGATTATATTATTTGTTTGTCCGGATCAGATTATATTACGTTTGATGGAATCGATGTCAGTGAAAATGGCGACAATACAACCTCGGTTACGCGCATGGAATGGGGTTATGCCATCCTGAAGGCATCGGCAACCGACGGGTCGCAGCATGTTACCATCCAGAATTGCAACATCACGATGAATAAAGCCAACCTGGCCACCTATGGCATATACTCACACAACGTTAAGCTGGCTGCCCCGGCAACGGCCCTGGTGGTAACGGCCTTGTCAGGCACAAATTCATATAACAGGTTTTACGGGAACACCATTACGAATTCCTATTCCGGAATATATATGTTTGGTTGCAACGATGCGGTAACGCCTCCTGCAATGAACGACCAGGGGAATGACATAGGCTCTGTTGCCAGTAATACCCTGACCAATTTCGGGGGAGGTGCCAGCGTTTGCTGGGGAGTGTATTTTTCGCGTCAGAACAATGTCATTGTAGCCAATAACAATATCAGCATTGGCGCCGGATCCACAAGCTCCGTGTATGGGATATCAGGGGGATTTCCTGCCACCAATGCAAGTATCAATATTTATGGCAATACCATACAAATCGCTAAAGCGGGTGCCGTCGGCGCTGTTTATGGAATCTACAATTCATTGGGAGGAAATGGCACCACAAATACAATCAATATATACAACAATACGGTACATAATTGCAACCAACCGAACAATACGAGGGAGTTTTACGGGATTTACAGTGATGCCACGGCAAACATTGTTAATTTGTACGGCAACGTGATTGAAAACAATGTTTTCGGAGGTGGGTCCGACATCTATCTGTGTGGTACCAATACTGCTGCAACCGGCATTGCCAATGTTTATAACAATACCATCAGCAACAACTCTCAATCAGCTGTAGGAACACAGATTGACAACTCTATTCTGACCATTCTGAATGTGTATGGCCCCGGGGCTGCCTATGTTCATGATAACAATATTTTAAATAATAGTGTAGCGCCTGTCAGTGCTGCATATGGCGGCGCTGTATATTGTCTGCGCGCTTATAACACATCCCGCGTATTTGAAGAGATTTACAATAATTCCATTCATGACCAGACCATTACCGCTGCCAATGCATCTTATCTCAATACCATCTATGGGATTTATGCTGCACCAACCTCCCCTGCCAGGGGATTTGTACGTAACAATACGATTCACCATCTTACTATCAATCTTTCATCAACTGCCAACGGACAAATTTTCGGGATTTGGAGTACTTGTCTTGCCAATGTTTTTGAGAATACTATATATAGTCTGTATTTCAACAGCACTTCCTCTGGATCCGGAACCGGAACAGGTATCTGGAGCGGCGGTGCCGGATCTTATAATTTATATAAAAACAGAATTTACGACATCAGCATGGCGGGAGCCTCAGGGGCCCTGTTTGGCATACAATTGTCAACCGGTGCTACAACGAACAATGTTTATAACAATTATATAAGCGACCTCAGGACACCAGCATCTACCTCTGTAAGTTCATCAGGCGGCCTTCATGGCATTTACATTTCGTCCCCTGCAAATCTCTTCTACAATACGATTTATCTGAACTGTACCAATACATCCGCCACAACATTCAGATCCGATGCAATTTATGCCAGCACCACCTCAGCAGTTCAACTGCGAAACAATATTCTGATCAACACCTCCACCGCCCCTGCGAGCACTGCTTATTCAGCGGCGGCCTTCCGGAGAAGTTCCACTACGTTAACTTCTTATGCCGCAGCTTCAAACAACAATGTCTTCTATGCCGGGACACCCTCCTCCACAAACCTGATCTTTACCGACGGAACAAACAACATTCAAACCCTGAATGCATATAAAACGTTTGTAACCAGCAGGGATGCAGCATCTGTAACAGAATTCCCTCCATTTGTAGATGCCACGGGAAAACCGTACAACCTTCATTTACAAACCACCGTTGCAACGCAATGTGAAAGCGGAGGCTCTACGGTAAGTACACCAGACATTTCAACCGATTACGACAACGATGCCCGTTATCCTGCTTCAGGATACCCGGATAATGTGCTTACGCCGGCGACTTCATCAGATATCGGCGCAGATGAATTTGCGGGATTGCTTTATCCTGTTGTGATTACCACCGCTGCAACCGGCACAGCCGTAACAACCGCCACACTCAATGGCACGGTGAATCCTGCAGCTGAAATCGTAACTGCTTTCTTTGATTATGGTTTGACCAGTTTATATGGAACCACGGTTGCCGGAACACCTTCTTCCATATCAGGCAATACGACACAATCTGTGAGCATACCTGTGGAAGGGCTTACAGGTAATACGGCATATCATTACAGGTTGAGGGGAGTAACCGGTTCCGGTGTTATAGTATATGGCAACGATATGGTATTTACCACAATGCCGGATATTCTTTCCCTGACCGGAGTTGCAGCAGATGTTACCGGATGCTATGGCAACGCCAATGGTACAATCAGCACTGTGGTATCCGGAGGCGTCTCGCCATATGCCTATTTATGGAACAATAGCGCCACTACACAAAATTTATCCGGGTTAATTGCCGGAAACTATTCGGTTACTGTTACAGACGCCATGAGTGGAACCATCACAGGAAGCTGGGTGGTTATCCAGCCGTCTGAATTTTCTCTTGCTGCTGTCATCACTGATGCAAGTTGTCCTGCAACTGCCGATGGCACTATTGAACTAACCGTGACAGGCGGAACCCCTGCGTACAGTTTCCTGTGGAGTAACAGCGCTACCATGCAAAATGTTAGCGGTTTGGAGCCGGGTATTTATGCAGTAACGGTAACCGATAATAACTTATGTCAGAAAACCGGAACATGGTCTGTAGGGCAGACCTCTACTGTTTGTGCAAACGTCATTGTTTCAGGCGATGTCGCATCAACTGTTTGCTACAACGCCACCAATACCATCACTGTGGCCGGAGACCCAACCTTATTTGTGGTTCAGCCCACGGGAAGTGCAACCTTTATTGCCGGGGTAAATGTTATCTTTCTACCCGGTACTGCGGTTTTGAGTGGTGGTTACATGCTTGGCACAATCTATAGCGGTTCATGGTGCGGCGGAACCAAGTCGGTCACCTTGCCATCTGTATCAGGAAAGGATGATCTTACTCTGTTCAGCATTGAACAAGCCTGCTTTGCGATTTACCCCAACCCCACCACCGGAAACTTCACCCTGGTGCAAAAAGGCGACAAACTTTTTGGCA
>JBMOIP010000109.1:0-5454 GCA_049317265.1 Bacteroidales bacterium
CCCTTGATCAGTACGATATCATGATTTTCATCGATGGCTCCATTGAAATTACTTCAGCTGACTTTGTAAAATTCTGCATTGATTCCCTGGGCGATAACTCCATGGCCTTGTACCAGCATCCGCAGCGGGATTGTATTTTTGATGAAGCAGTGGCTTCCATGCCTTTGATCAAATATCAAAGTCAGAATATTTCCGGACAAATCTCATTTTACAATTCACTTTATCCCAAGCATGGAGGCCTTTATGCTTGCGGTGTCATGGTCCGGAAAATTCAATCCCCGGCAATCCGGGATCTCATGGGTAAATGGTGGTGGGAAATCATCAAATGGACGTACCAGGATCAGTTAAGTTTTCCTGTTGTCTGCAAACTGCAGAAATTCATTCCAGGAATTATCCCCGGGAACCAGTACAAAAATCCTTTCTTCAAGGTTCACTGGCATGATGATAAGTTAATCACTGCTAAATACTCCATGTCATGAAAATCAATGTACTGATGCCGGTATTCTCCACACCGGTTGGATGGGTGAGTGAAGCCGTGAATTCCATAATCGCCCAGACCCACAATGACCATAATCTAATCATCGTGGATGATAACAATCCCAGGGGAGCATTGACCGATTATTTGTATAGCCTTACTGAAGTCTGTCATTGTATCAACATTGTTCGCAAAAACTCCAATGAAGGTATTGCTGCAGCCCTTGACTTTGGTTTAAACTATTGCAATGGTGATCTGATCGTACGCATGGATGCCGACGATATCGCACCGCCGGATCTGCTCAAACGTCATGATGACTTCTTTACTACTCACAATGACAGGCATATTTGCGGAGTGCAAATACACCTTTTCAATAATCACATGGAATGGTTTAGCAACCATCCGTCAGAAGTAACCAGGTCCCGGGCTTTTGCAATGCCTGGACACTGGTTTGTTAATCATCCGGGCATCGCTTTCCGCAAAAAGGCCATCACTGATATTGGTGGCTATGGTGCCATCCCCCCGACTCTTGCGGAAGATTATGCCCTCTGGGTAAAGTTCCTTTTGGCCGGTTATACGATTTACAATCATGAAGAAGTGCTCATGGATTACCGGGTACACCCTAAATCATTCTCCTTCGCGCCCGATCGCAAAGCTCCCGAGTGGCATGACTTTTTAGCAACTCAAAAACAACTATTGTATGAATCAAGAAATTAACTCCTGGCTTAATTCAGACAGGGATTTCAATACAGGGGTGCAGCTTTATGCACGTTTTGGACACAGCCAAAACCTTAAGCGGATTCTGGAAAGAAGTGAAGACTGTCCGGAGCATGTAGATACACTCCTTTATGAATTGTCTCAGCTTAAGGATGAACCAGTCCAGGATCCGGTAAAGGCGAGTACTCGCCAAATCCCGCGCAAAACTGCCGCCATTGTTAATCAGCCTGTTATCCCGGCTGGGGTACATTCAGAGGATGATGCCGTACTGTTTGAAAAGATCAAGGAGAAATTAAAATACCGCGATATCCTCCATGCTTCCCTATCCGATAAAGAGAAGACAGATGAGCAGCGGCTTGAAATAGCCTTGCTCATCCTGGATATCTCAGACAAGATCACTGAAGAATACGAGCGCCATGATCATTTCAAAAAACATGGAGTGTTGCCCCCGGCCATTGAACCGGCAGAGGAAAAGGAACCGGTTCAGGTGGTCGAGAAAATGACACCGGTACAGCTGATCAACTGGAAAAATAACGTACGAACCAAAATATCGTACTACAAAAAGCAATGCAATAATCCTGACCTGGCATCAAAACTCAAACATAATAAATCCATGCTTGACCAGTGGGAAACGATTCTGGCCGAAATATTGAAAAACTCAGCATAATGGCATTGTTTCGCATGGAGGATCTGAAGGAAAAGAAAGAGGTTCACGGATCTGTTTCAAAAACTCTTGTGACCAACACCCGCTTTGCCATTGGCAAAGTTGGAATGAAGGTTGATAAGGTCATTGGAATTGTCTCTCCTGGTGATTCCCTTCATTACGCATCCATGGGCGACTGGTCCACGCATGATCTGCTCTTTCATTTCCTTTCCCAGAGCGGTCCTGCAGAAGTTTATTTTACCACCTGGGCGATATCAGAATTCGCCATTCGCCAGCTCTATGCTTTCGCCAGTTCTGGCCTGATCACCCGCCTGAGCGGAATCTTCGATTACCGCAATGGTATTCACAAACCTGCAGAACTGCAGTTCCTCAAGCAGATCACCACCGATATCAAAGCGGCCAAGTGTCATGCAAAGGTCACTGTCATTCAGAATGAAACCATGGGGATCAGCATTGTCTCTTCAGCCAACTATACACGCAACCCGCGCATTGAAGCCGGGGTGATCTGCAACTCCCAGGAGATTGCAGAATTTCATAAATCATGGATTTTAGCCGAACTCAATAATACATCAGACTTTGAAAGAACTCAGTGAAGACCAGCTCAGTGAACTGGAAGCAATGGCAAAGCTTATGCTTTCCATCAGTGACATTGCCATCATCCTGGAGGTGGATGAGCATGCATTTCGTGAAATAATGGAGGATAAACAGGCCGATCCCTGGAAACGTTTTCAGTCAGGCAGGATGAAGTCCATTGCCGAGGTCCGGAAGTCCATTTTCGACCTTGCCGCAAATGGATCCTCCCCGGCTCAGACCGAGGCAATGAAATTAATTCGTGACGCAATGATGGAGGAATTATGAACGTATTTAAAGTGCCGGATGAAACAACTGAGCAGCGGATCATTCTGTATTATGCGGATGATTACAAACTCAGTGCAGAAGATCTCAGGGTTAAGGAACGGATTGATACGGCTCATTCCCTTCGCCTGAAGGAATATAACACGGATACAACTGTCTGTTCAATGCTGATGAAACGCTTTGGGATCAGCCAGCGAACAGCTTACCGGGATATTGCCACATCAAAAAGGATCTTTGGCCAGATTCACAAGGCCGACAAGGATGAACTTCGTCACCTTGTCACGGAATGGTCGATCGAGCTTTTCAAAATGTCCATCAAGTCCAAGAATCTCAAAGGCATGGAAAAGGCCGTTGAGAGAATCACCAAGGCAAACAACCTGGATAAGGAAGAGATGGACCTACCAGATGCTTCCAAGATTCAGCCACCGGTTCAACTGCTTTCCGTAAACTTCAATTTCATAAACAGCCCGATGTTCAAAAAGGTTGATCAGGCCATGCAGGAAGCAATGCTGAAGCTTTACGATGAATTCATGCTGCAGGTGAAATTATCCCCGCTGGCAGATTATACAGATCTGTGGGAAATTGATGATTCAGTAAGACCAAATCAGCCGTAACATGAATGTAAAGGAAATAACAGATGCTCCATTTTACAATGATCCGCAACTGGTTATTAAAGGTTGTACGCGGCCTCACAAAATGTTCATTGGTGGCCGTGGTGTCGGAAAGACAACCATTATTGCTGACCAGGTAATTGACTGTTTGAAGAAAATGCCCCGGGGAAAAATATCGCTCAATGGCCTGACTTATTTCCATATCCGTACAAAATCACTCCCGCCGATCATTGATCACTGGGAACGAAGGGGTCTGTTTCGTGGCATTCACTATTTTGTGGGTACAAAAGCGCCGAAAAAGTACCAATGGTTAGAGCCGTTTCAACCTCCGTTGGATTACACGAATTGCATTCATTTCTTCAATGGCTTCGTCGTTGAATTCAATTCATTCGACCGGCCGGAAATGGCCCGAAGCGGTTCCTATGATTACATGGTGTTCGATGAAGCCACAAAGCTGAAAAAGTCAGCGATTGACAGCGATGTATTGCCTGCTAACCGCGGCAATAATGACCGCTTTGGCCACATACGGTATCACCATGGTACGTTATTCCTGGGTTCCCAACCATTGACGCCTGCAGGAGACTGGGTTTTTGAATATGAAGAGCTTGAAAAAGAGTTTCCAAAAGAGTTCATGTTCCTGGAAGCAAGTGCCAGGTTTAACGAATTTATCTTAGGTCCCCGTTATTTCCGGGATCTTAAACGTGTTTTACCACCCATGATCTTCGATATTGAAGTGGAAAACATCAGGCGCAAAAAGAATATCAACGGGTTTTATCCTTCTCTTAATGCAAACATCCATTGTTACTACGATTCATACAATTATTCATTCTATGATTCCATTGAGCATGACCTGGGGGAGCAAGGTGCATTGGACAGCAGGGGAGATGCCGACTGCCTTGCAGATGAATACCTGTATGCTTCCTTTGATTTCGGATCCACGCAGAATTGCATGATCGTCAGCCAGTGGCATAGATCGGTCAATGAATTTCCGATCATTAACAATTTTTATGTTGAGAATGAAACCCTTAAATTGCTGGTTGCTAAATTCATTGACTATTACAAGTATCATCGTAACAAGCATGTCAAGCTGTATGGTGGAAGTGACGGCACCAGGCGCAATGATGCTGCATCAAGAGAGACTTACTTCGATGATGTAATGAATCAGCTCAGTGCGGCTGGATGGAGTGTTTCTTTATGTGCTGAACTGCATGAGATATCCCATATGGACAAGTTTTTATTCTGGCATAAGTTCCTGGCTAATGATATCAGTAGCGTGCCATCATTCAGGATCAACATGAACAATGCAATGGAGACGTTTGTATCAATGGATGCAGCGCCCATACTTCCTTCTGAATTCAAGAAAGACAAATCATCCGAGCGCAAGACTGATCAGCCCAGGTGGAAAGCAACAGACCTGAGCGACGCTGTTGATAATCTTTATTACTGGATGTTCTTTCAGAATCTTGAGAGCACTGAGCCATCGCATGACATGATGTTCCTGGGCAAGTAGCAAATCCAAAATCACTTCTGGGAAAAAGCGGCGCATTGCTCACCTATTGCATAGGGGAGCATGCAGAGCATAGGGGAGCAGGCCTATTATTGCTGTATCGCAGGCCTTTTCATGCCCTCTATTATGCTATTCTAAGCCCTTTGCAGCCATTACAGTGCATTATTTTTATATTTCGTTGATACACACAGCCTTGAACTGCCCTTTGTATATGGCCTGTTTCATATATCCAGCGCGATCAACCCGTTCACAATTGTAGATTTTATAGGGCGGGGCGTGGTCTACTGACAGTTAAATGGCAAAAAACAATACTTTGTTACTCACAAAGCATTAAAATAGTGTTGATTGTCAATTTTTCGGTGGCAAACAGGCCTTTTTTGGCCTGATTGAACTTCTTTTCTCTTTGTAGTAAAGAGCCAAAGAAGCAAAAGAGAAAGCCATCACAGTCCATCCCCCGGGGACTTCCTGAGTGCCACGCTTTTTCTTTGATGATTAAAGGCAAAGAAGAAGCTTAGCAAAAAGAAACCTCAAGCGGGCAGCTTTTAAAGAAAAAGCGAGCAAAACCCACCCCACAATATAATACTTGAAATCCTTACAAAGCTACCTACATCGACAGGGCTTCCAG
>JBMOIP010000110.1:0-5056 GCA_049317265.1 Bacteroidales bacterium
AGCTTGTTGCCCCATTTAGCGGAGTATTGGCCAACATCGAAAAGAAACTCTATGATCTGGTCAATGCAGGTACAACTTTTTGCACGCTTATAGATGATTCCGAATTCGAAGTTAAATTCAATGTCGTTGAAAGCGAAGTACAAGAGATACACTTAAAGGATGAGGTGCAAATAAGCCCATTTTCGAACAAGAAAATGTACCTGGGACAGATTTCTGAAATCAACCCGGTAATCGATGAAAATGGGATGGTACTCGTAAAGGCACTCGTGAAGAATCAGGGTGGATTGATGGATGGTATGAATGTGAAAGTAATCATCAGTAAAGGGATTCCCGATCAGCTCGTGGTCCCCAAGTCGGCCGTATTGCTGCGCGACAACCAGGAGGTGTTGTTCAAATATACCAAAAATGGAGTGGCATACTGGACCTACATTCAAACACTGGCCGAAAACACGACCTCATATTCGGTAATCGCCAATCCCGACAAAGGTGCAACACTCGCGCCAGGTGATACGATCATCATATCGGGCAACCTAAATTTGGCACATGAAAGTAAAGTTGAACTGAAATAGCTAAACCCTTCAAACCTTTCAAACCCTTTAAGCCAATCAAACCTTTATACCAGCATCCGTATGGTCAGTTTCCTTATCCGCCGCCCAATTGCCGTAACAATGTCGTTTATAGCCATATTGATACTTGGTGTTCTTGCCATGAATTTTATTCCCACATCGTTAATGCCCGATATTAATATCCCGGAGATAACGGTACAGGTTAGTGATCCGAATACCACCGCCCGTGAGCTGGAAAATACTGTCGTGCAACCCATCCGCCGGCAACTTATGCAGGTGGCCCACCTCGCTGACATAACCAGTGAATGCAGGAACGAGAACGGTGTCATACATTTGAAGTTTGAATACGGCACCAACATTGACTACGCTTTTATTGAGGTAAGTGAGAAGATTGACCGTGCAATGAATTATCTTCCCCGCAGCATCGTTCGTCCCAAAGTGATCAAGGCCAATGCCACCGATATCCCGGTCTTCTACCTCAACCTCACCCTCAAATCTTCCAACCTTTCAAACAGCTCAGCCTCAACCCTTCAAACGGCGAAGCCATCAAACATTTTAAACATTTCAAACGGCGAAGCCTCTGATCTCTTCCCCGTCTCCCAGGAGTTTGTCAGTCTGAGCCGTTTTGCAACAAATGTCATCACCAAGCGCATTGAACAATTGCCGGAGGTGGCTATGGTAGATATCAGCGGTACTGTGAGCTCTGAATTGTTAATCATAACTGACAACCAAAAACTTGAATCGCTTGGGATTACCCTGACAACCCTTGAAAACAGCATTAAGAACAGCAATATTAAATTGGGTAATTTATTGATCCGCGACGGGCAATACCAATATAGCATCCGGTTTTCTTCGACCTTGCAGAATAAAAAGGATGTAGAGAACGTCTATTTTAAGGTAAAGGAGCGTTTGTTGCAGCTGAAAGATGTGGCCACGGTTATCGAACATCCCCAGAAACAGAAAGGGATGGTGCTACACAATGGGAAAGATGCGGTGTTATTTGCGGTTATTAAACAAAGCGACGCCCGGATGTCGGAGCTGAAATCGAAGTTAAACGATCTGATCGGCCATTTTGAAAAGGATTATCCCGATATCCAGTTCGACATTACGCGAAACCAAACCACTTTGCTCGACTTTTCGATCGGGAACCTCTATCAAGATTTATTGTGGGGTGCCCTACTTGCCTTTATCGTCATGTTCCTTTTTATGAAAGATTACAGGGCACCATGGCTCATTGGAATTACCATCCCGACTTCGTTGGTCGTTTCGATGTTGTTCTTTTACATTTTGCATATCTCGATGAATATCATTTCATTATCAGGCATCATTTTGGGGGTCGGGATGACGGTTGATAATTCGATTATCGTCATCGACAACATCACGCAGCATCGCAAGCGAATACAAATGCAAAAACAAGCTCAGTCTTTTGCAAAAGAAAAACTCTCAATCATTCAAACGGCGAAGCCCTCAAACTTTTCAAACGGCGAAGCGTCAAACATTACAAACCTTTCAAACAGCGCAGCCTCAAACCCTCAAACAACAGAAACATCAGAAACAAAAGAAGCATCCCTCGCCATCCTCGAATCTGCCTGCTCTACCGGAACCAACGAAATTTTCGTACCGCTTTTAAGCTCTGCATTAACAAACTGTGCCGTTTTTATCCCATTGATTTTTATCAGCGGCATTGCAGGGGCCATGTTTTATGATCAGGCGATGGCAGTAACGATTGGTTTGCTTGTTTCACTGGGTGTTGCGGTAACTATATTGCCCGTATATTATCGTTTGATATACAGGAATAAGGAGCGTGTTAGTCAGTTGAAATTTATGAAACGGATTAACCTGCTGAACTTTGAAGTACTCTATATGTCCGGTCTCAGGTTCGTCATGCGCAATCAGGTTTTATCGCTTATCCTCGTTCTTTCGTGTCTCGCAGGG
Organism: Bacteroidales bacterium; assembly: GCA_049317265.1. Taxonomy (GTDB): domain Bacteria; phylum Bacteroidota; class Bacteroidia; order Bacteroidales; family FEN-979; genus CAIVAT01. The sequence goes on from JBMOIP010000110.1 coordinate 2,502, forward strand.
AGTTTTATTATGTATCAATTTTTGGACAAAACCCGTCTTCCTGTTATCGAAAAGGACGAGTTGATGCTTGCAGTTGACTGGAATGAACATATTCATATCGGCGAGAACAAACGCAGGACATTGCAATTGATTGAGCATCTGCAGAATCAATTGGATCAAAATACTTGTATGATTGGCGAGCAGAAATTTTTGATGGATAAAAACAGTGTTGCTTCTTCGGCTGAAGCGCTGATTTATCTAAAGGTAAAACGGCCCTCCCAGTTGGATAGCACCATGCGGGCTGCAGAAATCTATCTGAGGAAAAATTTTCCGCAAAGCATTGTCCAGCAACGCGAAGTTGATAATATCTTTAACATGATTTTTTCTTCGGACGAAAGGCCACTAACAGCCAGATTAAGGGCTGTCAACGATTATGGCCCAAACAAAGTGGCATATCTGCAAAATACGATGAATAAAATCCGGTCTGCTTTGCCCGGCCTACCAGTCGAAAAGGTTCCCTTATCGGAATATACTATCCTGCATACCGACCCCGCGAAGCTAATGCTATATGATATTTCGTTCGATGATGTATATGGCCGATTAAAAAGCGCGTTCAATGAAAATCAGGTGTTCCTGATTTCCGACAACCAGGATTTTGTACCGGTAGTTTTAGGTGGCAATCCGCGTGATATCCAATCGGTGATCAATGAACTGTTTATCCGGAACAAGAAAAACGAATTGATTCCGGTCCGCGATCTTGTTTCGGAGACCAAAGGGGAAGACCTGAAACTGATAGTTGCCGGAAAAGAAGGTGAATATTTTCCGGTTAACTTTGATATCGCGCCTGAAAAAGCCGATGAAATTACCGAAAAAGTGGCGAGCGTAGTAAGGCAGGACCGATTGTTTGAGGCCGGATTTAGTGGAAATATCTTTTCGAACAAAGCGTTGATAAAAGAACTGACTATTATTCTGCTGATTGGGTTTGCCCTGCTCTACTTTATCCTGACTTCGCAGTTTGAATCGTTGACACTTCCCTTGTTGGTGCTATTGGAAGTCCCTATTGATATTTTTGGGGCATTTATTGCCCTGAAGTTGGGTGGTGCAGGAATAAACCTAATGTCGCTGATCGGCATTGTTGTGATGAGCGGGATTGTGATCAACGATTCGATCCTGAAAGTGGACACCATGAATAAATTGTACAACCAGGGTATGCCATTGATGCGGGCAATCGTTGAATCCGGTCACCGGCGTTTGCTCTCGATTATCATGACCAGCCTGACCGCGATCCTGGCATTGCTTCCTATCTTGTTTACCCCCGGACTTGGAGCTGATTTACAAAAACCACTTGCATTAGCTGTGATCGGAAGCATGATCCTGGGAACATTGGTCAGTTTGTATTTTGTGCCATTGTGTTTTTACTATTTGAAGAAAGGCTCCAAAGCTTAAATATTTCAAACAAAATAAACCATGAACAAACCTATTATTGTCCTACTATTTGCTCTACTCTGCAACTGCAATACACCCGTAACCAATAATGATGCCTCAATCGGTTTTAACAAAGAGAAGCATAATTTTGGAACGATACCCTATAAAAAAGAGGTTGCGTACACCTTTGAATACGCAAACAAAGGCAAATCTGCTTTAGTGATTTATGATGTGAAAACTTCTTGTGGCTGTACGGTACCCGAATGGACAAGAAGCCCTATTCTTCCTGGGGAAAAAGGATTTCTGAAGATTAAGTATGATGCATCATTTCCTGGAGTATTCATCAAAAACGTGGAAGTAACTTACAATGGACCGGGTTCGCCTGTCAACCTGGAAATTAATGGATCGGTGGAATATCCTGAAAATAGTAAATTATGATCCGGAAGCTTAAGCTGGCCATATTCATCATAATATTGATAATTATCACTTTGACAGGTCTTTACTGGCTTGCATTGGGTGCCCTAATTTTGGCATTAATCTGGCTGTTGTTCGGATCCGACCTTCAAGTTATTGTTTGGATTAAGAAACATAGTTTTGTTTCATTGCTAATAACGATTCCCGGTATTTTAATTTTAGCCATTTCTGTCCGGGTATTTATCATCGAAATTTTCGCTATCCCGAGCGGTTCAATGGAGAATACGCTCCTCGTTGGCGACAAAGTGCTGGTAAGCAAACTAAATTATGGTCCGGCTATGCCAAAGTCCCCCTACGAAATACCCTGGATCAACCTGTTTTACTACCTGAGTGCCAACAAAACGACCAATCTCGATTCTGCCTATTGGGATTACTGCAGGTTAAGTGGTTTTTCATCCGTAAAACATGGAGATGTGATAGTTTTTATTCATCCGCTATGGGGGAAAAGGGATAATTACTTTATCAAACGATGCGTGGGAATACCGGGAGATACGCTGCAAATCATTGATGGGGTTGTTTTTGCCAACAGGCAGGAAATATCAGTTTCAGACCACGCGAAGCAACTATACCAAATGAAAATCAATGATAGAACAGAATTCAGGAAAATGACCGATAGTTTGGACCTTGAAATGTGGGGAAATAATTCAGGTGATGCCAATGGAAACATAAAATTAAAT
>JBMOIP010000111.1:0-5004 GCA_049317265.1 Bacteroidales bacterium
CCGCCGACCAGCTGATTACAAATCAGCTGCTCTACCAGCTGAGCTACATCGGCAAGCTTTCCTTTTTTGTAAAAGGACTGCAAAAGTAGAAACTATTCTGATACAAAACAAGGAATTATTTAAATAATACACTAAAAAAGGACATTTTTTTTAACAAACTCTATACCGAACTCGTAAGCAATTGGAAAACAGTACTATTCAAATAATCACAAAGGCAACCATTTTTAGGTTGCCTTTGCGGAGGTTATAAGCATCGCGACATTAACTTCCCCTGACTTTCTCCTTATGCTTAACCAGTTGCTTTCGCAATGCTTCAGCAGCAAGGTCGATCGCTGCTTCGAATGTATTTGCTTCTTTTTTGGCAAAAAGGTCGTACCCCTTAACCAACAGGCGCACTTCTGCTATTTTATTCTCGGGTGTTTCCGTATTATCCATTTTCAAAATCACTTCGCTGCCGATGACTCCTTCAAAAAAGGTGTGCAGTTTTTCGAGTTTTTCATTGATAAAGGCTTCCAGTTTTTTGTCCGCCTTAAAATGTACAGAGTTAATTTTCACATTCATTCCTACCTCCTTTTTTTATGCCTTTGGATGGGCTTGTTTGTAGATTCTCTTCAAATTATCAATCGTATTGTGTGTATATATCTGGGTCGCTGCAAGATTTGCATGCCCCAGTAGCTCCTTCACTGCATTCAATTCTGCTCCGTTATTTAAAAGATGGGTCGCGAAAGTATGCCGAAGCACATGAGGACTCTTCTTTTCATGTGTGGTAACCTTTCCCAGGTAACTTGTAACAATCCGGTGCACCATCCTGGGATATACCGGCTTCCCCTTATCTGTCATAATCAAATTATCAACTTCGCCGAAAGCCCTCTTCTTCTCCTCCAGGTAACCCATTAACAAGGACGATATGTTATTACCAAACGGGATGAGTCGCTCTTTATTTCGTTTCCCGAGCACCTTTATTGTCTGATGATGGAAATCAAGGTCAGATTCCTTCAGGTGTACCAGTTCTGACAAGCGCATGCCGGTCGAATAAAAGAGTTCCAGTATAAGCTGGTTGCGTTTAGCAGGGTACCCTTCATCAAACGGAGTGCCGTCCAGCAACTGCTCCATCCGATCCCGGTCAATAAAAACCGGCAACTTCTTTACCGACTTCGGGGATATAACCTTTTGCATGGGATTTGTCAGAATGGCCCCTTCCCTTAAAAGATACCTGTAGAAAGATTTTAAGGTGGTGAGTTTTCTGTTGACTGATCTCGGGGTTATCCCGGACTCCATGAGCATGGCCACCCATGATCGAATCATCGGGTGGTCAGCATCAGATATATCAGTGACGTTATATTGGTGGGCAAGGTATTCAAAAAACTGATCCAGATCAATCTGGTAGGCAGTTACGGTGTGCGGAGAATACCGTTTTTCGTATTTCAAATATGCAAGAAAGCGTTGTTTCACCGGGTACAAAAAAACAAGGAGAACTTATTCCTATGACATTTCATAGGGTAAATATACAATGATATTGACCAGAAACAAAATTTCCTGCAAAAATAATCGCTGTTACTTGGCAGCTTCGGCGTCCTGGAGTTTCTGAATATAAATCGCCTTGTTTACTGCTTCACGATGTTTGATGGATGGCTTTGTAAATTTCTGACGTTCACGAAGTTCCTTCACAACGCCGGTTTTTTCAAATTTACGTTTCAGTTTCTTCAAAGATCTGTCAATGCTTTCGCCTTCTTTAACAGGTACGATAATCATGCTTTTCGCTCACTTTCTTGTTAATGTGAATACTAAATGTTTATAAAGGGCTGCAAAAGTACAACGTTAATTCGATATATCCAAATCATTTTATTCCGATTGTCCATGGAATTAGGATTGGTGAATTATAGGTTATTCAGAATAAAATCGGTCATCCGTCTGTATAGGTGGAATGTTGTGTTTTTACCCGAATAGATACCGTGATTGCTGTTCGGATAGAACTGCGACTCGAACTGCTTATCAGCGCCCACAAGGGCTGTAACCATATCATATGAGTTCTGTGGATGCACATTGTCATCTGCCATTCCGCAGATCAGTAACAATTTACCTTTAAGTTTTGATGCATGATTCACCGGGGAGTTATCCTCATAACCTTCCTTATTCTCGTCTGGCGTCTGCATAAACCGCTCGGTGTAGATGTTGTCATAATATTTCCAGTTCGTCACGGGAGCAACCGCAATGCCGAAACTGAAATAGTCCGCTCCTTTTGTGAGACACGACAAGGTAAGGTACCCTCCAAAACTCCATCCCCACATCCCGATCCTTGATTTATCCACATAAGCCAGGGTGCCGAGGTACTTTGCTGCTTCAATCTGGTCGAGGGTCTCATATTTCCCAAGTTGGAGATAGGTGCACTTTTTAAACTCCTCTCCTCTTCCCCCTGTACCGCGGTTGTCGACCGATACAACGATGATGCCATGCTGAGCCCATAACTGGTTCCACGAAGAGACTGTCCCCCAGCTGTTATTGACTGTCTGCGAACCCGGCCCGCCATAGATGGTGAACAACACAGGGTATTTTTTAGCAGGATCAAAGTCGGGCGGCTTTACCATTAACCCGTTAAGTTCAATGCCATCACTGGTTTTAAACTTAAAAAATTCGGCTTTGCTGAACCGGTTCTGAGCGATGGTCTCCCTTAGTTTTGCATTGTCCTGAAGCATGCGGACCTCCTTCCCGTTGGCTTTGTATACTGCGGTGTATGCCGGCGTGTTTATATCTGACCAACGTCCGATATAATAGGTATAGGTTTTATTAAAATCGACAGAATTCGCCCCTGTTTTCAGGCTAAGCTTTATTTTCCCTTTCCCATCAAGGCCAATCCCTGAGATATCCTTATCCATGGGAGATGTTTCATTTGAAGAATAATAGACCATTCCTGATTTTTCATCAACCCCGATCACATCCACCACATCATAATTTCCCCGGGTAAGCTGCCGGAGTTGTTTTCCTGATATATCATATAAATAGATGTGCCTGAACCCATCTTTCTCACTTGAAATGAGAAACTCCTTCCCGCTTTTAAGAAAATGCCAGTGATCATTGATCTCGATATAATATTTGTTCTCTTCGGTATAGATCACTTTTGTGCTTCCGGTGGCAGCATCGGCCAGTAACAACTCAAGTTTATTCTGGTGCCGGTTCATCCTGTAAAAAGCCAGGGTCTTGGGGTCTTCCGTCCATTTGATCCTGGGGATGTAGATATCCGCATTGGTTCCAATTTCAACCCTGGTGGTTTTATACGAAACAAGGTCATAAAGGAAAATGTCAATAACGGAATTGTCCTCACCAGCCTTGGGATATTTATACTTGTATTGTTCTGGATAGAGGTCGCCATAGTATGTAAGCTGGTACTCCTTCACCTTTCGTTCATCGAAACGGTAATATGCGATCCGCTGACCATCGGGCGACCATGCAAACGCCTGGGAAAATTCGAACTCCTCTTCATACACCCAGTCGGTGGCTCCATTGATGATCTCATTTGGTTTTCCATCGGTTGTTACCTGTTTTTCCATCCCCTGCCTGCCATACACAATGGGTTCAACAATATCTGTAATAAAGATATTGTTGTCACGCACAAAGGCTACCTTAGATCCATCCGGGGAAAAAGTAGCCAGGCGCTGCTTCCCGTTTGTTGAAAGTGGAACCAGCTTTGCCGTTTTACGATCATAAATATAATAGGTGGCTTTGGAAGACCTGCGATAGATTGCCTCTTCATCAGTTGAGAACAAAAATTTCGTCTCATCGTCGCTGAATTTGAAATCCGACATCGAAATGGCTGCGGTATCGCCGGCCGGAACGAGTTGTTTTGCGGTCACCACTGTGCCTGTCAAATTCCCGGTGGCATATTCATAGAGGTTGAGGCTGTCTTTCTTCAACTGGCAGTAATGATCGCCATCATTCATTGAATGAACACCGGGGACCGGCCGGGAGGAGAACTTCCTGTTTTTATATATATCCTCAAGGGTGATTGGTTTTATGTCGGATTGTGCGATTCCCGCCATGCGGAAGGAAAAAAGTGCCACAACGAAAAAGATGCGGAAAGTTCTTGCGTTCATATTAAGTCGGGATTGGTGATTTGGTGTAATTTTGAGGCTCAAATTTAGAGAATTATGCGAAAAGAGGTTCAATTATTCGATGTATTTCAGGAAACACTCGACAAACTGGATGGGAACGGGATATTGCTGGTTGCCGGTGATCCCCCGAATCCAATGACCATTGGGTGGGGCACCATCGGCCATATCTGGAACAAGCAGATTTTCACGATCCTGGTTCGGCCGGTCAGGCATACCTTCAACCTGATGGAATCGGCAAAGGAATTCTCGGTTTGCATACTTCCTGAGCAGTTTCGCAAGGAGTTGGGTTTTTGTGGAACCAGGTCGGGCCGTGATGTGAATAAAGCAGAATCTTGCCAGTTTACCATGGAAAGGTGTTCCAGGGTTGATTCCTTTTTTATTGCAGAATCAGCATTTCATTTCGAATGCCGGATTGTGCATAAACACCGTCTTGACGCCAGCACACTCGATCCGCAAATTATCAAAAGATACTACCCGCTGGAGGATTATCATATGGTGTATTATGGGGAAATTGTGGGCATTTACAGGGATTAGGGATCAGGAGGAAACTTTGGGAGGAATCAGCACAGCATAAAATTCAGATTTCACATTTCAGATTTTTGAGAGGTGAAATCTGAAATCTGAAATACGAAATACGAAATACCCGTCCGCCTGTCTACCCGTGCCACAAAATCAAATTTTTCCACCACCAATTTCAAAAGAATTAATATCTTTGCACCCCCATGGGATGTTAGCTCAGTTGGTTTAGAGCATCGCCTTGACAGGGCGGGGGTCGTGGGTTCGAATCCCTCACATCCCACAGCATAATCCTTGAAAATCAAGGGAAATCAATGAAGACCGCCGCTCCAGGCGGTTTTTCTTTTACAGCACGTTACACCAAATTACCCCCTGTTCATAA
>JBMOIP010000112.1:0-5002 GCA_049317265.1 Bacteroidales bacterium
AACCCTACATAGATAGGCGAAGCAGAAAATCGTCGTAGCCCCGTCCGGTCCGCAACAAGCCCTGTAAGTCGTTGATTTACGGGGCTTTTGCTTTTTCTGGTGGCAAAATTGGTGACGAATTTTGGATCAGGAGGAAAATCTGTGGCAGTTTGCTGGCAGTGAATTTGTTTCCGAAATCACTGTTTTACAAATTTTCCTTTTATGTTTATACCATCTTTGACTTTCAATTGATAGAGATAAATACCTGGAGCAAGCTGACTGGTATTAAGCGAAATTTGACCCATGAAATTGGCCTGTATCACCATTCTTGACGTCAGGTCGTAAATAACGATCCCAGCTGGCTGCTTTGTGTTAACCTTAACATGAAGGATGTCATCAGCAGGATTTGGATAAACCGCCTCAGGAACAGCAGCTTGTTTTTTATTCAAATTGAATGGGTATGGGTATTCATAAACGCCGACATCAACTCTGTTTTGTGTTATTCTCGGGTTTCCCGCAAAATCGAATTCTGGCAGAATTGAAACCACATCCATATTCCCTGCATTGATACATGGCGAATTGCTTAATAGTGCCCAACTATAGCTGCCCAGGTTCTTCATGACCCCGGATGAGTCAGTCGGAAAGACCATAGCGGGATCGGCTGTGATGGTGTTCTGTCCGAGGCTGTCGGCACCATCCTGGTGAATGCAATTAAAATCAATGGTGTGTGGTGTTTCGGGAGTCCAGTAAATGTTATTCTTTTGTGATATATTGAAGAAGATGTTATTAGAAAGTTGTATTTCCCGTCCGGGAACTGACAATGCCGTCGCGTAAAAATTATCTCCTTTTCCACCAGGCATTCCCTGGTTATTGCAGATCGTATTGCTGGCCAGGAAAGCTGGCTGATCGTAAAAATGAAGCAATTGGAGATTGATACCGGCACCATTTAAAAGGGTGGATGAATTGTTATATATAAGGTTTTGAACGATGTATGTATTTCCTTCGAACAGTTGAAGGTTTATCCCCCCCAGATAGGCGTTGTTAAATATCTCATTGTTTTCAATCGTGTCAGTATAACAAATCATCGTGATACCTCCTCCGTTGCTGAAAACTTTGTTTTTCCGGATCAGGACATCCCCAAATCCGGCTATCCCTTCCTGCTTATTGTTGTAAATAAGGTTGTTACGAATCTTTATCAAATTAAAGGTTTCTGACATGATCCCTGTTGTATTGCCATAAATTTCATTGTTTTGGATGATGGTGCGTTCACAATGATCACACAGAATGCCTGTTCCCTTGTTATTACAAATTTTGCTGTTTGAAATTAATAATGCCGGCTCCCATATTGTTTTTCTGACCATCGTGATACCATTCCCCCGGATTTCCCCGGCTTCATATCCATTACTGATTGTACAATGGTCTATGATCACTGCTCCGTCATTGATTAAAACCGAAGAACTATTGCAGTTTGCTGTTATATTGCAATAACGTAACACCGAAGTATCCTGGTTACGCATGTTTTCAAAACAAAAACCCTTCCACGGTAAGGTTGGATCAAAGGAGTCAACCACGATGGGATGATTGGAATCACCAAGGGCTTCAAGAATTCCCTTCACCTTTATTTGAAAGTCACTCATGAAAATCACCCGGGTCCCTGCACAGATACTTAATTTGGCCGTTTCCATAACGGCAATGTTCGCCCCAATCCTCAGCGTGTCGGTACAAATTAATGTGTCTTTTGTAATGTTGTTGACCAGGCAATTATATGCAGCGCCAGTTAAAGGTACCATAACAGGCTCTAAGCCCGCAGCAGTGATTCTCAGCGTATCTGAGTACATTCCTTGTCCTGAGGGCGGTTTGAAACGGATAAAAACCACCGAGTCCTGAAACGGTATGAGCGTGAGATGCAGGCTGTCAGCAAAGCTTCCATTGATAAAACTGATCTGGTATGGATCTTTACCAGCAATCGTCAGGTCAAGGGGCAAGGACCCGGTATTTTTAACTGTCAGGGGTTTGACGGCCAGGCTATCCACGGGAATGAATCCGAATTTCACCGGGTTCATGCTGAGTTTGACCCGGTAGATGGTATCAGGATATGTACTGGCGACATGAGTTTTCCTAAGGATCTGTCCATGGTTTCCCAAGGCAAAAATCATTGATGACATATTTTTGAATAAATAATTCAAGGTATCAGCAGTAATAAAATCTTCCTTCCAGGCAAATCCGCTTGATTTTGTAGCATAAATTTTATTTGATGACAGCAGGTATCCGTCGATCTCATTTACAAAGAAAACCTGGAAAACTGAATTCGGTTTTTCGGTATAATGCGCAGTAATTGTACTACCGGCGTCGATGGTTTTATAGATCGTTTCGGAGTCACGAACATAATATCCTGTAGACTCGCTGATAAACGAAATCAGGGAGCCCCCGGGACGGGGCTGAGTGAAATAATACCAGTTAGCACCTTTGTTGGCAGTTTTCTTCGAATAGTCGTACCACGGCCCGGAGCAATGAGCCAGGATGTCATAATAGCCGCCGGTGATGAAGGCTGCCCGCTCATTGACCACTTCGAACCTTTTTCCCGGATCGCCCGGGGAAAATGCATAAGCCCATGTAATACCTCCGTCATCTGATTTGTCGACAATGTAATTTGAGATGTATCGAATAGTGCCCCCCCAGTTACAGGTAGTATACCCGGGAACGATCTTAAAACCCGCTCCACCCCTGAAAAAAACGAGATCCGAAATCGTACTGGTAAAAATGGCGATCTGGTTCCAGGTACTTCCTCCGTTCGTACTCCGGTATATACAATTACCTCCTGCGAATATCGTATCAGGCCCCGAACTGCAGATCGAGGTAAACACACCTGTTAAACTGGCTGATTGATGCCAGGTGGCTCCCTGATTGGTGGTTTTAAGTACCTTTCCCCCGGAACTGATGACAAATCCGACAGAATCGCTCACAAAGCAGCCATCCACAAGGTTTGCTGTTGTTCCTGAACTGATTATTTGCCATTGTGCTAAAACCGGTGAGAGGTTAAGCATCAAAAAGATGATCAGGTTGAATTGGAGGGTTTTCATGACAAATTTTTTCAGTTGAGTCGCACAAGATATATGGATGTTATCTCAATATTTAATTACATAAAGATAAGAAATTTATTAGGGAACAAGGATGCACCAATTTATTTACTGAAAAATGGTGACTGTAACAAGGGATGCTGGGCTATCAGGGAAATTAGTTATAAGAAAAGCCCGCTGAAGGTTGTACCTTCAGCGGGCTTTTTCGATGTGATGATCACTTATATTGTACTACTTTGCGTAGCTCACCGCCCTGGTTTCCCTGATTACGGTGATCTTGATCTGACCAGGGTACGTCATTTCGCTCTGGATCCTTTTGGAGAGGTCGAATGATATTTGGTTGGCTTCAATGTCATTCACTTTTTCAGCGCCAACAATCACACGCAATTCACGTCCGGCCTGGATGGCATATGTTTTAACAACACCAGGGTAGCTGAGAGCCAGCTCCTCAAGATGTTTCAACCGTTCAATGTAGGCTTCAACAACTTCGCGGCGTGCACCCGGACGGGCGCCTGAGATGGCGTCGCAGACTTGTACGATGGGCGAAATGAGGTTGTTCATTTCTATCTCATCATGGTGTGCGCCAATAGCATTGATGATTTCGGCCTTCTCCTTGAATTTTTCGGCCAGTTTCATGCCAAGTACTGCGTGTGGTAATTCAGGTTCGGTGTCGGGCACCTTGCCAATGTCATGTAATAGTCCGGCACGCTTGGCCATTTTTGGATTAAGGCCCAACTCTGCCGCCATGGTGGCACAAAGCTTGGAGACTTCAATTGAGTGTTGCAAAAGGTTCTGTCCATAGGATGAACGATACTTCATCTTCCCGATCATCCGCACCAGTTCGTGGTGCATATTGTGAATGCCCAGGTCGATGCTGATCCGTTTGCCGGTTTCAATGATCTCCTGCTCGATCTGCTTTTTGGTTTTGGCAACCACCTCTTCAATACGGGCAGGGTGGATTCTGCCGTCGGTAACTAACTTGTGCAGGGCAAGCCGGGCAATTTCACGTCTTACCGGGTCAAATCCTGAAAGAATAATGGCATCTGGAGAGTCGTCAATGATTATTTCAACACCTGTGAGTGATTCAAGGGTTCGGATGTTTCTTCCTTCACGGCCAATGATGCGGCCCTTGATCTCTTCGCTTTCGATGTTGAAAACGGAGACAGTGTTCTCAATGGCATGCTCTGAGGCGGTGCGTTGAATGGTTTCAATGATGATCTTCTTTGCCTCTGTGTTCGCAGTGAGTTTTGCCTCGTCGATGATGTCTTTCATGTAAACGATTGCCTCGGTTTTTGCCTCCTCCTTCAGGGTGTCGATCAGTTGGGTTTTGGCTTCGAGGGCTGAAAGGCTGGAAATTGCTTCAAGCTTTTCCACCTGGATCTTCAAGGCTTTGTCGAGGTCAGCCTGTTTTTTGCTGATGATCTCCATCTGTTGGGCAAGATTTTGCTTGATGGTGATGACCTCTTTCTGCTTTTTGGCAAACTCTTCAACTTTCAGGTTCAACGTACCCTCTTTCTGCTTGAAACGGTTTTCGTTGCGGCCAAGTTCTTCGTTTTTCTCAGCAATAAACTTCTCATGTTCGCCTTTAAGCTGCATGAATTTCTCTTTTGCCTGGAGAATCTTCTCTTTCTTAACTACCTCAGCCTTCTCCATGGCATCCTTGAGCAGGGCATCCCGTTTGCGCTCCAAAGCCCTGTTTAAAATGGTTCCCGTGATGACTCCTCCCACGATAATTCCTGCGACTCCAATGATAATTATTATCAGTATTCCATCCATCGGTATAGTTGTTTTTCGGCAGCAGCGGCACGATAATTTGTGGTACTGCCTGATTATTAATAGTGAAGGAACGGTGAGGAAATAAAAAACCCGCATTATCCAGCGAGGTATTGATAATCCTCTAACGACACGAATAGGGCTGCCAAACTTTTCGAACGTCCACTGTCAGG
>JBMOIP010000113.1:0-4746 GCA_049317265.1 Bacteroidales bacterium
AGGTTCAATCTTGTCCTGGCGAACCTCTATCTGATTTTCACCGATTATCTGCTGAAATATCAGGTCAGCTTTTGCGACCGTATTGCCGGTGTATATCAGTCCAGGACCTATGGCGCCCCCAACTATATTTTTTGTTATGCATTGGCCGGTGGCCTGAACCGTGAAGATCTGGTCGCGAATAATCTTTCTTCGGTAGATTATTTCAACCTCACTGCAACCAAAAAGAAATTTTTAACCTGGTCACCACCTTCCCGGATAACAGACGAATTTGAAACACACAGCCTGTTTTTTGCTTTCCAAAATCCATCCAATCCCGCCTTCAGGCTAAAACTTGAAATTGTAACCACAACACAATCTTACCCGGCAGTCACTGTTTGCCAGTCAGCCGTAACACCCTGGTCTGTTGTTGAGTTCACCGTTGGATATGCTCAGCTTGGCCTCGCGGCAAGGGCCCATGACATTGTAAAATGGCATGTTTACCTTGTCGATGGAGCAGGGGCGATAATTTCCGACATCAGGGAATTCGTTTTAGACAAAGTGTACCATGAGAATACGAGGTATTTCAGGTTCCGGAATTCCTGGGGCACCTATGATTCCCTAAGATGTACCGGCGTTTTTGAATCTACGATTCAGCATGAACGAGAAAAGGTGATCTTCATGAGCGATGAAGTTGAAACTTCGTTCAACGCTCCCGGGACTTATACCATGATCAAGGAATCACAAAGCTATAAAGCAAATTCAGGCTGGCTCACAAAGGACTATTTGAATTTCCTCCGGGATTTCATGCTCTCCGGAGATATTTTTGAAGTTGATGGTTCAAGGCTTTTAAAATGCCTGCTTACGTCCAAAAAAACAGCCATGTTCAAGGACCTGGAATATAATTACAGCCTCGCCTTTGAGTATGAAAGCGCTTATGATGATTTTTTTTTTCAAGGGTTAGAATGATCTCGACAAGCAACAAGGTTAAAAATTACTCGAAGGCCTATTCAAATGCTTACAGTTAACACCGCTTTTCATGATAACTTACGCTGAAGTACTTGCCAAAATAGTTGCAACGCTCACCGGCCGGCCACAGGGTGCTGAAATAGAGCCCGAAGATCATGAAGACACCGAAATCATGATCTTGGATTACATTGAGCAGTTGAAAACTGCGGTGCAGGGAGCAATAGTTAACAATCTAATCCTAACCGGTTCACCCGCTTCAAACCTTTCTGCAACAGGAGTTAAGATCATTCTTACCGCCAGTACCGATTTCTCCTTTGGTGACATCGGCTATATTAAGAGTGATGGAACGCTCGGGTTGCCAAAAGCAGATGCCATCGCTACTGCAAGTGCTTTGTTCATGTGCGCCGATGCCACAATTGTCTCAGCAGCTTCCGGAAATTGGCTGGTTATGGGAATAGCCCGCAATGATGCATGGAACTGGACGACAGGGCAAACGATATTCCTTTCAACAGGTGGAACGACTGCAAATACCTTAGTACAGGTTGCCCCTTCGGGTACTGATCATGTTATTCAAAAAATAGGCATAGCAACTCATGCCGACAGGATGTTTTTCAAACCAGAACTGGCTCAGGTAGAGCATACATAATATGGCATATTCAAATGGGATATTTTATATTGATTATCTGCTTGGCTCAGATACAGCAAGGGTGGCACTTGCTTCCTGTATTGCATCCAATCCATCTGGCACCATCACCAGGATAACGAAAGCTGGGCATGGTTTGATTACCGGAGCCGTGGTTGATCTTACCCTATACACAGCATGGTTAAATTCGGCATGGAAGATTACCAAAGTTGACAATGATAATTTCGACCTAGACGGAGCCGTATGGGTGACAACAGCCGATGCAGATGGTATAGTAACTCCCAGGGGTGGAAGCTCATGGTCCGATGCCTGGAGAACTATGACTACCGGAGCGACTGCCGCCAGACATCAGGCAGGAGATATTGTCAGGGTGGCAAAATCACCTGATCCGACGGATGTTGGTCAAACCGCACAATGGTTTGATAATGTAAGATCCGGAGGTGGATTTAGCTTAACGGCCGGATATGGAACAATAACATCGAGCACAAATGCTACTCCCATAAAGATTACAAAAAATTCACATGGCTTATCAAATGGCGATGTTGTACTGATTACCGGACACGCTATAAATACCAATGCAAATGGCTGGTTCATTGTTTCAAATGTTGCCGCAAATACATTCGATCTTGAGGGTTCAGTTGGCAATGGATCAGGTGGGGCAACTGGTTATTATTGGAGAAGGAACTCAATGGCAGTAGTTTTATCCACTGCTGTTACAACTGAAATTGAGAAAACTTACACCAATTGGACCCCTGGAACAAATGTTACGTCAGCAAACACATGGTCCGGCATTAAATCCAGGGATAACTGTATTCATATTGTTACAGGAGCATCTTGCGGGGCAAACCAAATAATTGCCAGGAAAGCAACCGCATCTGCATTGGATCTTAGCGGGTACAGGCAAATATCATTTTGGATAAGGCCGGGCACTTCTGCCCTTGCTGCAGGCGATCTGCTCATAAAATTATACTCAGACGCGGCTTGTACAGCAGAGGTTGAATCTTTTTCTGTACCAGCTATCCCACTGGCACAATATACAATTGGTTTGACAATCGACAAGGGAGCTGCTCTGTACAACGGAGTTATGGGAATAGCAGTGTTTGCCACTGTTCCGCTGGCTTCCAAAACAATTGACATTGAACATTTCATCGCATGTAAGGATTCTGCGGCGCTTGACAGCATTTCATTGACAAGTCTGATATCAAAGAGTTCAAATGCGAATGGGGGAACAGAACCCTGGTACGCTATTTCGTCAATACAGGGAAGAGTAATAGTAATTGATCAGCCTTGCCAATATGCAAATCATGCCACTCTGAATATAAATGCAGGTGGACATACCGGTAAAAGCGAAACAGTTGAGTTGTATAAAAGGGAATGTTTAAAAACAACGATTGCATCTGGCTCAACCTCTGATATTCATGTTTGCAATTCACCAGGAACGGCTTCTGCGAGAATTACATTCTCCGGAGGATGGGATCCTGTTGGTAATACACAAAACGGACACACGTATTTCTCAGGTCAAGGTTATTGTGGAAACGGGTTGACTGGATCAGGCAAACCATTTATCACGGTAGAAAGATTTTCTTTTGTACGGTTTTATAATGGGGTGAGAAATCCAGGAACAGATTTTATTTTTTGGGGAGATATCGTATCCTTTAACGCACAAACAGGCGTACTCATCAATTCCCGGGATGCTACAATAACCATACTGGCAGCTTCAAACAATGGAAGAGATAACTTTAATTCCGGTTCCACTGCTACAACATTAACCGCAATTGAGCTTTCGAATTCCGTGGCGACAGGGTTAGTTATGTCATCCGGGAACCATCACACAGTTTCAGTGACAAATATCCGCAATAACGGCGGCAAAGGAGCTGATTTAGCACTGTTAACATATTGTTCAGTTAGAATTATAAATTACTCAAATAATTATAGCGCTCTATACCAGGGAGCAATGGGTTTAAGTGGCTTAATGAAAATTCATGTTTACCTTACTACAGTTAAGGATAATGGCTATTATGCTATCGGGTTAATGGGTCTTTGCGTTGATACATACATTATAGGAGCAACATTTACAGGACATACCGCATCAGTTGCATCAGGGGGTATACTTCAAGGATCTTGTCTGAACATGATCGATTGCATTTCATCAGATGCTTTTCCATACGCGATGTGGTCTTCAGGTGGTGGTGACTACGAAACCATTTTTTGGAAAAATGGTATTGCCGGAGTTCCCGGATCCTATAGAATAGATGGTCATAATTGGATGATTCAGACAGATTCATTAAACCGGCATACAGCATCAGGATATGCATTGGCATTTTTAATGAATGGAGTAAAAGTGCCATCAAATCCATACAGGTTCAGGTTTGCGAAGATTTTGTGTTCAGCGGGTACTATGGTTACTGCATCTGTCTGGATTAAAAAATCCCATGCAACAAATCCAAGTGCAAGACTTGTTGCAATAGGTGGATTACTAGCAGGTGTACCGCAAAATGTTTATTCATCCTTCAAATCCAATGACACAAGTTGGGAACAAATAACCGTAACATTTACTCCGTTAGAAATTGGAACCATGGAATTTGAGATAATATCCAATACAGTTGTATCAGCTTCAACAATATACATCGATGACTTTTCAATAATTCAGGTATAATGGCACTACCAGCACCATCGGATTTACCGGGAATGGATTACCAGGATATGGGCCGTCCATTCATTGAGTATTCTGTAAAAGGACTTGATCTTGGAAGCATGGATTATCAGGACATGGGAAGACCTTTTATCAGGAATTTCACATTGCCAGTAGCTAGTGGAATCAAAGTTGTAAACACCCTGGAAAGTGCAAGCATCAAGCTATTCAATGGAGCCACCCTTGCTTCGATCAGGAAATTAAACAATGTTTCAAATGTGTGAAATTTCACTTATCAATAAAATGACCGAAACCCTTGAAGCCTGGTCATATCTTCCGGATTTTCAGAGTTTGGTTATTGAAGCTGCAATGGGGAACACTTTGCTGCAATGGAACCACCTTGATGACTTTGAAGAATTAATAATGGTTGTAAATGATCTTTTGAATAATTAATTACATACAATGCTATCCTTGAACATTGATGACCGGCCGGTCGATCTGCCAAACGACTTCTCTTTTACAATGA
>JBMOIP010000114.1:0-4707 GCA_049317265.1 Bacteroidales bacterium
AATTGTACAATAAAAATTTTAATAAATAAATAAAACGGGCAACTACTACCAACACAGCAACTAAGCCCCATGCTGCATACTACCGGGATTGCCAGCCCAATCCCGAAACCACCGCAAATGGGCTTAGCTGCAACGTTCACAAAAACAAAGAAAGCAATTTTTAATAAGGCTGCCTTATGAAAACACAAATCCTACTTATCAGTTTTCTTTGCACGTTCGCTTGGAGCTTACAAGCCCAAGTTCAGCAACGCAATGCCACCTATCCTTCCGGGCCTGAAAAAGCCGGCTTCTCGGTCAACCCACCACAGCCAGGATTCAAACCTAATCGTATGGTAGTACCGGCGAAACGGAATATGTTCAGTCCCTCGACGTATGCATGGCAGTGGGATACCATCATATGTTATACGGTGGCATCAGGATCAAATCCGTCTCAACGGGTCACACGATCGTATAATTCAACGGGCGATTCTGTTATTCAGTTGATGGAACGCCGGCAGGGCAGTTTATTGTGGGAAAATTATGCCAGGGAGTTTTACACATATGATGCTACGGGCAATGAGGTGGCCTACCTTGCCGAGCTATGGCAAAACAATACCTGGGTGAATTACGAGAAACGGGAAAACGTCTATAATTCAAACGAGGATCCGCTGGAATTAAAACGGGCATTCTGGATTTCCAATCATTGGGTAAACTGGTGGTGGACGATCTTTCATTACGGCACCAATGGATCCTACGACACCTGCACCTACATCATGGGACAGGATACGGCCTGGGTTAATTCCAGCCGCTATATCCCCACATACCTGGCAAATGGCGATATGTCGAGCGAGATGGTATATGCCTGGACCAATAACTCCTGGGTGTATTCTCAACTCGATACGATGACTTATTATTCCAATGGCAATCTACTCAGCATTTTTCGAAAAAATTGGCTAAACTCTTCTTGGGTAAAC
Organism: Bacteroidales bacterium; assembly: GCA_049317265.1. Lineage (GTDB taxonomy): Bacteria > Bacteroidota > Bacteroidia > Bacteroidales > FEN-979 > CAIVAT01. Next base: position 954 of record JBMOIP010000114.1, read on the forward strand.
AATGCTCTCCAATCTTATACCTGGGATACGGCCGGAAACTACATTACATGGAAGTACCAGGGGTGGCAAAACAATACATGGGAAAATATTAGCTGCGATTCATCAATATATGATCCTGACGGGAATAAAATCGAGAATATCTCGCGAAACTGGTCTGGGGGCGCCTGGGTGAACAGCCACCACATTCTTTATGTGTATGATACCAGCCATAACAAACTTTCGGAGACCTCCCAGGATTGGGTCAATGGTAACTGGCGGAGCGCATACAGAGAAGAATATACCTATGATTCATTGGGAAACTCGCTTACGGGGATCGCCGGGCACTACATGTATAACAACACCTGGCAACCTTATGACTTGGGCCTTTACGTGTTCACTGGTCACAAGCGGGACATGGTTCTGGAGCAGATTTGCCGTTATACAGCGGTTGTGGATTCGGTGTTGGTGTACACTGAACCGACCCGTTCTCCGGGGCAGGTTTCATTGTTTCCAAACCCTGCTCATTCGATCGTATATCTATCGTCTCCCGGTGCATCAAACGATCAGAACAGATCACTGACCATGTATGATCTTCGAGGTCAGCTTGTTTTAACGAAACAGTTAGTTAATGAAAAAACCGGGATTGATGTCAACGGCCTGGAACCTGGGGTTTATTTTGTGAGATTCAGAGACAATCAGATAACAAAGGTGTTGAAATTCGTGAAGAATTAAAGACCATGAAAAAAAAACACAATTGCATTTTTCTTTTCTTCCTGTTTTGTAACCTGCCATTCTTTTCCGTCTTTGGGCAGAATCCGAATCCGGTAAATCACGAGACAGTGCTGGAATTAGAAGCAGTGCAAACACCGGCGGGGACTTTTGTGGCTGCAGTGATGGAACAGGTTATACCAAACACAATGCCCTACATTGTCATCTACAGAAGTTCTGATAATGGCGTAAGCTGGGATTCCATTACCAGCGTCGTGAACACATCCGCCTGGGGGCTTTCTGTTGGCGATCCAGTTCTGGCCATTGACAGTGCGGGTGTTATTAACCTCGTTATCATGTACGGTAGCAATAATGATTTCGGAATGGCAAAAGGTATAATCGGTCATTTGCGACTTTACCAGTCAACCGATGATGGTATGACCTGGCAATTGAAAGGGGAACCCTTTTCGGGGAAAACTGGGATTGCGGATTACCCCCAACTTATCTCCTCCGGTTCGGGGAAACTTGAGATGACCTATATGTTAACTGGTGGATCAACTGACTCAGTCCTTTATGTTGCGTCCGCGGATGGTGGAACTACTTGGAGTTCTCCTGTATCATTCTCTGCTTTTCCCCCACCTGGTGCTTTGAGTTATGCTATTGGATGTGATCTTGGAATTACCGGAAGCAGCGTCTTTTGCCTGGCCTTCGGGGATGGATACCGGGATAGCATTTATTTTTCCAAAAGTATGGATTCAGGGAATACATGGGAGCCATTGACCATCATCCCAGGGACTATCAGTTTTGCAGTAAATAAGATGGTATGCAGGAAAGGGATGGTTCCTATCGGAATCCTTACACACCAACCTCATACCCTGGTCAGTCCGCTTTTCTTCTCTGTCAGCAATGATCAGGGGACGACGTGGATGACTACCATACTTTCCAATTCTGCCTCGCACGGAGAAGGTTTTTTGGATGCGAACAGTATCTTTCATGTTATTTACTGCAATTTGCTTGACTCAACCGAATTCAGGCTGATGTATACCTGGTCGGATGATTACGGCGCATCATTCAAGGACCCTGTGGCACTTTATTCAGGAACGAATACCGTGAACTGGACTCCAATTGGCGAGTACCAGTCCCTGATCCTGGCAAAGGATCATTTGTTCCATCTAACTTTTGTCGACAATAGTGATTCGGCTCACGCAAAGCAGATTATTTTCTCTCCCCTGTTTACTGGGTTCGAACAACAGTCAGCCTCCGACTATATAGCAAGGGTCTTTCCAAATCCGGTAAGTGATGTTTTAACGATCGCTCTTCCCCCGGGATCCGATTTCAGGGATTACGAGTTGACCGACCTGAAGGGAATAGTTCTTCAGTCGGGGAAATTGAAAACACCCAGGACACAGATAAAGATTGCGGGTGATGAAAACGGGATATTCCTTCTGAAACTGATCTCTAAAAACCGGGTTTATATTTCTAAGATTATCAGGTATAAATAATCGTAAATAGTAAGTTATTTATTTTGTGAGATTCAGCGACAATCGGATGGTAAGAGTGTTGAAATTCGTTAAGAATTAAGAGTATTGCCATTGTTGGATCTAAAAAAATCTGTATAGCGAAATTTCTAAATTTTTACTTTGCTGAGTCTACTTGAAAATCATTACGATAGACTGGTTTTATAAATTTCGCTTGGAAGTGGAGAATACACAGGAGCAGTATTTCTACCCATCGAAGCAAGATCAGGAAAGTCCCGTGCAAGTTTCTCACTTGGCCGCCGCTTGAATTTATCCAAGTAAACCTGTGTCATTTCTAGTGACCAATGACGCAGTTGCAGCTGCAGATCACGTAGATTGATTCCGTTTTCAATGGCAAGGCCTACTCCAGTATGTTTGAGCGAGTAGATGTTCTTTTTAATCCCATAATGATCTGCAAATTCCCTCCAGTATCCTGCCATCCGGGTAGGGGCAGCCTCCTTCTGGCTCCTTTTCAGGTGCCGCGTAAAAACGAAATAGTCCCCCGGGAAGTTCAGGTCCAGACGTCGTAAAACCGGCATCAGCGCATCTGGGATCTGTACCATTTCATGTTTTTTATTCTTGCTGACGGTCCCCGGTATGATGATTGATCGGGTTGAAAGCTGGAAATATTCCACTTTTAAGCGCATGATCTCCTGGGGCCGGATAAAGCAATAGAAGATAAGGCACGCACAAACATACAGATCATAGTTCCATTCCGGAAGGTACCGCTGCATGGTAACCAAATCGTTTGTTGAAAAGGAAACGATTTCTGGTTCCTCTACCTGCAGGCGGTCAATCTTGTCAAAGGGGTTGATCAGGATCCATTCCCTCTTGATCAGCAGCGTAAACATGGATTTCAGGTGCATGGTCCTGTAATTGCAGGTATTATTTGAGAGTTTGAGAACCGATTTGCTGTAGTCCATGAATTCCTGGGCATGGTAGTAATTGAAATTTTCTATGGCCATGTTTTCCAGTTTCTTGGTTCCAAGCCATTTGAGTAGTGAAACCACCAGGTACCGGTAGGTGAAGTATGTTCGCTTGCGGGTAACCTCCTTTTTCACATCCAGCGCATAATTGAGCGCAATGGTGATGGATGTATACTTTTTTTCCTGGTGTGCAAACGGGTTAAATCCTTGGTTTAATTTCTGATTGATGGATTTGATGATTTCGTGAGCCTTTTCACGCCGGCCGCTGGCTGTGAGGATCCGGTCAGAGATACTGAGACGAAATCGCTGGAATTTACCTGTTTCCGGGGACGCAAATGCGTAAAAGACATACCAGCGCTTGGAAAGGTCGCCGCCGGCATCGAATAATCTAGCTTTTTTGAAATTGTTCATTTCCATTTCTTTTTCGACCTCGCCAGGTCCAAAAAAGTGGATAGAAATGATACTGATGTTTTGACACAGTTTGACACAAAAGTTAGCAAAAAATCACGTAATCAATTGCTATTCAAACTGTTAAAAAAGTATGTAGCGGGGACGAGAGTTGAACTCGTGACCTCCGGGTTATGAATCCGACGCTCTAACCAACTGAGCTACCCCGCCAAATTT
>JBMOIP010000115.1:0-4662 GCA_049317265.1 Bacteroidales bacterium
ACTTCCAAAATCAACTTTGCCCAGGCAAACGTTGCCATTACCGCTGCCAATGTTTTCACGCAGGTTGAAAAGTTCGCCGATTCGATCAACGGTGTTTACAAGAAAATCCCCATGCCTGTTTTCTGCTCTCCGGAAAACTTCACCTTCTATGTAAGGAAGAAAAGGGATCTGTACGGTACCACCCAGGATTACGGGAAGTTCGGCAATGCAATGATCGATGGCACCAGCCTGACCCTGCAGCCGCTTCCTTCCATGATCGGTTCGGATGTTTTGTTCTGTACCCCGAAGTCGAATTTCATTCGTCTGATCAAACTCAACGATGGCGCTTCTGTGCCTTTCATTGAAACTTCGAAACGTCAGGTTTCCATCTTCGCTGACTGGTACGAAAATGTTGGCTTTGCCATTGAAGAAGCCGTTTTCGCTTTCCAGCCGGATCCTGGCAGTGCATCCAACTAATTTATTCAATCAGTCATAATCTGCTAAATTCGATATCATGAAATATACATTGAAAGTAATGGTTATGCTGTTCATGGTGGTCCTTACCGGGGCCACCATTGGAACGGCTATCGGGGTAAACCCCATCTGGGTGATCGGGATCCTGCTGATCACTGCCTTTGCTCCCCGTCAGCTTGGAATTGTCGCGGCATCCCTGGTTGATCTTGCCCGGCCTGCCGGGAATAACCCCGGGGCCGGTGGCGGTATCAAAAGTGAAATCCTTTTGATACCGGAAGATAGTATCAACTGGAATGCCTTTCCCAGTCGCGGAGCAGATGGTATTACCATTGCCACTGTTCCGCTGAAGGCCGGCAAATACATGAAGCGGTTTTACATGACCGATGATGTGATCGAACCGAGCCAGAAGAAAATCAAAGGTGGAAACGTCGATTCCGGTGGTTGGGAAATCTCCTTGAAAGGCTTCCACCCTGGTTGGGGTGATGCCGTCATGTCCTGGATCGCCTTGAACGGTTATTCCTTCAAAGGCTGCATTATCTTCCGCAATTGTGCAGACGGCAAGAAGTATCTCATCGGAGAACCTTGCAACGTTGTTCATGTCGATGACATTCAATCCAAGTGGGGAAGTTCCGTTGAGAAGGAGAGAGGTCATGAGATTGTGTTCACCTCCAAACAAAGTATGCCGCTGGCCGTCTATACCGGTCCCATCAGCTACGATCCGACTTCCGCTTCCTGGTAGATGATTGTTTTCTTGTAAGTGTGTGTGTGAAACCCTGTCAGAGATGGCAGGGTTTTTTTGTGATTATTTGTCAAAATGAATGGGGAAAGTTACAAGGACAGTAACTCATTCTTTTGCGTTCCAAGTTCAACACAATCATTGCAACTCATGAGGGCCCGATTTCCAAAAAATAATTTCGATGGGAATTGCCCCATTCCCCAAAATAATCAAATAGGAAAATAGTCAAATTCACAAATAGTCTTTCAGAAATTCCGAACGCAACGCACAGAAAACCCGCCATTCTTGAAACTGTTGCCTATGTAGACATTGCTGAATTCATAGTGCATGCTCCGGCTCCAGGCACCACTTGTACGGCCCTCAGATGAACTCCACCAGAAGCCAAAGCTGCCAATGTAGTTGAACGACCCACCGTTGTAACGGTAACCTGCCGGAACGGCTGTAAAGCCACTTTCGTTGGAGGCCCAGCCATTGGGGGAATTCCACAGGCCGGTGCCGGCTTCGATCGTACCGGTAGATTTCATTTTCCCACCTCCGACATTTTCCCCTCCAAGAAATGTAGTGAGTGTTGCCCATTCCGAATCGGTTGGAATATGCCAACCAGTTGGACATATTCCCTGAATTCCTGGTGTAGTTACATATTGCATCATCTCATCCCATTGGTATAAGCCACCATAAACGGAACAATTAGATTCAAGGTTATAATAGCAATATTTTTCAATAATGCCATTGTTTGCCATATCTGTGGCGCCTGGTATCTTGGTGCCAGTATTCAGATTTTCTGCCATCCACCATTGGGCGCCTATTTGTACAATGGCATAGTGGTTATTGTCCGTATCCTTGCAGGCTGCAAAATTAAAAGTTGTTGTTTTACTGCCTGTGGGCACATCAGGAACTACTGTGCTGTATTGCCCCGAAACACCTTTGAAAAGCAATTGGTCTCCATCGGTGTAGTACATATCAATCGTTACCCCGGAGCTTTTCAACGGGTTGGCAACAATATGCTGAACCGAAGAAAGATATTCAATTCCAACTTCGCTTTGCTGGTTTCCGTGACTAATAAGTTTTTTGGAATAGGAATAACTATTCCCGATAATTTTCACAAAATACATACCCCTGCTGATTCCGGAAACGCGAAAGTTGCATCTTCCGGGTGAAAGCAACACGCTGGTTTGATAAACTGTTTTACCAGAAAGATCAATAATGCATATAACCGCATTCCCACTCTCAGGAGCAACAAAGGTCAATATTGACTTCTCTGCCATTGGATTTGGGTAAACGTGAATAGTCCCATAATTGCTATTCGGGGATCCTATTCCTGCTGTTGCCGTTAAATGTAAAATATCACCCCCGTTCAAGGTAACAGTGGACTCACTTGTCAAATTTTTCACTTTAACAGTCTCTACTACATTAGTATCCCCTGTACCTGTAAAACTAATCAAATAGTCCTGAGCCTGAATTTTTAGTATGACAAAAACTAAGAAGCTGATAATAATTTTAGCCTTTTTCATGATTCGAGGTTTTTTGATGGGTTATAATATGAAATTTTCGGTTCTTGTTAGAATGACTATATAAAATTACAAGATTAAAGACCAAAGTCAAGTAAAATTTAGGCTAATAAGAATTTATCTGCAAAATACATTACCCGTTCGAAGGGAAAAGAGACTTTTTTCATGTCCTTTATAGCGCACAATGGTGACACTATTTTCGTGTTATGATTGATGTCTATTATCCTTATTTCGAAAGAGAAGCAGCGTGGGAGGAACTTCGCTATTCGCTTCGCTCCATTGAAAAGCATTTCAAGTTTGATTTTCGTGTTGTCATAGTCGGGGATCTCCCGGAGTGGATCAATCCGGATTCAGTTCTGCCTATCCCGCATGAAAGATGTGAAGGAATGCAGGAAAATACATTGTACGATGCAATTACAAAGCAATTGCTCTTCAATGCTCAACCCGATACTTCATTGCATTTCGTTCGGATGTACGATGATATCTACATCCTTCGGGATATGGATCTGGTAGAAGTCGGACAGTTCAAGGCCATGTATCCCTATGAACAGGTCCCGGCTCGATCCGGCACATGGTGGGATCAGCTATATCATACTCTTGCAGTCCTGAGAACCAAAGGATATCCCGGATGGAATACCGAAACCCATCTTCCGGAACTGTTCAACAAGGAGAAAATGCAATGGATCCTTACAGCTTATTCAGCGCTTGAAAACCGATTGCTTACATCCTCGCTGTATTTCAACACTTTTTTTCCTGCAGCCATGCCTTTGCTTTTCAGTAAGGATTTTGCAGTTCAATGCTATGACAACATTGACGGACCTTTTTACTTCTCTTCAGAAGGTGATTTGGTTGAAAGGTTCAACGGCAAAACGTACCTCAATCACAACAATGCAGGACTGAATGATAATCTCAGGTCATTCATCCGGACACGTTTCTTAAATAAATCCCGCTTCGAGTTATGACAATTGCCAAACTGATCCTGCATTACAATACGCCCGAGCTTACGCTCAGGCTTTGCGAAATGGTGCCCGAAGCCATTGTCATTGACAATGGTTCCGACACAAACATGCTTACCCTGCTCCCCAAAGAAAGGGTGATCCGGTTCAAGACCAATTTAGGCTTTACAGCCAATTGGAACCGGGCCATCAAAACAATCATGAAGAATGATGCAGGCTATTATGACGCGTTCTGGTTAATGAATTCCGACATTGAAATAGGCCGGCAGTCCATTACCCGCATTGAATCCTTGATGGATGAACATCCATATTCAATGGTCACGCCATCCTATAACTGCTGGATGAAAGCCTGTAAAAACAATGGCTCCCCCGGGATCCGGCAGGTGAAATGCATCGAATTCACCGCACCGGTGATCCGGCGCGATGTTTTCCTTACAGTCGGATTCTTTGACGAATCCTTTGAACGAGGGTATGGAGTTGAATTTGACTGGTCGCTCAGGATGAAAGCTGCGGGACTTCGGCAATATTGTGATGATCAGTCATTCTTTTATCACATCGGCCAGCAGACCATCAATTCAGTGGGGACCCTTCGGGATTATGAGACACTGGCCAAGGTTGAATTATCTGCCGGCATGAATAAATTGTATGGCGAGCACTGGAGGAGCATGCTCATGGAAGAGCTTGAAGTGTTCAATGAGAAGCCAGGCAAGAAAAGAGTTGCAGTTTACACGACGATTTTCGGTAATTACAATTTCCTGCTGCCGGTGCCCCGGCAGAGTGTCGATGTGGATTTCTTTTGCCTGACAGATAATCCGGACATTGAACATGGCCGCACATCTGGCGATCCCGGCCATGGCCAGCGCTGGAAGATCATACCGGTGGATTACCCGACAAAGGATCTGCCGGCCAGGCTTCGGGCAAAGTTTTTCAAACTGTTTCCCTGGGAAGCCTATACCCTTGATCAGTACGATATCATGATTTTCATCGATGGCTCCATTGAAATTACTTC
>JBMOIP010000116.1:0-4643 GCA_049317265.1 Bacteroidales bacterium
TTTGTTAATGAATCCACCAAATCAATCTTTGTTGTTTAAAAACTAGTCCAGTGATGTTACATGACCTCAATCTTTCACTTTCGGAATTCATTTCAATTCTGATCGCCCTGGCCGGAATCGTCAGCGTTTGGGTTTCAACCAAAGTCAAAATCGCCAAGATCGAAACGACCGTGAACCTCAAAATAGCAGCGATTGAACTCTCCATTGCCACCTATATAAAATCCAACTCTGAAAGCCTGCATAGTTCCTTCGCTGATAACAAGGAGGAGCATAAAAGCCTGCTTTCGGATGTCAAGGAAATTAAAGGATCCATCAACAGTATTGAAAAGGAACTTATAAAAATGACAAAATGAAAAACGTATTCTTTTTTATTGCCCTGCTGATCACCATCACCAGCTGCAACCTTCAAAAGCATGTAACCCGAAATGAGGTTAATACTTCCTTGCAAACTGAATCCAAAGAAGAAATGGCTTCACGTTTGAAAAAAGAAACGCAAAAGGATATCCGCGGTTCAAAAGACACCCATACAACAGAGAATTGTGATACGAATTTTCAAACTCCCGGCTCTTCCATCACCGGGGAGAAGTCCTTGCGTGATCTGTTGAACGGAGGTTCCCTTGACCTTGAAAATTCAGCAGTCAAGGGAACAGTCCGGATTGATTCAGCTACCGGTAAAGTAAAAGTGATCCTGGATGAAAAGCCAAGATCATTCCCGGGCAAATTCAACCGAACCACGGATATCCACGAAACAACCAGTGAACAGAGCAAAGTCAATGAAGATTTGAAATCTTCCGGATCGAAAGAACAAGCAAGTAATTCAGCTTCAAATTCCAGCTCAGTTACAAAGGAAGTTCAGCGCTCCGGATCATGGTGGCCATGGCTGATCTGGATTTCCATTGCTGCAGTGATCGTTTTTGTTGCTATAAAGGTTCGCAAAAGGATTTTGTAATGAATGAAGTGCAAATAGACAGTTTGAAATTTTCTCTTCCTTCCTCCTGGAATGAATTGACCTATCGGCAGCTCCTTCAGGTCTGCTCCATGTTCAGCCTTGGAGTACAGGCCTCACATTTCAAATTGAGCCTGCTGATGAAGTTCCTGGGTCTGAAGAAAAGGTTGTGGAAAAAGGTTGATCCAGAGGATGCCTATTTTCTTTGTGAATCCCTGAATTTCCTGCTCGAAGATGTAACCCTGACTAAAGCCCTGGTTAAATCTATTCGCCTGACCCGGTTCCCCTGGACCCGGCTTTACGGTCCTGCAGACAGCATGAGCGAAAGCACATTTGGGGAATTCACAAAGGCACAGGTCAGGTATGAATTGTATGACTTGAATAAGGATCCCGCCATACTCGATGAAATGATTGCTGTTCTTTTTCGCCCGAAAAGGTCCTTCTGGTGGCTGCGTAGGCACCTGGTCGAATCACCCGATCCAAGGCGACGGTTTATTGACCGCACCTTGGCTAAAAGAGCAAGGGCGATATCGCCTGTGGATCCGGCCATCAAACAGGCAATCTTCATGTACTTTTCTGGTGTTCAGAAATCCTTACCTGACCAGTTTCCAAATGTTTATAAGAAAAAGCCCGGGGACGATAAAAGCAAATCAGGCGGTTGGTCCACGCTGATCATTTCCCTTGCCGATGGCAAGACAGATGACCAGAGCCTTGACCGGGTGATGCATTCAAACCTTTACAATGTTTTCATGGGCCTGGAACAAAAATCAATTGAATATTTCGAATTCCTTAAAAACCATCCGCATAATGACTGACGTAAGATCGTACCTGAGCTATTTCCAGAACATTGCCCGGATGCACAAAGACATCAAGGATTTCTATGTAATGGACCTGCAGGAACCCCTTGCGGCGCTTCGCGGCAATATGCAGTTCCCGGCCCTGATCATGAACACGCTCACCGGCAGCTTTATCGCCCCGAACCATGACAACACGCTGGACGAAACAAATGGCAGTTTTCTTATCCTTGGCCAGCTTCAAAACATTGATGACTTTTCCGGTGAAATGCTCATGTTCCAGCAGATGAAACAAATTGGGCAGGCCATCATTTCCAGGATGAATTATGATCTGATGAAATGCGAACCCCGGGCGACCAAAGCAATCATCGGATTCAAAATAGATTCCGTGTCATATCAGATGATTGATGGCATATTTGATAACTGCTTCGGCTTTTTGTTTTCTTACCGCTTCATCTCAAGCGTTGATCTTTCATACAACCCCCTGCAGTGGGACGAGAACAAACCCTTTGATGAAGGATTCCGGTATTAATCCTGTCCTTTATTTCATCCCTTCGTAGCGTTTCCTTTGCCGCCATAAAATGGCAACATGGCAAACGTCAATTCCTCTGGTAAGAAAGTCCTCACAGTCCTTGAAACCGCTGATGCCTGGGCGCATTTCACGATTAAGATCTGGCAGGAAAAGCTTGCCAAATACAAGATAGGTCGCTCAGGCCGGCTTAACACTTCATTCTCTAAGTCCATTGCCGGGACTGCCAAAGGCGAGAATATCGTGATCCGTTTTCAATTCCTCTACTACGGGAAATTTATTGATATGGGTGTCGGCAAAGGCACGCCCCTGGGAGGGGTGAAGGAGAACAAAACCTCCCGGGCACTGAGTGGGAAAATGACCGGAAACAGACGGTTCCCGAAAAAATGGTACAGCAAGACTTTATTTGCCGAAACAGCCACCCTGAAGGAGATCCTTGCGCGTGACTTCGCTCATAAAGGAGCTTTGACCATCCTTGAAAATATTGGTGACAATTCAAAACGTATCTAATGGCAGCACAGACAGAAACGGCAAAAGCTGAAATTATCCTCAATGGTTCAAAGGCCAATGCAACCCTCAAAGAAATTGAGAATGCAGCAAAACAGTTGAACGCTGAGCTTCGTAAGTTACCGGTAACTTCCCAGGAATTTGCCGACAAATCAAAGCAGCTGCAGGCCGTCAATACCCGCCTTGCTGATATCCGCAAGGAGACAAAGGCACTGGGGGATGACATGAAGAATGCCGGCGGTGGGATGCAGAACATGATCGGCTCGATCAAAACCTATGTCATGGATCTTGGTGTGGCCATGGCCGCGGCCTTTTCCGTGGCTGCCATCACGAACTATTTCAAAGAGGGCATCAAGAGTGCCATGGAAATGCGCTCGGTTGAAAAGAACCTGCTTGATGTTCTGGATGGCAACAAGGCGACGCAACGGGAATTGATCGGCCTTGCCAAAGAGCGATCAGGGCAAACCAAAGATTCAAGGCTTGAGATTGAAGCTGCAGAAAAGTTCCTTGTTATCCAGGGACGCACGCCCGAACAGATCCGCAAAACAATCATTGCAGCCCAGGATCTGTCGGTGGTTACCGGTGACAAGCTTACGAAATCCGTCGAAGACCTGGACGGAACCATGGAAGGCAGGTTGTCAAAAGGCTTGCAGAAGCTCTCGAAGGAATTCAAGGACCTTTCCAAAGAGCAGATGTATAATGGCGATGCCATTGATATCATTGCCAAAAAGTACAAAGGCCTGGCCGTCGAAGAAATGAAAACCGAAGAAGGGCAGTTGATCCTGTTGGAAAAAAGCTGGAAAGCGCTCAAGAGAACGCTTGGAGATTTCCTGCTTGGTACCAATGGCGTCTTTTCCAACCTGATCACCGGGGCCACCGATGCGCTCAAAACGATGAGCAAGTTCCTGGAACTTCCGCTGGCTCAGAAATACAAAAATGAGCAGGAATCCCTTAACGCTCTTGTGTTTCAAATTCAGGCCACCAATACCAATCAGAAGGAGCGTAACCGGTTGATCACGGAACTTCGGGCCAAATACCCCGAGTTCCTGGGTAATCTTCGTGATGAAGATGTCACCAACCAGTTCCTTGCAAAACACCTGGAAGAGGTCAACATGCAGTACATGGAGAAGATCCGGCTGGCACAAAGCGAAGCTGCTTTATCGAAGATAGCAGAAAAACAGGTGGATGCCTCAAAGAAACTTTCCGAACTGGAAACCGACCGCAATAAGATCCTTGCAAAATCCATGTCGCTGCTCTATGATTCAAAGCCTGCCTATGCCAGGCTGGTTGAACAAGCAACTTCCCTGGAGGAAAAAATAAGGCTGGTAAAGAAATACTGGGGGGAAGGTGGTGGAACCACCGGGACTGCCGGTGAATTCCTTGCTGCAGCAGAAAAAGCAAAACAGGCCGCAGATAAGATGAAGGTGTACCAGGTGCAATTTACCCAGGAACAGCTTAAAATAGCTGAAGAAGCTGTCAGCAGTTCACTGGCCATGACCAACACACTCGATGCCGTTTCCAACCAGATCCTCACCATTGCACTCAATACCAAAGATGAAATAACCCGTCAGATCATCAAAACAGAAATTGCAGATCGGGAGCGCACCAGGCAAACGGTAGAAGCCGGCAAGGTTGTTTTCAAAGAGGATCTGGACTGGAAGAAAATGTCCGTTGATCAGCTTAACGATTACATTTCAAAGGGCCGGGAAGCGGATGCCACCAATTCCGATCGTACCAACATGAGAAAGGCCACGGCCGAACTTGCCACCCGGGACAAATTAAATGACAAGCTCAAGGAATCCTATCAGAAACTGATGGATTCCTTGGCCGAGATCGAGGGAAAGAATTATGCTGAAAAGCTTTCCGA
>JBMOIP010000117.1:0-4616 GCA_049317265.1 Bacteroidales bacterium
CTGAAAGCCCAGTAATAATGGGCTTTTTTGTTGTTAATAACTCTTGTTTATTATTTGGTTTTTACGTGATATTTTGCATACATTTGTACCTCTGGTGTACCTCAACTAGAAATTGATTTGAAATTTTGTACCTCAAGTTTACAATTGGCGAAAACATGATACTTATTTTAACTTATTTATATTAATATTTACTAAATGAGTACTAACATCAAGGTACAACGGATTTGTCAGCACTGCGGGAATGAATTTACCGCACGCACAACCGTGACCCAGTTTTGCGGGAATCGCTGCGCTAAACTTGCTTATAAAGCCAGGAAAAAAGCTGAGAAAGTTGAGACAAGCAATGCCGAGACAAAATTAATCAAAGAAAAACCGATTGAGGAGGTTAAAAGTAAGGAGTTCTTAACAGTCCGGGATGTCGCTACTCTTATCAACTGCTCTCTTCCTACAGCGTACAGGTTAATTAATAAAGGGATACTGAAGGGAGTGAATTTCGCCCAGCGTAAAACAACCGTGCATCGTTCTGAAATTGACAAGGTGCTCCTTAATGCCCGGAATTCACCAGTGCCGTTGGTGCCTGAAAGTAGTCAGGTAGCAGTTGAATTTGATGAAAAGGAATGGTATAACCTTACGGAGGTCCAGAATAAATATGGTATTTCCGAGACAGCCTTACAGAATTTGATCAAACGGCTTAGTGTTCCTAAGGTCAAAAAAGGATGGTTTGCCTACGTTCCTAAGAGTGTAATTGATAACCTGCTGACATAGATTCCTTCATGACAATAAAAGTATCACTTAGATCGAAGGCAATTTCAGGCAACAGACAAGGCTTGTACCTGGATTTTTATCCTCCTATCCCCCACCCCGAAACGGATGTACCTACCCGCAGGGAATTCCTGAATATGTTTCTTTACGACGAGTGTGAATTGGAGGAGATAAAGTACCTTGATAAAAACGGTAAGGAACAGAAACGATATGAAAAGGTAATTGGGAGGAATGGATCCCCGAAGAAAAGGAGATTGAGCCCGCTGGAAAAACAGCATAACGAACAGACATCGAAACTTGCTGAACAGATCAAGATCAAGAGGGAAAATCAGTTGAATAAGCCCGAAATCTATACAGGCTATGAGAAAAATCAACTGAAAATCAAGGAAAAGGAAAACGCCTCTTTTCTTGATTACTTCAAATACCTTAAAGATAAACGGAAATCATCGAATCATGATAACTGGGTCTCTGCCTGCCATTACCTGGAGAAGTTCACCGGGGGAAAATTGAAGTTTGCCAATCTTGACGAAAAGTTTTGCAATGATTTCAGGGACTACTTATGCACTACACCTAGCAATCGCAGTTCCAAGACTACTCTGTCACAAAACTCTGCCGCTTCCTATTTCAATAAATTCAAGGCAGCCCTGAAGCAGGCTTACAAGGATGGCTACCTGCAGAATGATTTGTATGTAAAGGTCGACCGGCTGAAGGAGGCTGAAACCCGGCGGAATTTTCTGACCATGGATGAACTGAACGATCTGGTCAAAACCGAATGCCAGGATCCTGTTCTGAAAAATGCGGCCTTGTTCTCTGCCCTGACCGGGCTCCGGTTCAGCGATATTGAAAAACTCCGTTGGGTGGATGTCGAGCACATCTCCGATAACGGTTTCTTCATCCGTTTTACCCAGCAGAAAACGGGAGGCGTTGAAATGATGCCCATCTCAGACCAGGCATACAGTCTGATGGGAGGCCGCAGGCAAGCGAAGGACAAAGTATTCAAGGGGCTGACCTATTCTGCCTATTCCAACAAGCACCTGGCAAAATGGATCGGTCTGGCCGGTATCACCAAGGAAATTACCTTTCATTGTTTCCGACATACATACGCCACACTGCAGCTCAGCAAGGGTACGGACATTTATACCATCTCCAAGATGCTCGGGCACCGCAGTCTAAAAACAACCCAGATATACGCAAAGATCATTGATGAAGCAAAACGTGAAGCTTCTAACCGGATCAGGCTAAAATTTTGATTTATTCCCAGAGTACCTATATATAAGATGAATACTGAAGCGCTTGACAAATGCCTTGAACTTTTCAGGGCCGTACAAAATTTTGAAGAAGAAAAGATCGGTCCTCTGGCCGATATGGATGCAGAATTAGATCAACCATTCATTGAACCATTCCGAAGGGAACTTGGATTGAACCTTCTTGCTAAACCGGCATTCCAGGAAAAGAAAGACCTGATCATTTTTTACCTTGAGGAGATAGATCGTTGCATTATCATTGACCGGAGCTATAACGAGATCGAACCGGTAAATCATGAAACCGATGGATACATATATCCTATCTGGTATAATGATCAGTATGAGACTGATGATTCAGGAATTGCCTGGGTAAGGGCTCATATTCTTTTCGCCCGACTTTTTGATGTGATCCAGGATTACTGCAATATCTATCACATACCTTTCATTGAAATATGCAAGGAACGGAATTTTATCCTCGATACAATTGACCTCAGTCCTACTCGCGACTTCGAAGAGAGATCCGAGGATCGTAAAACTGTTGAAAGAATTATTCTGGAAAGGCAGCCTGTGGCGAAACCAACAGAAATAGACAGACCTATCATCGTTCAGGACTACATGGATGAAGTCTACGAGGCCATCAGGGATTTCTTTTCGACCGAGGATCAGATCAATTTGCGATAAATGCTAGTTAATAATACGGATGTCGAAAGTCCTGTTGTATTTCTGGATATGGGCAATCGTCTTGCGGATGCTTTCAAACAGCTATACGAAGCCAATATCATCAGGGGTTGCCAGAAAAAGGAGCTTGAAAGCTGGATCAGCCGGAACTTCGCTTATGTTTACCGCGGCGAGATCAGGCCCTTCCTTCCAAAGTATCTCAATGAGATTATTTCTACAACGAAAGATAAATGCAAAAGGCCCTTCCTCGATGTCAGGTTTGACAAGAGCCAGAATAAAAATATCCTGATCAAATTGTAAAAACTTAACCGGGTTTTAACAGGGTTGGTACCAACCATATTGCAACCCTGCAAAGGGCCATAGTACCATTGCGGCAAGTTTCACAAATAAAACTTGTACGCAATGGAGATTACATTCGAGAAATTACCCCAGGCAGTTAATCAACTGATTGACAAGCTCGACAGCATCGAGCGTCTTTTACTTTCACAAAGCAATCCTCCTCAGTCTGAGGAAGACAAACTGCTGACCATTAGGGAAGCAGCGGAGATCCTTCACCTTTCGGTTCCGACCGTTTATGGCCTTGTTCAGCGTTCCGAAGTCCCCGTATGTAAACGAGGGAAGCGGCTCTATTTCTCCAAGCAGGAACTTGTTTCCTGGATCTTGTCAGGCCGCAAGAAAACGGTCTCTGAAATTGATGCAGAAGCAGAACAATACATTCGGTCACGCAACAAGAGCAGGAGATTCTAACCCATGGACAAGGAGACTAAGGGATCTGAAAAACGAAAATCCCTTCCCATCGTTGAAGTCCAGCAGGCATTGCTTGACTGGTACGACCTTCGGCACAACGAGATCACTGGCGTGGTCGAGGGAAGGAAAAAGGATGAAGATGAATTCAAAATTCTGAATGAAAATAATCTCTATATCCAATTGCTTTGCAACGGGTACCGGATTTCCTTTTCAAACCTCTGTGCCCTGCTGAATTCCGAATTCGTTAAATCCTATAATCCGTTTAAGGAGTATTTCGGGTCATTACCCCCATGGACCACTGATGACCCGGACTTTATCGAAGCCCTGGCAAACCATGTCATTGCTATAGATCAGGCTCAGTTTAACCAGCAATTCAAAAAGATGATGGTCCGGACCATTGCCTGTGCAATTGATGACCACATCTTTAATAAGCACGCTTTCATTCTTGTAGGCGGGGAGCAGAATACCGGGAAAAGCACGTTCTGCAGGTATCTCCTGCCCAAAGCCCTTGGAAATTATTTCACAGAGTCGATCCCCAATGATAAAGATGGGTTGATCAATTTATGCGAGAATTTCCTCATCAACCTGGATGAGCTCAGCACCTTGTCCAAATTTGAACTGAATCACCTCAAGAGCATGTTCTCAAAAGACAGTGTCAGGATCCGACATCCATTTGCACGCAAATCTCAAACGGATCCCCGTCGCGCTTCATTTGTGGGATCGACCAATGAAGATACTTTTCTAACAGACACCACCGGCAGCGTCCGGTGGCTTTGCTTTGAAATCGTAAAAATTGTTTGGGCATACAAGAGTATTCCAATAGATATGGCCTGGAGCCAGGCTTATGCGCTTTATAAATCAGGGTTTGACTTTCAACTGACTCCGGATGAACTAAAGGAGAACAGTTCAAGAAACCTGCAGTTCCAGCAAATTCCCACCGAGTATGACTACATCCAGAAGTACGTTTCTCCGGGGAACGAGATGGAGGATGGTAAATTCCAAACCTCTACCGAAATCAAAGACCACCTCCTGTCAATGTCAGATTTCAGAGCCGACCTGAAAAGTTCTGAGAAAATCGGAAAAACACTCATTCAACTCGGGTACAAGCGAGTTTCAAAAAGAGTTGATGGAAAGGAATTTCCACTTTGGGGCTATATCGTTAAATATCTTGATGAATAAATTATG
>JBMOIP010000118.1:0-4342 GCA_049317265.1 Bacteroidales bacterium
AGAGAGTTTAAACAAAAAAATTAACCAACTCCGGTTTTACCGGACAACAATGAAAGGTTTTCTGAAATTAACATTGCATAATAACTTCGCGAAACCGAAGCTGTATAACGACTTTTTTCGAGCAATGCAGTAGCATCTGCAAGGCACTCAAACGCTTTATCCAGATAAACGGTTACATTTTCATTCATACTTCAATGCCATCTCTGAATACGTTTTTGAAAATCGGGAGTTTTGAATGAGGAAAACTATCTTGCGAGACCGGATTTGTTGATATAAAAACGTAGTAAATTCACGTATCACAAGAGGTGGTAAGAATCCTGAAAAAACGTTGAACAGTCATAAAAGTCAGCGAAGCATAATGACATCCGAAGATTATCTTTCAAGCTTTCCGCATGAATCGGTAAAGGACATTGCAGGATGACTAATGGATCTTTGGAACAAATCGGATGTGAAAAGAAAGGATATAAATGCCTGGGGTGGTCAAAAACTCCGATTTTTCCATTCAAGGTTACCTGATGACCTCAAAGTGTAAAAAAAGCCGCCCCGGTCTCCCGGGAGCGGCCTAACCAAACACAAATGATCATTGGGGTAGTTAAACCTTCCAGGTTTTATGAACCCGGAAGGTTTTTGGAGGAAGTTCTACAGTTTGACCAGTTTGATGGTCTCAACATATCCATCAGCAATTACTTTAACGAAATAGATTCCGCCCGGCATTCCGGCGAAGGGCAGTACCTGCTTCGCGCCGGTGACAGGTTCTGTCATAACCTTTGCGCCATTCATGTTGTACACTTCAACATGCACATTTCCAAAGCTTAGGTCACCCTTCCTCACCAGGGTGAAGTTGCCGCTGGTGGGATTCGGATAGACCCTGAAGGCCGGGTTTAAGGAAACAGCAGGATGATCTTCCGTTCCTGTTTTCACGGCCACCGCGGGAGGCGGAATGCTGCCGCAGTACTCATTGGTCAGTGTGATGTACCCGTGCATGTAACCGCCCGCTGCAACAGTCGTGCCCGGCAGGTAACGGATGTTCTGCCCGGCTATCATGATGGCGCTGCCGCCAGCCTGAACCTGGAATGTTGTCCCGCTGCCGGCAATGGTGATGGTTTGGGCAGCATTGAAACAGGTATCCGCACCATTTGCAATGGTAACATTTTCAACCGTCGTATTGGCAGGGACGGTCAGCGTGGTGAAGGTCATATCTGTGCCATAGATCGTCTCGCCGGATGTCGTGGAAACACCCTTTGCCCGATAATGATAAAGGGTACCTGCTGCCAGACCCGGGAGCGTTGCGCTGAAAGATGCACCGGTGAACGATCTCACCGGTGATGGCAAGGCATTCGCAAGGTTGCCGTAAGAGAGGCTGGTGCCATATTCAAAACTTACTCCGACTACTTCACCGCTTGTATTAATATCCCCTGAAAGCGTTGCCGCTGACGACCCGATAGCTGTTGCCGTGAGTGTGTGGATGGATGCAATGGGTACCGTAAACTCATATGCGCCCATATCGGGGGGATTCGTGCGGACATTATTTCTATAGTCAGTCGTGACAGCCGCGACAAAAACACCCTGGTTGTTCAGCTCTACTCTGCTGGTATGCAGGTCGCTTGGGGAAACAAAGTTAGGATCCAGGTTCAGGGAATTGATATCCAGCCCTGTCGCCGCCAAATATGACGCATACGTAGGCAGATCCGCCCCCTTGTAGTTGCCGAACGGCCCGGCCAGCGAATAGATGTCATTGTTGTCACTGTACCCACTGCACGTGGTGTCGTTAACATACATGGCGTAATGTTTCCCCGTGCCACCTGCAGCCCTTGTGTTCACGATGAGGTTGTTGTACATCGTGTAGAAGGAGGTTACGCCTCGACGGTTCATTGCGCAGGTGGTGGAGTTAGAGGTAGCAGGTCCGCTGATGTAAATATCGTTGAAGTAGAAATTGAAGAAACCACCCGTAGGCGATTGGTCACGCCATCCATAAAGGGTCGGGTTTGTGGCGGCACCGCCGTCCAGGGAGATCAGGTTGTTCGAAACCTCCATCTGGGCGCCTGTACTCACCTGCATCCCATAAATTACAGGCTTGCCGGCTGCAAATGATGAACCTATTGCAAATATTTTATTTTTAGACACCTTCCGGGCTGAAATAAGGTTCATGGCATTGACGGCAGGAGTATTGGGACTATTCCATGTTGACCCCAGCGTTATATTCCCGATAATGTTGTTCTCAAAAAGGCTGTTCCTATTGTAGGAGTTGCAATATATCCCGTAAAATTTACCAGGTCCGTCGTATTTTATCGAGTTGGCCACCGTCTCGCTTCCGAGAATATTTCCCGAGACATTGAAGAAACCCCTGCTGGAAACCGTTTCGGACAGGTACATCAGGTAGATGTTACCTGATGCATCAGTGCGGGTGTAATTCAGGCTCGTGATCGTATTCCCCTGTACGTTGGTGACAGCGATCGGCGACGGGGTCAGGTAGATACCGTAAAAGTGTCCGTATCCGGCGTGGCTGATCGAGTTTGCTGCCGAGGTACTGCCGATCAGGTTGTTCGTCACGTTAAGAACGCCGGCCGTCATGTAGATACCATAGAAGTTGCACGCTTCGGTATTCGTGAGGCTGATGTTCTGGATGGTATTGTTTGCAATTGTTGTCGGGGTGACCACACCGGCCGAACCATAAATTCCGTAGAAATAGAAGGTGGTGGAATTGGCCCATGCCGTACCGCCGCATAATGGCGCCGTGCCGCCCATGTAGTTGCCGCTGATGGTGTGATTGTTAAGGTCGCTTTTAATGTAGATGCAATACTGGTGTGCAGTGGGGGCAACCGCCGAGTTATCGAAGAAGCTGTTGCCGGTAATCACGGATCCGTCGGCTACGCCTCCTACAACTCCGACGATGGTGGAATAGAACCCGTATGCGTTAAAGTTATAGATGTTGTTGTTCATCACTTTAACGTTATTCGGCAAGGTCTGGGCAACGATCGCATATCCCTGCCTGCCGGCAGTACCTGCCGTGGCGCCCCGGATGTCATTGTTCATGATGACAACCGTATTGGGTGCGGTGGTGTTGAAGCCGATGTTTATACTGCCGTCAACACTGCCAACGCCATTGTTCTCTATTATACAATTCTGCAGGGTATCGTTGGTAGCTCCGTTGGTAAACTGGATCGTGGGCCTGCAGGTGGAAGAAGACGATTTTGTATATCGAAAGGTCAGGTATTTTCCGGATCCTCCGAAAGAACCGTCGATGGTAAGCCTGCTGGCGCCGTTGGCCCTGACAAGACCGGTTCCGGCGGCGAGGACAGCGGTGCTGCTGATCGTTCTCATGGTTGCAGCATCCGGCCTGATGATCAGTTTATAGTTGGATAATGCAGGTTCTTCCGCCCAGGCATTCAGCCCGACCGTACCCGGCTCAACCACGTTAGCAGTAATACTGATGGTCGTATTGCCGGTCAGCACGCCCTGGTTGATTGCATCGAAGGCGCCACCTGTGCCGGTAAGCGTGGCATATGTTCCCGGAACATTGATTTCCGTCGGGATGGAGCTGGCAGAAATGGTATAAGATTGGAACGTAGTTGGGGCGGTATTTATATTCCGGACCGGAGGTGTTGTACTGAATCCTGCCATCGGGTACCATGAACTCAGGTTGTCGGCATCGTCCTGCGCAACAACGAAATACTGGATTACATCCCCGGCTGCCACAGCGGTTTGCAGCAAGCCATAATCGATGGTAAAGCTGAACGGGCTGCCTGTGTTGCTTGCAACCACATATTTCCAGCCATTATTAGCTGATGTGTTACCCGCAAAAGCATTGGCATCTGTCGATTTTTTATAATAGATCCTCGGCAGGTTTGCACCTGTTGACACACCCGCATTGTCGGTGATGATGGCCCAGTTGGTCAGTGTCCGTGTTCCGGCCACAATACCATTACCAGGCGGGGTGTAGCTGATGTTCGGGCCAACGACATCAGCCGAAAGCGTAAAATTGCCCGCATCAGCGCCAATATCCGGAGGTGTCAGGTCTTTTCTTGTCTGACCGTCAAAGTCGTCGGTAACATTGACCAGGGAGAGGCCGGCTGCTTCGATCGGTGTCTGGTTTGCCACATGCAGGTCGCAGGTGGTGCCTGAACCGTTCGGCGCGACGAAGTTCGGGTTGGCATTGCCGCTGGCGAGATCCGTTCCCACCGTATTCTTCCAATTGGCAGCGGTTGCCTGTGTAACGCTGTTGAACAGGCCGAAATTCCCTCCCGTGCCATTGGCCAGGATCATATTATAATTGCTGGTGAGTCCGGACGGGAACATGGCAGTACCGCCTACGGCGATCCCGTAATGCAGTCCGGTAGCTCCA
>JBMOIP010000119.1:0-4116 GCA_049317265.1 Bacteroidales bacterium
TAACATCATGAGTACGCCAAACTATGGCGTGGTGTACGAAAGTGACTAATCAATTTTAATTAAGCATAATCATACCAATAAATAAAATATAACTGAAAAATCAGTAATAATGGACCCGCGCTGAAAGCGCGTAATATTACTCACAGTTTGAGAAGCCCACGGTGACCGTGTCAGTTTAAAACAACCCTCTTTGCGGTTGTTCCCGAAGTGGTCACCACCTGCAACAGGTACAATCCCCTTGCAAGGGAAGCACATTCGATTTCAACTGTGTGCTGATTGTCGACAACCCTGTGGAATACAATATTTCCAGTGAGATCAACCAGGTTTATCGTGGTTGAATTCCCGGGAATGTCCGTTACCCGCATCCGGTCGGTGGCGGGGTTTGGAAAGACTTCAAATCCGGCTTTCCCGTTGTAATTGTCAGTGGATGAAGTGATATCAAATTCGTCGGCCCCCACATCAGGCGGGTTGCTTCGGATATCTCCGTCGATGTCATCCAAAACACTTAAGTTTATTCCGTTTACAAAGTGTCCGTCCTGTATGTGAAGGTTATAGGCAGAAATATACATCGGGTCCTGGTTCAGGGATGCAGCATCCTGCCCGGTCGCCGTTTGCCACTCTGCGAAGGTCAATCCCGTTGTAAGTGGTTTAAAACGGCCTGCATAGTTGTTATCCTGGCCGGTATAAAAATAGATGTTGTGATCGAGGCTGCCGGCGGCAAACGGATCTTTGGTAGTAGATGCACTGTAAATTCCATAGGCTTCCGACCCGCTGAATCCCGATCCCGTCTCCCCGATGCTGACCCGGATCATGTTGTTCCGGAAGTCGACAACGCCCGAACCGTTGGTGGTTCCGCCGATGCCGACGCCTATGTACATGCCCATGGCAAATGCCATATTCGGATTTAACCCGTGAACATTATCCGGTGTCAGGTAAATCGAATTGTGCTGAATTCTGATGGAGCCGGTGGTAATATTGATCGAACTTCTGTATAGGTAGATACCCACAGGGGCGTAGGTGTCGATGGTGGAAAACAGGGTGTGGGAAGTTCCCGTACCCAAATGCCAGATCATGTTGTTGGTGATCGAAATGTTCGGATTATTGTCCATCAGCATGAGGTAGATCCCTTTGCCCCCCATCCCGTCAACGCAGTCGGAATAGAGATCGTGGATCCTGTTTTTGGAGATGGTCAGCACCTGGTTGAGGAGGGTGGGGACAAAAATACCCTCCGGGGTGTTTGCTTTTTTATCCCGGATGATGTAACATACTTCATTGCCTGTGATCTCGAGGTTTTGCGAATTGGCACAATAGATCCCGCAGGTGGAGATATGCGCAAGGCTGTCGCCCACCAGGTTGCTGATAATCTTCGTTCCGGTGGAAAAGCCGGATGAGTTTGGTGCAAAAATATCGATCCCTTCGTATGCCTTGAAAATATGGTTGTTCCGGACCAGGGTGGAGTCGCAGCCTGCCCCTTTGATCAGGATGCCGATGTCGGCCGTACTATCATTGGCGAATGATTGGATGGCGCAATTCTGTATCGTGTTGTTATCGGCCGAATTGGTGATGAAAAACACACTGCCGTGGGTGTTGGATAGCTCGAAGGCCATGTCGCGCGATTCGGTGCCGTTGTTGGATCCGTCAAAAATGATGTAATCCGTTCCATCCAGTTTGATTCCCCACTGACTTGCGGAGGCTGCGTAGATGGTTATCCTGGGCGATATGCCTGGTGCCGGTTTAAAGGTGATACGGTCTGACGAGGTTCCATGGGCCTGTATGGTCAAAGGCTGCGGTTCCAGGTAAAAGGAGTTGATCAGTATGAAAGTTACGCCGCCGGTGCCGACGCCATTGGTGTTCAGGGCGGTAACTGCAGCAGAAAGCGAGTTGTAATTCCCGCCGGAGCCAACGGTTAAATTTCCGGTAAGCGGTTGCGATGTTAAGTTGCTGCTGATCAGCAGGAGTACAAGCAACAAAAAAGGTGGCCTGTAATAAATGGATTTTAGGTTCATAAGGAGAGGGGGCCGGAATAACAGGGGGTTAAAATCCGTATGTCCGGGGCCCTGTAAAAGTAGTATTTTATTGGGATTAAAAGGAATTTCCGGGGGGAACTGGATTTCGAATTTTATGCTTTGCTAATTCCCCTCCAGAAATTCTTCCTGATTCTTTTATTGCTTTACCAGCTTCTGCACACTCATACGGTCTCCCGAAACGACCCGGATTAAATAGAGACCTGCCGGCCAGCCCGTCAAATCAAAAGCATACTGCTCTAGTCCTGCCAGCCTTGTTTGGAGCAACCTTTCACCCATCAGCGAACAGATTTCAACTTCAACGGTTTGAGTGGCATCAAATTCATGGATCTCGAGGGTAAAATTGCCGGCAGTCGGGTTGGGAAAGAGGGTAAACAGTGCAGTGGCGTCCTTCAACTCCCTGGATGGAATCTCCATGGTTGATTTTTCGCTGTTCGACGGCAGCATGGCAGCAGGTTGCACACAGTAGTTTTGGGTGGTTGTAATGGTTGCATGCAGGTATCCGCCGTTCTGAACGATCGTTGACGGCTGCAGTACGACTTTTCCCCCGGCGATAAAGGTGGCGCTTCCCCCGGTTTGAACTGTTACGTTCGAGACTGTGATGGTTTGTGAAGCACCGAAACAGGTGGTTGTTCCTGAACCGATGGTTAAACCTGAAATTGTTAAAATTGCCGGAATGGAGGTCATAAACTGAACCTCCGCGCCATAGGCTGTTCCCACACTGTTGGTGGCGTAGGCTTTCACAAAATAGGTGGTTCCGGCGGCCAGGCCGGTAAGGTCGCTGGCAAACCCGCCCGAACCTGTTCCATTGGTGGTGATTCCCTGGTTGTTGGTAACTGTCGGGCCTGTTGTGGTGCTCCATACCACGCCGCGGGCAGTAACCGGTGCACCGCCATCATCGTTGACATTTCCGCCGCCCGCAGCAGTGGTGGCTGTGATGCCGGTAACCGGCGAGGTAGATACCGTGGGTAATACGGCGATGGCCGCATTTTTCAGACAGCGGACACTCAAACTCTGGCTTAAATAGGTCCAGCTTTGGTAAATTTCTTCACCGTCGTAGTTCAACTGCCTGAAGTAGGCGCAACAATACCACCAGGGTGTAGTGGAGAAATAGAAGGCATTGCTGCCCAGGCTGGCAAAATTTCCAGCCTCATCTCTCCTGCCGCCCGGGGGTGCACTGAAGCCACTCGAATTTGTTGCCCCGCTATTGGGAGCATGCCACAACCCGGTGCCTCCTTCAATGGTACCTGTTGTTTTCATCTTACCTCCTGCGCTTCCTGTTAAAATGGTGGCAAGCCACTGCCATTCGCCGTCGCTGGGGACATGCCAGCCCGTCGGACAAATGCCCTGTCCTGTTTCCTGCATCATCTCGTTCCACTGGTAAAGTCCGCCATAGGTGGTGCAGTTTGCCGGGTTGTTGTCATAGCAATGCTTTTCGATGATGCCGTTTGTCGTCTGGTTGAGAAATCCGTCGATCATCGTGCCAACCCTCAGGTTTTCGGCCATCCAGCACTGGTCCCCGATGAGCACCGTGTTATAAACGTTGCCATCGGCGTCGGTTACCGTGGAAGTGCCGCAGGTGGCAGGCGTGTTGCTTTTTGATCCGTTTTGTGCAGCGCACAGCAGGGTCATCATCAGGATCAGCGTGGTAAAAACTCCTTTTCTCATATCAGGATGGTATTTGGGTTATGGATTGGTGAACAACTTCAGGGATAAAATGCCATGATATTTCAATGGTAACAGCCATTTACCTTGAAGCAAACAAATGTATGGTTAAGAGAATCCTAATGAAATAGCCTGTTCAGGTCATTTTTCGCACATCATGGATTACAATCTTACCGGCGATTTAAGATGATAATCCCGCCCACTACCGGACTGGAAAACCCCTGGCAAAACTGAGATCAACTGCAGGAAAATGAGGAGGTTTTGATGATGATGTTATGTTAAGGGTACCTCTAAAAACCAAATGTTAATATATACATCTGATTGTTAATAACATAACCATGTTTATGTCGTTGATTTTTTTATATTTGCTGAAGAAAAAAGCAAGCCATGAAAAACATCAACCCTCTCGGACTTTTTGACGATCATT
>JBMOIP010000120.1:0-4113 GCA_049317265.1 Bacteroidales bacterium
GTGGGAGCAACAGGATTCGAACCTGTGACCCTCTGCTTGTAAGGCAGATATTTTATTATATTTTTGTTATTTGGTATTTCTCGGAAAGTTATTTAATGTAATTGATAATCAATGATATAAAATACAAAGATAATTGTTTTTTCTTTGCTTATTATTTGTTTATTAACTGAGTTAGGGTTACATTTGGGGTTACATTTTTGAACCTCTAACCTTTATCAATTGAACATCTAACCATGAGCAAAGGAAATAAAATATCCTATTTTACCATTCTTGAGAACAGAGCCAAGAAAAATGGTTTATACCCGGTATGTCTTGTTGTCTCGTTTAATGGAACAAAAAAGCGCTACCGTACCGACGTTGAAGTAAGCACTGAAGAATGGAAGAAAATAAAATCGCCTAAACTTAGAGACGAAGATCTTAAAGTAAAACGGTCGGATATTCATGGTTACATAAGAAAGGCTGAGTTGGCCGGAAAAAAGCTCCATGAATTCAGTTTTGAGGCTTTTGAAGCGGAATATTTTAAGAAGAGACACATTAACACGGATGATATAAGCTTTGAAGATTGTGCCAAGGGATTCATGAAAGAAAAAGAAAGCGAGTGGAGCATCAAGACAACGATCATGTACGGAACAATCATTGCGTCCGTTGATAACTATCAGTCGAGCCTGAAGATGAAAGGCGTCACTCCCGATTTTTTACGGAAATATGAGGCCCACCTGACTACCAAGGAAAAGACGATCTCGACCATTGGCATTTATTTACGGCAGATCAGGGCGATCTGCAATTATGCCGTCAGCAAGAAATATATCCTGCCGGAAAAATACCCGTTTAAAAACTTTACGGTTCCTGCTGCTCAAAAAAACAAGCGTGCCCTGAGCGATAAGGACATCAAAACACTGATTGAATATAAATCGGATATACCGGAATGGCAAAAGGCCGTCGATTTCTGGACCTTCAGTTACCTGGGAAACGGGATGAATTTCAAGGACGTTGCACTGCTGAAATATACCAATATCGAGGGGGACAACATCAAGTTTTACAGAAGTAAGACAAAAAAGACCAATAAAAGCGAACAGAAAGAGATCAATATCTTTATGTTACCCCGGATCCGGGAGATCATAAAATATCGGGGTAATCCCAGGGAAACAGGTAAAGAATATATTTTCCCGATCATCAATGAGAAAATGAACATCCGGGAGCAGTATGATGCAATTGCACAATTTATCAAGACGACCAACAAGTATCTGAAACGTGTCACCGAGGCCCTGGAATGGAAATTTGTGGTGACTACCTATTATGCAAGGCACTCATTCGCAACCCATTTGATGAGGGCTGGCTCTTCTGTTCCATTCATCAGTGGTGCTCTTGGTCATAGCACCATCCCGACAACAGAAATATACCTGTCAGGTTTCTCAGATGACGCCGTAAAACAAAATGCAGAGTTACTGATGGATTTTGGGAAATGATATAGGTGCAATTGCACCTCTATGCAACCCTGAAACCGATGCTTTTCTGCACCGGGAGTGAAAAATCCTCATCGAAATGATGGTACACATCGGCAAGGGTCATGTCGTGGTCGAAAGAGACCGGTCGGCCAAGGATCTTTGCAATGTTTTCTGCCTTGTGAATTGTTAGCGGTTTGAATTCATATTTGGCGATGATCCTGCCTTTACGAAGCAAGGCTTTGTCAATCCGGGAGATATCAGTATTGAAGGTGCATATAATTTGCAGGTTGAGACAATCGCTTAACAAACCATCCGAAATGTTTAGCAGGTTGGAAACACTGAGATTCTCATCGTTGATTCTGTCACGGACCACATTCTCCGCATCTTCGATGATCAGGATCGAATTTGGATAGTCGATCATCAACGCCAGGAAATCGGGCGAAGCAATTTGCGGTGCCATTTCCGGCGGAATGAAAATCATCTTTTTACTGATCACCGAGGCGAGGTAGCGGATATAGGTGGTCTTCCCGGTCCCCGGGCAGCCATGAAGAAGAATAATCCCTTTGCCTCTTGCCTTGTTGAGTTTTTCTACAATTGTATCATGAACCGACCGGAAATCATCGTTGTAAGCGAGAGAAATATCGATATCGGGAGAAGTAACCTCAAATTCCTTGATATATAACCCCGACATGGGATCAGCCACCAACACGCCGATGCTCCTGGATGCTGAAACAATGACTCTTGATTGCAGATAATCGCTGACTCTTTGTAAAAGCAATTCATTGGTGCTTCCTGAAAACAATATTGAAACCGTTGGATCATTCTTTAGGTTCTCGAAATAAACCAGCAGGTTTTTACGAATCATAAGCACCCCCTGGGTCATGATATATTTACCTGCCCTGCGGTCATAGTACCATTGGATCACCGTATTGGTCTTTGTAATCCTGAACTTACGGATGATCTCTTCGACGATTTCATCGCCGGGCATCAAATGACGTATGACCCGATGCGAGGGGATCTGACTATTATGAAAGATAAAAAAGGTTGCAGGGTCGAGGCTGCTGAAACTTGAGTCGTATTTCATCCGGAACGCTTCACTGTCGGCGATCTCATGGAGGCATGTTGCTTTATTTTTCATATTTATTTCTATTTTCTGCCGACAAATTAAAATAATCACTCCGTAATGTTATTACGTTAACAAAAAGTAATACTTTTGATAGGCTTCTAAATTTGGGAATAACAAACCACTACGATCCATCACTAAACGACACTGCCAATGCCCATCAATAAACATTCTTTTGCACGCTACCAGGTCATTGATGCATGCATACGCAACAGGCAGCGGTCATATCCCGATATTGGCTACCTCATTGAACGATGCAGTAAACGGCTCGACCAGCAAATTTCAAGGTCAACTATTGAAAAGGATTTAAAGGCCATGAAGGATGAGCCAGAACCAGGATATTACGCCCCTATCCGTTACGACAGGCTGAAATGCGGCTATTATTATGAAGATCCCGAGTATTCGATCTCCAACATCCAGGTAGAGGAGGAAGACATTGACGCCATTGAATTCGCTGCCAGGATTCTGCGTCAGTACCGTGGCTTTCACATGGTAAAGCGTTATGCCGAGGCCATTGACCGAATCCTTGACGTTGTAGATGTGAGACGGATATTGAGTATGGAAGAGTTTGAGGAGTATGTGCAATTCGATACTCCGGTTTATATGGATGGTTCTGGGTTCCTTGAACCGGTGATCAAGGCCATCAAGGATAAGCAGGTGCTTTCCATCACTCACCAATCATTTTCTAAAACCGAACCCGTTATAAGGGCTGTTCATCCCTACTTGCTTAAAGAGTACCAAAACCGATGGTATCTTGTGGGACTTGATGAGCAGGAGAACGAAATCAGGACCTTTGGACTTGACAGGATTAAAAAACTGGAACAATTGTCGAATATTAAATACCGAAGGTCAAATTTCGATCCTGCAACATTTTTCAAACATACCATCGGCATCATTGCGCCGCAGTCGAAACCTCCTACGCTGAAAATTGAATTTACGAAGCAGCAGGCACAGTATCTGATCACCCAGCCGATCCACCCCAGCCAGAAAGTGCTGAAGGAGACAAAGGATATGGTAATTTTCACGTTTGCCGTGCATCCTACTTATGAGTTTATTTCATTGTTGCTGGGGTACAGGGACAAGGTAAAGGTGCTGTCACCGATGTGGCTGAGAAAGGGAATGAAAGAACTTTTAGAACAAATGATCAATAAATATCAATAAACCATAAATAGATTACGGCGACTGGAAGCAATTTTGTAAAAATACTTGTCCTAAAGAACAAATAATTAACGAGCTAAATGGTAAAGAAATGAACGACATAAAAAATGCTGTCCTTGAAATTAGGAAAGAATTGTTAAACCGGGTTAAAACTGGGAAAAAGAAACCGATTTCCAGTCAGTCTCTAAAAATGTTCCTTGATAAAAACTTCAATTTGGATATAGACAATGCAAGTGGTATCATTTCAAAGAAACACCAGACAATTCTTGACCAGATTCAAGAGGAATTCGATAAAAATGAAATCGTTGCTTACCATGAAGAGGTCATAGGGAAATGCGTATTAAAAAAGATTCCTATGCATAGGGGTTCAATGGGAGTGAGGTTAAT
>JBMOIP010000121.1:0-4089 GCA_049317265.1 Bacteroidales bacterium
GCCTGTGAATCCGGCAGATAAGCATCGTCTTTCAGCTTGTTATCGATGACGTTAATTTTCCATCCTGCCAGGTATTCACCTTTGAATTTGTTGAAGAAGGTGAAGGTGAGAAAGGCTTTCCCGGTATTCTCAACATCAGACAGGAAATCGTTCATTTCCGAAAGCACCTTTGTCCTTGCCGACTCACGCTGCTCCCGGGTATAATCAGGCGAAGGATACCGGTTCATGAAATAATCATCGGGTATCTCAATGTGATACTTGATGGTCATCTGGTTTTTCATGATAGCCTGCTTGAGCTGTGGTACCTTATTGGCAATGCCGAGCCATCCGCTTTGACGGATTCCGTTCCAGACTGAAAGATGATAATAGGATTTGTTGAAAGACCGGTAAAAAACCGGGTAGGCAAACTGCGGGTCCTGGTAACGTTTACCATCATATTTAAACGGATCATACATTGGAATCTTAACCAATGACCCGTCGGCTTCATTCGGAGAAAGATCCCACTGGGCAGAAAAGAACAGGAAAGGAATCCGTGATGGATGGTCACTGTCCATTTTGGCATTGCGGCAATAGGCCGGGTCTTTCACAAAAACCTTGTTGATCTTGTCTTTCCCTTTGTTCAGGATGAATTCCACCCAGCCGTTTGCAAATATTTCCAGACTGCCGATCAGGTCAATCCATTGAAAATTCAACCGATTGATGCGAAGGAATTCGACAATCTCTGGATCAGTGACCAACTCACGGATTGGCGCTCCCAGGTTATCCTTGCCTTTATCCCGATAGGCCAGGATACCGCGGCCATAATGAACGGTCTTCCGTTTTTCCAATGCCCTGAGCGCAATCGAATTCTTCTCCAGGTCAATCAATACATTCTGAGGAAATAAATTATCGTCACCCCATGGTGACCATGGCCAGGAGCTGTAATCCTTCGGGATCACGACCTTCTCAGTAGCTGCATCTTCTGTTTTTTTATAGGATGTGGCTACGGCTTTGGCTCCCGGTAAGAATGTGATTCCGTTTTCGTAAACGATCTTTTGTTTCATCAGTAACAGACTTTCTTGTTATTGAATTCAATGATCAGCCGGATATGCAGTTTTCGCTTTTGTCCGTTGGGCAACAGGATATTCCTGGTTGAATTGACCCAGTGGTTAGGATCCTTTCTAATCCTGTCATCGACAGGGTAGTTCTTCTTTGCTGCAAAGATTTCCTTTCCCTTTTTCGTTCTTACTGAGCATTTGCAGGCATCTTTCAACTCAATGATCTCTCCGCCGGTTTTCTCCGACCTGTTTGCAGTGACAAATTTCAACTGGAACCTGACAGGCTTTCCCTGGCCATCCATTGAGTCCATAATTTCCAGGACATCCCACAACCTTATAAAAGTTGAATTCATGGGAGCAATAGTACAATGGCGGGGGGGGATAATAAAGGACAGTAATTTCCCTTTGGGCTTAAACCAAAAAAGCCCCGGTTTCCCGAAGCTCCATCTTCAATTTTTATTGTTATCCGCTAATCTATTGCATGTAATCTGGAGACAATTACCAGTGGTATAAAGCAATGGAGGGATTTTGTTTGCAGGCAATCAATTTATCGCCATCCCATTAATAAAGGTATCCACAAACCGTAATATTTTATTCAGAATTCTGTCACCGATTTTCTTTCGCTCTAATACTGAAGGTTTGGTGCCTTCTATCAGATCAAGAACTTCATCTCGTAATGGTTCCCGTTCGGCAAAAAGAAAATTTTCAATGGTCTTTTCAACCTTGTCGGATGAGAGGTTTTCATCTTTGCAAAGTTGTTTAAAGGCAGCTATTTGCTCTTCATTCCAGAATTTATCAAAGGCATCCGGGATATCATCAGAATCAGGGATCAGGGGTAGATTCTCCTGGATAAATTTCTCAATCAGTTCCCGTTTACTGCGCAAATGAGCTTCACCGGCAATCAGGTCAATGATCTCCTTGCGCCGTTTTTCCTGATCGCTGCCTTTAAGGTTTGCAAGCAATTTGAGGATGTAAGCAACATTGATTTCATCCCGACGGATCAGTTCCAGTTCAAAATCAACATCTTCGAGGATGGAAGCTTTATCTACCTGATGGTCGGATTTGACTTTATCATACAGATCAAGGTATTTGCTTTTGTAATCTTCGAAAAGCTGCTCATTCATCGCCAGGTGGTCAAAACTGAAATCAGCGAAAGTGCAGAGCACATTCTTTAACCGCATAAGTTCCCTGAAGGCTTTGATAAACTCAAGTTCTTCTGTTTCACTGGGCAGGTCATTGACACTATTTACTGTTGGGGCAACTTTCAGCAACTCAATGAACGCCTGGGAGAATTTTTTAACATACTCATCGTAGGGCTGCATGATGATGATATCCTTGGCGTCCTTGTTGGAAAACAAAGCAATGGCATCATCCGTTGCTTTTTTTAGATTGCGGAAAACTACGATATTTCCCTGGGATTTCTGATCGTTAAATATCCGGTTGGTTCTTGAATAGGCCTGGA
The DNA here is from genome assembly GCA_049317265.1 of Bacteroidales bacterium. Classification (GTDB taxonomy): domain Bacteria; phylum Bacteroidota; class Bacteroidia; order Bacteroidales; family FEN-979; genus CAIVAT01. The sequence goes on from JBMOIP010000121.1 coordinate 2,500, forward strand.
TGAGACCATGATATTTCAGGTTCTTATCAACATACATCGTGTTGACCTTCTTTGCATCAAACCCTGTAAGAAACATATTCACCACCAGGAGGATGTCAACCCGGTCCTGTTCCCGGGCATCAATCCGTTCCCGGTCTTTGATACGTTTTGAAATATCATTGTAGTAATTGTAAAAGGAAAGATTATCCCGGGTAGAGAAATTGGTTTCAAACATTTGATTGTAATGGATGATAAACTCATCCAGCTTTTCACGGCTGTGCTTGTTGATACTGGACGAGGAGTTTCCGCGCTGATAATCTGATTTATGATCCGCTGCTAAATTAAAATCCTCATCCTCCGGTTCATCATATAAAAAGCCGGTGGCATCCTTATCATCTTCATTGGCAGTATAACTGAAGATAGTGGCAACACGCAAATTGTGTTCTCCCGCCTCCTTTTTTGTCTGAAACAGCTCATAGTATTTTATCAGTGTTTCAATGCTGCTCACGCAAAACATCGCCGTGAATTCCTGATTGTAGGTTTTCCGGTGATGGTGCGCCAGAATATAATCGGCAATTTTATTCAGACGCACCGGTGATTCCATCAACTCTTTGGTGTCAATGTCTTCAACATCAATATCGATGTTTGTATTACTTTCATCTTTTTGCTTGTATCGGCCCACATACTCTACGGAAAATTTGAGCACATTTTCGTCCTTGATGGCATCGGTGATCACATACTTATGAAGGCAATCGCCAAATAACTCCTTGGTGGTACGTCTGCCCAAATCGTTTTTCACTGCGTTGTCAACAAAAATGGGAGTTCCGGTAAAACCAAACAATTGAATGTTTTTGAAGAAGGATTTTATCCGGGCATGGGTCTCACCAAACTGTGAACGGTGACATTCATCAAAAATGAATACGATTTTTTCATCTTTCAGCCTTTCCATGCGCAGCAGGTATTGTTTCTTGCTGATGGCGGTGTTGAGTTTCTGAATAGTGGTGACGATGAGCTTGGTGTCATCGGAAAACTGCTTAACCAAGGCGTTTGTATTATCCGTTCCGTCGATGCTGCTTTTGCTGAAACTGTTGAATTCCTTAGTGGTCTGATAGTCCAGGTCTTTCCTGTCAACCACAAAAACAACCTTCTTCACATGAGGCAGATTCATCAGAATCTGACTGGCCTTGAAGGATGTCAATGTTTTTCCGGAACCGGTGGTATGCCAGATGTATCCGTTTTTGTTGGTGTCCTTCACCCTTTCTATCAATGCTTCAACAGCGAAATACTGGTAAGGCCGCAGAACCATTAAAATCTTATGAGCTTCGCTGAGTACAATGTACTTGCAAATCATCTTTGATACATGGCAGGAATCCAGGAAACAGAACGCAAATTGTTCAAGTTGTGTAATGGTTTTATTGCCAAGATCGCTCCAAAAGAAGGTTTGCTTGAAGGATTGGTATTTGTTGTTGGCATAATACTTCGTGTTCACGCCGTTACTGATCACGAAAATCTGCACATATTGGAACAATCCGATGGAAGCGCCGAAAGAATGACGTTGATACCGGTTGATCTGGTTAAAGGCCTCTTTAAGCTCGATTCCCCTGCGTTTGA
>JBMOIP010000122.1:0-4079 GCA_049317265.1 Bacteroidales bacterium
TACCAAACCAGCCAAATAATTTACCAATGGTTTGCTGTAGTTCAGCTTCGACCCCAGTTGACACTGTTTTCCCGCCGTTTACCGACTGCGATTGCGAAGGATTCTGTTTTACCACATTGTCAATGATCGCATCGTTGACGGTGGTGTTAAAAACTCTTACGGAAAATTGAATTTTCCACGGAAGCTGCAGGTCAATACCCCCGTCAATTCCTAGTCCGGATTCCGGTTTAAGACCGGGATTCGGCAATTGGCCGCTGTGCAGGGAATCTCCCGGCAGGATGGTCCCTCCTGTTGATTTCAAACCCGGTGTCATAAAACTGTTTCCTGCATTGGCATACAAAGAGATGTTCTCTGAAATATTGTATTTAACACCCAGACTATAAAGGAGCCGGTTCCACTCGAAGTTTTTTTGTCCCGGAGCCCCACCACTGATAAGTTCGATGTTATTTTGCGTGTTATTGAATCGCATGCCTGCCCTGGCTATAAATTTGGCAATGTGTAACTCCTCCTGAAGGTAAACCCCTGTTTGACTGGAATTTGATTTATTGCCATAGATGTTGTATCCAACCAGTGGATCGGTATAGGTCGCATAATCTGCTGCCTGGAAATCCACACCGCCAGTCAGTACACTTTCGTTCCAATGTTTTATCGTCACAAGCACATCGACCGGTATGATATGCTGAACGACACCATTATTTGACGAAAGGCTGTCGATCACATTAAAATGGCTTTCCTGCCATGTACGGTAATAACCACGGTATCCCATATGCGCCTGCAAATCAATGTTTTTTCTTAAATTAAGAAAATAGCCGGCATTGACAGTCGTATAATTATTGGCAAATCCACGGTATACCCTGCCAGCATCACCGGTATGGATGGTTTTATTTACAAAAACTGTTACTTTTTGTTTGTCATCATTTGAAAACCAGGTGGCACCGCCATATATCTTTGTTTTACGGTATTCAGGATTCTTCCGCATATTCAGCCAGGAGCCTTCGGTTCCATAATTGGTATAATCAGACATTTCATAGTTTATCCCGGCATAATAATGGATATTTTTCGAGGTATCCTGGTGATAAAGCTGCCCGTTCAATGTGTTATAGGTCCCATAAGAAATGCTTGCGCGAGTACCAGGTTTATCAAATTTTTCCTTAAGGATAAGGTTTACTGTTCCTGCAAGAGGGCTTTGATTACCGGCAAAATCCTGTGAAAGGTAATTGGAATAGAGCACCGAAGCCGGTCCACGCTGGACTTCAATTCTGCTGACAGCTGACAAGTCCAGCGACATGGGATCTATAAATGCATCCACCGGCAGCCCTTGCAGCATGTAGGTACTGTATTTCGGCCCAATGCCGCCGTAAGTTCCCCAGTTGGCATCATTTCTTGACAAAACGGAGACCGAGGCTCCCGGTTGGTTTTGCAGGACATCGCAAATATTCCGGTTTCCGGAAATTGTGTTTTCTATTGTTTTTGCAGGGATCACTTCGATTTTCTGGGTGACATTGCCCAGAGATTGCAGCGATTTTGAAGAGGTAATGACCACCTCCTTTAGAAAAGTCGTGTCTTTTTTTACCTGAGAATAACAAGTAGCCGGAAGAATTAAAGCCAGGAGGAGTGCGGACAGAGTGCTGGCTGTTAATGTGTGAATCCTGAAAAGTTTCATCATATGCCGGATGTTATGTTTTTAGGTTATTGTCTCGGGATAATATTACGAAATTAAATATCGTGTTACTCAATGAAGAAAAAAATTAGCCCAGGTCTGTCATCACCAGTTTGCCGTGCTTGATGCCCTTGGTACCAATTATTTTATCCGCCAGTTCAATCAAATCCTTTGATTTTCCTTTAACTGCAATAGTCTCCAGGCAAAGGTCATGTTCAATATGAACATGCTGTGTGGAAAGAATCAGCTCATGAAAATCATGCTGCACAGTCATCAGTTTACTGTTCAGTTCCCGCTTATGATGGTCATAAACAATGACAATTGCACCTGCCACAGTTTTATTCTGGTCCCAGCTTTCTTTAACCATTTTGCTTTTAATCAAAAAACGAATCGCCTGTGATCTGCTTGGGAACTGGTTGGTCAATACCAGTTTGTCCAGTTCATTCAACATCTCCTCTTCAAGCGATACCCCAAATCTTTTTACCTGCATGGTGTTATTAATTTACGATTCGTGACACAAAAATATAAATTTTGTTTAATATACCATTTGATAAACGTTGATAAAATATTAGCTTATTATCCGTTAACCATTCTGGATGGTTTGCAATTGGCCATCAATATTGAAAGTAGACATTAAAAGTCCCGGTTTCCCGGGACTAAAAAAATCACATGGTGCCTTCATCAGCGAATGAATAAAACCGGTCATCACCGACAATGATGTGATCCAGCACGGCAACATCCAGAAGAATACCGCAATCCCTGATTTTTTTTGTGATCTTGGTGTCGGCTTCACTGGGCTGAAGGTTGCCGCTCGGATGGTTGTGACCCAAAATGATGCTGGTGGCATGCTGAGCCAGGCAAATCTGGAAGATCTTCTTCGGATCCACAACAGTTCCGGAGATCCCACCTTCTGAAATCCGAACTTTTTTAATGATCCTGTTTGCCTTGTTCAGGAGCAGTATCCAGAACTCTTCATGCGGCAAGTCACCGATCAGGGATTTGAATATCTCAAAAGCATCATTGCTCCTGGAGATTTTATCTTTGAGGATCACCTCTGATTCATTCCTGCGGCGGGCAAGAGCAAACATGGCGCAAATTTTCACAGCCCTCTTTTGACCGATGCCCTTGATCATCTGCAGATCGGTAACGCTGACCTTCCAGAGCTCACAAAGGCTGTTACCACAGCGGGAAAGCAGGTTACGGGCAATCTCAAGAGAGTTTTCGCCGGAAATCCCTGAACCGATGATGATGCTCAGAAGTTCTGCGTCTGAAAGACTTCCGGTACCTTTCATCAGCATCTTTTCGCTGGGGAGGTCGTCCTCTGCCCAGAGGCGCATGGGGATCCTGTTTTCGTAGCGTTCGCCGTTCTCCATGGCGAAATCGGGAGTAGTGTGAAGTTTTTTCATAGGAAGATTGGTTTTTAGATCAGCCGGCTGGCCGATGGTGAGTAAATGAAATTTACCTGGGCAGAATGCGGAGTGAAAATTTTCAGCTAACATTAGGGTCATCCTGCAATTGCAGGATGAAAGAACCTGAAAGGCGACGGTTCCGGCAGGAGGTCGTGTTTAGCGAAAAATATTTTCACAAGCATAACTTTGTGAATTTCATTTGGTCACCTGGTGGGGCAGTATCTCATAAAGACTCAAGCGAGCATAAAAAAAAGCAGGCAGCTTTCGCTGCCTGCCCTGTGTCTTTTTATTTGCTTTTCTTTGAGAAGAGCGCCTGGAATTCTTTCAGTTCCCAGTCTAATTTCTGGGGGTCAGAATCAATCAGATCCTGTACATAGCCTTCGTAGTAAATCTGATCCATCATTTCGGTGAAGATTTCAACGATTGACTGTTCTTGTGTGGCAGCGGCGTAAGTTTTCATAGAGCGTTTGATTTAGAGGTTAATGGAAATTTTTTACGCCAAAGGCAACTACCGAGAAGAATAAATAATGTCAATGGGTTAGGGTCATGCCACCGGGCACCGGGAAATGAAAGAACTCAACGAGCGACAGTTCCATCAGGAGGTCGCCCTTGACAGTTTTAAGCTGTACCATGCATGACGGTACTTTTCAAGCGAATTCTTCGCAGGTAACTTTGTAGCAAAATTTCGAGCTAAACCGTGCGGTGGGAGAGGGGTTTCTTTTTTGCCAACTTTTTACTTTGACCAGGATTATCAAAGAAAAAAGTATGCTGATGTGCCTTTAACAAAAGTGCAATTGCACTAATCAATATCGGAAAGCTGAATGCATGAGTTCAATCTCTCCTCTCGATATTCCAATTGATTTGGCCGTATTTTCCCAACCCCCGACGACCTTTTTAACCTGAGAAAGGATCGACCTGGCTTCATTTTGAGTTAAACGGAAGTATTCACTGACACTCAAAGCAAGGTCGAAATCAAGAGCGCCGCTGGTTTCATCGATATTGAGCGCAAG
>JBMOIP010000123.1:0-4054 GCA_049317265.1 Bacteroidales bacterium
GGATATTCTCCTGTTTTATCCACCGGCGGAGTTTTTCAACATACTTTGCCCTGAAGACACTGCTCAATGCACCTCGCGGATAAAGGTATTTACCCTGCTGTTTGGTATGCCTCCATTTGCCCTGAACAGTGAGACCACCGGCAGGAACGATGCAGTGTAGGTGCGGATGCAGCACCAACGTTTGTCCCCAGGTGTGCAATACAGCGGTCATACCGGTGGCCGCACCAAGGTGACGGTAGTCATAGCCAAAGGCTTCCATGGACTCCCATGCGGATGAAAACAGCATATTGTACATCGCTGAAGAGTGCTGTAAACACAAGATATTGAGTTTATCAGGCAAAGTAAACACCACATGAAAATACCGTACAGGAAGAAGATCCTCTTCCCGTTTGATAATCCATCTTTCCCGGTCAACAGACTGGCACCTGGGACAATGCCGGTTACGACAGCTGTTAAATGCTACCCGGATGCTTCCACACTTATCACAGGCATACACATGTCCGCCCATAGCGGCCGTATGGCACGATACAATGTCATCCAGTACCTTTTGGTGACGCAAGGGAACCCGGCGAGAGGCAAGGTATTGTTCTCCATAACGTAAAACAATATCTGCCACCTCGTGCAGAGCAACTTTCAATGTTTGATGTAGAGCCTGTCGAGCGGACTGAAGGCAACCTTTGGCATCACCTGGGCGATATGCACGTAGGTCATGGTAGTGGTGATACGGGTATGACCCATTTGCTCTTTGAGCGTGAACAGGTCGAGCCCCTCTTCCAAAAGATGAGTGGCAAAACTGTGACGCAGCGTGTGAAGCGAAACCGGTTTAATGATACCAGCCTTTTTCACAGCCTGCTGCAGGATAAACCTCACCCCCTCAGTACTGATTGGGGCTCCTTTGCGGTTTCCATTGAACAGATATACTTCAGGTTTGTATTGCTGATAATATTTACGCAGCCCGACAAGCAATAGTGATGACAAAACCACATAACGATCCTTGTGGTTTTTCGATTGTTTTATGTGGATCCTGTTGCGGTCTGGATCAATATCACAGGGCTTCAGGCGACACAGTTCACTTACTCTGAGTCCGGCTGAATACATTGTTATCAGCATCAAACGATGGCGTAAATCATTATCTGCCTTGAAAAGACGCCGGCATTCCTGCTGAGACAGTACGACAGGCAGGTCTTTTGTGCGCCGGATTACCGGTAAGGCAATGGAGGTTTGCTGGTTTTTTACCTTACGAAAATAGTACCGTAGTCCCCATACTGCCATCTTGAAGGTTCCCTGCTGCCTGGTGAAACGGCTGGTGAGACCCTGGAGGTAACTGTTTATTTGTTCCTCTGCCAGATTATCAGGGATGGTGCCGAATTGCAGGCTGATCCGGGCCAGTTCACGAAGGTAGTTTTCGCTGGTAGAACCAGCATAACCGGTTAAAGATAACCTTTGTTCGGTTTTTTCGTACAAGCCAGCGAAGCCCTCTACAGCCTCCCTTGCTTTTTCAATCATGTTTTTGCTCATAACTATTTTAGTTTAGGTTATGAGCATTTGTACGAATTATATCTAATTTAGCTACATGGCTTTAGCTACCGGAGGTTTAGTTCAACACAGCAACAAAGCCCCTTGCTGCATACTACCGGGATTGCCAGCGAAATCCTGAAACCACCGCAAAAGGGCTTAGCTGCAACGTTGTGTGGCATTTATTAAGTAATATGAATTGCATTCAAATTTAAGACAATATGAAAAAGGTATTTATTTTGCTCACATTGCATTCATTAATTATTAATATCAGCTACTCTCAAAATACTTTCCGCAGGCAAATTGATGTTTCAAATGATGATCTTGGAATAAGTGTTTGTCAAACACATGACAGTGGATACATTATTACTGGCGTTACCAACAACCGGTATGATTCTGCTGATATTGTTTTAGTTAAAACCAATCAAACAGGAGACGCTTTGTGGGCAAAAATTTATGGAGATAATCGAGTAGAAGATTCATATTGCGTACAGGAAACATATGATAATGGCTTCATTATCTCGGGAATGAGAAGATACGGAACCAACGATGACAGAGCATATATTATTAAAACAAACAGTATCGGGGATACGATCTGGACAAAAATATTGAATGGTATTTACAAAAAGGTGATCCAGACACATGATTCAAGCTTTATTTTAGTTGGGAAAGAATCTTATGCTACTATAAAGAAACTTGATAATGATGGTAACGTCGTATGGTCAAAAAGCTATAATTATTGCAAGGAGTACCTTGATTGCATTGAAATTTCCGGAAACCGTATTGTCCTTGGAGGATTATCAAAATCAGAGGTTGCTCCATTTTCAACTACCATTGATCTGTTAATGACCGATGCTGAGGGTGATTCCATATGGTTTAAGCAGTACGGAGGCATCAATATTTATGATTATTTATGTATCAGGCAGACCTTCGATAAAGGATTTGTACTCTCAGCAACGGAAACCATTATGATGGAACGCCCCAATATTTATTTACAAAAGGTAGATTCCATGGGCAATTATCAATGGTCTAATATATTTGGATCTCAACAAAGTTTTGATTTTGCTAAATCAGTCGTCCAAAGCAGCGATAGTTGTTATCTAATTACAGGTGATAGTGACGATTATGGTCTCTTTCTTTTAAAAACGGATCATACTGGCAATTTCTTATGGGAAAAAGGATATGATTATGATTCAAACGTAACTTTTGGCAATTGCATTCAAAATACTTTTGATGATCATTTAATCATTACAGGAATCGCCATGGATAAATTCCCTCCTTCTCCAAGAGATATCCTGCTAATCAAAACAGACAATGATGGAATATTATCAAATATCAGTGAATCACAAAAAGCGTATGAACCCCAACCATTAGTTTTTCCAAATCCGAATAAAGGCACCTTCTTTATCAGATTATCTGGAAATGATAATAATGTTGAAATATTAGATATTAAAGGTCAGGTCATTTATAATATGAATTGTAAATTCAATAACAGTCAATTTCTAAAAATTGAAAGTCTGGATAGAGGTTGCTATGTAATTCGTATAATATCTGCTGATTATCTCAAAACTTGCACAGTTTTTGTTACTAATTAAGTGACCCAAAAAAACGCCACAAAACAGGCCGGTAAAACCAATGCAGCATACAACAATATCCTTCTTTTATGTTGAATTCGGCACTGGCTTTACCGGTTAACCGTTACCCTATAATCACTCCTTTTATTTCAAACCTCTTTTATTCTGAGTGACAGGAATTCACCTCATCCAAAGTATTAATCTCCTGGTAATTCACCTTTTTATTGTTGCCGTTCAGTTTGCAAGAATTCATTGGAGATTCATCCCAGTCTTTCGATTCCAGCGTTTCAACCCATTCACATGCAAATCCAGCCAAAGGCTGCTGCATTTCCCAACACAAAAATGATGATCCCAATTTTTTTCCTTCGTTGCTTTCCCCTCCAGTTTTTCACTAACTTTCCCGATTAATTCAGTACCAGTACATTTCCGATGCGTTTTTCTACATGTTTGCATAATTGAGATGAAAAGAGTAAAATTTCTATGCAAAGGAATAATCTCATTCCGAAAATAGGTAAGTAAAGGATTTTCTCGGCATATCCTCATTGTATTGCGGTATTCCAATTCCTCCTTGACTTCCCCTCCATGAGATTTAATATTCATGCACATAATTTAACCCTAAAAATCTCAGTCATGAAAACATTTGAAAAAAATTACATCGGAAAAGGCACCCAGGTCGCGAATTTATCAATCGTAAAATTCAGTTTCAAACTGTCAGAAATTGCAAAGCTCTCGCATGTATTCAACGGTGAAGATTACATTACTTTTGAAGTAGCGAAATTGAAAAACACAGACAGTTTCGGCCACGGATACACCGCTTATGTAAATAAAATGGTTGAAACGCCGGAACCTCAGGCAAGCCTGGTTGAAGATGCTCCCAAGAAAAGCACCCGCAAACCAAAAAGAACGGCAACGCCAAAAACGGAAGCTTCAATTTTCCCGGACAACACCGATTATCACATGCCGGA
>JBMOIP010000124.1:0-3881 GCA_049317265.1 Bacteroidales bacterium
TGCTTTTAAAATTCCTTACGATCCGGCAGAAAGTAATGAAGCGCATTGACCATGAGGATGTTTATTTCCTTTGTGAAAGCCTTGATTTCCTATTCAAAGAGGTCTCCCTGACAAAAAACCTTCTCCCAGTCTTACGAAACGGCAGAAGTAAATACTTTGGTCCGGCAGATGCAATGATGAACTGCACCTTCGGCGAATTCACCATGGCTAATTCCTTGCTCGATTCTTTTTCAAAAACCAAGGATCAAAAGTATCTCGATGAAATGGTAGCAGTTTTTTACCGACCAAAAAAATGTTTTTGGTTCATCCGGAAGGACTTTTCCGATAATCAGGATCCCCGGAAAAAGTTTGTCAACCGATCGTTGAAACGCCGGTGCCAAATAATTGCCAGTCTTAAATATGAAGTTAAGTACTCCATATTCCTTTTCTTTTCCGGTGTTCTGAATTCACTGCCAATATTGTACCCTTATGTTTATGAGCAACAAGGTGGTACCGGAAGTGAAGATAATGGTTGGGCGTCTCTAATCATTTCCCTTGCTGATGGCAAAACCGATGATAAAAGCCTTGAAACGGTAATGAATTCAAACCTTTACAACGTGTTCATCGGGTTAAACAAGAAGGCTAAAGAGTATCATGAGTACATGCATAAGATCGATTCCTATGACCGACATTAACAACTACGTTGAATATTTCCGCACCATTGCCAGGGAACATAAGGAAATAAATGATTTCTACATGATGGATATCAATGAACCGCTTGCTGCCCTGCGGTCAAACATCAAATACCCGGCACTGATCCTGACAAGTCTTTCCGGAAACTTTGAAGCTTCAACCCTGGATAATACCCTGGATTCAATCAATGCAGGGTTCCTGATCATCGGCCACCTCGATCAGATTGATGATTTTTCCGGTGAGTTACTGCTTCTCGGAAAAATGAAGCAGATAGGGACTGACATCATTGCCCGGATGCTGCATGACCACATGAAATGCGAACTGCTTACTATTAAGGCCATTCCTGGGTTTAATATCAATTCCGTGAGTTACGAGATGTTGGGGCCGATGTTTGATAATGATTATGGGATGATGTTTTCATTCAAATTGCTGGACTGTATTGGATTGGAGTTTGATTCTTCCAATTGGAATATGTTCCTGTGATTTGAATCGCGAAAGCAATCTTTGTTCAAATAAAAATATATTTCTTTCTGATATTTAAGCCATTATTGTATTGTCTTGGTTTAATGTTTAAGTTTGTATCTGGATTCATATAAAATACCAGTTAAAGGCTTAATAATCGTTCTTAATCATAGATAAAATATTGCGTTGCTAATATTCCTCTCATAGAAAACCGCCAATTTTTAGAGTGTAGGGAAATAGTTTTAGTGGACGCACCCCATGGGTGTGTTCCTTTTGCTATTTCGGTTACACTCGGGTGCTTGGCGGTACCTCTATGAGCTGATTATATGCAAAGGTTCACGCCCTTTTTTTGCTAGATAACCCTGTCAAATAAAGGCCTCATTACGCTGCTCAAAAACAAGAAATAGGGATGGAAAACCACGAAGACAAATCAGAAGCAACGGCATTGCGTCAGAAGGCCGAAGAGTTGCTGAAAAACAAACCGTCAAAACACGATTCTCAACTTTCAGAACTCGAAAATCATAAACTCATATTTGAGCTTGAGGTTCACCAGATTGAACTGGAATTGCAGAATGAAGAACTCCGCAATGCACAGGCTGTGGCAGACGCTGCGCATGACAAGTATCTCAGATTGTTCGACCTGGCACCTTCCGGCTACTTTACACTATCGCGCAAAGGCGAAATTATTGAGTTAAACCTCACCGCGGCTAAGATGTTGGGCAAAGACCGGCAGCATCTAAAAAACAGCCTGTTCGGTTTTTTTGTGTCAGAAGATACAAAACCTATTTTCAGCCTCTTTCTTGAGAAGGCCTTTAATCGCAAAGCAAAAGAATCCTGCGAAGTAACCCTGTTAACTTCCGGCAACCAGCCGGTGTATGTGCATCTTTCGGGTATTGCCACCGAAAATGGAACCACATGCCTGATAACTGCAGTTGATGTTACCGAACGAAAGCATGCGGAAAAAATATTACAGGACATCATTGAGAAAAATCCGATGTCAATTCAAATCCTGGATATGGAGGGTTATACGGTTCATACAAATTCAGCCCACCTGAATCTTTTTGGCGCCGTAGTCCCCAAGGGATATTCATTGTTTCAAGATCCTCAACTGGTACAGCAGGGATTTGGAGCGTTGTTCGACCGCATTAAAAACGGGGAAGTTATTTCCTTTCCTGATTCCTATTTCAATGCCCATGATGTAGATCCTTCCTTCCCTGATGTTCCGGTTACGATCAAAGCGCACGGATTTCCCCTAACGGACAGTCACGGAATACCGGAGAAAATTGTGCTGATGCAGGAAAACATCACCGACCGCAAACAGGCAGAAAACGAAATAAAGAAAAAATCAGCCATCCTCAATAATCTTATCATTAATTTGGATGAGGGTATTTTGCTTGAAGATTCAAATCGCAAAATTGTATTGACCAACCAGCTTTTTTGCGATATGTTTGCCATCCCGGCGCCACCCGACGCTCTTGCCGGGGCCGATTGTTCCGAATCGGCGGAACAGAATAAACATTTCTTTATTAACCCGGAAAATTTTGTTGCAGGCATCAACCTTCTCCTGGCCAATAAAAAGGCTGTGTATAACGATGAACTTGAACTGCTCGATGGTCGTCATTTTGAAAGGGATTATATTCCAACCTGGCTTAACGAAGTTTACTCGGGTCATTTGTGGAAATACCGGGACATAACGGAGCGAAAGCATGCGCAACAGGAACTTCAGGCTTCAGAAGAGAGGTACCATTCCATGTTTGAGGGAAGTCCCGACGGAATATTGATTGCCGATGCAGAAACAAAAATGATTAACTATGCCAATTCGGCTATATGCCGCATATTCGGCTATACAGAGGAACAATTCCAAACGATGAGCATTGCCGCCATTCATCCGCAGGATACTTTCGCGCATACCCTTGCAGAGTTTGAAAGTATGTTGCGCGGGGAGAAAAATCTTGCCGAAAATATTCAATGTCTCAAAAGTAACGGCGAAATTTTTTATGCAGATATCAGTGGAGCGCTTATCCCATTTAATGGAAGAACCCAATTACTTGGTTTTTTCAGGGATATCACCGAACGCAAACAAGCAGAAACATTACTGAAAGCAAGCGAAGAAAAGTATCGTAAAGATTTGATATTTCTGCAATCAATTCTGGAAAGCCCGATTTCTGTCGTAGTATTTTCACTCGATAAAAATTATTGCTACACAAAATTTTCATTGTCTCACAAAGAAACAATGAAAAAGATATGGGGTATTGACATCCGGATTGGAATGAACATGGTTGATCTGATTCCCAACATGGAAGACCGTGAAAAGGCGAAGCATAATTTTGACCGGGCCTTAAAAGGGGATTCTTTTGTTGTGGAAGAGGAATATGGTGATAAAGAACTTACCAGAATTTATTATGATGATTATTATAGTCCGGTAAAAGATGCCGAAGGAAACATTGTTGGCTTATCTGTTTTTATTCTCGATGTGTCACAACGCAGGCAGGCTGAACTAGAAGTGATGGAACTGAATTCAAACCTCGAAAAAACGGTTAATTATAGGACCACACAATTTAAAGAAGCTTTGACCAGGTTGGAAAAGATTGCCGACCGGGTACCGGGCGCTGTTTACCAATTCCAATTGAACCCCGATGGCTCCTCCTGTTTCCCTTATGCCAGTGATGGCATTCAGGATATTTACCGGGTCAGCCCCGAAGAAATAGCCCATGATGCTTCAGCAGTATTTACCAGGCTTCACCCCG
>JBMOIP010000125.1:0-3829 GCA_049317265.1 Bacteroidales bacterium
AAAGTTTGTCGCCTTTTTGCACCAGGGTGAAGTTTCCGGTGGTGGGGTTCGGGTAAATAGTAAAATTAGCGTTGCTGATGTTGAACAGGTTCTTGTCCCGTCCGGCAATAACTGCAACTGCCGGCAGAGATGGAACACTGCAATAGGTTCCGGTCGAAATGTAACCGTGCAGATATCCTCCCGGTTGAACGGTAGTTCCAGGCAGATAAAGAATGGTTGCCCCGGCGATCATGGTAACACTTCCTGTAGGCGTAACCACAAACACATTAGGAGTCCCGGCCACGGTTATGGTATTGGTTGCGTTGAAACAGGTGTCATTGTGAATGGTGCCTGAAACCGTCAGGTCTGTCGGAATACTTGTACCTGTGGTAAAAGTCATGTCGTTGCCATTTGTGACACCGCTGATGGAAACGCCCTTTGCCCTGAAATGATAGGTAGCATTTGTCAAAAGTTTGGAAACAGAGGCAGAAACAGGGGTCACAGTCGAACCTGTTACTGTATCCGGATTAGCGCTGATAGTCGAACCATAAGCAGTGGTTAGTCCGTATTCAAACGTTACTGTGGTGGAGAGGCTATTGGCATTCACTGTTCCGTTCATTGTTGCACCACCATCGGTGACATCTGTTGCCGTTGTGGTGATAACATCCGGTGAGGCAGGGCCTTCATAGGCTCCGATATCCGGTGGATTTCCACGTGTGGCACCGGAATAGTCCGTTGTTACAGTCGGTATAGAAATGCCTGTATTATGCAACTCCGGCACGATGGTGTGCAGATCAATGGATGATATAAATTGAGGATCCACATTTTGCGAGTTGGCATCTCCACCGCTTATGGTTTTCCATGATGCCATGGTCATCTGGTCGGCAGCATTATAGTATCCAAGGGGGCCGGCAAGTGAATACAGATCATTGTTATCAGAATTCCATGCTCCGGTTGTTGCTAAATATGTAGCATAATGCTTCCCTGTTCCTCCCGCTGCCCTTAAATTCGCAAAAATATTGTTTTTCAGTGTATAAAATCCGGCCACTTCGCGGTAAAATGCACTTGTGTTCGATGTTCCGGTTGCCGGCCCGCTGATATAGAAATCGTTGTAATACAGATTATAGAAAGAGTTGGTAAAGGATGCCCCGTAAAAACCATAGAGAAAGGGATTGGTTGAAAGGCCGCCGTCAAGTGAAACCAGATTGTTGGAGTATTCATTCGTCACACCAGGGGCGCCAAAATTGTAAAGACCCACAATGGTCGGCGTTAAATTTGCATTGGCAGCGGAGATGCTGAAGATTGTATTCTTCCTTACATCGGCTGAATAAACATACAGCCCTCTTATGGTGGGAGATCCAGCCATTCCGGTAAGCGACCAGTTGCCAAGAATGTTGTTTTCAACCAGGTTGCCAGGAATTGATGAAAAATTCCATAAACCATAAACGATGCCAATCCCGGTGTAGGTAATTGACCCTGGAATGCTTCTGCTGCCAAAAGTGTTAGGTGCAACATCCCCGATTTTCACCAGGCCATTTGCAACTGCCAACAGCATTACCTGCACCGCTGCCGGGTTGGTAAAGTTTAACCCTGCAAAAGTATTTCCCTGAATGCTGGAAGCCATACCGGTACTCAGTGACAAATATGCTCCAAAGAAATTCGAAGTGCCTGCAAAAGTTATTGAGCCGGGTACAGTGGTGCTTCCAATCATGTTGTTTTCAATATTAACCAAGCCGGCAGTGATATTCATACCGTAAAATCCTCCTGCAACCATGTTGACATTCTGGACCGAATTGTTTGAAATAGTGGTTGGCATGATAATCCCCAGGGTCAAATTCATACCGTAGAAGCTAAAGCCCGAGGAATTTGTCCATGCAACGCCTCCACAGAGCGGTGCTCCACCACCAAAATAGTTATTGCTGATGGTATTGTTGTTCATACCCCCAGCCAGCCAGATACAGTACTGCATTGCACCGGTAGCTGTAGCAGAATTGTAATAAAAACTATTTCCTGTAATGATTACCCCATCGGCAGCATTCGTGAAATACAATCCATAACTGATGAAGTTATAGATATTGTTATTCATCACTTTTACTGAATTGGCCATATTGCTGTTGTAGATGCCGGTTGCCATGTTTCCTGGTGTATTTGCAGTGGCATTGCCGATATTATTTCCCGAAATCTCGACGACATTTACACCGGTGCTTCCAATATCGATTGAACCTCTGGTTGTGGTTGATCCGTTATTCTCGATGGTGCAGTTCGTGATGAAAACATACTGAGAGCTGTTGTTGAATTGTATTGTCGGTCCGGTATTCGCTTTTACAGCGTTGGTGTTACGGAAGGTGAGCAACTTGCCGGCTCCTCCGTCGATGGTGAAACGACAGGCTCCGTTAGTCCTGATCATGGCTGTTGCACTGGCTACAGCAGTGCCGCTGATCGTGCGCAAGACAGATGCATCAGGTTTTATCAGGAGGGTGTAATTCGCACCCGGTATGTCTTCTGCAAGAGTATTTAATGCCACAGTGCCCGGTTCGGTGAGGTCGTCGGTAATGTTGATAATTGTATTGCCTGTAAGCACCCCTTTGTTGATCATGTCGAAAGCGCCATCGGTACCGGTTAACGTTGCATATGTGCCGGGAACCGTGATAGTTGTCGGGATTGCATTGGGAACAATCAAATAGGTTTTGATCGTAGCGATGGCCGGGCATGCACTGATGTTCTCAACCGGTGGGATACCGCTGGCTCCTGCCATGGGGTTGTTTGAACTGAGGTTGTTGACAGCATCCTGTGCCACCACAAAATATTGAATTATATCATTTATGGCTACGCTGCCACCGAAAATATTTGAATAATCAATAATGAAACTATAGGGGCTCGCGTTGTTGGTTGCTACAGCGAATTTCCAGCCATTGTCGGCACTGGTATTTCCAACGAAAGCATTGACATCGGTAGTTTTTTTATAATAGATTCTCGGGGCGCTTGCTCCGCCGGATACTCCGACATTGTCAGTAATCGTTGCCCAGTTTGTCAGTGAACGATTCGTGGTGGTTCCGTTGCCAATCGGCACACAGGTGATGTTGGGGCCGAAAACATCCGTTGAGATTGTGAAATTCCCGGCATCAGCGCCAACATCGGAAGGGGTTAGTCCACTTCTCGGATTTCCATTATAATCGTCGGTCACGCTGGCAAGTACAATCCCTGCTCCTTCAACTGGCGTCGGGCTTGAGATTCGCAGATTGGCAGTTGATGAATTTCCTGTGGGGGCAATGAAGTTCGGATCGCCACTGCCGCTGGCCATTTCAGTCCCCGTTGCATCCTTATACGCATCAAAAGTAGAAAAATTGATACTGTTGAAGCGGCCAAAGGTACCTCCGGTCGCACCGTTAGCGATAATAAGGTTGTAATTGCCGGTAAATCCCAGCGGGAACTTCGTAGTGCCGTTAACATCAATAGCGTAATGTTTGCCGGTAGTACCTCCTGAACGGGCATTGAAAAAAATATTGCCAAGACAAACTTCCCTGGTTGTCAGGGATGGGGTACGCAGGGTCGAATAGGCATAGGTGTTTCCTGTTGCGGCAGCCGGTGCTCCTCCGATGTAAACACTGTTGTATAGGATACTGTCAACCCGTGCATTCGTAGGAAGAATGCCGAAAATCTTGCATCCTGAAACATTGGCCGAACCATTGGGATTGATTCCAAGCTGGATCATATTGTTTTTAACCGTTATATAGGAGTTGGCGACCTGGTATAACATAATTCCGTAAACTGCAGCGCTGACACTGGTAGTGGAAAGCCCGAGATTATGAATAAAATTTTTCTCAATCAGAAGGGATCCTGTAACATCAAT
>JBMOIP010000126.1:0-3677 GCA_049317265.1 Bacteroidales bacterium
CGAATTCAATCTCCCTGCCACTGTTCACCAGGAAAGCCGTATTCATAAACATAGCGTCGCTGCTGGTTTTGTTATGCTTGTATTCGAAAATCGATTTGCGGAATGCCTCTATGATTTTTGCGGTTTCATCTTCCTTTTTTTCGAGCAATGCCAGTCCAACCAATTTTCCGGCTTCATCAATTTTCGAATTTCTTTTTTCCTTATCGGTAAGGCCATCAATTTCGGCCCTTATTTTTTGAAGATCGGCGTGTTCCTTATCTATCTCTTTGTATATCATTCCCATATCTTTCCAGGTTCCTCTTACGTTCAGCTCAACTTTATTTTCGAACTGCCTGAGCAGCTCAATAAATTCGCTGTACCTGCGGTTGAGCAGGTTTCGTATTTCGTCAGGGGTGGCTGCTATAATTCCAAACCGGATGGGGATCACACTGCTGAATTCTTTCATTACCTCCTCAATCACTTTCTGGTGTGCCAGCATATTCTCGGGATTCACCATAAACCTGCTGAGCGGATGATCGCTCACCACCATGCAAAGACCATCGAAACCGATAGTCGAAACCAGGTCGCCACGCCCGCCAACACCAATAGCACCCAGATTTACGTCGTAATCCGATTCGATAATGCAATAAATATATTTTCCGTCGCGCTGCATACTAATCCTTTATTTTTACTAAAATTAAATTTTCACTCACTTTCTCCTTGCTAAGCGAGAATCGTTCATCATTTGATGTCTGCCTGGCTGCCGACAAATAATCAAGCAGGGTATGGTAAGCCTTATTTACCCGGTTAAAACTTTCCTGGTCGCCATTATCATGGTATGCATCAGGATGAAATTCCTTTGCTTTTTCGAGGTATGCCCTTTTAATCTCCGGATTCGAAGTTTCTTCTTTTAACCCCAGTTCTTTCTGTGCCTGTGCCACCATTTCGGGATTAAGCTCTTCAACCTCAATAGTATAAAAGCTATAACATGGCAAAGGACCGACAATTTTAAAATTCAGTAATCCTGCGAACTCTTCGTCGAGTTCATCAATGGCCAGTTCGAATTTGTCTTTTACATTTCTGTTGACCAGGAAAGCCGAATTCGTAATCATCTGGTCGTTCATTGATTCATGTATTTTAATATCGACGCTCAATACTGACAATTTATCCAGTATCCTCAATTCAACTTCTTTGTTTTTTTCATCCAGCTTTTCCTGCATAAGCATTCCGATCTTTACCTGGTCGACTTGCGACAGTGAAGCGGTTTTTTCGAGAATCTCATTTTTAAGAGCCATAATGTCGGGATGACTGGCCGTTTGCTGAATTGCTGCCGGGAAATCGGCCCAGGTAACTGCAAGGTCTATCTCAGTAAGGAATTCAATCTTCTTAAGTGTTTCAATAATCAGATCATAACCACTGGCGAGTATCTTAATCACTTCTTCTTTCGAATTGGCCATCATACCCAAACGCATCGGTATGAGCATAGCGAAACTTTTATGTAACAGTTCTTCAATAGTCTTCTGGTGATGAACGAGAAGATGCCCAAGGCTTTCCCTGTCCAATGACTCAAGTCGGGTATTCTCCCTGTCGGATACGAGTGCAGAAATATTCTGAAAAGGAATCGCATAAACCTCTGAATTTTCGAGCGAACGGAACATTTCCGTGCTATAAAAATTAGGCACAATACCGTAAATATATATTCCTTTTTTTGACATAGCTTTTGTTATTAGATTGACAGGATTTATAATTATTTTTTCTTTGCATTTTGAGTTAATACGAGCTGAATGGCTTCGTCGAAATGGGATTCCAGAACGGATATATCTTCTGAAACTTCCTCCTGGCTTCCACGGTTTTGATCAATTAAAGCGCGTATGGCAAGCATAGCTGCTTTACGACAAACAAATTCGATATCGGATCCGGTGAGGCTATCCGTTTTTGCTGCCAGTTTATTCAGACTCACCTTTTTGCCCAGTGGTTTCCTGCGGGTATGAATCTCGAATATTTTTTCCCTGGTTTTTTCATCCGGCAAGGGCAGTTCAAAAATCAGGTCAAAACGGCCGCTCCTCAGCAAAGCCGGATCAATCAAATCGATACGGTTGGTTGCTGCCAGCACTATTACTCCTTTCAGGTCTTCAATACCATCCATTTCGGTAAGAAACTGGCCGATAACGCGATCGATCACTCCTGAGCCCGAACTGTCGTTGCTGCGCCTTGGAGTTAGGCTGTCGATTTCATCGAGGAAGAGGATACTGGGCGAAGCCTGTTTTGCCATCCTGAACAATTCGCGTACTCCTTTTTCTGATTCGCCAATATAACGGCTTAAAATCTGAGGCCCTTTTACAGAAATAAAATTCACGCCGCTCTCGCTGGCCAGTGCTTTTGCAAGATATGTTTTGCCGGTACCGGGTCTGCCATGAAGAATGATGCCCTTTGGGGGCTTGGTATCGGCTTTTTTAAATAATTCGGCATATTTCAACGGCCATTCGACCGTTTCTTTTAAAGCATCTTTTATTTCGCCAAGGCCGCCAACGTCGTCCCATTTCACATCAGGAACCTCCACAAAAACTTCCCTGATAGCCGAAGGTTCCACTTCTTTCATGGCATCCATAAAGTTATCCATGGTTACTTCGAGCGACATAAGGAGTTCGTAAGGAATTTCGGCCATCTCAAAATCAATCTGCGGCAATATCTTACGCAAAGCAGTCATGGCAGCTTCGCGCGCAAGCGCTTCGAGGTCGGCACCTACAAAACCATGGGTGATCTCGGCCAGTCGCTCCATATCGACATCCATAGCTAAAGGAATACCACGTGTATGGATATGAAGGATTTCGAGCCTGCCTTTTTTATCAGGTATGGATATTGAGATTTCACGGTCAAATCGTCCGGGTCTGCGCAAAGCAGGATCAATTGAATTAGGGATATTGGTTGCCCCGATAACAATCACCTTTCCTCTCGACTCCAGGCCATCCATCAGCGATAAAAGCTGGGCAACAACACGTTTCTCAACCTGTTTTTCGCCGCCCATATCCTCGCGCTTGGGAGCTATGGCATCAATTTCATCAATAAAGATAATGGCAGGTGCATGCTGCTGTGCTTCTTCAAATATTTTCCGGATACGGCCTTCGCTTTCGCCATAAAATTTCCCCATAATCTCAGGGCCTGAGATATTGATGAAATAAGCATCCGTTTCGTGCGCTACTGCTCTAACAATAAGCGTTTTACCGGTTCCCGGAGGACCATACATAAACACACCTTTGGGTGCCTGCACGCCAAGACGTTCGAAAATTTCGGGATACTTTAAAGGAAGTTCAATCATCTCCCTGATACGCTGTACCTGGTTGCCAAGTCCACCTATATCTTCATACGAGACTTTGCTTTTGCGCTCTCCATCCTGTTTGGTAAGTTCGAGCTGAAAAACTGTATTGGGGTGTATCAGCACAACACCCTCAGGGCTGGTGCCAGTAACCGTATAATCAACAGCCCTGGAACCAAAAAGGGTTGCTTTCACCTTGTCGCCTTTGGTAACCGAAAGCCCGTTGATAAGCGATCCTATATATTTAGCATCATCAGCTTTAAACAGCGAACCCGACTTTGTATCCGGTTTGAGTTTTATCTTTGCAGCCTGGCGGCAGGTAGTTTTAACTATTTTTACTTTCTCGTCAATACCAGCCTGGGCATTTTCCCTGGTAATTCCATCA
>JBMOIP010000127.1:0-3630 GCA_049317265.1 Bacteroidales bacterium
CAATACATCCTGCCATGCAGGATAGAATGGGTCTTTTCCGCAGGCAAAAATGTTTGGGCCTATCTGCACATAGGTTATGGGGTCATCACGAAGATCTTCCCGGTTTCCCTGGATAAAATAATCGGGGGACTCCTCCACCCAGCGATGGTCATGGGCCAGGTGATTGGGCACGAAATCAAGCAGAAGTTTGATTCCCCTTACGGCCAGTTGTTCGCGGGCAACGGCCAATCCTTCATTTCCGCCGAATGAAGCATCGACCCGGTAGTTTCGGACGCAATAGGGGGAACCTACATTGTCGGCAAAACTGAAGTCGGGAAGCGCCCTGCGGAAGTCGGCAAGATTCCCGGGATGCTGGTTGGAAATCGCAATGCCGCGCGGGCTCCGTTCCCAAACTCCCATGAACCATACAGCTTCAATATTCAGGTGGGCAAGTTCATCCCATTTCTCGGCCGGAACATTCCCAAGCGTGATTGGAAACTGCATCTGCTGCCCCATCTCATAAAGCCAGGCACAGGTGTTTATCTCATAAATAACAGGATTTCGTTTCCAGGGTTCCATAGGCTTATCAGATTGGTTTCTCTTGCCATGTTTCCAGGTTCGTTTGAATGAACTCAACAACTTTCAAATGCTCGTCCTTTCCTGAACCGTGAACATCCATCGGCGGTCCAAAGGCAATATGAACCTTTTTGTTCCGGTTAATAGGCCCGAGATACTTGGAGTGTTTTCCGAATCCCCAGAAATCGGTTTTAATGGCTACAGGGATCACCTGGACACCCGCCTTAGCTGCCAGTTTGGTCCCCAGTGAGTTGAACTCTTCCGGATTAAAAATCACCTTCCTGGTGCTTTGAGGAAAGATGATGATGGAGATATTTTTGCCGAGCCGTTCCATCCCCTGTTCCATGACGATTCTGAAATCCTCCCTCGGATTTGAACGGCTGAGTACAATCGGATTCCGCGACCGCATGACATCCTTGAACGCCCAATGGCTGACCAGTTCGTCCTTGACAATAAAAGTCACATCCTTCAGTGGCTGGATAATCCCGGGAAAGATCATGGTTTCCAGGGTGCTCATGTGGTTACTTAAGATAACCACCGGACCTTTGCTGTTGCGGAGATTGTCGAGTCCGGTTATATGGATACGGCCACCGCAATGTTCCATGTTGGTGATGACATCCTGTGAGGAACTCACCCATTGTTCCGTTAAATAGAGTCCTTTTTTTGCCAACTGACGATTCTGGAATACTGCCCGTAAAAACAATGTGGTAAATACAAATCTCGTCTGGAAAGTTATTCTGTCAATCAGCAGATGTGGAGTGTTAAGGGGAGTATGATATTCGTTGGAAGATGTAATTTCTGGACGCATTTGTGAGTCATTTACAATTACTGATGATGGATTCCCAGGTCTGCTGAGTCCTCATCGGTTTAGGTTTTAATCGTCAAATATAACAAGATTTAATAATGCAACCCAATCGGCATGAAGGAACATTAGAAAAATGAGTTTTATGGTTGTTGAAAACCCGGATATACTGTCAAATATACAGAAACTATAATAATTGATAGGATTTTGTAATAAAGGATTACACGGTTAATTATTTTTTTATATTTGTTTACCACTTTGCTGAATTGAAAGGAAAAGCAATTTAGCGGGCAACCGTTAACTTATTTGAAATAATTTACCGAGAATCAATTTTACTGAAATTGCTATGAACTTCTACAAATCATGGATTAATCAAATGGAGTGGCAAGGGTTTCAATCTCATGCAGATATGAAAACAGTGCATGATTTTGAGTGGGGAATGGAATACCTCGGATTGGATTTTGAGGACCATAAATCCTACGATGCTGTTTTGGATTATACCGAAAGAAACCTGGCACAAAGCGATGTTTTTTTTACACCACCGAAATTAAAGGAGGGCGAATACAAACTGGAGGGAGATATCCTCACCTTTCCCAGTTCAATTGTTACAAAGGTACCGAAAAACAACCTTGTAAAAATGCAGTACTATCCGGTTGAGAACAAAGATGTTGTAATTGTGGTTGTTCCACACTGGAATGCATCCCGTGAGACCTATCATAAAATCTGCCTGATGCTGCAAAAAATCAAGTTCCCCTGCCTCAGGGTGACCCTACCTTATCATCCTTCCCTGGATACTGAAAGAAATATGGACAATGGCCGGGACAACGGGGAAGAGGAGAGTTCAACCATGATGGTCAGTGCCAATATCGGGTTGACCATCCAGGCGATGCAGCAAAGTGTAAGGGACATTATTTCATCAATTGACTGGCTTGAATCACAGGGATTCCGTAAGATCGGGATCATGGGGTCCAGCATTGGCTCATGCTGTGGCTTTATTGCAGCATGCCATGATCGCAGGGTGAAGGGTTTTTTTGCAAACCTCATGTCAAGCAATTTCGGGGATGTCGTTTGGACCGGAATCTCCACCGCGCACATCCGGAAGTCTTTTGATGCCTATAATAGAACATGTGAAAAAGGATCCGAGGTGACCCAGGAAATGATTGAAAAAGTATGGATGCTCAACAGTCCCATCGCTTTTGTTGATAAAATCAGGATCTATAACCCGAATCTCCAGCAATTTATCGTTTCCGGCAGGTATGATACCACCTTTTTACTGAAATACACACTCGAAATCATCGAAGCCTACAAGAAGCATAAGATCAGGTTTAATAACATCATTTTACCGTGTGGGCACTATTCGCTGGGGAAATATTGGTTTAAATATATTGACGGGTTATGTATTTATAAATTTTTCTCTTCGGTGTTAAAATAATTCTGGTGCCATAATCATATCTGAGTGATTATTTACTAAAAAAGTTATCAATATGAAAAGCAGCAAGGCAAATAAAAAATCTGAAGCATTATGGGAAAAGGTTCAGGAAATATTTGGTTTTTCTATATGGCTTACTGGTGTTTTACTATGCTTTTTATTTGCTCGGGTTTGGGATGTCTCACTTATTATTGCTGGGTTTATTATAGTTCATTGTTGCCTGAACTACTTTTTTGACTGGGACACTTGGTCCTTGAAAAAAGACCGGATTAATCCAAATCTGTTGAAGGTTCCAAAGGAGGAAAAATGGAGGATAAATTGCTCTGACCGAGCGAAAGTAATCGCCAAGGACATAATTGAGTCGTCCTATTCATTGCATATAATTGTTGGGAGTTCCGGGTCTGGCAAGAGTGTTCTTATACGCGAATTCATGGGGGAACAATATGGACAGTTTATCTCTAAAGAGAAAAATGTTGATAAAGTTGTCCAGGTAATAATTACATCATATAGTATGGTTGATGATACATTATTAGCTCTTTTACATAATAATGGGTTGGCTTCCAGTGAAGAAACATCATGTTTGCTGCCATTAAAAGGAGTACCAGCGACAACACATTTGATTATTGTATTTGACCAGTTTGAGAAAATATTTTTAATGGGGAGGGACTTGGCTGTTCAACAGTTGCATACCCTTTGGGAGATATTTAATTATTGTGATAAGGAAAATTCATTGAAAAATATCGATTGCATTATATCAATGAGGAAGGAATGGTATTTCAATTTAAAATATATTGATTAAGCACTTTCGTACCAGTAAGGAAAAACAGCAGCTATAATTACCCTT
>JBMOIP010000128.1:0-3441 GCA_049317265.1 Bacteroidales bacterium
GCACTTCCTTGGTAAGGAAGGGGTCAGCAGTTCAATTCTGCTCAAAGGCTCACAGACTTTCTTATGAGATGCGCACCTCCGGCATCTCTTGTTAACGGATCGTCAAGATATAATATCATGTGTTTCCACCTGTTACCG
The DNA here is from genome assembly GCA_049317265.1 of Bacteroidales bacterium. GTDB lineage: Bacteria > Bacteroidota > Bacteroidia > Bacteroidales > FEN-979 > CAIVAT01. The sequence goes on from JBMOIP010000128.1 coordinate 139, forward strand.
GGAATGGAGGCACAGTGTGCATATCCAAAAGGAAAATTAAATTGACGCCTTGCATGCGTCTTTTTATACAAGATAGAACAGTAAATCAAATAAATTGTAATTAAACTTTAATAAAATGGCTAAAGAAAAATTTTCACGTTCCAAACCGCATGTCAATGTCGGCACGATTGGCCACATTGATCATGGCAAAACCACGTTAACAGCTGCCATAACTTTAGTTTTGGCAGATAAAGGTTTATCCGAGTTCAGGTCGTTTGATTCAATCGACAATGCACCCGAAGAAAAAGCCCGTGGTATCACGATAAACACTGCTCACATCGAGTATTCAACTGCTAACCGTCATTATGCTCACGTTGACTGTCCTGGTCACGCTGACTACATTAAGAACATGGTTACAGGTGCTGCCCAGATGGACGGCGCGATCATCGTTGTTGCTGCAACAGACGGCCCCATGCCACAAACCCGCGAGCATATCCTTCTCGCCCGCCAGGTAGGTGTGCCCAAGCTTGTTGTATTCATGAACAAATGCGACAGTGTTGACGATCCCGAAATTCTGGAAATCGTTGAAATGGAAATCCGCGACCTGCTTACATTCTATGGTTTCGACGGAGCCAACACCCCGGTTATCCAGGGATCAGCCCTCGGTGGTTTGAACAAAGAACCAAAGTGGGTAGAAAAAATCATGGAACTGATGGATGCAGTTGACAGCTACATCCCGCTGCCAATGCGCGACGTTGACAAGCCATTCCTCATGCCAGTTGAAGATGTATTCTCCATCACCGGCCGTGGAACAGTTGCCACCGGAAGAATTGAAACCGGAGTTATCAATACAGGCGATCCTGTTGACATCATCGGAATGGGCGCTGAAAAACTGAAATCAGTTGTAACCGGTGTGGAAATGTTCCGCAAGATCCTCGACAGGGGAGAAGCTGGTGACAATGCTGGTTTATTGCTCCGTGGTATTGACAAAGAAGCCATCCGTCGTGGTATGGTTATTGCAAAACCAGGTTCCATCACTCCTCACAAAAAATTCAAAGCTGAGATTTATGTACTGAAGACCCAGGAAGGTGGACGTCATACACCATTCCACAACAAGTATCGTCCTCAGTTCTATTTCCGCACCACAGACGTTACCGGTGAAATTCATCTCCCGGAAGGTGTTGAAATGTGTATGCCAGGTGATAACATCACCATCCATGTTGACCTGATTTCCGAAATTGCAATGAGCAAAGGTCTGCGTTTTGCAATCCGTGAAGGTGGCCGTACTGTTGGCGCCGGTCAGGTAACTGAGATTCTTGACTAATATAGAATAGCGAAATCGTGAAGTGGCGGAGTTGTTTAAACAAAGTCGCCATTTCACGGATTAGCAAAAGTTAAAGTTTAATTACACACGGGTGTAGCTCAACTGGTAGAGTGGCGGTCTCCAAAACCGTAGGCTGTGGGTTCGATTCCTACCACCCGTGCAAAATATTAGATAAATGGCTAATAGTAAAGTTGTCACTTATATCCAGGAAAGCTACGATGAGCTTATGAATAAGGTATCCTGGCCTTCCTGGGCGGAATTGCAAGGCAGTGCCATTGTGGTCTCTGTCGCTTCTCTTATCATCGCAATCATTGTTTTTGCAATGGATGAAGTTTTCCGCAATGTCCTGATTCAGTTCTATAAACTCTTTTAACCTTGCGGGTTAATTTATCTAAGGTAATAACCAACAACCGAGTATCAATCTCATTATCAGCATGACTGAAGTAACCAAAAAATGGTACGTAGTGAGGGCTATCTCCGGGAATGAGAAAAAGGTAAAGCAATATCTCGAAAGCGAAATTGTCAACCATCATCTCGAAGATTCTATATCACAGGTGCTTATTCCCACCGAGAAGGTTTACCTTATCCGGAATGGAAAGAAAGTAAGCAAGGAGCGTACCTACTTTCCGGGTTACGTATTGATTGAAGCCATACTTACAGGAGAAACTCCTCACATTATCAGGAATATCCCCGGAGTACTCGGTTTTCTTGGAGCAAAAGGAGAGGCACATCCGTTACGTCCTTCTGAAGTAAAACGAATCCTTGGCAAATTCGACGAATTGTCGGAGCAAGGCGAAGAAGTTAACATCCCGTTTATTGTTGGTGAAACCGTCACAGTGATCGATGGTCCTTTCAACAGTTTCAGCGGAGTGATTGAAGAGATCAACGAAGAGAAGAAAAAATTGAAGGTGATGGTTAAGATTTTTGGACGCAAAACCCCACTGGAATTGAGTTTTATGCAAGTGCAAAAAGAGTAGCAGCTCACGTTACAGAGCTGGTTTAGTATTTATTTTCCGAGACGCGCGACAGTGTGTCTCCACACCAATCAGATAATAAAATGGCAAAAGAAGTTAGTGGAATTATCAAGCTACAGATTAAGGGAGCTGCTGCAAACCCTTCCCCACCGATCGGACCTGCATTAGGTGCCAAAGGTGTGAATATCATGGAGTTTTGCAAACAATTCAATGCCCGGACCCAGGATAAGGCAGGGAAGATCATCCCCGTTATTATTACTGTTTACCGGGACAAGTCGTTCGACTTTATTGTCAAAACGCCACCCGTCGCCGTACAATTGATGGAAGTGTCCAAACTCCAGAAGGGTTCACCTGAACCTAACAGGAATAAGGTGGCTTCTGTATCCTGGGAACAGGTACAGAAGATTGCTGAGGATAAAATGCCTGACCTGAATGCATTCACGCTTGAATCAGCAGCCAGGATGGTTGCTGGTACGGCCCGCAGTATGGGAATCACGGTTACTGGCACCTCTCCGTTTAAACGTTAATTAAGCAAGAAACCGGTTGTTTAAAAGACCTCATTAACAACACTAAATACAATAACAATGATAAAGCTAACAAAAAAGAGGAAGGTTGCCTTGTCGAAGATTGACAAGAATGCCGTTTACACGTTGGCGGATGCTGCTGCACTTGTCAAAGAGATCAGCAATACAAAATTTGACTCATCCGTTGATATTGATGTTCGTTTGGGGGTTGATCCCCGCAAGGCCAACCAGATGGTTCGTGGAATCGTGACGCTTCCTCACGGTACCGGTAAAACCATCCGCGTGCTCGTTCTCTGTACTCCTGACAAGGAAGAAGAGGCTATGCAGGCAGGCGCTGATTTTGTCGGATTAGATGATTATGTCGAAAAAATCAAGGGCGGTTGGACGGATGTTGACGTTATTATCACCATGCCCAGTGTTATGGCCAAAGTTGGTGCACTCGGACGGATCCTCGGACCACGGGGACTGATGCCCAACCCAAAAACGGGGACTGTTACCATGG
>JBMOIP010000129.1:0-3299 GCA_049317265.1 Bacteroidales bacterium
ATTGGCGATACGCTCAATTCTTAACGAATTTCAACACCCTTGTCATCCGGTTGTCACTGAATCTCACAAAATAAACACCCGGCTTGAGTCCACTGACATCAATCCCGGTTGTTTCATTTTCTACCAGTCTCGTTAAAACAATCTGGCCGCGAAGGTCATAAAATGTCAATGATCCGTTTTGATCGGTTGATGAACCACGCGAAGAAACATACACCATTGAATGTGCAGGATTAGGAAATAACGTGATCTTCGATGGCGATCTGATCGGATCAACAAAAACTAAAATCGAATCTGTCAACGCTTCATACCGGTACATCTCCCCTTGCAGGACTAAATCCTGCTCGTGATTGGCATAAACCTCAAGACCACCATCATAGGGTTGCCAGCCGTTAAACCATTTCTGAACCTTCCCCGAGAGCGAGTTTCCCCATGAATCATAGGTAAATTGAGATGTGTACGCATGCCGCCAGTTAGCATTGACCCAATCCTGTGATGTCTCCGACAGCAGGTTAATGCTGGTATCATATACATTAAGAATCCTGTGGCTGTTTACCCAGGCACCACTCAACCAGAGTTGACCTATCTCCATGACCTTGTTTCCGCCCGGATCGTATGTATAATAATTGCTTATCGTGTTTTCCCATGCGTTGTTTTGCCACAATTGATACAACATTGAAAGGCAGTTTCCGGCAGAGTCCCGGGTATATTCATAAAAACTATTGTTCACCCATGAAGAGTTTACCCAATCCTGTGTCAGATGGGTAAGACTATAACCATTTGAATTATTGGTATAAGTACCAAGATTGGTTACCTCCCAGTCATTATTTATCCAGGTGTAGGTTAAAACACTTGTCAAATAACCATTTCCATCGTAGCCAGGAATCCAGAGCCAGTGGTTAAGCCAAAGGCTGTCTTGTCCCTCCTGATACATCGCGGTATCAGTTAACCCATTTGAATCAAAATGATATGAATAATGCCATCCATTATCCCATGCGAGGGAATCCCACATCATACGTTTCCAATCCACCTGGTCTCCGTTTGCATTATAGACGAACTCCTGTTTCTGAAAATTCACCCATGCATTGTTTTGCCATACCTCCTGTAACTGGTATACCCAATTGCCTGCTGAATCATACGTATCGGATTCCCTTGCATAATTTTCCCACGCCAGGCTGCCCTGCCTGCGCTCATATAAAATAGTTAACTGCTCGCCAAATGAATTATAGGTGCGGGTAGCCCTTTGAAACGGGTTGTCACCCGAAGCTACATTGTAACACATGATCGTATCCCATTTCCATACATAGCCCGAAGAATCGAACATATTCCGTTTCGCAGGTACTACCATATGGTCAGGCTTGAATCCTTGTTGTGGTGAATTGAACCAAGTGCCGACCTGTTCAGGCCCGGAAGGTAAGGCGGCTTTGCGTTGTTGAACCTGGGCTTGTCCGCTCCAAGCGAACAAGAAAAGGAAACTAATGAGTAGGAATTGTGTTTTCATAAGGCAGACTTTTGGAAAATACTTGGTAATGGCAAGACGTTTAATCTTTTACAAATTTCAACACCCTTGTCATCCGGTTGTCGCTGAATCTCACAAAATAAACCCCTGGTATAAGGCCGCTGATATCTATTCCGGTGGTTTCATTGACTACCTGCTTCGTTAAAACGAGCTGGCCACGAAGATCATAAAGGGTAAGTGATCCGTGCGAACCGGTTGATGCAGCAAGCGAAGAAATATATATCATTGAATGGGATGGATTCGGATACAAAGTGAATTGCCCTTGAGAAGGGTCCGGTTCAGTGAAAACCATTATTGAATCTAAAACAGCTTCATACCGATAAACCTCTATCAGATTGATATAATCATCTCCCTGGTGATCAGCAAAAACCTGAAGACTGCCATCGTAAGGTTGCCATGTATTTTGATACCACCACAAGTACTTCCCCGTCAGCGAGTTGCCTGCTATATCATAGGTGTATTGTTGCGTAGCCTGATTCTGCCACGAAGAAATATTCCAACCCTGGGAAGTCTGCGACAGCATGTTATTGCTGGTATCATACAAATAAAGCATACGGTTCTGGTTGACCCATGCACCACCCGACCAATTCTGGCTTGTATATAGGATATTGTTTCCGTTCCCATCGTATACATAGGACGACAAATGATTATTCTCCCAGGCATTGTTTTGCCACTGCTGATTCAATCCGGATAATTTGTTTCCGGCCGTGTCATAGGTCATGGTTGATAAAGAACTGTTCACCCATGAGGAATTTTCCCATACCTGACGGAGGTAGGTAAGAAGATTACCGTTTGAGTTATTGGTAAAGGTATCCAGGTTGGTAACCGACCAGCCATTGTTTATCCACGTAGAGCCAACAGCACTGATCCTATAACCGTTGGCATCATAGGATTGGATGTAGAGAGAGTAGTTCACCCAGAGACTGTCCTGTCCTGTCTGGGACAAACTTGTATCATTTAATCCGTTTGCATCAAAGTGCCTGTAATTATGCCAATCGTTCACCCAGGTATTGTTTTGCCACCAGGTCTCTTTCCAATCCACCATATCGCCATTTGAATTATAGACAAACTTCTTTGCAGATTGATTCACCCATGCATTGTTTTCCCATTTTTCACTTAAATAGGATAGCCAATTGCCGGCTGAATCAAATGTAAAGGATTCCCTGGCGTAATTTACATACACGAAACTACTTTGACGGATATCCATCAATTGAACAAGGGAGTCGCCCGATGAACTATACTTTCGTGTAACCCGGTAATATGGAGCTGACCCCGATGTTTTGTAACAGAAAATGGTGTCCCACTTCCATACATAGCCCGAAGAATCGAACATATTCCGTTTCGCCGGTACCACCATACGCTCAGGTTTGAATCCTGATTGTGGTGGGTTGACCGAGAAGCCGGCTTTTTCAGGCCCGGAATGAAAAGTGACTTTGCGTTGTTGAACCTGGGTCTGTACGCTGCATGGGAAAAAGCACAGGAAGCTGATTAGGAGGATATGTATTTCCATATGGCAGCCTTAATAAAAAAGCTTGTTGTGTTTTGCCGAACTCAATCTCATAGATCGTAAAGCGATGGGTTTAGTGACCCGAATATACAACAAAAAAGGGGAAAATCACTTGCCTTCTCCAATCTCCTTATTCTTCCTTTGTTGAAACCGCTTTGCATTTTGACGTGTGACGATTTGCCTGCCAGATTTTGCTTCAATCGCCTTGCGTGTATTTCCAGCAATGGTCCCACCCTGTTTTGCAATTTTTCTGCTATTTTCAAAACCAACAGGGTT
>JBMOIP010000130.1:0-3272 GCA_049317265.1 Bacteroidales bacterium
TGAAATAACTTCCTTATCTGTTGTCATAGTTCATCGTTGCATTAGCGGGCACAATAAGAGCCCTTGGACCATAGGGAATTGATTGAAGATTGTTGCCGTAAATCGTCTGTAGAAATTCGGCATCCCACGGTTGCACCGGTTCAACGGGGCGCAAAAGGTGGCCGTTTCTTACAAAAATAAAGTCATCCCCATAAAGGAACGCCAGGTTAGGATCATGAAGAACAGCCACCACGGTCAGATTTCCCAGGGTCAGTTCCTTAAGCAGTGTCATTAATTTTATCTGATTGGCGAAATCAAGGTGTGAAGCCGGTTCGTCGAGAAGAAGTATTTCCGGCTCCTGGGCCAGCACTCTGGCAATCATGACAAGCTGCTGCTCCCCGCCTGAAAGCTCTGTATAGAAACGATCCTTTAATTCAGATATCCCGGCTCTTTTCGTTGCATGTCCGGCGATCTCAAAATCTTTTTCTTTGGGAACCACATTCACATAACTGGCCCTTCCTGTGAGTACAACCTGTTCAACGGTAAATGGAAAGACTGCCCGGTGTTTCTGACCCAGAAAACCCACTAGTTTTGCCATTTTATTTAAGGTCAGTGTTCTGATCTCCTGGCCTCGGATCCTGATTTCGCCCTGTCTACAAGGCAACAATCCGGCAATGAGCCTAAGCAGGGTTGATTTACCACAGCCATTTTTCCCCAGTATAACGGTTAGTTTTGATGACTCAATATTAACCGATATGTCATCCAGGACCTTGTTATGACCATAAGAAAAGGAGAGGCTTCTGATTAAAATTGCTGCGTTCAATTCTCCCATCCAATGTTGGTTTTCTTAATTAAATACAAGAAAAACGGTGCCCCGAGCAACATGGTAAAAACTCCGATCGGAATTTCAAACCTTGCTATAGTCCGGGAAAAGTCATCGATCAGGAGTAAAAAGGCTCCCCCGAACAGAAAGTTCAGCATTACAGACCGGCTGTTGTCGGTTCCTGCCATCATCCTTACCATATGCGGAACGATGAGCCCGTATAAACCGATGATCCCAGCAACCGATACAGCGGCTGATGAAGCCAGTGTGGCAGCTATAAGTACGATTATCTTGCCCCGTTCCGGGTGAATTCCTGATGTCCTGGCTTCATCATCTCCAAGCGCCAGCACGTTTAAACGCCAGCGCATCAACCATAGAATGATAATACCTGCAACCATCGGGATCCAGGCAGAAGTCAGTGCGTTCCACCCTGCATTATGAAGATTTCCCATGGTCCAGTGAACAATCGACTGGAGTTTGAACGGATCGCTCATAAACTGGATCATAGTCAACAGTGCGGTAAAAATTCCTGTCACAATGACACCTGAAAGGATCAGTGAGACAATCGAAACATTTTTATGTTTTCGGGCTGCAAAGAAACTTAGACCGACGGCAACCAGTCCGAAAAGGAATGCCGATAATTGCACCGGGATAATGGCATAGGCTAAGGCAATAGCCGCACCGAAGGCGGCGCCGGAAGAGAGACCAAGAATATAGGGTGAAACCAGTGGATTCCGGAATATTGCCTGCAAACCGCTGCCAGATACTGCTAAGGATCCCCCGACTAGGAAAGCAAGCAGTATCCGGGGTAACCTGACATCGATAAGAATTGTCTTTATTACGGCAATTTCGGTTGATGCCCCTCCCGCGGTACCATTTATCCAATCCCGGAAAAACTCGTACAGTCCATGTAAGGAGACTGTGCCGGAAGGCCCGATAAAAAATGAGACCAGCAATACCGGAATCGGAAGCGAGTATAAAAGAAAACAAATCAGCTTCTGATGTCTCACTACAGCCGTCCTCCTTTCTTTCCATACAGGTTTACCAGCATATGTTGCAGTTCCGACAATGGGTCAAAATTTACATTTTCATCCGGGTAACACCATGCGTTCAGTATTTTCACCGCGTATTGAAACTTCAGTGTCCACAAATCGCAGCAGAAGGCAGTTGGCAGCTCAAAGACCATCTTTGCCTTAACTGCGCGTATATTGCCCCATTCAGGCAACTGGATGATATCTTCGGGGTTTTTATTTGCATTGCACCACATGACGATTACATCTGGATTCCATTCGATGACATTTTCGATATTGACCACCAGATGTTCATCCTGGGAATCACACACGTTGCGGGCGCCTGCCATGGTGATCAGCTCGTCTGCCATACTGTGCTTCCCGCTTGTTTCCAAGGGACCCTGAGGCCACATAAAGAATATTCTTTTCTTCACATGATCACCCTTGTCATGTTTTTTAGCAAATCCGGCTGTCTCCCTTTTAGTGTATTGAATAAGGGAATCTGCTCGAAGTTCAGTACAAGTAAGTCTCCCGAAATCTTTCATCTCTTTGTAAACATCGGCAGTGCTTTTGAGCATAACGGCATACACGGGAATCCCTTTTGATTCAATTGCCTTGATGGATTCCTCCTGTGAGGACCAGATGATCACCAGGTCAGGCTGAAGGGCAACCAGGCTTTCAATGTTTACAAAATCCCAGTTTCCGGGTGACGGGAGGGCTCTGTTTTTAATTCTGTCATCCAACCGGGCATATTGCACAGCGACATTTTCATTGTAAACACTGGTGGATATTCCCACTACTTTATCTTCGGCACCGAGCATGTACAATCCTGAAAGGGCGCTCTCGACCAGGCAGACGATGCGGACTGGAGGTTTGACAAAATTTAATTGCTTTGCCCGGAAATCTGTAACTGTAATGGTTCCCTGCCGCTCATTTTGCGGACTGTCGAGCCCATTTGAACAGCCTGAAAACATTGCTGGCAAAAACAGAACCATTACTAAATTTAAAGACAGGGACCTCAGCATTTTTTTGTTTTAAAATTCAACTTTCAGGCCTCCCATTACAGAAAAACCGGTGTCCCTGAATTGCCAGGGCATCTCATATTGGTTATTCGTGATGTTATAGAATTGTCCGAAAAAGGATAAATTATATTTTCTGGTTTTTATGATTGTTTGAGATACAAAGGCGTTGAATTGAAGGCCCGGTGTAAATTTCCTGCGACCGGCTTTTGAACTGCTGTCAAAAAATCCACTATTGTAATTCAATGATGGTGTAATTTGTAGACCAAAGGGGGCAGTGAAGGAGAAGCCTGCATTAATAACCAATTCAGGAGAGAATGGAACGTTACTGCCATCCTGGTCTGCATCTGAACTGTTCGAAATTTTCGTTTTCATCCAGGTCAGGTTACCAAACCAGCCAAATAATTTACCAATGGTTTGCTGTAGTTCAGCTTCGACCCC
>JBMOIP010000131.1:0-3096 GCA_049317265.1 Bacteroidales bacterium
ATGCCAGAAGCGTTGCTTTGGTATCAGCGTGGCTTTGCTGCTCGTCGGAAAGAAGAGTTTCCAATTCCTGGTTACGGGTGGTGACGTTTCCAAGTTCATCATTTAGCTGCTGGACCCTTTCCGTTGTCAGTTCCTGCGCTTCCAGGTCAGCAGGATCCATTTTGAAAAAGCCTTGAATGGCTTTCCATGTGTTGTTTATTATCATCGGTTCTGAAATTTTGGTTTCATTATCAAGTAAAAGTTCTGTGATCACCGGTGATAAAGCGGCTGCCACTGTGATCGCGTATTCCAGCGATCCGATCTCATCGATGAGTCCCAGGGTAATTGCCTCAGGGGCGAAATACATCTTGCCGGTCAGGGTTGAATCATCCACTACAGGCCGGTTGGATTTGATAGAGGATAAGAATTTACTGTTGATCACATCCAGAACATTCTTCTGGTAGGATTCATAGTTGCCATCCAGTACCTGGTTAAGGTCTGCGTTCTTATCCACCGAAAGACTTGCATAAACTTCATGGAACTTGACTCCCTGGGCTTCCAGTGCCGGCTGAAGGTCTTCCACCATCAGCATTGTTCCGATGGATCCGATGCGGTCAAGGTCAGAGCTTGCGATGATCTTGGATGCCCCGGAAATGATCCAGTAGGCGGCGCTTGCCGCTATACCTTCTATATATGCCACAACCGGGGTTGTGGAATTACAAATTGCTTCAGCCAATAGATCGGTGCCGGTCACCTGGCCGCCGGGAGAGTCCACAACCAGGACGATGCTTTTGATGTTGGGATTCTGATCAGCCGATTTCACATCGGTCAAGATTGACTGCGACCCTCTGGGCCCGCAGGGCTGATCATATTTGAGGATTTCCGAGCGGATCGGGATGATGGCAACAGAACCTTCAGGGATGTTGGTATCGGCAAATCCGAACCGCTGGGGTTGATCCCCCATAGCGCCGATCACATAGGAGCGGTTCCGTTCCCGGGCAATTGCAGAATCAACATCAGAAAAACTTTCACCTTTCAGCATCGAGAGCAAAATCGAAGCATAAGCGGTTGACCTCTCTTTGGAGATCAACCATGCGCCGGAAAGAATTTCTGCTAAGATGGGATTCATTGTACCTTTTGTTTCAGGATACAATATTATAATGGTATGGCGGGCAAATAAAGGACTGAAAATTAAAAGGGATTAATCTTGGGGGGTCTCATCATCCGGGATGATACCGTTTGCTGGCAGCAGGAATCCTGCAGGTTTGGTAAACTCTCCGGCAAACAACAACTCATAACCGTTGAATGTTTCCATGGCAGCGGGTTTCATTAGTTTACTGGTCAGTTTCATCGGGCTTTCCATGGTTCCAAAAATGCGGATCGTGCCATTTTTGTCTGTCAAGTTTATGATCAGACAACGACCGGTCATCCGAAATAATTCGGATTCAACCGGGGCACGGTCTTTTGGAACGAGCATCTTCAATTTATAAAGGTATTTTGTTCCCGCAGGAGAATCCTGCTGCTCGGACTCTAGCTGAATCGTCTCCGGGGTGCCGTATATGGAATTCCAGGACCCTCCGATTTTCGGGATAACCGAGCAGTAAAGGTTCAAATCATTAAAGGAAAAAACCGAAACATCTTCCCGGAAGATCCAGGCGACAGATCTGATCCCCCCGATATTGATACCTGAATGTCTTGAAATATTTGCCATGTTAGTTTATTAAAAGGTACATAAAAAAGAAAAATTGAATCCTGGGGACATTCTGGGGACATTTCAGGGACATTTCAGGGACAGAAAATGGCAAACTTTTTTTCATTTTTTTTTCATTTTTTGACCCGGTTAACCCCAAATGTTTCTTATCAGTTTAGCAATAAGTAAATATTTGGACACTCCGGAGACAATCCTGGAACGCAAAGCGGCAAATCTTTGTCTGCCTTTTTCCTTGATCTTTTCCGGTAATAATCCTTTTTTAACATTTCGTAGTTGATGTAGTTCATGGTAAATTGATAATCCGCACAGAACTGCAAAATGGCCTTCTTGAATGAATGATAAAGCCGGACCTTATCATTCATGTAATGAAAGAAGAGTTGCTTGAAATGCCATTCAACGAAATGCTCAAACATCTCCTGGTTATTTGGAGACACCCATAAATCGCCACGGACATTGATATCATGGAAGAATGGAAGAGTGAATGTCATGTATTCCTGGCCCTTTGGAAATTCAGCAGGAATATCCTCAGGCCTGGGTTCAAGAAATCTGTGCAATAGAATCCCGATTAGATTTCTTTTGGATGCCAGGTTGCTCCGAAGTTCAAACAGAAGGTACTCCTGCAGGTAGGGCTTTAATTTTATGGTAATTGTGGGGCGATCTTCATGTTTATCCATAGATGCGAAAATAGTTTAGTTGTTACTGGTTATAAAGGCCAACGGATCAGCCTGGACGAATACCCGGCCATCAGTAATGAAAGGAATGAGGTTTTTTGAGTACAAATTAATGCTGACGGTGCATATCTGATAATAATCTTCCTTTATGCACCATTTAATCAAAAACTGCATCCCCAATTTACGTTTGCCATTGTCTGTAAAATCATCCAGTGTTGCCAGGCGGAACCCTGCCGGCAATTTGTCATGATACTCCCATCCGTTGCTATCAATCTTCATTTTATTTCTTGAGTTTGGGTGAATGGTCATTTTCTGTTCCTACTGTCCAACAATCCAACCAAGGCCTTAAAAAACCATTAAAATGCTGATTACGAATGGTGAATGTTTTGTTGAAACCTTCCATCATCGTGTTGGTACAATTTTTCGTCCCAACGCATGTGGAAGATTCATCGATTCTGATTCCAACAAGTCCCAACAGAAAATAAAGATTCCAACAGATGGATAAATACATAATAAACTGATATATAAGATAATAATAATTTAATACTGTCATTGTTGGATTGTTGGATTGTTGATGGCAACTTTATCGTCAGGAATTTCCATGTGAATTTTCAGAATGGCATCTCAATTTGTTCATTTTCCGGTTCTGCCAAAATAGCAGGTTCAGCTTTTGCCACAGAAACCGGATCAGGTGTTTTAAACCTTTCAAGGTCGATCCCCATCTCCTCGATCATT
>JBMOIP010000132.1:0-3016 GCA_049317265.1 Bacteroidales bacterium
TACCAAACCAGCCAAATAATTTACCAATGGTTTGCTGTAGTTCAGCTTCGACCCCCGTTGACACTGTTTTCCCGCCGTTTACCGACTGCGATTGCGAAGGATTCTGTCTTACCACATTGTCAATGATCGCATCGTTGACGGTGGTGTTAAAAACTCTTATGGAAAATTGAATTTTCCACGGTAGCAGCAGGTCAATCCCCCCGTCAATTCCAATTCCTGATTCCGGTTTCAGATCTGGATTCGGCAGTTGGCCGCTGTGCAGGGTGTCCCCGGGTAGAATGGTCCCTCCTGTTGATTTCAAACCCGGTGTCATAAAACTGTTTCCTGCATTAGCATACAAAGAGATGTTCTCTGAAATATTGTATTTAACACCCAGACTATAAAGGAGCCGGTTCCACTGGCTGTTTTTTTGCCCCGGAGCACCACCGCTGATGAGTTCGATGTTATTTTGGGTGTTATTGAATCGCAGACCTGCCCTGACAATAAATTTTGCAATGTGCAGTTCCTCCTGGAGGTAAACCCCTGTTTGACTTGATTTCGATTTGTTGCCATATGTATTGTATCCAACCAGGGGATCGGTATAGGTCGCATAATCTGCTGCCTGGTAATCTACGCCGGCAGTAAGTACGCTTTCGTTCCAATGTTTTACCGTCACAAGCACATCGACCGGTATGATATGTTGAACGACGCCATTATTTGACGAAAGGCTGTCGATTACATTAAAATGACTTTCCTGCCAGGTACGATAATAACCACGGTATCCCATATGTGCCTGCAAATCAATGTTTTTTCTTAAATTAAGGAAATACCCGGCATTGATTGTTGTATAATCATTGGCAAATCCGCGGTATACCCGACCTGCATCACCAGTATGGAAGGTTTTATTTATAAAGAGTGTGACTTTTTGTCTGTCATCGTTTGAAAACCAGGTGGCGCCACCATAGATTTTTGTTTTCCGGTATTCAGGATTCTTCTGCATATTCAGCCAGGAGCCTTCGGTACCATAATTGGTATAATCAGACATTTCATAGTTTATCCCTGCATAGTAATGGATGTTTTTAGAGGTATCCTGGTGATATAGTTGGCCATTCAATGTGTTGTAGGTCCCAAAGGAAATGCTTGCCCGTGTGGCGGCTTTATCAAATTTTTCCTTGAGAATAAGGTTTACCGTTCCGGCAAGTGGGCTTTGATTACCGGCAAAATCCTGTGAAAGGTAATTGGAATATAGCACCGAAGCCGGTCCTCGCTGTACTTCAATTCTGCTGACGGCTGACAAGTCAAGAGACATAGGGTCAATAAATGCATCCACCGGTAAACCCTGCAGCATGTAGGTGCTGTATTTCGGACCAATCCCGCCGTATGTTCCCCAGTTGGCATCATTTCGTGACAAAACGGAGACAGAGGCACCCGGTTGGTTTTGCAGGACATCACAGATATTACGGTTACCGGATATCGTGTTCTCTATTGTTTTTGCCGGTATCACCTCTATTTTCTGTGTGACATTACCAAGGGATTGCCAGGATTTGGAAGAAGTTATGACCACCTCTTTCAGTAATGTCGTGTCTTTTTTTACCTGTGTATAACAAGTAACCGGGAGAATCAAAACCAGGAGGAATGCCGACAAGGTTCTGGCTTTTGATGTTTGAATGCAGAAAAGTTTCATCATGTGCCGACTTTTAAGTTTTAAGGTTAATGTCTTGGGAGAATATTACGAAATTAAAAATCGTGTTACTCAATGAAGAAAAAAATTAGCCCAGATCTGTCATCACCAGTTTGCCATGTCTGATTCCTTTGGTGCCGATAATTTTATCCGCCAGTTCAATCAGATCTTTGGATTTCCCTTTAACTGCTATTGTTTCCAGACAAAGGTCATGCTCAATATGCACATGCTGGGTGGAAAGAATCAGCTCGTGAAAGTCATGCTGAACTGTCATAAGTTTGCTATTCAGCTCCCTCTTATGATGGTCATAAACAATGACAATTGCACCTGCCACGGTTTTATTCTGGTCCCAGCTTTCCTTAACCATTTTGCTTTTGATCAAAAAGCGAATCGCTTGTGACCTGCTGGGAAACTGGTTGGTCAATACCAGCTTATCCAGTTCCTTCAACATCTCCTCTTCGAGCGATACACCAAATCTTTTTACCTGCACCGTGTTATTAATTTACGATTCGTGTCACAAATATAGAAATAAATTTTAAAAAAGTACGCGAAAAGGTAGCTGCTCCTGGAAATTGAGACAGATGCCTTGATTTCAGATTGATATATCTCCTTCAACGAGGATGAAATTGTTTCGTTACCTATTATAACTCGCTCAAAAGCACTACTGCTTATCTGCCGTTCCAGTTCCCTTACGCTGATATTCTCCTGTATGCAAAGACGAAGATAGAATTCACGTTCCTCGTCTGTCTTTGTTCGGGAGATCAAAACCAAATGATGGGGCCAGCTGAGTCTGGCATGATACAGCCCCCGATATCTCTGGTCTCTCATTGTGACATCACCGATGGCACAGCTTCAGTTAGCTGATAATCTGATGATTGTATTTGTGTCATCACTGATGACACAAATTTGGAATGAGCATAGGTTTCATAAAACTGCTTCATCCTGTAAAGTTCCCGGCGGTTAAACCCTTTCAAATCGGGATGCTCCTTTTGAATCAGCTCAGCCAACTCATTAATTGTTCCATCACCCCAGGCAGCATTGGCAACCTGTTTGTTTATGTATTCGCCAATATTCCAGTAAAGATTTATCAGTTCGGTATTAACAGTCAGCAAGGCCTTATTGCGGGCCTGTTTAATGAGGGAAATTATCTCAGCAAATTTCTTGTCCACACGGGAGCACTTCTGTGGGACAAATATACTTTATTAACACCAACTAACCTGTAAACGAACTAAAAAGCAGGGTATCAGGGTTCATGAATTTTCCACCTAAAAAGTTGCCACAGTTTTTGAAAGTCGTTTTGAAACCCCAGTAAAATCTACTCATTCGGAAGATGATTCGAATCCTGTTGCTCCCACC
>JBMOIP010000133.1:0-2995 GCA_049317265.1 Bacteroidales bacterium
TAATCAGACGTATCCAAAAACCTTAGGGTTTTCGGTAAGGTGTGTAAAGGATTGACAGACACAACTCTTGAGCAAGAAGATCATGGCATTTAAAAACGATTTAACGCAATCTGAATTAATATGAAAACAGCTATCCTTTCATTCATTTTCCTGCTTGTAACGACAGTGGCAGGTTTTTCCCAAAATGTGGGCATCAATGCCGATGGCGCTGCTCCAGACAGTTCAGCCATGCTCGATGTGAAGTCAAGCAGTAAAGGCTTTCTTATGCCCAGGATGACTAAAACCCAACTCGAGTCCATCTCCAACCCGGCCCTGGGCCTCATGGTTTTTTGTACCGATTGCGGGGTGAGAGGCGCCCTTGCTATCTATTCAGGTTCGCAATGGAATACTTACAAGGACTGCAATACATCGCCACCGGTAGCAGGAACCCACATGGCTACATGGTACTCTGTTCAATGGAAATGGACAGGCAATGATACCCTGGTGGGCTATAAGTTCAACACCACAAATAATTATTCCTCGGCTGAAGACCTTGGGAAAGTGCTAACCAAAACGGAGACCGGGCTTGACTGCAACACCCCTTATGCCCGCTATATTTGGGGGTACTCGTCCTGCGGGGTTTCCACGTCGCTCATACTTGAGAAAACTACCGGATTCATCGGTGCGCCAGACACCTCCAAAAGCTACAATACCGACACGCAGATCACGTGGAAATGGAAAGCAGTACAAGGCGCTGCCGGATACAGATGGAGTACAACAAATGACTATGCTACTGCCACTGATGTGGGCACTGAACTAACCCATACCCAGACAGGATTAACGCCTTTAACAAAGTACCAGGCTTACGTATGGGCCTATTCATCAAACTGCGGGATCAGCTCGTCGTCAACCCTGAGACACTTTACCCAGGCCGGCCCAGGGGATCCGGCAACAGTTGATTGGCAAGGGGTCACGTACCATACCCTGAAATACGGTAACCAGCAATGGCTGAAAGAGAACCTGAACTATGGCACCAGGGTTGACAAATCCGCGGATCAGACCAACAACAGTGTGGTGGAGAAATACTGCTACAATGATGACGAAGCGAATTGTACCACCTATGGGGGGCTTTATCAATGGGCAGAAATGGTTCAATACCTTAACGGGGCAACAAATAGTAATATCTGGAGCCCTGCACCCTCGGGGAATATTCGGGGCATCTGCCCTACAGGCTGGCATATACCATCAGATGCTGAGTTTTTAACCCTGAAATCAACGATTACAACCCTGGTGGCTGCAAGCATGGGGTCGAACATGGAAGGCAGTTGTATGAGGGAGAACTCCTCATATGGTCACTGGGACGCACCACTGCCCCAGTATAACACTCCGGATGGAAATAATTATGCCGGTTTCACTGCACTGGGAATAGGTTATAGAGTTTATTCGGGGCCCTCCTACTGGTACTATTTTCATATAATTTCAAATTTCTGGACCATTTCCGGCGCTGGCTATAACTCGGCCAATATCAATGGTTTTAGCAACACCAATTCTACTTTCGTGGTACCAGTAGGAAACGGATATAAAGTTAACGGCTATCCGGTAAGATGTATTAAAGATTAGTATTGACTGACTCCTTTGCATTTATTTCTTCATAGTCACAAACAATATCAAACAAGGATGATAACCCCCGGGGCAAGCCCCGGCCGCGAATTTAGCCCCAGAGGAGCAGTGAATTTACCGGGAGAGATTAAATAACAACATGCATTATTGACATATAAAAAGTTTAACCAAAATCGAACAAAACAATGAAAACGGCTATCCTTACAATCTTTGTTATGCTGGGATGCGCATCGGTCGCTTTTTCCCAGAATGTTGGCATCAATGCGGATGGCTCGGCGCCCGATAATTCGGCGATGCTGGATGTAAAATCAACGGATAAAGGTTTTCTTCCACCGCGGATGACCTCCACGCAGATGAATGCCATCGCCAATCCTCCGGCTGGACTGATAGTCTTCTGCACAAGCTGCGGACCCTGCGGGGCACTATGCATCTATCTTCCCGGCGGAGGCTGGGAATCCATTACCCATCTCAACTCCGCTGAAGCAGGAACCCACGTTGCTTCCGGAACCCAGATCACCTGGTACTGGAACGCCGTTACCGGAGCTGCAGGCTATAAATGGAACACAATTAACGACTATGCGTCTGCCACGGACATGGGCACAGAAACCTCAACAACGGAAACCGGATTGACACCAAATACAACTTACTCGAGGTATGTATGGACTTATAATGCGTGTGGGGTATCGGCTGCTACGGTATTAATCAAAGAGTTACCATATTATATTGGCCAGAGTTATGGCGGTGGAATCATATTTTACGTCGAAGCCAGTGGTCAGCATGGGTTAATAGCCGCGTCCGGCGATCAAAGTACCGGCACGCAATGGGGGTGTTACGGAACTGCCATCGGAGGCACATCAATTGCTATTGGAACCGGGCAGGCTAACACAACGGCCATCGTGAACGGGTGCAGCACAGCCGGCATCGCAGCCAGAATATGCGATGACCTTGTACTGAACGGTTACAGCGACTGGTATCTGCCATCAAAAGACGAACTGAATCAGCTTTTCAACCAGAAGAGCGTGGTTGGTGGTTTTTCAAGTAAACTCTACTGGAGTTCCACCGAGAACAGTGCCAACCTCACTTGGGTCCAGCATTTCGGGATAAACCAGCAAGTCAGCAACGTTAAGAGCAACACGACATACTATGTTCGGGCAGTGAGGGCTTTTTAACGAATGAGCAGTTAAATGATTTTTCTGAATTGGTTGAAATGTCTTAAGACTACCTGTTTAAAATAATAACAAAATATCATGGTATCATGAAAAAAACAAGAAAGGCATCTGTACGTCCTGTTTTACGTAACGTCCTGAGGGAGGCGACTTTTTCGGACAAGATCGACAACCTACCTAATTCAAAGTAAAATGAAAGCTATTATCCTTTCAATCCTTTTCCTGCTGCT
>JBMOIP010000134.1:0-2923 GCA_049317265.1 Bacteroidales bacterium
CCAAATACAATGGTATCATGACGGACAAAGTCGCGGGCGATCCTCAACACCTCTGCAGCGCTGATGTTGGGGTTTTCCATGGCCTGGACAAGGGTTTGCGGCACAAGTTCAGCAGGCTGTAGCACATTCCTGAATTGTGCAACTGTTTGTTCGGTAAGGATGGTGGCCTCTTTCTGAGCCTTGATAAAAAGCAACACGCTGGATGTGCCGTAGCCGATCACCAGCGGAAAAAAGAGGATCATGATAATCGCAATCAGGAAGAACAGGCTGTACCGAAATGCCAGTCCACGAAAGAAAGTCAGCTTTGGAAACCGGAATCGCACAATAAAGGATTGTTAATTTTCACGGTAAAGGTAAAAAATTATCCTCTGAGTAATCTGAAATTTGATATTTTTGGGTACGCTAACAAAAAACTAAAAACATCACCATGTATAATGAGATACATCAGCTGCAGCCCGAACGTCTCTGGCACTATTTCCTCGAGATTTGTAGAATCCCCCGGCCTTCCAAAAAAGAGGAGAAGATCGCAACCTATATCAGTGAATTCGCAATTAAGCACAACCTCCCGTGTATAATCGACGAAGCCGGGAATGTTTTGATCAGGAAGCCGGCAACCCCGGGATATGAGCAAAGGCGAGGTGTGATCCTGCAAAGCCACCTTGATATGGTGTGCGAGAAGAATGCTGACACGGTGCACGATTTTGACACAGACCCCATCCTTCCATGGATCGACGGCAACTGGATAAAGGCAAAGGGTACAACCCTTGGAGCCGACGATGGTATTGGCATTGCCGCAGCCCTCGCCATCCTGGAAGCCACTGATATTCCTCACGGACCGCTTGAAGCGCTCTTCACAATGGATGAAGAGACCGGACTCACAGGAGCATTTGCCCTTAAACCGGGCCAATTGAACGGACGCATTCTGATTAATTTGGATTCCGAGGATGAGGGACAGCTATTCATAGGGTGTGCAGGCGGAAAAGACACCGTGGCGACCCTACCGATGGAAACCGATGAGGTTCCGGCTGGCCACGTTGCTTACAAGGTCAGTCTTACCGGGCTAAAGGGCGGTCATTCGGGGGATGATATTAACAAGGGACTTGGCAATGCAGTAAAACTCATGAACCGTTTCCTCTGGAACGCCCGCGACTCCTATGAGATTGCCCTGGCTGATTATAATGCAGGAAACCTGCGTAATGCCATTGCACGCGAAGCTTTTGCAGTGATAACCGTGCCGAAGGAGAATGAAGACCAGCTGAAGACATACGTCCACACCTATTATAATGATATAAAAGATGAATTAAAGGCAACAGAGCCGGGGCTGGCCTTCGTGGCTGAATGTGCTGAAATGCCGGAATACGTTCTGAACAGCGCGCTGCTGGCTGATTTGCTCGATGCACTTTACGCCTGCCCCCACGGGGTGATTGCAATGTCGCGCGAAATCCCCGATTTTGTAGAAACCTCTACCAACCTGGCCTCCGTTAAGTTCATTGACAAAAAGATCGTGATCACTACAAGCCAGCGAAGCTCAGTTGAATCTTCCAAAAAGGATGTGGCTGACATGGTGGCAAGTGTATTCTATCTCCTGCAGGCAGATGTGGTGCATTCAGCCGGGTATCCTGGCTGGAAACCTGATCCCTCGTCGGAACTCTTACGCATCAGTGTCGAGGCATACCGCAGGTTATTTGCACAGGAGCCGCAGGTGCTTGCCATTCATGCAGGGCTGGAGTGCGGGCTGGTAGGAGCCATCTATCCGGGGATGGACATGGTATCCTTCGGACCAACCATCAAAGGAGCTCATTCGCCGGATGAACGGTTGGATATCCCTTCTACCACCAAATTCTGGGAACTCACGCTTGAGGTGCTGAAGAATATAACCTAAAGTCCGACGCCCACGCCAAGTCTGAAGATCGGGTTAGAATAAGGGGAGTTGTTTGATTCATTCAGGTTGAACAGGATCAGAAAATCCATGGAAACCCTGTTACTGATGGGTTGACGGTAGCCCCCTCCAACAAAAATGCTGTTGATCTCGACCACTTCTTTGCCAGGAACAAAGGGGTTTCCATACGGATCAAAGATATGACCTCCCATTGCGTTTTTATATGGCCTGGAATAATAGAGGTATTCATACTCTGCATGTGCGAACAGGTTTCCGAGAAAACTGTCGAACAGGCTCGACAGGTAATATCTCAGATAGATCCCGCCACCATAAACATTGGTTTCATAACCAATATATCCTTGTTTAACATTGTCCCAGAAGTAGTTCTTATAATTATAGTACTGGTAGATGAACCTCAAACCTACGTGAAGTTGATCTATGGTCTTTAAATCTGCTTCAGGGGCTACCGATATTCCGGTTACACTGCCAAATTGCAGCCCCAAATTCCCACCAACGGTAACACGGTGCCAGAAGTTGTCTGGTTTACTGGGCTTTGCAGAAAGGGAAGGTATCGAATCCTGGGCCATGGAGGTACCTATATATATAGTATAGAACAAGGCGGTTAAAATGAGTTTTAAGGAGTTTGATTTCATGATTAAAGGCTTTTTTGCACAACATTCAAATAAAATACAAAAATAATCAAAAATAATTGAAATTGCAAATACCTATTTATCAACTTCTTACCAAGCTAAATGAAAAATAAATGCAGAATTATGCAAAAAAGATAAAATATCTCTTGGTAGTTCAATTTTAATATGTACTTTTGCACTCCCGTTACGATGTTCTTTGAATGTGTGATTGCAAGAAAAACCTGGAGTGAAGATTGATTTTTGAGGTGTTTGGATAGTGGGAAAAACTTTTTTAAAAATAATTTAAAAAAAGTTTGGTGGAATGAAAAAAGGTTGTAATTTTGCAGTCCAATTTAAAACAAACAAAGTACCCGGATGGGGAAATGAAGAAATGTTCTTTGAAAGACTGAAGTAA
>JBMOIP010000135.1:0-2848 GCA_049317265.1 Bacteroidales bacterium
GTCTCCTCGCCAGTATGGTCAGGGTATCAACCAGTTACATATTCTTTAACCTTTTTATCGTGGTATATTATTGAATTACATCTGATTACATTTGATGTCTTTTAACCTCCACTCCTTTTCGTACTACCCGGATTAACCCTGTATTACCCTGTTTATGAGACAAATATGAGACAACTTTGGTTTCAGATATTCGCATCTTGTAAATGGTATGGTTTAATTGGCCAGCTAAGTTGCCATCACAAAAGTGTCTTTTCTTTTCTTGCCTGTGATATAAGTTTTTCAAAATCTTCGATTGGAATAGTTGGACAATATTGACCACTTCGCGTCTTTGCGGTGTATAATAACTTTTGAATCACACCCTATTCGAATATTGAATATTGATCAACGAATTTTGAATAACAAACAATTTCCATGGGGCCATGCCCGCCGGTTTAACTCCTATACTGAACATATCAGGAAAACATTTGGCGGACGGATGCAGAAAGTAGTGGTGGATGCCGGGTTCACCTGCCCCAACCGGGACGGAACAAAAGGAACCGGCGGCTGTACCTACTGCAACAACGATGCCTTTAACCCTTCCTATTGCGACCCGGTTGAACCATTGCACAGTCAGATCGCAAAAGGTATTGAATTCCACGCAATAAGATATCGCAAAGCGTCAAAATACCTGGTCTATTTCCAGCCATACAGCAATACATACGCACCCCTGGCAAGGTTGAGAGCCCTGTATGAAGAGGCGCTCAGTTATCCTGATGTTACAGGGCTTGTTATCGGAACCCGGCCGGATTGCGTGGATGAGGCAAAGCTGGACTATCTCATGGAATTATCACGGAAATACTACATCCAGGTTGAATATGGCATTGAATCCTGTTATGACAAAACCCTCAACCGAATCAACCGTCAGCACAACTTTTCACTTGGGGAACAAGTTATCCGGATGACCCATGAGCGGGGTGTTAAGACCGGTGCCCATTTTATTTTCGGCCTTCCGGGGGAGTCATTGAATGAAATGCTGGCATATGCCCCGACAATATCAGCATTGCCTGTTGATTCGGTTAAATTCCACCAGTTGCAGATCGTCAAAGGATCGAAAATGGAACAGGAATTTATTACGACCGATTTTCATCAATTCACCCTGGATGGATACATTGATTTCATCGTCAGGTTCATTGAACAACTCAGTCCGGCCATCGTCATTGAACGGTTCTCCGGAGAGGTTCCACCGAGATTTATGAAAGCAGGCTTGAATCCTGGCTCCTCTGAAAGTGACCTCAATGACTGGGGCGGGATCCGCTATGATGCAGTGTTACGGCTGATCGAAAAGGAACTTGAAAGGCAGGATACCTGGCAGGGGAAATTTTACAAATGAATCCCGGCATTTGAAGCAATGATGGCCTTCAGAAAGACCAATGTAACAATGAAGGCAATTTACATTTGATGCAAAAATGACCTGTTTGGGCTATTGTGTAGTTGTTTTCTTTGGTTCATTTTTATAGCCACAACAACAGACCGGGGCGATTTATACCTCACTGCAAAATCAAATGGAGGTAATTATGTAAATCAACGGTTAATCCCTTAACATGCGATAGTTTCAACCTGCTTCCTTCCCGCATCATAAAGTAAGATTTTCCAGTTAATCAGTTTCAAATCAGTCTGATATTTCTTTATTAAAATGACCTGATACATAATTACAGGTTATTTTTCCTCACTTAACGTTTACTGCCACCAGTATACTGGTAAAATTTCCAATATGAAAAAAATATCTGTTATTATTCTTTTGCTTCTTGTCAATTGCAACCTGCTGTTTTCACAGGTAGCTATTAACAATGATGGCAGCGCTACCGCTAACTCAGCCATGCTGGATGTAAAGTCTACCACTAAAGGACTGCTTCCCCCGAGGATGACCCATGTTCAGATGAATGCCATTGTCAGTCCGGCAAACGGGCTTATCGTTTATTGTACCGACTGCGGAATTACCGGCCAGGGAACCTTGTGCCTGTTTGTGGCCGAAACATGGTATGTATTCAACGCAAACTGCTTAAATCCTGTGGCACCTGGTGCCGGCATCCATTTACCATTACCCCTGCAAATTGTCTGGAACTGGAATGCAGTGGCTGCCGCAACAGGGTATAAATGGGGTACAACCAATGTTTATGCATCTGCGACAGATATGGGAACCTCCATTACAAAAACAGAAACGGGTCTCACCTGCAACACGGCTTATACACGGTATTTATGGGCCTACAGTGCCTGCGGGAATTCGCTGGTTACCACATTGACCCAATCAACCTCCATGAATGGCGCCGCCAGTGTAACGATCGCTGTTTCAGCCAATCCGGTTTGTCCCGGCACATCGGTAACCTTCACCGCAACACCGGTAAACGGTGGAGCCACCCCGGCTTACCAGTGGATGAAGGGCGGGACCAATATTTCAGGGGCGACCAATGCCACCTAT
The DNA here is from genome assembly GCA_049317265.1 of Bacteroidales bacterium. Classification (GTDB taxonomy): domain Bacteria; phylum Bacteroidota; class Bacteroidia; order Bacteroidales; family FEN-979; genus CAIVAT01. The sequence continues at coordinate 2,456 of JBMOIP010000135.1, forward strand.
TCGTACATCCCGGCCGCCAACGATGCGATTTCGTGTCAGATGACTTCGAGTACGCCCTGTTCGCTGAACAACCCGGCCACTTCGAACACCGTGACCATGACCGTGAACCCCTTACAGGCTGTGGGCGTTACCATTGCAGCATCAGCAAACCCGGTCTGCGCAGGTACTTCCGTGACCTTCACCGCCACACCATCCAATGGCGGCACAACTCCGCTTTACCAATGGAAGAAGGGCGGAACCAACATCACCGGTGCGACCAATGTGACCTATGCATACATCCCGGTGACCGGTGATGCCATTACCTGTCAGCTCACCTCAAACGCAACCTGTCCTTCGGGCAACCCGGCCACTTCGAACACCGTGACCATGACCGTGAACCCCTTACAGGCTGTG
>JBMOIP010000136.1:0-2837 GCA_049317265.1 Bacteroidales bacterium
GGACTTCTTTTCTTTGTGCGGATGTCAAGAAACGAAGCAAAAGAAACCATCTTCCCAGCCCACATTTTTGTTCCAAAAGCCTTGCTATCATTGAGTTTTATATAGTGCAATTTTTTCTTAAAGTCTGCTAATTGCACTTTTATTTACGGCGGACCCGCTACTGTAATTTTTTCTTTGATGATCCTGGTCAATCCTCAACTATTTAACCAAATCTACTGCTAATATAAAAATAAGCAGTACTTTTAGTTAAACTTTTCATCAAATGGATAAGCTACTTCTTGAACGTTTTAATAAAAATGAAGGTTTTCTTCGCACGGCTGACTCATTGACCGCCACGGAAAAATATCATCTTCGGCGACTTATCAGAGAAGGTATTGTCAACCGGGTGAAACGGGGATTTTATCGACTGAATGATTCTCCCCGGGTTTTCCAAGAGTCAGAAGTCGCCAAAATGATACCAAACGGAATATTCTGTATGTTCACAGCATGGTCATATTACGAGCTATCTACACATGTTCCGGCAGAATATCACATTGCTATCCCGAGAACCAACAAAATTGTTTTACCCATTTATCCTCCGATGAAACTGCACTATTATGGCCTTGAAACTTTTGAATTAGGGAAAACGTCAGTAAAAATGAATGGCTCTTTGGTCAATGTCTACAATCTTGAAAGATCAGTGTGCGATGCAGTTAAATTTCGCAATAAAGTTGGCACCGACATACTGAGTGAAATTCTCCATAACTATATCCGCCGGAAAGATAAGAATCTCGATAAGCTGATGAAATATGCTGACAGACTTCGGATTTCAAATTCCTTGAAACAAATGCTCCAGATAATACGATGACCGATAGCCCCTGATCACGCCCTCTTTTCCGCCTCCTTTCCTGTTAATGCTAACCGTCTGCGGCAATGGAAAATTCTCTGGCGAAGAACCATCTTGATCAAACTATTGAATTCAATGAAGTCACAAGAAAAATCAGAGAATTCCTGTTCCCAATCTGGGAGCGGCTTTCCATAGTTTAAAAATCTTTAACACTCCCTTTCCCCAGAGTAAATCTCCATAATAGACTGTCTAAATTATTGGTCGTACCTCCCAGGTACCCGCTTTTTCTTTGGTGCATCACTGGTAAAGATAAAGCTTAGCCAAAAGAAACCATCTATGGGCAGCTTTTAATTAAAAGCAAGCAAAACCCACCCCACAATATAATACTTGAAATCCTTACAAAGCTACCTACATCGACAGGGCTTCCAGCTCGAAGAGCGCTGTAGCTTGGAACTGTAAAGGGCGACCTCTTTTAAGAACTGTCGTACTCCGTAGGTTTTCAGGTTGTGCCAACCAGACCAATCCCCTTGACATCATCCAATCGATCCGGTTTAACGCTTCGCGGTCAGAAAATTTCAAGTATCCACATCTAAACTAACTCACCATGACCGCACTTGCAAGAGAAACCCAAAGACAATCCATCGAAGAAATGTTTGTCCAACACATTGAAAACATTTACTACCCTGGCTTTACAGAAGAGATGACCGAAGAACAGTCGGCCCTCTACGACTGGGAATTTAAAGAATTTCAGAAGCAATTCTCAGGAAAAAATTAATCACCGAGCAGATGGTTACAAAATGTAACTGTCTGCTCTTTTTTTATGGTCGTAACTCCCAGGGATCGGAATAAAAAGGCCACACACACACTACTACTCGAAATCATTGCAAAGTTACCTATGCGAAAATAAAACTGTCAAGGGCGGCCTCCTGATGGAACTGCCGCTTTCTGTGTATTCAGATTGGAATGGCAATCTGACCAACACCCGTTGACATTATTTATTTCTCCCCGGTAATGGCCATGCAGCAAGATTTCAGTACTAACCGCGGCCATGATAGCTGCATAAAACCATTCAAAGATGAAAAAATCATTCATGGATTCACAACCAGGCCTGCAAAATGGCTCAACCTACGAAAACAGGATCCCGATGCAATTCTGGGCAGAAGATGACATTCCTATCGAGAAGTTATTGCTCAAAGGCACTGCAAGCCTTTCTGATGCAGAACTGCTCAGTATCCTCATCGGCAGCGGTACTCCCCAGGAGAACTCTCTTGACATTGCTCAGAAAATCATGGCATCCTGTCAGAATAACCTCTGCGAATTCTGGAAGCTTGGAATATCCGATCTTCAGAAAGTAAAAGGCATCGGAAAACAACGTGCCTGCCAAATTGCTTCCATGTTTGCCCTCTCACGCAGAAGAAATGCTGCCGAAGTAGTTGTCAAACCTAAAATTTCCCGTAGCCAGGATGCCTATACAATTTTCCACTCCCTGATTGGCGAGCTTCCATATGAAGAATTCTGGATGCTACTGCTCAACCGGGCAAACAAGATCATGAAAACGGTGAAAGTTTCCGAAGGCGGAATCTCCGGCACCGTGGTTGATCCTAAAAAGATATTCTTCATAGCACTGGAGAATCATGCGTCGTCAATTTTAATATCACACAATCATCCGTCGGGGGTTTGCACCCCAAGTGAAGCCGATTTTAAGATCACTAAGAAGATCAAAGATGCCGGTGTTTTACTTGAAATATCCGTTCTGGATCATATCATTGTTGCACATGATGCTTATTATTCTTTTGCTGATGAAGGCACCATGTAGTTTTTTAGTCCTGGGAAACCAGGACTTTTTTTCATAATCTCCTTATCAATTTAATTTTACTGAAATAATTCAAAAATGTTATGGATTTGTAAATAATTGTAAATTTGAGAAATGATTGTTTTGATATTTTCCTATAAAGCCAATCACTGTTGTCCGGTAAAACTTTAAAGTAGGGTTGGCCGGTTATGACCAACC
>JBMOIP010000137.1:0-2827 GCA_049317265.1 Bacteroidales bacterium
CTGGAGGCGGCGGGCTGTTGCCGATTCATCCTCAATAATTAAAACGTTCATTTTGTGGAATAGATTATAGGAAGTTTTACGATAAATTCGTCTGTTGATGTATCGATGGCGGATTCACCGAATCCCATCAGTTTGTAACGGTTACGTATGTTTGCAAGGCCAATTCCTGTTGATGGAATACCAGCTTTTTTGGGCTGCAGGTTGTTAATAATAATGATATGCTTTTCGTCGGTAAATATCCGAACGCGCAGGGGCTGCTCAGCCGAAACCACGTTGTGTTTGATTGCATTCTCAACCAGCATCTGTAATACCATTGGTGGAATAAGCGATTGAAGCTCTTTTCTGCCAACTTCAATTTTAAGACTGAGGTTCTCGCAATAGCGTTTTTGTTGAAGGTAGTAATATGTATCTATAAGTTTTAGTTCCTCGCTGAGCGGGATCAGGTCTTTATCGCGGTAATCAAGTATGTCGCGGAAAAATTTTGATAGTTTCTCAACATATTCAATAGCTACAGTCTTGTCTTCGTCGATTACCGAAATGAGCGTGCTGAAACTGTTGAAAAGGAAATGTGGGTTTACCTGGCTTCGCAAAGTCTGAAACTGGAACATTATTTTTTCATGCTCTGCAGCATCACGTTTTTTCAGTGCTTTTTCGCGCAGACGCACGATAAGGTATACCAGCAAAGCAAGGCAAAGGATAGCAGCCAGGATAAATATGTTGGTTTTCCAGAAAGGCTTTTGTATGGAGAATGAATAATCTTTAACAACAGCCCGGTCAAAATTTCCCTTTATGGATGATCGTACTTCAAAGGTATACTGTCCCGGTGGAAGGTTCGAATACGCAACCAGGTTATTGCGGGTATCAAGCCAGCCAATATCGTAACCCTTCAGCCTGATCTGATATTTAACAAGGTTAGGGGCTATATACCAAAGTGCATTGAAATGAAATGAAATATGATTCTGATCGAACGAAAATATATGCGTTCCTATATAATTCTCTTTTCCCAAAAATACCGAAACCATATCCATCTGCAGCGAAGGCTGACGCTGGCTTAAATCCGGGGGTATCTGCAGTCTGATCAGTCCGCGCTGAGTGCCCAGCCATGCTACGTTACCACCTTCGAGCGAACATACATTCAGGTCCGGGTCTATTTCCGACATGCCTACGTTGCCGGAATAATACAGAAATGTATTGTTCTGCGTATCCAGGATATCGACGCCATTATTATGAATCAGTAGTAAATGATGATTCTTATCGGCCAGAAGACCTGTTATAATCAAATCGCTCAGGCCGTCGGCGAGGGTATAATGGCGGAAGGATTTCCCGTTGTAACGGTATATCCCGGCATTGGATGTACTGAACCAGATATCGCCCTTGCTATCTTCGGCTATCGAATATATGATATTGCTTTTCAGGCCCTGTGCTTTGTCGAAATTGACAAATCTGCCCTTTTCGAGCATGGAAATTCCTTTCCCATCGGTACCAAACCATACCCTGTTTTGTGAATCGATAAAAACCGAATAAATATAATTGTTGCCCGGGAAATGCTGGTCCCCGTAATTGTAAAAGGAAACCTGAGATTTACCCGATAAAGGATCGCCTTCCATAGTGCATTTATAAGCACCCCCCAGTGTAGCCAACCAGATTTCATTCCCTTTGCCGGTCATGGAAAGGATGTTGCCGTTCGAAAGGCCATCGCTTTCGCCGAAGAGCCTTACCCGTTTCCTGTCAGGATCAATGCAAAATAACCCGCTGCCAAAAGTACCTGCCCATATATAGCCTCTGGCATCCTCGTAAAGGCTGATGATATGTGTACGGGTTATTCCAGGAAGGCTGATTTTATCCGTCTTTTTGCTTTTTGCATCCAGTTTGAATAATCCTTCTTCATTACTGAACCAGGTATTTCCCTTGCTGTCGGAAAGTATGCTGTGAATATTTTTCCCCGTGGCATGGTCGAATTCAGTGAAGAAAAGCAAATCCCGGCCTAACGAAAGAAACAACTGGCTTCCGCTTGCAATCCAGCAGTTCCCCTGCCTGTCAGCATACATCTGGTTGATATGCTGTATGTTAGCATTATCAGTTTTGGCATACTTACCGATTATTTCGCCGCTTGCCGGTTCAATGCACAGTATCCCGTTATGTTCTGTCGACAGCCATAGCCAGTTCTGGCCCGATATAATATTATTTACCGGTCCGTAAGCCCAATTCTTTGATGCAACAGGAATTGTTATTTTAAGTGAATTCATATCCACTCTGCAGATTCCTGCATCTTCCATACCCACCCACATTCCTGTTCCGTCGGCTGTAATGTTTTGTACAATGTCATCGGGCAGGCCTTCGGATGTGGTTATTCTGTTGATATGTTTTTTGCTGTTTACAAGGCTGCAAAGCGAAATCCCCCCGTCAGTTGCCACCCACATACGACCTTGTTTATCAGGTGTTATAGTGTAGCAGTAATTATCAGTCAATCCATCGTCCTTGTCAATATTGAAAATGTGTTTTCCATCATAGTAATATACCCCTTCGCCATAGGTTGAGAACCATAAATTCCCTTGTTTGTCGGCAGTGAAGCCTGTTATAGAGACTTTTGGATTACCTTCTTCGGGATTGAACAGCCTCAGGCTGTCTCCTTTTAAGTGATATATCTCGCCTTTCCGTGTTCCAATCCAGAGGGTTTGATCGGGAGTCATATACAGGGCTGAAATCGGAAGTGAACTGAGTTTGTTGTTTCCAGGGAAGTATATAAAATCATTTCCATCGTACTGGTAAAGTCCTTTGCCTGTGCCGATCCACATATAACTGTTATTATCCTGATACAGGCAGGTAA
>JBMOIP010000138.1:0-2817 GCA_049317265.1 Bacteroidales bacterium
CTGGAAGACATTCCCGACTGGAATTGCTGCGGCGCCACCTCTGCCCATGTGATGACCGAAAACCTTGCCATGGCGCTTCCCATGCGCAACCTCGTGCTGGCTGAGAAGCTGGAGAATACCACCATGGGGATTGCATGTGCGTCCTGCTATCAGCGGATGAAGGTCACCAAAGTTCACATGGACGAAAACCCCGAACTCGCCAAACGGATCAATACCACCGTGGTAGAGGAGGGAACCTACAAAGGGACTGTGGATGTGAAGTCGATGTTACAATATGCCTACGAAGACATCGGCCTGGAGACCATCAAAAGTAAGGTGACCAAGCCGCTTACGGGATTGAAAGTCGCCTGCTACTATGGCTGCCTCCTCACCCGGCCTAAAAACATTACCCAGTTCGACTCCCCCGAGTACCCTGTCTCCATGGACCAGATCTGTGAAGCCCTGGGCGCAACGGCCACAGAGTTTGACTATAAAACCGAATGTTGCGGCGCCTCATTTTCCATCTCCAATACAGAGGTGGTTGAAAACCTGAGCGGCCAGATCCTGGCCATGGCCAAGGAGAGCGGCGCCCACGCCATCGTGGTTGCCTGTCCGCTGTGCCAGTCGAACCTCGACATGCGCCAGCCCGACATTGAAAAACTCCAGGGAGTCAAATACGACATCCCGATCTTTTATTTCACCCAGCTCATGGCCCTCGCCTTCGGTTACCCGATCGACCAGCTGAAATTTCCGAAACACATCGTTCCTGTGGAAGGAGCCCTGGCCAATATCGGGAAAGTGGTCCCCGTGCCTGAGAAAAGTAAGAAACCCATCAAGGCTGTTGAAGCAGAAAGCGAGGTTAAATAATGGCAAGAGTAGGAGTTTTCGTTTGTTTTTGCGGCGCCAACATTGCTGATTATGTAGATGTTCCGCAGGTTGTTGAAGAGATTAAAAACATCAAAGAGGTCAAATTCTGCACCGAGTACAAATACATGTGCTCCGATCCCGGACAAGGGATGATCCGTGATGCCATTGCCCAGTATAAACTCACCTCCATTGTCGTAGCGGCCTGTTCGCCCCGGATGCATGAGAAGACGTTCCGAAAGGCATTGTCCGACGCGGGAATGAACCCCTACCTGCTGGAGGTTGCCAACATCAGGGAGCACTCTTCGTGGGTACATCAGAAAGATAAAAAAGCTGCCACCGAAAAGGCCATGGATCTCTGCCGGATGGCCGTTGCCAAGTCGATTGCCAACGAGCAGCTGCATGAGATCTCTGTTCCGGTAACCAAGCGTGCCCTCGTGATCGGCGGCGGGATTGCCGGTATACAGGCCGCACTCGACATTGCCGATGCCCGAATTCCGGTGGTATTGGTCGAAAAGAGCCCCTCCATCGGGGGTAAAATGGCCCAGCTTGATGAAACTTTCCCAACCCTTGACTGCGCCCAGTGTATCCTTACCCCCAAGATGGTGGATGTGGCCTCCCATCCCTATATTGAGCTCATTCCTTATGCAGAAGTTCTTGAATTACAGGGATTTGTAGGCAACTACAAGGTTAAAATAAAGAAGAAAGCCTCCTACGTCAATTTTAAAACCTGCACCGGTTGCGGCGCATGCTGGCAAAAATGCCCGGTAAAGGTTCCCAATGAGTACAACATGGGCATCGACAAGCGGAAAGCGATCTACACGCCATTTCCTCAGGCAGTACCCAACAAACCCGTCATCGATGCCGAACACTGCACCATGCTCACCAAGGGCAAATGCGGCATCTGCGCCAAAGTATGCGACAAGGGTTCCATCGATTACACCATGCAGGACGAGATCATCGAACGTGAAATCGGCGCCGTGGTCGTAGCAACTGGTTATGACATGTGGGATCCGACACCCTATGAAGAATATGGTGTGGGCCGCTTCAAAGACATCATCACCTCTCTGGAGTTCGAACGGATGGTATCGGCCAACGGCCCTTCCAACGGGTTACCACTTCGCCCTTCAGACGGGAAAGTGCCTAAAAATGTAGTGTTTATCAAGTGTGTCGGCTCCCGTGATGAGGCCAAGGGTATCTCCTATTGTTCGAAAATATGCTGCATGTACACCACCAAGCATACCATCCTGCTCCATCACAAGGTGCACGATTCCCATGCTTATGTGTTCTACATGGACATCCGTGCGGCCGGGAAGGGATATGAGGAGTTTGTGAAGAAGGCCCAGGTTGATACCGGTACGACCTATCTTCGTGGCCGTGTTTCAAAGATATACAAGAAGGGCGACAAACTGATGGTCCGTGGTGAAGATGCACAGATCGGACAGGTGGTTGAAGTGGAAGCCGACCTTGTTGTGCTCGCCACTGCCGTATCTGCCCCGAAAGACAACCCGGAACTCGCCAGGTTGCTGGGTATCTCCTACGATAAATATGGATACCTCTCGGAAGCACATCCGAAGCTCCGCCCGGTTGAAACAGCCAAAGCCGGTATCTTCCTGGCAGGCTGTACCCAGGCGCCAAAAGATATCCCGGAGACTGTATCGCAGGCATCAGCCTGCGCGGCCAAGGTTTGCGGGCTCTTTGCCGGCGACACCATGAAGAAAGACCCGATGATCTCCACCATTAACAATGAGTATTGCTCGGGTTGCCAGAACTGTGTGAAAGTTTGTCCTTACGGTGCCATCGTAACCGATGATGTTCCTGTAGGACATGGTTCAAAGGACCTTCGCACGGTGGCCAAGATCAACGAAGGTGTTTGCCAGGGTTGCGGCTCGTGTGTTGCGATCTGCCGCAGCATGGCCATCAACCTGGCCGGTTTTACCGATCCTCAAATCATTAACGAGATAGTTTCAATCT
>JBMOIP010000139.1:0-2768 GCA_049317265.1 Bacteroidales bacterium
ACTCTCACAATGAGAGTTTGCATAAAGGACAACCTATTATAATGGTGTTGAATGGGAATTGACATCTCCTGTGACCAATGAAAGGCTAAATGCCATTGCATTTAATGGAAATGGATCAGGGTGGATCGTTGGTGATTCGGGAACTATGCTCACTTATTCTGGCAATTCATGGAGTATTCAAACTCCAATTAATAACGTAAACCTGAATGCAGTCTCATTCATAGATTCAACACATATTTGGGTTGTGGGCGATCAGGGAAAGATATTCAAGTTTGATGGTACACAATGGGCGTTGCAAAGCAGTCATACAACTCAACCTTTGAGAGGTATCAGCATGGTTAACACCTCCATGGGATGGGCCGTTGGTGACTCAGGAATAATACTGAAATATAATGCTGGTAGTTGGGCTAATCAGTTAAGTCCGACAACTAAAACATTATATGCTGTTGATTTTTTTAATGAAAATGCCGGTTGGGCAACAGGAGAACAAGGAATAATTTTAAAATATAATTCCAGCAATACCTGGGTTTCAGAATATAGTGCTGGTTATTATCTGAACACCCTTCTTGACTTGCACACTATTTGCATTTATGGTCCTCAGTCAGGTTTTGTAGCTGGAGCCGGAGGATTCATCTCGAAATATAATGGATCATCATACTGGGGGAAACAAATAAACGCAACGAATGAATGGTTCGGATCACTGTTTTTCACAGATTCACAACACGGCTGGGCCTCTGGTTCCACTTGGCCGGCTCAGATATGGAAATACAACGGCACAACTTGGACACCTCAGGATATGGAGTATGGTTATGGGTCCTTCCCCACTGATATTTGGTTCTTAGATAACACCCATGGTTGGGCTGTTGGTGGTGATGGGTTCGTATGGCAATATGATGGAACACAATGGCTCTTTCAATCGGCCCAGAATTATAACACATTCCTGTCTGTTTGTTTTACTGATACAAATCACGGGTGGGCCACCGGAACAAATTCAGTGATCATGTTTTTTAATGGAACCGATTGGACATTGCAACTTGGTCAGGTTTGGCCTGGAGGAATTACATTTTATGATATCCAGATGATCAATAATGAACTGGGATGGGCAGTTGGGGATCAAGGTGCAATATATAAGTGGGATGGAGTACAATGGCTTCAGGTTTCATCGGGCGTCGCTGATAACCTTTACGGTGTGTTTTTCCTTGATAAAGATCACGGGTGGGCCGTCGGAGCAAATGGAAGTGCCACTTACTACGATGGAACCAATTGGTCTCCTTTCAATATTGGATATACTGAACATCTTCAAAGCGTCTTCTTCACTGACCCCTCACATGGTTGGGTTTGTGGGCCTGACGGACTTATCTTGCATTATGACGGAACTCAGTGGAAACGCCAACCAACAGCAACAAAAAATCCTTTGTCGGCTGTCTATGCTATTGACAAAGACCATGTCTGGTCGGTTGGGAAATATTCAACGATTTTAAAAACAGACAATGGAGGAATTCCAACAGAGGTGAACCAGAGTCCAAGTCATCAGGATTATGGGTTTAATGGTCTTTATCCAAACCCAGCCGCTGACCATGTTTATATAACATATATTATCAAGGAAAAATCCATGGTTCAGCTCGAAATATCTACAATAACAGGAAAACGAATTGCAACAATTCTTAATACCCTTCAACCCAAAGGTGATTATCAGGTTCAATATAACGTAAGTCAGCTTAATCCAGGAATTTTCTTTTGTACATTGACAATCAATGCAAGAAAAGAAACAAAGAAATTGATCATACTAAGATAACCTATAAGAGAAAATCAAATTCTCGACAATTACTAAAGAGCTACTGATCTGTAACAATACAAGCGTTTTTAAACTGCTCAAAGTTTGTACCCTAGTTACGTTTAGCAGTCGTACCTCAATCCCGCAAACACCTCACCGGAAAAGCATTTGCCCGGCTTGAAGGGTAGAACGAAACCGAAAAATCATACACATTCATTCCGTGTGAGATCGCTTTGATGGCATTCCATGGCGTGGAAGTCCAGAAGAGCGTGGCAAAGCCGTTAAAACTCCAGATTGAATTCAGATAGAAGACACCACTGGTCTGTGCTCTGAATCCTGCCATGATGGTATCCTGCAGAGGTTTGCCGGCTAAACCATTGCCCAGGTAAAAATTGAACAGTGTTGTCCACTCGGTTTCTGTGGGAACATGCCAGCACAGTGGGCACAGGCCCTGTCCGGCCGGGGCATCATCGTATTTCATCACCTCATCCCACTGGTAAAGTCCGCCATATTTGGTACAATTGCCTGTTACATCGTTGTAGCAATATTTTTCTGAAAGGCAATTGTCGTTCTGAACCTGTGAGGAGTTCAAGGCTGTTCCGTAATTCAGGTTGGCAGCCATCCAGCATTGAGTACCGATTTGTACTGTTGGGTAAACTTTGTTATCCCGGATGTCAGTCAGGTTGTTGCCGCAAGTAAAAGCCGGATTTTGTTGTACCAGGATGGTTTTTGTTTTAGTCGCAAGGCAGGTATATACGTTGGAGTATCCATAAGTGATTGTTTTCAGCCCGGTTCCGGCAACGGATGGGGTGAAAGTTCCGGTAATCGAATTTACTCCCGGACCACTGTACTGGCCACCCAGCGGTAATCCTCCGTGTAAATTGAATGGCTTGCCACTCAGGAGGGTTACTGTGTCGAAACACGTGATAAAGGAGACACCCGGAACGGGGTTGCCGCTCATGATGATCTTGGCGGAACTGGCCGGGTTGCCCGT
>JBMOIP010000140.1:0-2747 GCA_049317265.1 Bacteroidales bacterium
CAAGGAATAACCCTAAATAGGACGGAAGGATGGCAAACAAGTCTATCAGTCCGTAAATGCTGAAAATGTATTTGAAAGGTTTGTCAACAACCCATATTCTGGCAATATATTCGAATGTGAATATAATGGTAATGCCCCATTCCAAGATTTTCAATAAAAGCAGGTACCTGTCATGGAAGCTTTTAACACTTTCCAACATCACCAGCAGAATGCTAAACAAGATAGTGCCCAAAAGCGCTATATCAAAACTTTTACCGGCACGTGTATCCGCTTCAAAAATGATTTCGTACAAGTGCTTTCTGATCTTTGTCATAGGTCAGTATTTTATCCTTTGTCAGTGTTTGATAAAATCACCACTTCTTAACTCCCTGAAGGCTGTATTGAGTTCCTCCTGTGTATTCATGACTATAGGGCCATTCCAGGCAATAGGTTCTTTTATTGGTTTGCCGGCAATGAGGATAAACCTGGCTTTTTCCGCCCCGGTTTGCACCCTGACATATTCTCCCTGCCCGAATAATGCACCTTCGCCTGCGTGCAGGGTGTTTTGCTGGCTTTCATCGAAATTGGCAGCTCCTTCGTAGAGAAACGAAAAAACAGTATGATTTGCATCTACGGGAATCAGGAGTTCTGAATTTTCAGGAATTTCAACATCCAGGTATTCAGGATCGGCAACGATGTTTTCAACAGATCCCCTTATTCCCTGGAAAGTTCCTGCCAGAACCTTAACCCTGGTTTTATTTTGAAGTTCAACCACAGGAATCTTACTTGCCGGTATATCCTGGTAACGGGGGTGAATCATTTTTGAAGCGGAAGGCAGGTTCACCCATAACTGGAAACCGCGCATCCTGCCACCTTCGTATTGCGGCATCTCCTGGTGGATGATGCCACTGCCGGCAGTCATCCATTGTATATCTCCTTTCCCGATTACGCCGCTGTTTCCCATGCTGTCACTATGTTCTACCCTGCCATCAAGCATATATGTAACGGTTTCTATTCCACGGTGTGGATGTGAGGGGAAGCCTGCCATAAAATCATCGGGATTGTCGGAACCGAAAAAATCCAGCAACAGGAATGGATCTAAAATGTCCTGGGTATTGTGGCCCAGAATCCTGGTTAATTTAACCCCGGCCCCATCTGAGGTTGCCTGTCCTTTGATTATGCGTTTAATCTCTCTGATACTTTCCATAATATATCTTGTTAATTGTTTTTTAAAAGCGATTGATTTTCCGGGTCATGCAAAACAACCCACCAACTGTTTGATGATCTTACCCATTTCAAATCTTTCGCCGTAGTTCACACGGAGAAAATATATACCTCCTGGCAACCCGGTTAATGAGCATTCTTGTCTGCCTTTATTGTTCAGCGCCGTAGTCAATACCTTTTCTCCCCGGATTCCATAAACATCCAGGGTAGCCTTGTCAGACAGTTGATTTGCATTAAACTCAAGTATGAAAATACCCGTTGTAGGATTTGGGTAAATTTTGAAAAATTGTTGCTCTGTTTCCTTTGATACCGTATCTCCGGATACAACAGAGGCAGGCATGGAAGGATTCTGACAGAAAGGACCCATTGGCGCGATGTAGCCCCACATGGAACCTCCCGGCTGGACTGCCGTTCCCGGGAGAAATGATATTGTTTGCCCTGAAATAAAGGTAGAAGAGCCTCCGGACAGGACGTTGAAAAAAGTTCCGTTTCCTGCAATTGAGATGACTTGCGTGGCATTGTAGCACTTTGTTTGCCCGCTTTCGACAATTACATTTGTTACTGATTTGTTTGCTGGGGGATTGATCACCGGTGGCAACACCACCACCGGTTTTGAGGTATCCCTGGTACATCCGTTGAGGTCGGTGACCGTCAAACTTGCCATGTAAGTCAGGGGTGATACATAAAAATGGGAAGGATTGCTTAGTGAGGAGCTCTGACCATCTCCAAATTCCCATTGCCATACTGCTAAACTTCCGGATGCAGAATACGATAGGTCAGTAAAGGTCGTTGGTGTTCCCAGGTGAACCGTATCCGCATTGAAATTCGCAATCGGATGTGGATTTATGGAGACAACCTTACTGATGGTTTTGCTGCATCCGTAACTGTTGAAAATGGTTAATGTGACAATAAAAGTTCCTGCCGCGGAGAAAACATGGATCGGATTTGACAAAGTGGAAGTATTGGCAGTTCCTGATAGCGGATCTCCGAAATTCCAGTTCCAGGAAACAATTGTCCCGCCACTGGTGTAAGAAAGGTCAAAAAACTGAACTGGCTGAAGTTCACATGTGGCCCCTTGCGGAAAGAAATTTGCCACCATATCAGGCCCACTGTACACCGTATTCTCAGTATAGTCAGTACATCCGCCTGATGTGGTCACCGTTAGTCTGACTACATGGGAGGTTGCATTACCGGGAAACGTGTGCGAAACATTCGGGTTACCCGGGAAGACAATCACCAATAAAGGGGTTCCATCGCCAAAATCCCAAACCCATGAGGCGATAGAAGAAGGAAACCCGGAAGGAATGTATGAGAGATCTGTAAACGACACCGGAGATCCGTTGCAATTGTTAGCAGGAAAGGAAAACACAGCTACAGGAAGTGCCATCACCTGGACCATATCACTGAAGGATATCGTTTGGGTATTGAACTTAACAGTACGGGTTACATTATAGATGCCCTGGTTGGAATAAACATGTGTGGCAAAAACCGGGAAGGCTGCCGGGGGCAGGTATGTGCTGGTGGTGCCGTCGCCAAAGTCCCAC
>JBMOIP010000141.1:0-2609 GCA_049317265.1 Bacteroidales bacterium
ATTCCCTCCCGCTAATGATATTCCCCTGGGTATACAACATGCTGATCGTATCGAAAAATACAGATAACCGGTTGCTGGTACTCAGTTCTTCACTTTGTCGGATGATTTGCCGTTTGGCATCTTTATAAAACTCATCGTAGGTGAACGGCAGCGGAAGCTCCTTTACATGGTCATTCCACATTTTGGCCATGGCAATAAATAAACTCACGGTATTGATAATACGCGTTTGATAAGTGCCGCCTTCCTTTTGAATATCGCTCTTTACCTGCTTCTGTGCATCACGCATGTATGCGGCAAAGTGCTTCTGCACGACCGGGCGATGTTTTATGATCTCCATTGCGATATTGCTCAGCCCGTCACGCTCGCGGTCTTTGAGGTCTTTATAATTGACAACTTCTTCATTGGTCCAATCATCTTTTTTCGGAACATGCTTTTGAACTACCCGGTTGCCCAGGGCGCCATCGTCACGCTCTGGTCCTTCCTGACCCAACAAAAGAGGGCAGCCGTTTATTTTCGACACATCGATATCCTTGCTGGTAGCATCCTTGCGCTTCTGCTTCCCTTCATTGTCATACACCGCAGCCTTTAACCCCTGGAACTTTACATCAGAAATCTGGGCATCGTTATACTCGTCGAATATCACCGGGATATCGCGAAAACGTTCAAGGCTGGTAAAAAATGCAGCATCGGTACCAGAGTTCAGGTTGAACAGAGGTGCGCCATACATGAATGGCGCCCTGATACTTTCTGCAATTTTAGATTTGCCGGATTCGGTAGGCCCTATAAAAAACAGTGCGGTGAAAAAACGCTCGATCGGAAAGATAATACTGCGGTTGGCCGAAAGGATTGCAAATAAAAGCGCCCACATTCCATTATCATTATATGTGTATACTTTGTACATCAACTCCGACCATTCTATCCATGATGTTCGGTGATCCGGCTTGAAAACTAAGAACCGGTCATACTCATACCGGTCATTGTCGGCACGCTGATCCTTATATATTTTGCTGAATGCAGGAGAGTAGTAGGTTGAGTTTTTAAACTTTACAAGCCCGAGTTCATCAACGTGGGTAAATGCATTATCTGTAATGATGCCATTTGCAAAAGCAAAGAAACCTTCAGGTTGCCATCCGAATGTAGAAAGTTCATGGGTTTTCGGGAATCTAAGGGCGATGCTTTCAAGGATTTTCTCATGATGAAACGGTTTACCGTTTGTGAAGATGTAGCCCCCGTTGTTCCATAGGAATTTTTTGAACTGCTGTAATTCAACCATGTCGCCGCTCTTGAACTCAACATACTCTGCCGTGTTAAGTTCTGAATGGAAAAGCTCTACAATACGTTTGTTCTTTATAGGATCGAGATCATAGACCTGAAACAATGGTTCCATGAAGAAATTACCAACCTTAATCAGTGTGTTATCAAGGGTGCGGAACACGTAGAAAATTTTGTTGCCGGTTTTGTTTTGAGCCGCGAAGAATCCGTACCGCTGGAAAAAACCCTGATCGACATATTCCGGAAGGTGGGCGATATCGAAAACATATTGCTGTTCATCAATGATCACATGTTCCTGCCTCTGAACGGCAAGGCTTTTCCGTTTCTCAACAAAAGGGCGTAAAACTTTGGAAAATGAAGCCTGGGTTAGCCCAAACTTTTTTGCAATCTCATTGGTTTTAATGTGGATAATAGTATTGTCGAGTTTTGACAAGAATTCGGCGGTCATCTCCACAAACTTTTTAGAGCGTTTTGTGTCTGGTTGTCGGAATAACCGATAGGTTAAGCCATTAACATAAAAGTCTAAAAAATCGATGTAAACAACAGATTTGGGGTTTTCATCCGTCTCGTCTACGGAACAATCCTCCCGCACTTCAACACGCATTCCCTGCTCGGTGAGCATTCGTCCGGCTTCGGCCAGCGGAGACTCAACATCCTTTTCATCAACAATAAGAGATAACCCTTCAATTTTGATATTCCTGGTCAGTTTGGCCAGGCGAAAAATATCATCTTTCTTCAGCGGGCCATCCGGCAGGCTGATAGTGTTTCCTTTTCCTTCAGCATGGTATGTAACCACCATGGCTGGGCCGGCAAGCAGGATTGCGCAGCCGGTTTCTGTGATCATTTCCTCGGAAGCCTCAAGAGCAAAGAATCCCTTTTCCGCTTTCTCAGGATTTGGAAGTTGTTTTTTGAGATTCCGATTGAGGTCTTCCAATTTGACGTCAAGTTTTTTGGCAATGTCCCCGATCAGGTAACCGCGAGACTCTTCATCACCGATAAGGGATATCTGGGAAACAAGTTCTTTGACCAGTTTGGCTTTTTGAATTGGATCCTTGTCCACAGCTTCCTTAACCATTTCAATGCGGAAGGAAACAATGTCCTTCCGGTTGTCTTCAATGAATGCCTTGAGGGTTTCTGCGCCATGTTTCAAGACATATGAATCAGGGTCCTCTCCCTCAGGTAGTACAACCAGGTAAACATCAAGGCCCATCTGCAAGGGGACTTTGATGTTGGCAATGCTGGCCTTGATTCCTGCCGGATCGCCATCATAAACGATCGTCAGGCAATTGGTGAACGATTGTATCATCTTTGCCTGATCCTCGCTCAGGGCGGTTCCT
>JBMOIP010000142.1:0-2505 GCA_049317265.1 Bacteroidales bacterium
CGGAAAATTTTGAGCCAGCCAGATATCTGGATGGATAAAATAGGGGTTTTGAGTGATTACCCCACCACTAATGGTGAACGGGTGAGTTCGCAATACATTCATGATCATTGCCCCGGAAAACATGGTGATATTGTACATGCAAATGCTTATCCATGGCTTTCCGGGTATAAAATAGTTGAGCCTGGCTTCGTAGGCCATCAGGTATTCAACGCCGGGAATGGCATCGAGCGCCCACGACATTTCGGCGGTTGCCCTTACATTTCGTGCGCCCTTTGATTGCGAATACAGGTAATATTCATTCAAGGCTTTATCCATATGCCTCGGGTCGAACATGCCATCGGGGTAATACAACTCTTTTGCTGATTTCAATTCGAAATGATTTGAATCGTGCAGATGGCCGGCACATTCGGGACAATGAGCGCCAAAGTCACGGTAAAAATCATCGGCGGTACGCTCTACCGGGCAATATAGCTGGAGGTCGCCTTCGAGATAGCCTTTACGGAGAAATCCAAAGATGATTTCGTCGCGCTCTTTTGCAGTTTCGTAAAGACCACAAATATGGGTTCCCCGGTTGCAACTGTAATCGCCTATCCCAAGAACCATCATTTCCTGATTCGAAGTTTTGATGTGCATGTTCGTGAAGTTTAGCTAACAATTCATGTTACTCCCTATAATATTTACAAGATATTTATTCGTATAATTCGCTTTCATACCGCAACGCTTCACCACGCTGTTTAAGCAGCTCATTTACCTCCTGTTTCAGCTCTATTACCCTACCCTCGCGACCAAGTGTTACCTGGTACCAACGTTGCAGTTCGTTCAATTGTTCAAGAACTTTATCCTCTGCCTGTTTGCGTTCGGTTTCAATCTTCAGCCGCTCCAGTTCTCCTGCTGCCCGCTGTGCAACCAGTTTCAATAAAGATTCGGCCCTTCTAGTTTCAACCAATGGATGATGGCCAATAATTGCAATTAACCCGATGGCCTGCCCATTGGAGTCGATGAGGGTAGTTCCCACATAGCTTTCTGCATTCAGTTCCTGCAGTGCTGCATCATTCGGGAACAGGCGCTGTACCCCGTTAGCGTGGCAACATACATGCTTCTCAGCCACTTCGCCGCAAGGGGTATCCCTGAGTGCGTATTGCACATTGCTCTCAAGCCTTCCTTCGTTGTATATGGCAACGGTTTGCGCGGTGAGCCCATCGCCTTCGAGCCGGTCGATGCAAACATATTCCATATTCAGGGTTTCGGCCAAGTAGCAGGCCAGCGATTCGAAAAAGTCCTCGCCTGTGCCAGGCAATCCACAGCCAAGTAAAAAGGTTTGGGTATCTTCAACAAGTTTTCGTTCGGTAATATCGATATGCGTACCAAGCATGCGAGCCGGCTTTCCTTCCGGAGTCCATTCCATCACCTTGCCGCGGTCGGTGATCCATTTCCACGAGCCATCCTTGCAACGGATGCGGTGTTCAGTGATGTATTGAGAGGTTTCACCGTTAAAATGCCGCTGCAGGGTTTCCATTACTGCCGGAAGGTCGTCAGGATGCACCCGTTCTTTCCATTCACTGACGTTTCCTTCCAGCTCGTCGGGCCCATAGCCAATCATCTCTTTCCACCGGCTGGAAAAAAAAACTTTGTCGGTCAGCACATTCCAGTCCCAGATGCCGTCGTTGCTTCCTTCGATGGCAAATTGCCAGCGGTCTTCGATGTTATGCAAGGATTGCTCCACCTTTCGCTTTGAGAGTATTTTATGTAATTCGCTGGCAACAGATTGTATCTGAATAACATCCGAATCAGTATAATCGGTTGTTTTATTCCCCACGCCAAAAATCAACCGTACCTTATCATCCTGTACCACCGGAATGCTCATAAAACGACCCACAGGCGCATGACCTTCGGGTAATCCTTTTTTATTGGGAGATTGCTGGAAATCATTATAAACAACTGCTTGTTTCTGCCTGACACAATCGGCCCAGTTGCCCGCTTTTGCAATTGGATAATGATTATCATGAACAGTGGTGCAGTTTTTCCTGGCTTCATCATTCCAGGTGGTGAGCATGATTTCCTGCTGGTTGTCGCGAACCTGGTGGAAGAACCCGATTTTACTGTCGGTGAGTTTAACTGCTATATCCAGCGCCCGATCATAGAGTTCCTTGTCGGTTAAAACAGGCGCCTGTGCAAATAACTCCATGAGCAGGGCATTCCGCTCCACCTCCTTTTTAAGACTTGCTTCGGCAATTTTTCGCCCGGTGATATCAATCACCGTTACATGGCACTGTTCCTGATTTTCGGAAATGATGCCAGTGAGCAAAACATACGTCGGGATGTCGCCATTTGCCAGGAGTATAATCTCACAGGTTTCTTTACTAGGGTTCTTAAATGCCTTTTCAAGAAAGAGAATGAAGGCTGGTTTTGTTTCTTTTGACACAAAAAATCCAAACTGTCTGTTTTTCAGGTGCTGCCGGTCATTGCCCAGCATCCTGGCCCCACTGAGATTCAATTCGATGATTT
>JBMOIP010000143.1:0-2392 GCA_049317265.1 Bacteroidales bacterium
AGAGTTTAAACAAAAAAATTAACCAACTCCGGTTTTACCGGACAACAATGAAAAAAAATAAACTAAATTCTATTTTACTCAAGCCAAAGAAAAAGCCTTGAAAAACTAATAATTCGCTTCTCCATTCTATTTTAATAGAAAATATGAAATAACAACAAATATCCGCATCAATTGATTAATCTTGTTATTCCTACAAAGTTACTTAGATAACATTTTCTTCAAACAATGTTAAAAATGTAACATGATTGTACCGGGACTTTTGTCATTCTGTCCCAAAATCCCCATCGTAAAATATTGTCCTTTATTATTCATGTCCGCCAGTGTACTCTTGCCGACATGATTTCAAATTATATCCAATTAAGCAAAGCGCTTGACCTGATGGACCAGCTTGACGATGATGGCAAGCCGGTTAAGTTCCAGGTCAAATTTGTCACAGCCAACCGCAAGCTTAAAACAGGTGGAGAGATCATTGAGATTGCAGATGGTCGTAAATGCGTGGGAAAACGTCGGGGTGAAATGGTTTTTGATATGCGCAAATCCTTGCAGGATCCTTCATGCGTTTCACGGCCACCCAATCACACTGCCAATTCAACCCGAAACATACTGCTTCCAACTGGCGGTATCCGGAAAGTTCACATCCGCCTCATTATCGAATTCAATAACCAAAAAATATTCTTCTAATGGGTAAAATTATCGTTGAAGGAAATTATGCGATCCTTCCAGGTGCCAAAGCGATTGTCAGTCCTTCCGGTTCAGTAGGCGATTCCGGAAAGACTGTTCTTGCTGCGCCCTATGATACCTCGCCAAGAGAGTGGTCCAATTGGGGTGATTCCAATTTGTTCCCCCAGGAAGTGCTTACAGACCTGGATAAGAATTCAGTTGCACTTCGCGCCCTGGATAAACGCAAACGCGTTCATTTTGGCCGTGGTATCACTGCCTATCGTGAATTTCCGGATGCTGCAGGCGGTGATCCGAAAAGGGTACCTGTCACTGATCCACAGGTTGTTGAATTCATGCGCCTTAATAAAATAAACCTGATCTGGCCGGACATGATCATGGGCCTTGAAGTCTTTGCAAACGGATGGATTGAATTCATCCTGAATAAAGCAGGGGATAGGATCAACCGGGTGTTCGTCAAAGATCCTGCCTATTGCAGACTGGCGAAAATGGATGACAGTGCCAGGATCCCGGCCATGTATTACTCAGCCCAGTGGGAGAAGTCACCGAGTTTCGATAATCTCATTGTTCGCAAACTCCCGCTGTTTGATGCTGAAAAATACAATGGCATCACCTATCCCGATGGCCAGTTTGCCATGCATATTCATTACCGGTCCTTCAACAAATCATTTTATCATGTTCCGCTCTGGAACGCTGTTCGCACAAACAAATGGATGTATATCGCCAATCTGGTACCTACTTTAAAGGCTGCTATCATGAAGAACCAAATGACGATCAAATATCACATCCAGATTCCGAACAACTATTTCCAGGAGCGTTACCCTTCTCCGGATTACACAAAGGAACAGGTAGAAGCAAAAAGGCTTGAAGTACTGACCGAAATGGATTCATTCCTGGCAAATGTTGAAAACAGCGGCAAGGCATTTATCAGCTGGTCCTTTTATTCCAAGGTCAAACAGGACTTCCTAACCGGCTGGAAGATCGAAGTTATTCAGAATAAGCTTGACAATACCGCCTATCTGCCGGATAGCCAGGCCGCCAATTCTGAAATACTGTTCGCAATCGGAGTGGACCCCTGTTTGATCGGGGCAGGAAACCCGGGCGAAGCCATCGGTGCCGGCTCGGGATCCGACAAGCGTGAAGCTTACTGGATGCTCAATGCCGACATGGGAACAGACAGGTCAGTGAGCCTTTCACCGCTGTACTTCATCCGTGATTTTAACAAATGGGATCCGACGATTCAGTTTGATTATGTGACTGTGGACACATCTCAAACACAGGACCAGCACCCCACCAAGACAGCCAAACGTATTGACAAAACTCAAGCCTAAACCATGCTGATCACAACCATCGCGCAGCTGAGAGCTGCTTCGTCAATCAATATTTCAAACAATATTGATAACTGGCTCCCGTATATCGCGGATGCCGAAGAATTGTTCATCATCCCGATATTAGGGGAGGATGTGATGGAATTCATCAACAATACTGTACATCCTAAAGTTTCAGAACAACAGGATCCGATTGATATTATCAGTGATGCCGGTGAGGTCCCTGCTGATTATGCCACCATCTTGCTCGAAAAGGTTCGCAAAGGCGTTGCACTGTATGCGCTCTTTTTGGGTGTTGATGAAATGGCCGTCAGTATTTCCGCTTCAGGGATCCAGGTACTTCAAAGCGATACCCATAAACCGGCACCACAGTACCAGATCATGAA
>JBMOIP010000144.1:0-2076 GCA_049317265.1 Bacteroidales bacterium
ATTGTGCCCGCTAATGCAACGATGAACTATGACAACAGATAAGGAAGTTATTTCACAGGCATATGATGCCGGTGTTGACCAGGAGGAAAATCGATTGTCGGAAAGTCCGTTAAAGGAATCCGAATTCATCCTGATCAGTGAACTGCTGGATGAATATATTGCCGATGGATCGACTGTCATTGATATCGGAGCTGGAACCGGCAGGTATACCGAAGGACTGCTCCTGCGTCATTGTAAAGTGGGCGCGGTTGACCTGTCTGAAAAATCACTCGCCCGCTTAAGGCATCGGGTGAATGGAAATTATGGCAACCGTTTCCTGTTCACTGAAAAGGCATGTGCCACGGAACTTTCATGGATTGATGATGGCATGGCTGATGCAGTGATCCTTATGGGGCCGCTTTATCATCTCATTGGGCAGACTGAACGTGATAAAGCAATTGCACATGCATATCGGATTTTAAAACCCGGGGGTGTCATTTTCTCTTTGTTTATGAGCCCTTATCCAAAATTGAATCCACTGATGGAGGTTGACCCAGAGACACTTCTTGATCTGGATTATATCGATTCCATTCAGTATAATGGTGTTACCAGCGTTTTATTCAATGGATTCAGGATTGAACAATACAGATGCTGGCCGACAGATGGTATAAAAATGATGGAAAAGCAGGGATTTATAACCGAAAGGTTGCGCAACATCGAAGGGATTGGTGATTTCCTGTCATTACAGATGGTTAATGGCCACGACAAAACCAAAAAGACAAAGCAGCTTAACAGCATGCGCAGAACCTGTGAAAACCCTAATCTTCTGGGCACTACAAGCCAGTATTTATATTTGTGGAGAAAGGAGATTACCACTACTTCAAATGAGTTATAGCATATTTGTTCTTAGACAGCATTGTCAGAACTCAAATTATCACTAATTTTGGTTTAATCACAGATTAATACAATTGAATTCTAAAACGTATCACATGAAAAAATTAATCGTTCTTTTTCTCGCAGTTTTTGTTTTAGTTTCCTGCAAACAGGCAATGGATAAAAAAGCTGAGCAGGGTCAAATGGTTATGAAAGCCGACTCTGGCAAGTCTTGTTGTGCCGCTAAAGATGGTTTGTTCCTTCACATCTCTTCCGGGTATGAAAATCCTCATAAGGTTCTCATGGCTTTGAAGATGGCCGTTATGATGTCGATGGACAAAGATGTGGTTGTATATTTTGACATCAAGGGGGTTGACTTGTTACTAAAGACATCAAAAGAAATGAAATTCAAGGATTTTCAAACGCTTCATGAGCTTCTGGACCAGTTGGCAGCCAAGAAAGTTGTTGTAATGGCTTGCCCGACATGCCTGAGAGTAGCCGGTTATAAGCCAGAAGATTTGCGCTCTGGAATCATCATCGCAGAGAAAGACAAATTTTTCAATTTCACGAAAGGCCGTATCGTCACTTTGGATTATTGATTTTTACGTTACATACAAAAAGTAAAACTCCAGGCTGAAGGCGAATTTGCACTGGCCCAAAACAGGATAAACACTTATTTTGGTGAATATAAAACACCAGGTTATTCGATGTACAACCTCAAAAGTGGTTATTCATTCCGATTATCTGAAACCATATTGGATCTTGGGTTTAGCATCACAAACCTGTTCAATAAAGTGTATTTTGAACATCTCGATTGGGGACGTATTAACCGACCGGGAAGGAGTTTTGAACTGTTTGTTAAAATTTCGTACTGATAATTATGCATTGATTAGTACCCGGTGGTCAGTTCCCATATTTTTTTGTTAGGCTATCTATGTTTTCGATTCCAGGAATCAACCTATTGACATCCTAATCCTTGAAAACCTTCCGTATATTTCACATGAAAAAAGGTGATCCCACCAGTTGCCCGAGCTCCTTTCCACTCTAGTTTTCCACCACCTTTCCCGATTAATTCAGCGACGGTACAATACTGATGCGTTTTTCTACATGTATTCATGCTCGAGTTCAGGTATTAATTATCTGCTAAGATATTATCTCTTTCCAGGGTCCAGTTCCACTCATTCAAGGATTTTCTCGGCATATCCTCAGTGCCTTCCGGTATTC
>JBMOIP010000145.1:0-2029 GCA_049317265.1 Bacteroidales bacterium
GTTGGTCATAACCGGCCAACCCTACTTTAAAGTTTTACCGGACAACAGTGATTGTGAATTTATTTCCTGATGCCTATTGCATGATGCATGATGCCTATTTCGGTAAGCTAAAGTAAAACGTCGCCCCTTTATCCTCTTCCCCTTCTGCCCGGCAATGGCCCCCGTGACGGGTAACGATCCGGTTTACATTGGCAAGTCCGATGCCGACTCCTTCAAAATCCCTGGTTTTATGAAGCCGCTGGAATACCCCGAATAGTTTTTCTGCATAATTCATATCAAAACCGGCTCCGTTATCTTTTAGGTAAAACGTAATCTCGCTGTCATTTGAAACAGCGCCAATCTCAATTACTGCTTCCGGCTTTTTAGAGGTATATTTAATGGCATTCGAGATCAGGTTAGTCCAAACCTGCCGGATAAGATCTTCATCGCCATTGACCTCCGGCAGGGGTTCAACATGAAAGGTGATTTTCCTGTTTTGAGTTTCCGGATCAAAAAACGATATCACTTTTTGAACCATTTCTGATGACCGGATCCTTGTTTCTTGCAATCCAACCGAATTCAGCCTTGAGAAAGTAAGGATCCCATCAATCAACTTCTCCATATCCGAGGCCGAAGTGGAAATAACCTCTAGAAATCCCAGTTGTTCATCAGAGAGGTCTTTGGGTTTATTCTCAAGGAAAAGCTGGATAAACCCGCTGATATGCCTTAACGGTGCCTTCAGATCATGGGAAACCGAATAGGAAAATGCTTCCAGTTCCTCGTTGGCTTTTTCCAGTTCCTCGGTACGTTGTTTGACGCGCAGATCCAGGCCCCTGTTTAATTCAAGAATTTTTTCTTCCGCCTGCACCCGCTCGGTAAGATCAATGTCTATACAGAATAATTCCTGTGCGCGTCCGGGAACTTGCACTATGGTGTGATGAGAATACACGGAAACGCTGGAGCCATCTTTTCTTTTTAATACCAGTTCTGATGAAGGTACCGGCTGTCCCGTCTCTTCCATCCACTTTATACCTTCACTAACATGATCCTTCATTTCAGCGGGTATAATCAAGTCAAGAAGATTGCGGCCTATAGCCTCCTGAGCAGTAAATCCATATAATATTTCGGATGCTTTATTCCAATAGGTAGTAATACCATCCGGAGCATACCCCTGAACTGCTACGGACTTAATATCCTGCAATATATTTCTGAACCGCTTTTCACTATCCTGCAATGCTGCCTCCACCTCCTTGCGCTCGGTGATGTCTTCAGCAGCAGAGTAGAGCATGTCCCCTTGTGCGGAATGAACGACGGTACCCCAATATCTGGCAATGATACTTTTGCCATTCTTGCTCCGAAGGAGAAGTTCTATTCCATTCACCGACCCGTCCCGCTGTACCTTTTGCATCAACTGCATCCGTTCATCCTTACTTATCCATCCAAGCTCGATTGCTGTTTTGCCAATGACTTCTTCTTTGCTAAATTCAGAAACCCTGCAAAAACTGTCATTGACGTCAACATATTTTCCTGTTGACAGATTGCTTAGGGATTTCATCAGGGGACTATTAATAAATGCATTGAGTAAAAACTCCCTGCTATCGAGCAAGACAATTTCCGTTTGTTTGCTTTCGGTAATGCCAATAGTTTCTGCCAACGCATTGGTGATGTTCTGCCATTTTTTCAATACCCAATGTGGTAAATTCTCAAATTTATTTTTTGTTTTCATTTGCCTATTGACTATTTGGGTAAACTAAAATAAAATGTCGCCCCTTTATCCACTTCACCTTCGGCATGGCAACGGCCTCCATGACGGGTAATGATCCGGTTTACATTGGCCAGCCCGATCCCGACTCCCTCGAAATCGCGGGTTTTGTGTAATCGTTTGAATACACCGAATAGTTTTTCCGCATGCTCCATGTTAAAACCCGCCCCGTTATCTTTCACGAAAAAGGTATCCTCGTTATCGCCCGAAAAACTGCCGATCTCAATGATGGATTCCGGCTTTTTCATGGAATATTTGATGGCATTCGAGATCAGGTTGATCCATACC
>JBMOIP010000146.1:0-2015 GCA_049317265.1 Bacteroidales bacterium
TATAACCTCGACTGGTTAAAAGAACATGGTTTTGGTGGCGTAGAAGTTGCATGGGTTTATCCAATGAACAGGTTCAATAAAAACGACACATCCTATACTCCCCGGCAGGAATGGCTGAGCCCCGAATGGCAGAAAATTGTTTCGTATACAATCAGCTATGCCGATTCGATCGGGATGGGTTGCGATCTCACGATGGGTACGCTCTGGCCTTTCGGCGACAGCAAAGTTTCCTTCGGCCAGGCAACACAGAAATTCGGCGACCCCGGCTGGCGGCAGGAAATAAAGCTTACCTGGGAACATCCCAAAACCGGTTATGTTATCGACCATCTTACTCCCAATAACTATAAGCCCTACTTTTCCCGTATTATTGATTCATTCCCGCGCCCCCGAACCCATTTGACACAATCGTATTTTATCGACAGCTGGGAGGTGGAAACCGAAAAGCTCTGGTGCGAAGGGTTTGATAAAGACTTTAAAGCCCGGTTCGGTTATGATATAAAGCCATATATGGATTCAATCTATACCCTGGCAAACAGCCAGCACCGCTATGATTATATGAGCCTGGTTTCAGATAAAGTTCTCCGTTTTTACAAGGATTATGACGAAGCAGTTAACAAAGCCGGAATCATTTCACGTGGGCAGGTTTCGGGCGCTCCCTGCGACCTCATATCAGGATATTCCAGGCTCGATATTCCAGAAGGAGAATCTATGCTGTTCGAACCTGAATATTGTGCCATACCGGCTTCGGCGGCGCTTTTATCGGGAAAGAAATACGTTTCGTCCGAAACCTTTACCTGCCTTTATGGCTGGCCCCGCGATTACATAAGGCAGGAACAGGCTGCTGATCTGAAACTGGTGGCCGATGCCCTTTTTGCCAATGGCATCAACCAGATCATCTGGCACGGGAAAGCCCACAACCCAAAAGGACAGGATACAGTTAATTTTTATGCAAGTACCCATATTGGCGACAAAGGCAACCTGGCTCCTGAGATCACGGCTTTTAATAAATACCTCGAAACGGTTTCGGGCTATATGAAAAAGGGCACCACCTATTCCGATATTGCCGTTTACCTGCCTACCGAAGACGCCTGGATTGCAGGAGTTATGCCGAAAAAGAAACAATTTAAATGGGCCTGGGGATATTACGAAATGCGGTATGTATATTTCCCCGTTGAGTTGGCTGGCTTCAACCCGACCTGGATAAACGGCGAGTTTCTCGGAAAAGCTAAAATAAATAACGGGTATTTATCAGTTGGAGATGCCAGTTTCAAAGCCCTGTATATAAATGCCGGTTACATTGATTATAAAACCATCAGGCGAATCTCAGAACTGGCCGATAAAGGATTAAGAATCATTTTAATAAACGATCCAAAAGAACCTGGAGCACAGAAACATCCGGATTATGCAATATTTGTTGATCGGATCAGGAAAAAGGGAGATACATATGATACTCTACCTTTAGGACTGAAACCATTAATTTCAGGAAATATTATTCCGCGTCACTGGTGCCGTAAGGAAGGAGAAGCACTCTATATTTTCTTCCCGAATCCTAAATCCGACAGGCTGAAATTCCCGCTTGAATACGGGCAATCACTCGAAAGTGAAACAAAAACAATGAAAGTGAACCTGAATTACAGGGGGAAAAGCTATCCTGTCAACCTGGTATTCGAGCCTTACCAGTCGCTGATGTATAAAATCGAAAGCGGTAAAATAGAGAAACTGGATATTGGTTTTGTTCCGAAAACGCCGATTGTTAAACCTAGGCCTGCCGGATATAAAGCGCCCTGGCTGGTTGAGTGACGGCTTGAAGGGTCACAGGTATGCTATAAAATTAGCACAAGTAAAATTATACCTGAATGTCCAAAAAAAAATCCGGTTCAGTTTTCCCTATTGTAAACCCGAAATTGCATCAACTTCTTACTTATGACTTTTGACTTGCTCAGTGGTCTGTATGGGATGGGTCATCAGGTTTTTTGCAGCAAGGCGATAATGCCGCATAGGCTTTGGGATCGGCA
>JBMOIP010000147.1:0-1981 GCA_049317265.1 Bacteroidales bacterium
GGCTTCCCCTGCGGAAAAGCCCGAATATCCTGTGTGCCAATGCCCTGCAGACAAACTGGCAGCAGCTGATCCAGCCTTTGCCCTGGGACCGGACGGAGGCGCGGTTCGACTATATTTTCGGGAATCCGCCGTTTATCGGGTCAAAAATGATGACAGATATTCAACGATCAGAAATTGCTCAATTATCTCTAAATAGGAAAGGAAATGGGGTCCTTGATTACGTCTCCGGTTGGTATCTAAAAGCAGCTGCTTACTGCGAGGCTAATGAACCAGAAGGTTCCGAAACAAATCTTGGCAATAAAATGACCTATTGTGCTTATGTATCAACCAATTCAATCTGCCAGGGAGAACAAGTAAGTATCTTGTGGGATCAACTTTACAGTCGATTTCAAATTAAAATCAATTTTGCTCACAATACTTTCAAATGGGGCAACGAAGCTCGTGGTAATGCGGCGGTTCATGTCGTCATTATTGGCTTCTCAAACGCTGAAATAAAAGATAAACGCATTTATAATTATGAAAATATTACCGGTGAACCGCTTGAAGTACATGTGAATAACATTAGCCCATACTTGTTTGAAGGTAATAATCTCGTCATTAGCAGTAGATCAAAACCCTTATGTGATGTTCCCGAGATTGGAATTGGGAATAAACCTATTGATGGGGGCTTTTATCTTTTCACTGAAAAGGAAAAAGACGTGTTCATTTCTGAAGAACCGCGAGCTGGAAAATGGTTTCGGCAATGGATCGGCTCCGATGAATTAATTAATAATTACAGGCGTTGGTGTCTATGGGTTGGCGAGTGCCCTCCCGACGAACTTAAATCCATGCCAAATGTAATAAAGAGGGTAAAATCGGTTCAATCTTTCCGACAGTCAAGTAAAAGTGAAGGAACCCGAAAGCTGGCTGAAACTCCGACCCGATTTCATGTTGAAAACATGCCAAAATCACGTTATCTGGCCATTCCTGAGGTTTCATCAGAAAGAAGGAAATATATCCCGATAGGATATGTTGATCCGATTGTTCTTAGTAGCAATCTTTTAAAAATCACTGAATATGCGACACTTTTTCATTTTGGAATTTGATTAAGCACTTTCATACCAGTAAGGAAAAACAGCGGCTATTATAACTCTTTCGAATAGATCAGCGAAGTATCTCCTATTCAGTTTGTAAGCAAATTCGTTAAGATAGTTTTGTAAGTAATCCGAGCTCATTTTATGATAGACACCAAGAAAAGTTCTTTTAGCGTTGCTGATCGCAATGTGAGCCCATTTAAGCGTGGTTTTCGTAGTATTTTTTGATGATTTTTCGGTGATATGCATATCGACAAACTTATGGAGATCTTGATAGTTATTCCCCTGGTCGGTGAATGCGACACTGTCGGATGTGACGTTGTCTTGAAAAAGAGTATTAACCGATTCCGATTTTTGGGAATCTAAAACCTTCATTTTGAAATATCTGCAATGTTTAGTTTCGATTCCAGTGTTAATGTCCACTAACGGGGTTGATTCTGCCAATACACCAACATCTTCCTGCCGTTGGCTGCCTTTGCCGCGTTTCAGATTTTTTCGTTCTTTTTCTGGTGTTGCTATTTCAAAGAACCCTTCATCGAACTCGATCATTCCTGTCAGTGAATACAGATCGTCCCTTTTACCCATTAAGGTTCTAATCCGATGCATCAGGGACCACACCGTTTTATACCTTTTATACCCAATCTGGCGCTGCATCTCACAGGCTGAAATACCCTTTTTCGTGGCAGTCATAAATAAAATTGCCAAGTACCAGACCCTGAAGGATAAATGTGAATGTTCCATCACAGTTCCACTTCTTAAAGTAGTACGAAAATGACAGACTTTACACTCAAATTGCCCTTTGCAAGCCAGCCAGAAATGGCTGGTGCCACCACACTTCTTGCAGGTCAGGCCCTGCTTGATCCGCATATCCCTGTAATGCTCTCTGCATGCAGTTTCATCGGGAAACC
>JBMOIP010000148.1:0-1977 GCA_049317265.1 Bacteroidales bacterium
GAGGTTACCTTCGCATCAAATTTGAGTAGTAGTGCGTTGGCTTTTTGCTACTTTTCTCCTATAAATCCTTCATAAATTCCAAATTAAAGAGCCTTTGGGGTGCTACTTTCTCCTGCGAGCTTAATCGTTTATCAAAACGAGTATAACTCATGTCTGTGTTCTCAAAGTCCTTTTCAGGACAAGTTGCATGGATCAATTTTTTAACGGGGTAATTTCCACCAAAAAAGTAGGCGACCTTTACGCTAAATTTTATCTTCGAGCTAAGTTTTGCAGTCGTTCGACTTCTTTCTGATGATAATTCATTTTAGCATGAATTTTTGCAGGATCATAAACGATAGCTCTTTCAGGATTGTAGACCTGCTTGTAATAAAGCACATTCCATATCAATACAGATAGTTTCCTGGCGATTGCAATCAATGCTTTTTTTCTGGACTTTCTCAAAGCCAGACGACTGAATTTCTCTTTAAAGTATGAGCCTTTTATATGGGTTGAAGCCCAGGCAACTTGCACCAGAGTGGAACGCAGAAAACGATTGCCTTTCATTGTGGCAGTGCTTTTAAACTTTCCGGCACTTTCATCGTTTCTTGGACGTAATCCCGTCCAGCCAGAAAATTTCCCACTGTTTTCAAAAGCTTTCATATCTGCACCAGTCTCGGCAATAACAATCATTGCAGAAATAAGGCTTATCCCGGGAATTGTTAAAAGCAATTTTAATTGATCCGGATAGTTATTACGACATAACTCTTCCATCTTCAATAAACACCTGTTGCTCTGATCAATCAACATTTCATACTCCTGAAGCAATAGTTCCAGCATGAAACGATGATGTTCCGTAATAAATCCGGTCAATGATTCTGTTATCTTCTCTTTTTTATGAGCATTCACTATTCGATTGTGAACTGATTTTACCATAATTTCAGGAGATGTTTCTCCCTGAACAATTTGTTGAATGACATGATATACACTTTTACCCGATAAATTGCTAACAAAACTTGTAATGCGAATACTGCACATCTCCAGGGCTCTTTCCATTTCCTGCAATACAGAGGTTTGCCGTTGTTGAATTTTAATATACTTCCTGCTATAGGTCCGCAATTCACGGATGTTTTGACAAGGAACCAGGCTGCTTCGCAATAAACCTTTTTGCAACAAGGTAGCTATCCATTGTGCATCTTTCACGTCACTTTTCCGTCCAGGCATCTGTTTGATCAGGTATGGATTCACCAGAATCAGCGAAAATCCCATCTCTTCCAGAATATTCCATACCGGAACCCAATAGATGCCTGTACTCTCCATTGCAATCTCTTCGATTCCTTCATTTCGTAGTTGCTCTCCCATTGCCCGAATGGAAGGTGTGAGGGTAGTATGCTCAGTCACAGGGCTGCGCTTTTCCCCCTTGATTGTAGCACAAAAAATCGTTTCTTTGTGTACATCCAGGCCGCATACTCGTTTCATAAATTGAAGTTTAATTGGTTATACGCAAAGTTACAACTGAACTTTGCGTACCCCAAACGCTTGAGCCGCAGACTGGATTTTTATCCGTCTGTGTGAAAAAGGAAGGTTTTCATGAATATTTTCCTTCAAAAAGGTGCTCGGTTTCATTGGGTTTCTATTTGCCGAGCTTTTTCTTCGCCCTGCGCCATCAAAGAAAAAGCGAACTCGTGGGCATAAAAAAAGCCTTGTCTCCAAGGCTCTCTTTTGCTGGTTGGGCTGTTTAGAAGGGGATTTCGTCCGAGCTTTCCGGCATGT
The DNA here is from genome assembly GCA_049317265.1 of Bacteroidales bacterium. GTDB lineage: Bacteria > Bacteroidota > Bacteroidia > Bacteroidales > FEN-979 > CAIVAT01. Next base: position 1,750 of record JBMOIP010000148.1, read on the forward strand.
GATAATCGGTGTTGTCCGGGAAAATTGAAGCTTCTGTTTTTGGAGTTGCCGTTCTTTTTGGTTTGCGGGTGCTTTTCTTGGGAGCATCTTCAACCAGGCTTGCCTGAGGTTCCGGCGTTTCAACCATTTTATTTACATAAGCGGTGTATCCGTGGCCGAAACTGTCTGTATTTTTCAATTTCGCTACTTCGAAAGTGATGTAATCTTCACCGTTGAACACATGAGAGA
>JBMOIP010000149.1:0-1964 GCA_049317265.1 Bacteroidales bacterium
TGGCCAGGGCACTGCTGGAAATCTCCATTGACATTCTCGACTGGGGTATTTTCGATACTGCCGGCAACACATTCGCCAATGTATCTTCAAAACAGGCTTCCAACAAAGACCGAATTTCCATCATGGCTGAAGCCAATCAAAGGGATGGAGAATCCGAATTGAAAGCCCTGCAGCAGTATCTTGATGAAACCGCCAGTGAAGATATTTACACTGCCTATTTTCATTCAACCCGGTACGCCGGAAAAGCAATAGCAGAAACACGCAACGAATTCATAAATAAATCCGATAACTCATTCTTTCTTGCATGAAGCCAATTGATTTTATCCTACAGGATGTCTTTGACATCATCAAAATTATCGCAATTCCGGTCATCGGGTTTTTCCTGTACCAATTTTACATGAGTGTGATTGCCCTGAAAAAATCTGTCGATAAGCTCATCGTCCAGATGCAATGCAGGGAAACCTACTGCACCGAAAAGCACAAAGAAATTGGAGAACACCTGTGTCGCCATGATAACGGGATTGATGAAATGAAAGCCACCCTGGGCGATCATGGCGAAAGAATCTCCAAAGTTGAAGGTCAATTATTAAAATAGAAAATTATGAAAGAGAGAATTTTTAAGAATTGGAAAACCACCCTGACAGGCATCCTGATGCTGGCCGGTGGTTTAGCGCTGGTCGGAATCGGCAAGGCAACATTGAGTGAATACGTGGTATTTGCCCCGGTTTGCTTTGCCCTGATCTTTGTCAAAGACCCATCATTTAAAAAGTAGTATGGCAAAGCTCGAATTGTTTGCCCCGAAGATCCTTCGATTCGAAGGCGGGTTTGTCAATGATCCCAAAGACAAGGGAGGAGCCACCAATATGGGAGTGACCCTTGCAACATGGCGAATGGTCGGTTATGATAAAGACGGTGATGGCGACATTGACGCAGAAGATATCAAACTGCTATCCAAAGCAGATGCTGTGAAAGTCCTGAGATTGAATTACTGGAACCGATGGAAAGCAGATCAGATTACCAACCAAAGCATTGCTGAAATACTGGTTGACTGGGTCTGGGGCAGCGGAAAATGGGGTATTGTCATTCCGCAGCGGTTGCTGAAGGTTCCTGATGATGGAATCGTATGAACGGCAACCCTGTTTGCCGTCAACAATGTCAACCAGCGCGGACTTCATGCTGCCATTTTCCAGGCAAGGAAGGTCTTTATTGAAGAACTGGTAAGAAACCATCCGGACCAGATCAAATTCTTCAACGGATGGATGAACCGATTGAACAATTTTAAATTCATAGCATGATAAAACCGGGTTTTCTGATCCTGCTCCTGGCCGCTTTAATGTCTGGCTGTATTTCTGAAAAAAGATGTGCTGAAAGATATCCTGGCGCTGAGCGATCGACGGTCTTTGTTCAGCACGATACCGTTACTTCCGTGAAAGATTCCCTGATCCCTTTACCAGCAGACAGCGGCTTGATCAAAGCGCTTTTGGAATGCCAGGACGGGAAAGTGGTTGTGAAAGAGATTCTATCCATAAAACCGGGAAAGCAGGTTATTCCGTTCTTTTCAGTTCAGAATAATGTTCTGACAACCGGCGCCAAGATCGACAGCAGTTCGATCTATTTCGCCTGGAAAGAAACTCATATCCGGGAATCCAGGATTGAATCAAAGACAATTGAAAAGCCGGTGTATAAAGTCACCGGTTTTCAGAACTTCCTGATTTGGTCTGGAGGAATTGCCTGGGCGATCATTGTCGTTCTGGTTGCAATAAAACTGATCCGTTTCTATCTCAAAAGGAAATTACTGCCATGAACCAGGTTGAAATAGATGGTAAAACATACTTCATGCCTTCCGATTGGAATGAGCTGACCAGAAAACAGGTTTTGTTTATCAGCCGTCTGTTTCAGGAACAACTTTCCATGATGGATTTTAAGCTCAGAGTGCTTTTAAAATTCCTTACGATCCGGCAGAA
>JBMOIP010000150.1:0-1925 GCA_049317265.1 Bacteroidales bacterium
GTGGTCATACGATGTGTCAGTTCCACGACCTCCTCCAAAGTCAAAACTTCTCCAATACATTCGCCAACCCGGTCTCCGCTTGGGGGCCATGGCTTAAGGGTTGTGCTGGAATTTATCTGCCAGGTAGGCGATAATGGTGCGTCAGCAGGTTTTAGCAGGAGCGGCCATACAGGTCCGTCGTGCATGGGTCCGTAATACTGGAACATATTCGTCAGGGGATAGTTTTCATACCCCTCACTGAAGTACTTCCATGCCTCCACTACTTTTGAGATATCATCTTTCTTCCAGTTAACCGATGCAAGCTGATTTAAAAAGGAATCCTGATTTTCAGGGAATGGATCCATGGAAAGCTGACCTGCTGCTTTGTTCATAAGTCCGGGATAACTTCCAAAATACCAGCACATCATCGTATGGGTAACTCCCAGTTTTCTCATTTCACTAAATTTCTTGTAAAGCAACGATGGTACAGGGACAAAGGGTACAGTTGCCACCTCATGTGAATTACCCGTTTGGATTTTTGCAGAAACTTTAGTCCCATTTTCCCTTGCAACCTCAGCGATACGGCTAAACCTCGAACTCGGACCAGGATTAGAAATCCAATAATCGCCGCCAACCAGGAGCTTTCCAAATTCGGTCCTGTTTACTCCTGATTCGAAATTATACTGCAAAATAACACCCTTGGGCGTATGAGCGGGTAATTCATAGATCCAGTCGGCTATGCTGTAATTATCGCCTGTCATATATCGCTGTGGTTGTGGCACATAAAGCCAACTGATCAGTTCGGCACCGGGTGCTGCATCGTGCATCCCTTGTTCCATGGCTGACAAGGAAGCATTCAATATCTCCCAGGGTTTCTTATGAGCACAGCGTGGGCAATCGATCATACCATCTTTGTATGGTGAAAATACGGGAACTGAACTCAGGCAGGTTGTTCCCCGCTCACCATACGAAATATTGATCATTCCCCCAAGTTCAGGAATGGATTTAAAGATCTTATTTACTGATTGATAGAGATAATCATGAGCAGTCTGGCTCATAGGGCAAAAACAATGATTAACGCCCCATAAAGTTGCACCATCCAACTCTGGATATTTTTTCAAAATGGGATTGTTTGGCTCCCATACCCGCGGCTCTATACAAAAAATATAAGTTCGGATGCCATAACGCAAACATGCCTCAACCGTCTGTTTTAGTTTTGCGAGTCGTTTTTTGGCATCCTTGCCAGCATCAGGTGTGAAAGAAGTAGCTACCAGATCGCGAAATTCGACAGTCAGCCACAATCCGTTAACTCCTTCATGAGCGAGCCGATTCAGGTATTGCTCCGGATAATAATTTACATCATCCATCAACTCGTCACGCATCTTTGGAGGACGCTTAATCGGACCAAAGAAGCATCTCGAAATTCGTCTTTCAATTACGGGCTGCTTTTCAATTTTTCCAAGAGGTAGAAAAGGGCCGCGTTGACGAAGCATTTCATCTTCGAGATAGAAAATACCGCGTCGTATCCCTTCCTCATCTCCAGCCCAAATACGGCATCGATCGGATTGAATCTCCAGTCTGAACGACTCCCCTTTAAGTTCCTTATCTTCAACAGACTCAAGAACATATTTGCCATTATCACACGACACATCTCCTGCCGCAAGAAATGCTTGTAGATCTTTGTAAGCTGACTCAAGACGTCCCTTGGTACCCGGGAATCCCCACTTCAGCTTAATCCCATTCGAAAGGTCAGCCATTTGAAGCCCGGCTTTAGTCTTGCCCCAGGCATGTTTGGTCCATAATGGAGACTTCAGATCTTCAATAAATTTCCAGGTATCTTCGTTAGGTTGGGCAGGGACATTCCTAAAATAGGTGCTATCCCCAAAAATAACGGCATCGTTTTTTTTAGTTATTTGCGCTTTGCATCCACCTGCTATAATTGATAC
>JBMOIP010000151.1:0-1923 GCA_049317265.1 Bacteroidales bacterium
AGCGCTGTGGGGATCTGCAGGCCGGAATCATCGGGCACTGCAGCAGTGGTAAACGTTAGCGTCTTCCCGGGAAAGGCGAATATGAGGGTATGCCCGGCCACGGTATCTGCAGCCGTAACGACAAGCCTGAAAGAACATTGCCGGCCGGTATTGGTCTGCTGGTTGTTGGTGTGGATCCCAAAGCGAACCGGGTTTCCTGCAAAGAATGTTTCTGATGGTGTGGTGGTGATCGTTATCATGCGACAATTTTAAGGCAACGGTCGAAAGAAATAAAGGACAGCTAAAAGCAGGTATAAGCCAGGATCGTTGCCGGCTTGATTCCTTTATTTGTTATCGTGACCTGAACCTCAGAGAGCAAATACTTGTTCCCACCAATCGCGTACTTTTTGGAAAAATCCAGTTGGCTCAACTCCAACAAAGTCATTTGCTTGACAATCTTCACCTGCTTTGCACTCATCATCATTTCAAAAAATGCCTTGAAATGCTTTACATACAAGCCATTTGCACCAGTGTAAAAAAGAGAGTGCGAAGCTGAAAAGTTGGAAGCATAAACCCTTTCATCATCGATACCGCCACCTGTTCGGGGAAAAAACTTAACAAAGAAAAGTTTTGGCCCGATCGTGTTCCAAGCTGTTTGAGCCGTTCCGATTACACACATATTTGGTTGAACCCAATCGTTAATTAAAGTTGAAAACTTGGTTTCTATTGTTTTGTCACTTTCATGATGAATGAATTCTGATTGAAGAGCGATATTATCTTGGGTTAGAAAACATTCTGTCCATGTATAACTCGAAGACATGATATAATAGATTCCTTCACTGCGGACATAGCGAATTTCATAGCAAGGAGAAGAAGGCCAAACCGGGAGATCAGAGAAAGTTTCTACGGCTTCTTTAATTGAATCAAGGATAAGGGATTGACCTGCCAGTACCTGAGTCCAAATTTCATCGTCTGTTTCCATATTCATTTTTAAACGGTACCCTTTTATTGGATCACCGATAAGCGTGTAAATTGAACTGACATTTGAGGAAAATTCAACGTACTCGCTTGACTTTACTATTTTATCGACCGATACGAGCTTAACGGTCCTGGTGATGTTATTGACGAAAAAACGGATGTTGAAATAGGATTCAAGCCCAGAGAGGAAATCGTTCATGGACATTCGGGGAACATGGTAGTTATAGGCGATTTTATTTGTTGGATATTGAAATGGACCAGTAATATCACTGTTTGCATCAACACTATTAAAAAGGGCCAGTGCATTGAATTCAGGATCAACCGCAAAGAATGAATCTTCCAGAACGTAATCGAGTTTTTTAAAGGTCCGGTCAATGACACACCGCAAATAAAGCATGGGAACAAATATGGCCCGGTAGATGCCCTGGAAGAGAATCTGCAGGTTGTTCCAATGGTAATAGTTCATGTAGTAAAGCATGGGATCTTCTGGAAGCTCTTCATAGTAGGTTTTATCCAGGATCATCGGCAAAGCGAAATCCCTCAGGGGATAATTGATATTCCGACAATCGTTGAAATAATCAAGGCGCTGACCCTCCGATGGCCATGTGTAACCACCGAAATCAACATCCTGCAATGTCATTGTCTTGCGACGATACACAAAATCACCTTTATCCATAAACAGCGTGGCTTCGTACAAATCTGCCTGAGCATTCAAAATCCTGAGCGTTCCTTTCAAAATAATGACTCCATTCCATTGCAGGATCGCATTAAAGACCTCCCAGGGATTGTTTGAATTTTCAATGCGGTGCTTGTAGCCCAGGATGGAAACATTCAAAGGCGTGGCCGGGAGTTTAAAAGGATACGTGTAATCACCGATCTGGTTGAAAATTGGCGATGAAAATTTCAAGGTTATTGAAATGTCATTGCTAATATCGAGGGCTTTATCGTTTACGAAAAGTGCGAGCA
>JBMOIP010000152.1:0-1905 GCA_049317265.1 Bacteroidales bacterium
CCGGGTTCACCGGTTTTGATGGATTACTTTTTGAAATTGCATATCTCGGTCAGACTTTCAATGACTTCGCTGTTAATATCCATCAGTGTTTTCAGGAAAATTACGACATCCAAAAATATTTCAATGTAACGCTGGACCCGCCAGGGGCAAGCCAGCGGAAAATAAAACTTGCTGCAAAGCAGTCCGGAGCCGATGGCACCGTTGTGCTGTCAAATAACGGGGTTACAGGAGTTACTCAGGGTGTGAACACTCCCGGAACAGATGATCAATACAGGGATTACTTTGGCATCCTTTGCCTGATCCGCGATTCGCTGGGCAACACAATCGGGGAGGATATCAAACCCACCGATTTTGTTGGCAGTGCAAGGTTCGATATATCGGATTACATACGGGCAAAGTTTGCAGGATGGGAAATGCAACGCTTTGAATTTCCCGAATTGACTGGGAACGCCAAAGCTCATGGATGGGATTACCTGCTCAAATACCGGGTCTCGTTTGCAGAAAGCATTGCCGGCAATGTGAAAGGGCTACAATCGACCGGATGGAATTATGCAATTGCAGGAGGCCTTAACCATGAACTGCTGACTTCGCTCAATGAAAAGTACCTGGAATATTTTTCCATTCCAGCCAACAAACTCAAGTTCCTTTCATGGCTTCCTACTACAAAATATTCCCGCTCCGGAGTGATGGAAAAACTGTTCTTTCTGTTCCAGGACAATCCTTCGGCAGTTCACTATCGTCTTGTTGTGATCATCAATTTCACCGATGGAACACATAAGGTAGTCAACGCTACCGAACAGGTGGCATTTGCTGCCTTTTCGGTAATGGAATTCAAGGTTGGATATGATCACCTTGACCTGGTGAATGCCCAGTACGGCAAAACTGTTCAGTCGTGGGAGGTGTTTTTGATGGACAGCAACGATGATTTCCTCTCAGAACGCCGGATATTTTATAATGATGAACGGTTTTTTGAAAATGAGAAGGTGTTCTTTTACCGGAATTCTTTTTCGGCCTATGATACTTTCAGGTTTACCGGAAAGTCGGATATCAACCTGGAATACGAGCGCTCGATCGGAGCAACCGTTCGGGAAGAGAAGGATACCTTTTTTAATGCACCATCCAAACAGTTCAGCGCCAAAGAAACTGAAAACTGCAAAGCAAATTCAGGGTGGATTTCACTTGCAGAAAAGAATTGCCTCAGGGAACTTCTTTTATCCACCGAAGCTTATGAACAGATCGGCAAAGAACTGTTCCAGATTATAGTCAAATCGACAAAAGTGACCCCATTCCTCAAGGGTGGAGAATATCTCTATAACCTTGAAATTGAATATGAACGCTCGTATCAGAACTCATTCTTCTCGGTTCACATCCCTGAAAGTTCAGCCAATACGATTTTGCTTCCTGAGCCATTAACCTGGGATAACATGGAGGTCAGTTTTGACGACATGGAAATAACATTTGATCAGATAGAATTTTAATTATGGCAAGACAAGAGATCAATCTCGGGATTGTCCCGGGTGATAAAAGGGGTGACAAGCTCCGTGTAGGTGGCAGGAAGATCAACGAGAACTTCACAGAGCTTTACAATAATCAGGGTTCCAGCCAGTCTTCGCCTGTCATCGCTGCAAAGCATGTGATCACTGAAGATGAAAGCAACCGCCTGACGGAAATCAATATAATCATTCCTGCACCGGGAGCAGGAAAGTTCATTGACTTGATCTCTTTGATTGCCAGGGTCACCCCGGCCTTGCCGCCGACGGGTGGGTTACAGATTTACCCCAGCCAGACATTGAACGTGACCACGGATGGCGATACTGAAACGCAGGATTGGGGCTATTTCCCGGCGCTATTTCTGATGTCATCGGCTGAAACAATTCAGCGCATGACACCGGTATTCTCAACGAT
>JBMOIP010000153.1:0-1881 GCA_049317265.1 Bacteroidales bacterium
GGGGTTCCTGCTGCTTCCAACGATGTTTTCATCCCTGCCGGGGCGGCTCACATGCCGGTGGTGACCTCAGCAGGTCCTGCAGCCTGTCATAACCTTACGATCGGTCCGGGAGCAAACCTCACAGTCGGAGCGCTCAGGTTCCTTGCGGTTGAAGGAATGCTGACGATACAGGATTATTGACAGCCTGCTAAGCCTCAGAAACTGATCGTGTATTCATAGGTGACCGGGGCCGGTTTATCATTTCCGGGAACGACTTTTGCCGCCGGTTCAGCTGCAGCAGGGGTAGAATAGCTGATCCTGGTTCCCGGCGGAAGACGGAAATGGATGCTTGTCTTGGTGGTCATCTTGACCCGCACGCCCCTGTTTTTTACGTTGTCATATTGCAACATTGCCACGACCCGCATGGCTTCCTCATCGCAGCCATGACCGATCCCTTTTAAGATGCGCGGATGTTCAACCTGCCCGTTGTCACGAACATCATATTCGACCATGACCGTACCTTCCACCCCGGCCGCAAGCGCGACATCGGGGTAACGAAGGTTGGCCGCGATAAATTCCCTGAAGGCGGCACTGCCGCCGGGGTATTTGGGGAGGTTCAGAAACTGTTTTTTTTTATGGTGGTCAGACATGAGGTTTTTTTCAGATCATGTAAAGTTATGGAATTATTTTAATCCGGAAGATGTGTTCGACAAGGGGAGATGCGGAAAGACGGCATTGTTTAAGGTCAGGGAATTTTAATTTCCCTAACAATTGTAATATGTCACATGTTACATGTTAAATGTCAGACAATTAAGATAAAAATTAATTGGCCTTTTGACTATATATGCCCTATATTTACCATTTCAAATTCTTTCGCCGATTCAAACTCGTGATATAAACCTAAACCACATTCATTCACAAAACCAAATCGCAGCATTATGAAAAATCAATTACCATCAGGAAAAGGCTGGTTTTCCGGAATGGCGATCATCGCCGGAATTTTTGCCGTTTTAATAATGGGTTACTCCTCAGCAGTTGCCCAGGTAAGTTTCACGCAAACGCTCAATGCGGATTTTAACAAAGGTTTTTTAAACAATGTGCAGGTATCGGGCGACAATGTGTCGCTGCAGTTCAGCGCAAGCGATGTCGGCTCATGGCTGACTACCACCGTTTTACCCCAGACCATCACGGGACACCGTTCTGTTTCCTGGAACGATAGGTACGCCTATGTGATCGGGGGGTATAACAACCTGAACTACCTGAACACGGTTTACCTGGCCACGATCCAGGCCGGCGGCGGACTTTCGTCCTGGACCGCCCTGAATCCACTACCCGTTGCCCTGCGCGACCCTGCTGTGGTGATCGGTACCAATACGATTTATGTCATGGGGGGGCGCGATGCGTCGCAGGTGTACAATACAATCTACTATGCCGCCATCAATACGGATGGTACGATCGGAGCCTGGCAGACCTCTGCCGTGACCCTGCCTGTGAACCTCTGGGGCCATACGGCGACCTATCTGATGGGTCATATCTACGTCATTGGTGGAACAAGTTCCATGACGGAGACCACAGCCCTTAACAGCGTATATTATGCCAGGGTGAATGCGCTGAACACCCTGTCGGCCTTTTCGGCCGGCACATCACTGTTGGCAGCACGAAACAGGCATGCAACTGTAACGTACAACAGCAAACTCCTTGTCCTGGGTGGTTATGACAATACCGGGACAAAGGCCAGTTCGGTCTATTCTGCCACACCCGCCCTGACCGGTTCAACAGGCGCATGGACAGCGGGCACCAGCCTGCCGGTTGCGCTCAGCAACCATTCCGCAGCGGTTACCAACGGGGTTATTTCCGTGATGGCGGGTGCCGTGGGAGCAACGCTCAGCAACACGGTTTACC
>JBMOIP010000154.1:0-1876 GCA_049317265.1 Bacteroidales bacterium
CTGCAATAGGTACAAAAACCTTTATGATTGGCAAAGGCGGCAATTACAGGCCGCTTTCCCTTGATTATACAGCCCTTTCGGGGACAAGCACGGTAACCGCCGAGCAGACGGAAGGGATCATTGGCGGTTCAACCCCGGCCAACATGACCATTTGGGGTACAAGGTACTGGACCCTCACCGAAAGCGGCTCTTCCTCCCGGTCCTATAAACTGACCCTCGATGGCACTGGTTTTAGCCCAACCCACACGGTAAGAATGATCAAGGGCAACGAATCCACCAACACAGCCTATGCCGTGACCACGCCAAATTACACCAATGCCGCGGACTTCACCGACTTCAGCAATTTCGGCCTGGGCGAGCAGGAATTCACGACTGTCACAACCCCTGATGACAAGGCCGCATGTTATGGAGCTGCTTCCGTGAACCTTACGGCAACCGTGGCCCCCGTTCCGACCGGTGGTACCGTGCAGTTCTATGTCGATGGCGGCATGGTTGGCTCTCCTGTACCCGTCAACACGGTCACGGGAGAAGCATCTTATGCGTATAATCCCGGCACATTGGGTTTTGGTGGCCATACCATTCGCGCCGATTTCTCAGGTGATGGCGATTACCTTGCAGGCAGCAGCGATCCGGGCAACAATAAAACCTTGACTATCTATCCTTTGCCTACTGCCTTAATCACTCCTGACGGCCCGACGACCTTCTGCTCCGGAGGTTCGGTCACCCTTACCGCCTCGGGAGGTGTCAGCTATGAATGGTCCACCACGGCGACCACCGCTGCGATCAATGTTGGAACAAGCGATACCTATACAGTCACCGTGACCGACGGCAACGGATGCCGGAATACCGCCAGCCAGGTGGTGACGGTCAACCCGCTGCCCAGTGCCACAACGACGGCAGCATCGGATGTTACAGTTAGTACGGCTAACCTCAACGGGACTGTCAATGCCAACGGATCCTCCACTGCAGTGAGCTTTGATTACGGGCCGACCATCGCCTATGGTACGAATGTTCCCGGTGTGCCAGGTCCTGTTACCGGGTTATCACCGGTCCCGGTTTCAGCCGTTATTACAGGCCTCCAACCGGCCACCCTGTATCACTACCGCGTGAACGGCACCAATACCTGCGGGACCACGAATGGCGACGATATGACATTTACCACTCCTGATATTCAAGCCACCACGACGGTTCAAAATGAGACCATCCATAACAGCCAGAATACTTGCTATAATGCCACCGGTACCATCACCATCGCCGGAGGAGGAACCATCTTCGTGGTTGAGTTCGGAGGCAGCGCCACGATGGTGGCCGGGCAGAATATCCTTTACCTGCCAGGCACGGCTGTTGCAGAGGGCGCTTACATGCACGGGTTCATCACGCTGACCAATGAATACTGCGGCAGCATTCCGCCTCCCATGGTGGCTGTGAAAACAGGAACGGAAGAAAATCCTGCTGCTTCTGCAAAGCCGGCCTTCAGGGTCTATCCAAATCCCACCAACGGATCGTTTACCATCGAACTGACCGGAAACTCCCTATCTGCCAATGCGAACATCGAGATCTATGGTATCCACGGCGACAGGGTGATGAAAACCAACCTGTCTGGTACAGCCAGAAAGGTGATTTCCCTGGAAGGTCAGCCGACGGGGCTCTATTTTATCCGGATGGCAGCGGATGGAATCTCAGAAACAGGGAAGATCATCAAAGATTGACGTATGGTGTTGATGTTTGAAACTGAACCTCTGTTTTCCGGTCTATTATTCATTAATATTTTAAAATTGAATTATGAATACACAAGCTACAATCTTAAAAACGGTTCTCAGCTCCATGGTGCTGTTATTTTTCATGTTTGCACCCGCAAAAGGATGGAGTGCTGACA
>JBMOIP010000155.1:0-1865 GCA_049317265.1 Bacteroidales bacterium
GCCTTTTCTTACCTGAAATACCCTTTTTTCACCATCACCTCTTTCGAAGTGGTTACCCTTACTACGGCTATTCCGCTCAGGGTGACGGGGATCCTGGTAAGTTCCGACAGCATGACCTGTTTGTTGAATACTACCTGACCGGCGGTGTTGAATATTTCAACCAGCGCCTTTTCGCCAACCGTAGCCGGGGAATAAATGTTTACCGTGTTTTCGAAAATCCAGATCTTACCCCGGACCATTCCCGGCTCATCAACTCCTGTGGCGCCGCCAAAATGGAGTACGAAGCGTTCTGCTGCATTGCCCTGCTGGTGGGCAAAGGCGTAAGATGGCTGTTGACGCACGTTGGTCATCTGGCCGGTGAGTTTGTCTTCGAGTTTGATAGACATGTTTGCCGGGAACGATTCAACCTGGCTGAAAGTCAGGGTGACGTTTCCGGTAAACTTCGTTTCAAAATTCACCGGAACGGTAGCCTGCTCCGGAAACTCAGGAAGGTTGCTGATGCTGAATTTTTGACCTGCCGAAACCGTATAAAGTTGAGGTGCATCGTCCAGTCCTGGCAATTTCATCCCATCAACCTTGAGGTCGAAACCTTCTGTGGCGTCCCCGATAAAATGCACCACCGTCTCATCTGCATAGTTGTTGGCCGTTGCGTTGATGGTCAGTTGGTTTGCCATGATGCCTGATTTGTAGAAGGACTGGCTGCTGTGCACCCGGGCAGTATTGTTCACCGAGAGTGCTGGCGAAGCATCGTTTGTTGTCAGCACCATCAGGGCCTGTCCGACCGGGATATACGCCGTGGCAGAAGAGGCTACGCTCGAGTAGTTGCCGTTTGCCGCATTCCAGATGTAGCATGTTCCCCCGATGCCTGCCGATGTTGTCCAGCCTGCGCCAGCCGTGTTCCACACGATGGATGAGGGGAAGGGGTTGGGTATAAGATTAAAAGTGTAAATCCCATCGCCTGAATGACCTGTCAGTGAATAATCGTAAGTTCCATTGTTCAGGTTGCCGGTGAAGGTGTATTCATGGAAATCTCCCGGGTAGTAAATCATATAACCCTTGCTGGTGGAAAGGGATGTAGCAGTCGAGGTGCCAAATCCAATCCATTTGCCATAACTGCTCCCCGTAAGCTGGGTTGGGTCAAGATCGTACAGGTAAGAACCCAGGAACAGATTTGTAGTCGGAGCAGCATATTGGACAGGGATCGAAACAAAATGATATTTTAAAGCTGTAAGTGAAGCGCTCCCGGTGATCGTCCATTTTACGGTTGCCGCCACATCATTGGAATGGTGCATGAGCGAGCCGCCGCTTTCGATCACCAGGCCGGCGTTTCCGCCAATGTTGGACAACGTTCCGCTCACGGTAAGTGCTTTGCCTGTTGCAATGGTCACTACAGCTCCTGAAGCAATGGTAAGGTTATAACAAACCGCTGGTGTAGCCGGATCCTCATTTACAATTGGCTGGTTTGACGGAGCGCTTGTGATGGTAGCACTATACCCGGATGTCGGTATTGCATTGGGACTCCAGTTTGTGGCGGTGTTCCAATCAGTATTGGTATTTCCGGTCCAGCTGAGTTCGATTGCATTCACAGTTAGTCCCTGCGTAACATCGGAAGCAGCGCTGTAGTTGGTGCTTGCAGCCTGCGAAGCGGTGATATTGGCCGTTCCGGCGCCGACAATGTGAATCTGACCGCTCACAATGGTTGCCACGCCAATATTTGAGCAGGTGTATGTTATTGGATTTATCCCCGAAGTGGCTGATGTGGCCCCCGGAGCAAAATCAGCGTCGCCGTATGTTTTGGCAGGTAAAGCACTAAATGTTATGGTTTGTGCGGCTTGATTTACTGTGAGCGATTGGATAACATCCGG
>JBMOIP010000156.1:0-1701 GCA_049317265.1 Bacteroidales bacterium
CTACGCAACAAACTCAGCCAATGTCGGTCCGGCAATAAATGCACTGTTCAATTGTTCGGGTATTTTAAACGATGGTGGTAAAGAGGACTATCCTTACTATTGGACAAGTACATCAGCAATTCCAAACCCCACGGGTACATATACTTACGCATGGTATGTGGCTTTTGGAAGGGCAGAAGATGGAAATGGCGAAGACCTTCACGGTGCAGGTGCAGTACGTTTCGACGCTAAGGTTTTGGGGAGCGGTGCAGGTGAGGAAAGGGTGTTAAACTTTGTACGTCTTGTAAGAAATATCAACTAAAAAAATGAGAAGATACTTCCTGATTATTTTAATGATAACAGCTCATTTATCTTATGCTCAAAACAACAAGCAAAAATTAAGGGGTGTCATTATTGATAAGCTTTCACAAACAACCCTTCCCGGAGCCACCGTTCAAATAATGAATGAAGCGGAGAAAAGGGGAACGGCAACCAATGAAAGGGGGATCTATGTTATTCCCGATGTACTGCCGGGCAGGTATGAACTGAAAATCTCCTATCTCGGCTACAAGGATGTATTTGTCTCAAGTGTAATCGTGACTTCAGGAAAAGAGACAATCCTGGATGTTGCCATGGAAGAGGAGATAAAATCCCTGAACGAGGTCGAGATAACAGCCAACACAAAGGACAAGACCATCAACAGTTTATCCACCATCAGCGGCCGCACATTTTCAATGGAAGAGGTGAACCGGTTTGCAGGCGGGCGAAGCGATCCGGCGCGACTGGCTGCGAATTTTGCCGGTGTAAGCGCCACCGATGACAGCAGGAATGACATCGTTATCCGTGGAAACTCGCCTGTCGGAGTGTTGTGGCGCATCGATGGCATGGATGCGACCAATCCCAACCATTTTGCATCAGTAGGAACCACAGGCGGTGCAGTGAGCGCCCTGAACACCAACATGCTTAAGAGCTCCGATTTCTTCACTTCCGCCTGGCCGGCAGAATATGGCAATGCGATTTCCGGGGTTTTTGACATAGGCTTCAGAAACGGGAATACACAAAAACGGGAGACTTCTGTTCAACTTGGGTTGATAACGGGGCTGGAAGCAATGACGGAAGGGCCCATCAACAAATCAAACGGCTCATCCTATTTAATAGGTTATCGCTATTCACTGGCCGGTATTGCCCAGGCCATTGGAATAGACATTGGGACTACTGCAACGCCCACCTACCAGGATCTTTCTTTCAAAATAAACAGCGGGGATACAAAACTTGGCAGGTTTACCCTGTTTGGCATCCTGGCTGCCAGTAGTATTGCTATAGAAGGAGGCAGTTCGAATGAATTATATGGCGGTGGACAACAAACAGATTTCAAGAGTAAGATTGCCATCGGGGGATTGAAACACTTCAAGCAACTCAACACCAAATCATATATCAGTTCTACGATTGGCATCAATTATTCCGGAGCCAACCAATTGAACTACGGGCTGGATTCATTAAGGAATTCATATAGCAAAGAGGAAAATAAGGTTGCCAGAACAGGTTATGAATTCATTTCCAACTACAACATGAAAATAAACTCCAGGTTGTTTTTTAAAGCAGGCATACAGGCAGAATATATGAATCTTTACCTGTACAACAGGAACAGAAGGCGGGAAGTTGAAGAGTGGAGCCAGGTATGGGATTACAACAGCTACACCACGCTGGCCCAGGTTTATGCTC
>JBMOIP010000157.1:0-1674 GCA_049317265.1 Bacteroidales bacterium
CGATCAGTATAAGTGCATCGCTTTCGGTAGCAAATACAGTGCGGTATTTTTCTTCGCTCTCTTTTAATGTTTCTTCTGCAACCTTATGTTCGTTGATGTCGAAAATCGTACCCATAATTTCCAAAGGCGAGCCATCCGTATCATACGTTACAATCTTACCTTTTCCACTTACCCAATGATATCGTCCCGATTTATGTAACATGCGGTGCTCAGTTTCGAATACAGGAGCTAAACCGGAGAGGTAATCCCTAAGCGCTTTACCTATTCGTTTCAGATCATCAGGATATGTAAAAGCAATCAGTTCATCCTCATTTCTGAATAAAATATCATTATCGTAATCCAAAAATTTTTGTGGAAATATATTAATAGAACCGGCCTTTGTTTTTAAATTCATTGTCCACATGCCCATCTCTGCTGCAGCCAGTGTGAGTTGCAGTTTCTCCTTATTCAGACGCAAGACCTCCTCGTGGAATTTACGCTCACTGATATCGCTGACGGTACCAACCAATTTCGCCGGCATGCCATCATCGTCAAACTCGAGGAGTCCGAGGCCATGAACCCAGCGTTCCTCTTTATCGTTCTTGCGGATAATTTTATATTCTTTATCAAATGGCTTCCCTTTCCCAAGCACTTCCTGAGTGAAATAATCGGCCATAACCTTCTGCCATGCGGGATGAATAACCGAAATCCATCCCTCCAGAGATTTAGCTATCCTTGGGTTAGTTCCAAAAATAGCATCCAGCACATCCGAACCTTGCCAATTGCCTGATACCAGGTCGATAGAATAGGTTCCCAGACCTGCTATGATCTGGGTTTCCCTTAAGAATCTCTCATTTTCCTTAATTTTAATTTCAGTCTCTTTGCGCTCGGAAATGTCGGTGTGTATGCCGAAAACCAAAAGAGGTTTCCCGTCGTCAGCGCGCGAAATCACACTGCCCCGGTCGTGAATCCAAACCCAGTGTCCGTCCTTGTGCTTCATCCTGCCTTCGAAATCGTATATTTCCTTGTCGCCGCTGAAATGATCCTGCAGCAGTTCATACGATTTTTTCAGATCGTCGGGGTGTGCAAGCATCTCCCAGGTTTTAATGCTGACCGGAGCCAGTTCAGCCAGAGTATAGCCTACCAGCTGAGCCCATGTTTCATTAAATACTGTTTCCCCGGTTTGCACATTCCATTCCCAGGTGCCGGCATTGGTAGCCTGAATAATGTTATTCAGTCGCTGGTTTACACTTTTCAGCTCTTCTTTAGCCAGCTTCCGGCTGGTAATATCGGTTGTAGTAACTGCACAAACAGCATAAGGTAATGTGAGTGGTGCGGCATTGACTTCGAGCCATACGGTATCGCCGTTTTCTTTTACCAATCCTATTTCAGTATTCCTGACTATTTCCTGTGATTTTATAGCAATGCTGCTCGGATAATTATCTGATGTAATAGGATTATTATCTGAATCCAGATACCTGCGCCCGGTGTATTCGTTATTCTGCAATCCTGCTTTGGACACACCTAATATCTGTTCCAGGGCAGGGTTGAGTTCAACAACATGCCTGTTTGCATCGAGAATAGAGACTCCAACAGGCAGGATATCGAAAAGCGTACGCCACTTTTCTTCACTTTCAAGCAATTCCTGTTTTTTTTGTTTTAATTCGGTAATATCCCAAGCCTGATCAGCCAACT
>JBMOIP010000158.1:0-1638 GCA_049317265.1 Bacteroidales bacterium
ATTTCTTTACTCACATGCGTAACACTCCAGCGTCGCCGGCATAATCTTGTCTTTTTTCAAGGTAACCTGAATAGACTTTACAAGATATTTTACACCTCTGAACATGTATTTTTTAGAAAAGTCAAAATCGCGAAGGTCGTTGAAACCGAGCTGAGCGACATTGATCACAAGCTTTGTTGATAATCGGAAATCAAGGAAACTAAGGAAGTTCTGTTTGAACAGACTGTTATCTCCGTTGTAAAAAAGATTTTTTGTGGCGGTGGAACTATTGGCGGTATCTCTTGGCTGCCCCAATGAGCCACCGGTGAGTTGATATTTCATGAAGAAAAGCTTTGGAGTAACAGCCTTCCAGTTGATCATAGCATTGCCAATAATGCCTTCACCTGTGGTAAGATCTGAAAACAGGGTCGAAAACGGTGTCGAGATGGACTGGTCTTTATCCTTATAAAGTACCTCCGTGAACAGGGAAACCAGGCCGATATCAGAAGGCGCCGGATGCCATGTGAAATCCTGCCACATCCTGTAATAGATCCCTTCTTCATGGACAAAACGCATATCAACGACCTCTGACGAAGGCCAGGGAGGCAATAATGCGACCGATTGAACAGAATCCTTAATATGGTCAATCGCATCTTTTTCAACAATAGCGGCTTGTGCAGCCACCAAATCATCAGAATCAATGGTCATTTTAACGTCCCATCCCTTGATTTTATCCTCCAATTCGGTGCTGAATGAGATGATAGATTTGGTGAGATCGGTACATGCTGTGGATTTTACAATTTCATCAAGGGAAAGCAACCTGATTGTCCGGGTTGAATTATTGATGAAAAAACGGATATTGAAAAATGATTCAAGGCCTGAAAGGAAGTTGTTCAGGGAGATGATGGGAACATGGTAATTGAGTAACAATTTGTTTTCATCATATTTGAAATATCCGGTTGATGTCGTGTTGCAGTCAACCAGGTTGAACAACGCCAGGGAATTATAATCGGAATCGGATGCAAAGAATGAATCATCAAAAACGTAATTCAGTTTTGTGAAAATAGTCTTTAAGATATAACAGAGATACAACATCGGAATGATGATCGTCCTGGTTGTTGAACTTGGAATATACCGGGAAATGCCAGCCGAAGTATAAAAATTACAACTTTGAAGAATCCAGTTTTCAGGCAACTCTTCCCAATATGTAAGATTTTTGATTTGAGGGAAAGCCAGCACAGCATCTGGGTACCTGACATTCGCGCAAGAATTTATATAGGCCAGCCTGGCTGCCGGATTTGCGAATTCCATAGTGCCGAAGTCAAATTGCTGCAGGGTGAGACTTTGCCGGGAATAGAAAAAATCACCTTCAGATTCAAAAATTGTTCCCTCATAATACTTTGAATTGGATGTTTTGACTTTTACCGTTCCCTTGAACAACTGCAGGCCATTCCAAAAAAAAGCACCTTCCTGGGTCATATAGGGATCACCAATGTTCTCCACTCGATGACGATATCCCATGGTAATCACATTTTTGGGAGTGGCCGGGATCCGGAACGGATACGAATAGCTCCCGATCTCAGAAAAGACAGGTGATTTCAGGTTCATTGTAAAAGAGAAGTCGTTTGGCAGATCGACCGGCCGGTCATCAATGTTCAA
>JBMOIP010000159.1:0-1607 GCA_049317265.1 Bacteroidales bacterium
TGGTGTATCCCAGGAAAAGCCGGTTATGGTTTGACCCGAAGGTTTATGAAACAGATGCTTTAGCCCTGATCAAGGTCAATACCAGGAGCATTATTCAAAAGGAGCTCCTCAGATGGTTTGGCGACATCTTTGCTTTTGATGAAGTGGGGGATCAAATCCATGTGACCCCGGTCCGGCTGGCTCAGGAACTTGAAAAAACATTGAAGCAGGTTACCGGGTTACCCAGCCAGATCAGCCATATCCTGAAAGAAGAATGGATGCTCCCTCAGGCAAAAAACAGTAAGTTCGACTTCCCGTCGATGATCGATGAATATAGCGATTCGGAACGAATGATGGTCTCCAGAATTTCTTTCACAAAAAACACTGGCACCTATTATACGATCACCCGTGAATTCATTGATTCAAAAAATTAGTTTCACCAAAATCCCTTTACTTTTTTACAAATAAGCTAAAACATAGATGTATCTAGGTAAATCAGAGGTAAATCAAAAGTAAAAGGAAGGTAAATTTACCGGTTTACCACTGATTTACCACACAATAAGTTAATAATCAACACATTAACACAATAGTAAAAAAGTAAATCAAAAATCCTGAAATTATTTTTTTATAAACTATTTCCTGAAATTACTCGACAAGGCAAATTATCATCTAATATTCAATAACTTATGAATAATTTAGGTTCGGAGAAAACACTTGAACGGATCACACAGTATTACATGAGTGACAAAACTAAATTATCCCGGCGGGATAACCATATCCGTGTCCGATGGGAAACTGCCTATTCCATGCTGATCAACCAGAATGGGGTTGAGCTGGATGTCGTTAGGATGCTCATGAAATTTTACGGTATTTCTAAGATGCAAGCTTACCGGGATGTGTACAATTGCACCCGGTGCTTTGGTCTTGTAGGTGGCATGGACCGTCAGTTTATTCGCCACATGGTAACGCAATGGGCCATTGAATCTCTACGGCAAGCAGAACAATTGAATGATTTCGACGCCATAGACCGATTTCTTAACATAATTATCAAGGCCAACAACCTTGACAAAGAGGATATTGATATCCCTGATCCCTCGAAGATCCAGCCTCCTGTTCAACTTCTTTCTGTCAACTATTCTTTTCTAAAATCGGAATATTTCAAGCTAATTGATCCCAAAGCACAGAAAGCGCTATTGAACCTGCACAAACAGGTGGTGGCGTTGATCGATGCTTCTCCTATTGCTCATTACAAGGAAATCCTATTGGCTGCCTGTGACCCGACAGAAGAAGCATACAGTGATCTTTACTAGGGGATCAATGTGATGATATGGCATTCTGGTCGGCATAGGGGAGCTTCTCCCCTCCTTCCTTGTTGCATACTCCTGCCAGACAAACATATCTGATATGCTATATATATACCATCAATTCATATATCCTTAAAAAAACGAGAAAGTGCAATTGCATTTTTCGATAGGGCGGGGCGTGCACTCCGTGAGGACTTGATAATTTTAATAGGAATTATTACTATTAAAATTATCATAATCAATGAGATGACAAAAATAATTTGTTACTCGCTATTTCGCCGGACTTCTTTTCTTTGTGCGGATGTCAAGAAACGAAGCAAAAGA
>JBMOIP010000160.1:0-1577 GCA_049317265.1 Bacteroidales bacterium
CTTGTAATCGCTTCATTGAATAGCACATCAATTTGTAGTGCTGAAATTGCAGTTTTTAATTTGCAGTGGAGGTCCTGTCGTAGTGAGATTCTCCAGCCTGATAAACTGTAAGGGTGTCGTGCCGTCTGTGAGCGTATCATTGGAGGTGAAGGTACACCCGCTGATTTTACTGATTGAAAAGCCCTGGTAGTACTTCCCAATAGAAATTGCTGTAAGGTTGTTATGAAAGGTCGCTCCCTGCGCGATAACAATTGCTCCCGACTCTCCGTTTGCCGCCGTGGGTTGTGTCTCAACAGCTGTCAAAGCGCTTTCAATCTCCCCTTTCACCGTTATCTTTCCCTGCCCGGAGGATTGCGCGGATGAAGTTCCTTGCACTTTTATCCCCTGCCACAGGGCATTGCAGGAGGAGGTCAGCCGGGCGCCTTGTTCTATCTTAAACTCACCACCCGGTTGAATGGTAATCCCTGCCAAGTGGTGAAACCTGATGACAGAACTGGCCGTTACAGTGACGCCATTCGGAATGATGATGTTGCGGTCTATGAATTTATGCGGGAGTTGAGAAAGAACATTTTCAAGAGTACAATTCTGTGTCAGGGTAAGGTTTGTCGTTATAAACTGATTATCGGGGCAATTGTCCATACACTCATAAAGCGGTAAAGACGGAACACTGCCAAGATTATATGGGCCACGACTTTTATTGAAGTCATCACAATCTTTGTCGTCAGCCGTAACGCCCAGGGCCGCCAGTGCTGCCGGTACAAAAGTCGGATCGGGCCCGAGGCCCCACCAGTAGTACCCGTCGTCGTCCTCATCTGCATATTGGATGCCATTGATCGAATCATGGCCTTCCCAGAACACTTTGCCAATGGGGCTGTAACAATCAGCAATATTTAACGAGGATGTGGGGAATCCAGCAACGCTGAATCCGTTTTCACCGTAAGTCACCCCCCAGCTGTTACGTATAATCCAGCAAGTTTTTCCAACCAGGGAGTCGGTTGAATCAAGCACAATATCAGGATCGCCTGGCTGATGCCCTTTATAAACGGTATCGTTGGGACCGAATACCTTAAATCCACTGAGAACAACATAATGAGAGACAGAGTCATTCAGACTGGGTCGTGGGAAGAACGGTATGTTAATGCTGATCGGACCGCGTGTTACCAACCAGTTTTTCAAACCCTCCTCGGTGCTGACAACCGACGCCGGAGAAATGAACTGTTCAATGGCAACTTTTTCATGCAGTGTGGAGTGCGTTGTACAGTCACCTGTATCGCTGGTATTATAGGGATAATCGACTGCCTGACAAAAATAATGTACGTTGGGAGGATTGCCCTTAACCATACGACTGAAGGAGTTAACCTGGGAACCAAAATCAGTACAAATACCCTGTTTTGTGGGGCATTTCCAAACTTCCTGCTCTGAGATGGTAATGTCAGCATGATGCGGGTTGGTTGGATTATGAATATTGTAGTAAAGATTTATCCGGGCATCAACCGCACCGGTGGGGGCAAACACATAACAGGTATTGCAGGTTTCCTGTGCTCTGATGGGTGTAAACCATCCCCTGCTTCCTTCGA
>JBMOIP010000161.1:0-1575 GCA_049317265.1 Bacteroidales bacterium
GGAAGCCGAATCCATACCAGGCGCCGTTGTTATTCGGAGCATAAACTGTGATATCAGTCCTGAACAGCATGGCAATCAGGTCGAAAGGGGCAATAAATCCATGAAGCAAACCGCCCCAGAAACCAAATGTGTGACCTGTAAGGCAAGGGGTTATAATTTCTTTATTGGCACAACCGGTTAAGAGGGCCAGACTTATTATGGCCACTGTGAAGAAAACGGCAGGACTGATCTTTTTGAACACTTCTTTGTATCTGAACATGGTTTTTGGGTGTTTAAAAATGAATAATTCAAGTGGTTTTAAATTAATTTTCTCAGGTTTAAATTCTTATTTTTCAGGTAGATCCTCAATTTTGAGATCGGTTATAAGCGCGGGGCATTCGCCCCGCGCTTATAATATCTATAACTCTACTACCTTTCGCAGGTTATCATCCGGTAAACGATCCACCATATAATTATATGGATCGATACCAGCCTGGTAAGGTTTTACCTTGGTATGGAAAGTAAAAGTATTGTCTTTCCCGGTGATTTTTACCCGTTTGTATACCAAGGCTTTGCCAAGGTTCTTTTTATTAACAGGTTCAGCGAAAACACCGATATCGATATAATCAGCAACAGGCACTGCAGTTTCCTTGCCCAGCGTATCAGCCCTGAATTTCTCGGAACTGGTGGTCAGCGTAATTTCAAATTCGTTTCCAACTTTCTTGTATTCAGCTTTAAGCATACGATTCGAGAAGAGAGTAATGCTTTCGAACAGGTCGCTGATCAGGTATTGCAAACTGTCGGGTGTTACCTGGCTGAAAGCCCTGACTGCTGATAAGGAGGTAGGATATGGCGGTTGCCTGTAAGCAAAGGAATCGATAAGCGAGTGAAGAGCTGTATTTACCTTGTCCTCACCTATCATTTCCTTAAGGTAATACATCACAACGCTGCCTTTCTGGTAGTGAATATATCCCTGATTTTCAGTCTTCATCAACGAGCGCTCGGCTTCCGGTTCTGTACTACGTCCTCTCAGATAGCCATCCATTTCATATTCAAGGAATTTCTTCATTTTATCCTTGCCATACTTTTTCTCCATTACCATCAGCGCCGAATACTGTGCGAAACTTTCACTCATCATTTCGCTGCCTTGCATACCGGCACCACAAACCTGGTGAGCCCAGTATTGATGAGCCATTTCATGAGCCACCACATAAAATACTTCGTCAATATCATCTTTCGTCACATTTCGAAGATCGACAATAAATCCTATTCCTTCACTGTACGGCATAGTTCCCGGAAACGACTGTGCAAAGCTTGCATATCGCGGGAATTCAATAATACGACATTGCTTGTGGTAATACGGGCCGAAATGGGTGGTATAATAATCGAGTGATTTTTCAAGACTTTTCAGCATATCAGGAACATTGTACGCATGTTCTTTTATGTAATACACTTCCAGATCGGTAGCATGCCATTTTTTGCGGGCCACCTCATAGCCAGCCGAAATAAAGGAGAAAAAATTAAGCGATTTCTGATCGAGATGGTAGTTGAAATATTTTCTGCCGCCGGCTTCCCATGTTTTAACCAGGCTGCCGG
>JBMOIP010000162.1:0-1570 GCA_049317265.1 Bacteroidales bacterium
TTGGCCAAGCTTTTTCTTTGCCGGTGATGTGTCAAAGAAAAAGCGTGTTAAAAAAAAAGAGCCTCTTTCAAGGCTCTCTTTCGCAGGTTGGGCTGTTTAGAAGGGAAGTTCGTCGGTGCTTTCCGGCATGTGATAATCGGTGTTGTCCGGGAAAATTGAAGCTTCTGTTTTTGGCGTTGCCGTTCTTTTTGGTTTGCGGGTGCTTTTCTTGGGAGCATCTTCAACCAGGCTTGCCTGAGGTTCCGGCGTTTCAACCATTTTATTTACATAAGCGGTGTATCCGTGGCCGAAACTGTCTGTATTTTTCAATTTCGCTACTTCGAAAGTGATGTAATCTTCACCGTTGAATACATGAGAGAGCTTTGCAATTTCTGAGAGTTTGAAACTGAATTTTACGATTGATAAATTCGCAACCATGGTGCCTTTTCCGATGTAATTTTTTTCACTTCGAAGAAAAGCAAAAACTGTTGCAATAGATGCTGTAACGGATACAAATAACACACCTATTCCAATTAAAATGTTTACAATATCCTTATCCATTTAGCAACTATATTCTTGATCGGTTCAGAACATACTTATTACAAAAATAAAAAAAATCCTGCATAGTTATAGGAAATTATTCAAACTCCATTCTGAAAATACGAGAATAGAGAAGTCCCGGTTTCCCGGGACTAAAAAATTATATCGTCCCTTCATCAGCAAAGGAATAATATTCATCTTGGGCAACAATAATATGATCCAGAACCGAAATCTCAAGTAAAGCGCCAGGATCTTTGAGCTTCTTGGTGGTTTTCATATCGGCTTCACTTTGAGTGCATGCCCCCGAAGGATGATTATGACCCAGGATGATCGACGACGCATGATGTTCCAAGGCTATGAAAAGTAACTTTTTGGGATCAACCACCGTGCCGGAGATTCCGCTTTCGGAAACTTTCACCGTTTTGATGATCTTGTTTGCCCGGTTGAGCAATAGCATCCAGAATTCTTCATAATGCAATTCGCCAATCAGGGAATGGAAAACTGTATATGCATCCCGACTGCTGGATATTTTAGGTTTGACAACTACTTCAGCTGTATTTCTTCTGAGGGAGAGTGCAAACATGGAAGAAATCTGGCAGGCACGTTGTTTTCCGATGCCTTTTACTTTCTGCAGGTCAGAGATTCCGAGTTTCCAGAATTCGCAAAGGTTGTTCTGGCAGGAAGCCGTGATTTTCTGAGCAATGTCAAGGGAACTTTCCGGGGAGTAAAGCGACCGTTTCTTGTCGCCCATTATAGTTCCAAACTATAGCACACTACCAGTCGGAAGCCCTGTCGATGTGGTTAGCAATGTAAGGATTTCAACTATTATAAAACAAAAAATCGGTATTTCCATGAATGATTACTATATTTATCAAAATAGGTTATATATGTAGTATATATATTACATTATGAGAAACAGAAGGGTTGTCCTGCTACCCAAAGCACAACAAATCCTAACTGAGTTTGGCGAGAATATCAAACTGGCTCGTCTGCGCAGAAAGTTAAGCGCCACCCAGATTGCAGATCGCGCAGATATCAGCCGGCCAACGTT
>JBMOIP010000163.1:0-1570 GCA_049317265.1 Bacteroidales bacterium
GCAAAGGTAGGAAAAATAGCAACATTTTTGTATTTTTGCAGGGTATTGTAAAACCTTCCCTCATGAATAAACTTGTATTGTTACGCCATGGTGAAAGCACATGGAACAAGGAAAACCGGTTTACCGGCTGGACCGATGTAGAACTTTCTGATCGCGGGATCGCCGAGGCCATTGAAGCCGGAAAAGTCCTGAAAAGAGAAGGATTTGAGTTTAAAATGGCCTACACGAGCTACCTCACCCGTGCCTTGCGTACCTTGTGGCTGGCCCTTGAGAAGATGGACCTTCAATGGATCCCGGTGGAAAAGTCGTGGCGGTTGAATGAGAAGCACTATGGCGTTCTCCAGGGTCTGAATAAGTCGGAGATGGCCGAAAAATATGGCGATGAGCAGGTGCTGATCTGGCGCAGGAGTTATGACGTTCGTCCACCCGCGCTGGAACTGGATGATCCCCGGCATCCTCGATTTGACCATCGTTACCGTGACCTTGATCCCAAGGACATTCCAGCGACAGAAGCGCTGAAAGATACCGTTGAACGAATTGTTCCCTATTGGAAAGAGCAGATGGAACCTGCCTTGCGCAAACACAAACAGATCGTGGTTGCCGCTCATGGAAACAGCCTTCGCGGGATTCTGAAATATTTAAAGAATATCTCCGATGAGGATATTGTAAGCATCAACCTGCCAACCGGCATTCCTTATGTGTTCGAATTCGACGACCAGATGAACCTGCAGAAAGACTATTTTCTCGGCGACCCGGATGTAATCAAAAAGCTGATGGACGAGGTAGCCAACCAGGGAAAGAAAAAATCCTGATGATAAAACGCTGGGTCATCCCCGATATTCACGGCTATGTTAAGACCGTCACCTCGCTGGTCGAAGAGATCATCATGCCCATGCGGTCGGACGAGATTTACTTTTTAGGCGATTATGTCGACAGGGGCCCCGATTCCAAAGGAGTGATCGACTTTATCCGGTCGTTGCAAAAAAGCGGTTACAACGTTACGGCGATTAAAGGGAATCATGAAGATTTCATGGTTGAGTTGTACGATGCGGAGAAAAAGTCAAAAAACTCATGGTGGCACAATTTCGGCAACAAGAAACATAAAGCGTGGCTGGAGATAGGCGGAAAGCCCACCCTTTCCAGCTTTGATGTGCAGCATATCCGCGACGTGCCCGAAGAGTATATCGAGTGGATGCGAACCCTCACCCATTATGTTGAGCTGGAGCGTTTTGTGCTGGTACATGCCGGACTGAACTTCAAAAATGAAGATCCGTTCGAGGACCTTCAGTCGATGCTGTGGCTCCGCGAATATGAGATCAAACCGGAGAAGATCGGGGGCAGGCGCATCATTCACGGGCATGTTCCCGTGAACATGGAACTCATCACGCAATCGATCCGGAACAAAGTGTACAAATTCATTGACCTTGACAACGGACCCTACCTCACCGGGAAAGATGGGTTTGGGAATCTTGTGGCACTGGAACTGGAGAGTTTGGAGATGGTGATTCAGTATAATAAGGATGTTTGATGGGTGGACGGGTGGAAGGGTGGACGAGTGGACGAGTGGACA
>JBMOIP010000164.1:0-1526 GCA_049317265.1 Bacteroidales bacterium
GCAGGGGTTCGGCCGGGACCTGGTGAACCTGGAGGCCTATTTCCCAGGGATCGTAGCCCATTATCAAACCAGCAACCTCTTCGTATGTAAAAACAGGGATTCCCTGCTTATTTTTACCGTAGGTTTTACCTTCCATTTCACTCAGTGCATATTGCCAGCGATCAAGGAACATAGGGCATCCGGGGCAATTTGTAATTATCATATCGGGTTCATACGGCTCCATGGAATCAAATTTCTTTTTGGAGCACGATAGTGAGAATCCACGGTTTGCCTGTACTATATATTGCCTGAACCCAAATCCACAGCAGTGACGGCGTTCGGGATAGTCGATCACTTCGCCACCCCAGGCTTCGATCATACCTGAAAGAACGTATGGATATTCGGCCCCTCCTATTCCTTTATGAGGAAACATTTTTGAGTAATGACATCCGATATGCTCAACCACTTTCAAAGGATTCCCGGTTTTTTTATCCACCAGTTTGTATTTGGCCTTTGCTGCAATCTGATGTCTTAATTTATAAACGATATCGCTGGCATGAGCCAGGTTTCGGGGTTTGTTGAATTCGCGCCCGGTTGCTTTGAAAAGATATTCCCTTATTTTAGCCTCTGTTTCGGGAAAATGATTCCAGGTATCGAGGATTTCGGTATACAGGCCGAAACTTGTAACACATGAAGCGGCATAGTTTTCATAGCCGGCTTCTGTCATTAATGCAAACTGCCGGGCAACAACGGTCATAGTCGTATCGAAAGGCACCACATCCGAATGATAGCCAATACCTGTGCATGATGTATGATGTTGTTCATCGTGAATATCCTTTCCCAGTTCCTCTTTAAGGATCCGCATAAAAATAGCTTCGGCGCCTGGGAAAAAAGTCTGGCGGATGCAACTGCGTGCATAGAAATAATGGTCATCGGCTATTTCTTTCTGATAATCCTGCCATATCAGCCTTTTACCTTCGAGTCTCATCCGTGGTTATGCTTTTGGTTATTGGCCGAATAAATATGTTGAACGTATTCGCTTCCGGTATCGGTTCCGAATTCCAGTCCCATTTCTTCAGCCTTTTGTTTCGAAAAAGATTCAATTTTATCGTAACGATCCTGTCCGCCTGTAATTTCAAAGATTTTTTTTAACTCATCGAGGTCGCTTGCCGGAATTTTGCGTAAAGCGCCTGACCCTTCACCATTATAGTTTGCTCCAAGTTTTTCCATAACTGAGCCAAGGTTGTGGTATTCCCATTCCCATACCGGGCCTTGCTCAGGATGCAGACCCGGGTCGACCATGTCGGGGCAGACACAATAACCGGATGAAAGAATCTGATCACCGATTATACGTTTTACTGCCAGTTGCTGGCGGCCTTTCTCTGATTTGGTAAAATAACCCAATTCCTGCGACAGCGAGCGCAGAGCCATGATCAGCAGACCTGGAGCATTCCCCCTGGGACAGCGTGTTTTGCACGACATGCATTCACCGCAATACCAGATTGTATCGCTGCCCAGCAGTTCTCTAATTGTTTCATCATCCTGCG